>CAZKFR010000075.1:0-12171 GCA_964552015.1 uncultured Rhodothermaceae bacterium | reverse complement strand
TACCATGTCCATCGTACTGGCCTTCAGCGGCGGGCTCGACACCTCCTTCTGCGTCCCCTACCTGGCCGAAACGTACGGCGAGCCGGTTTACACGGTCACCGTGAATACCGGCGGCCTCACGGCCGAGGAGGCGGCGGCACTCGAGGCGAAGGCGCTCGAGCTCGGCGCGGCGAAGCACCTGACCCTCGACGCCCGGCGCGATCTCTACGACGACCTCCTGAGTTACCTCATCAAGGGCAACGTGCTGCGCGGCGGCGTCTATCCGCTGTGCGTGGGACCCGAGCGGGTGGTGCAGGCCCGGCACGTGGTGGAGGCCGCCCGCCGCCTCGGCGCCCGGGCCGTGGCACACGGCTCCACCGGCGCCGGCAACGACCAGGTCCGCTTCGACGTGGCCCTCCGCATCCTCGGCGGCGACCTCGAGATCCTGACGCCCATCCGCGACCTGGGGCTGAGCCGCCCCGAGACGGCCGCCTACCTGACCGAGCGGGGCTTCCATGCCTCGGCCGAGAAGGCTACGTACTCGATCAACAAAGGTCTCTGGGGCACCACCATCGGCGGGCGCGAGACGCTCACCACGCACGACCCGCTGCCCGAGGCGGCCTACCCGGACACCGTCGCCCCGGCCGAGGCACCGGACGCACCGCTCGACCTGACGATCGCGTTCGAGCAGGGCCTGCCCGTGGCCCTCGACGGGGACACGCTTGACCCGGTGACGCTCATCGAAACGCTCAACGACCTGGGGGCCCGGCACGGCGTCGGGCGGGGCATCCACGTGGGCGACACCATCCTGGGCATCAAGGGGCGGGTGGCTTTCGAGGCCCCGGCCCCCGCCATTCTTATCTCTGCCCACCGGGAGCTGGAGAAGATCGTGCTGACCCAGTGGCAGCAGTTCCAGAAGAGCCACCTGGCCGACTTCTACGGGATGATGCTCCACGGCGCGCAGTACTTCGACCCCGTCATGCGGGACATCGAAGCGTTCCTCGACGCCTCGCAGGAGGTGGTCACCGGCACCGTACGGGTGCGCCTGCACAAGGGGCAGGTGAGCGTCCTCGGCTGCGACAGCCCCCACTCCATGTTCGACGCCGGGGTGGCCACCTACGGCGAGACGAACCAGCTCTGGGACGCCCGCGACGCCCGGGGCTTCACCCGGATCTATGGCCTGCAGGCCTACCTGGCCCACCGGGCCCGGCAGGGTGCCGTCTCCACGCAGCAGAACACGCCATGACCTCCTCCCTGAAACACGTTGCCCTCCTCCACGGCGCCGGCTACGCGGGCGGCGAGCTGATTCGCCTCCTCGCCACACACCCGCACGTCAGCCTCGACGTCGTCACCAGCCGCACCTTTGCCGGGCAGCCCGTCTGGGCGGCCCACCCGGCCCTGCGCGGCCAGACCGCCCTGGTCTTCTCCGACGGCGAAGACCTACCGCTCGACGCACTCGACGCCGTCTTCATCGCCGCCGAGCACGGGCAGGGGGCGCGGGCCGTGGCCGGCCTGCTCGAGGCCGGCTATGCGGGCGCCATCGTGGACCTGAGCGCCGACTTCCGCTTCCGCGACCCGGACGTCTACGACCGGTGGTTCGGCTTCACCCACCCGGCGCCCGAGCGACTCTCCGACTTCGCCTACGGGCTGCCGGAGGTCCACGCCCCGTACGCCACGACGTACATCGCCAACCCCGGCTGCTTCGCCACGGGCCTGACGCTGGCGCTCTGGCCGTTGGCCCGCCACCTGCCCCGCCTCGAGGCCGCCGTGACGGCCCTGACGGGCGCTTCCGGCTCGGGTACCCGCCCGAAAGCCACCACCCACTTCCCCACCCGTGACGGGAACGTACGGGCCTACAAGGTGCTCGCCCACCAGCACCTGCCCGAGGTGCTCCAGACGCTGGGCCCAAACGCCGAGGTGGCCTTCGTGCCCGTCTCAGGCCCGTGGACGCGCGGCATCTGGGGGACGGCCCACGTCGCCCTCCCGGACGGCTTCACCGAAGCCGACGTGGCCACCTGGTACGAAGACGCCTATGCCGCCGCCCCGGCGGTGCGCTGCTGGCCCGGCACCCTCCCCGAACTGCGGTACGCCGTGGGCACGCCCTTCTGCGACCTCGGCTGGACCCTCCGCGACGGCCACCTCGTCGTGGGCTTCGCCCTCGACAACCTCCTCAAAGGCGCCGCCAGCCAGGCCGTGCAGAACATGAACCTCGTCCTGGGCCTGCCCGAGACGGCCGGCCTCCTTCCCACACCGGTATCCAACCCCGCCATCACCCCATGAACACCCCGGACATCCTCCGCCTCGAAGACACGTTCCAGATCCCCACGTATGCCAAGTACCCCATCGCCCTCGAGCGTGGCGAGGGGGTCTACGTGTGGGACACGGACGGGAACCGCTACCTCGACTTCTATGGCGGGCATTGCGTCACCCTTCTCGGCCATTGCCCACCGCGGGTCGTCGAGGCCGTGCAGGCGCAGGCCGCCACGCTGATGTTCTACTCGAACGTGGTCTACAGCCCCGTCCGGGCGCGGGCGGCGGCGCTCCTGGCCTCGATGGCGCCGGAAGGATTGCGCCACGTCTTCTTCTGCAACTCGGGCACCGAGGCCAACGAGACGGCCCTGAAACTCGCCCGTACGTGGACGGGCAAACCGGGCGTGATCGCCACCGAGGGCGGATTCCACGGGCGCACGCTCGGCAGCCTGGCCGTGACGTGGAACCCGACGTACCGGGAGCCCTACGCCGCCGTGCTTCCCGAGTCGACGTTCGTCCCCTTCGGCGACGCCGACGCCGTGGCCCGTGTGCTGGCCGAGCGCGACGACGTCGGCGCGGTCATCCTGGAGCCCATCCAGAGCATGGCCGGCGTCACCGAGGCGCCCGCGGCCTACTTCGAGGAACTCCGCCGGCTGTGCGACCGGCACGGCGTGGCCCTGATCTTCGACGAGGTGCAGACCGGCGTGGGGCGCACCGGCACGTTCTCCATCTCTGAGCAGCTCGGCGTGCGGCCCGACCTGATCACGCTGGCGAAGAGCCTCGGGTCAGGCGTGCCCGTCGGGGCCGTGCTCGTGGCCGACGCCATCGCCGCCACCGTGAAGCCCGGCGACCAGGGGACCACGTTCGGCGGCGGGATGCTCGCTATGGCGGCGGTGACGGCCACGCTGGAGACGATCCGCGACGAGGCGCTCATGGCCCGGGCCGAGGCGATCCAGGCGCGTCTCGCCACAGCGCTGACGCCACACGTGCGGGCGGTGCGCGGGCGGGGCTGCCTCCTCGGCCTCGTCCTCGGCGGCCCCGCCCGTCCCGTCATCGCCCGCCTCCGCGAAGCCGGCATCCTGGCCGGCGGCGCCGACGATCCGAACGTCCTCCGTCTCATGCCCCCGCTCAACACGCCGGACGACGCCCTCGACACGTTCATCGAAACGTTCCTCGCGGTCTACCAGGAGGAGGCCGTTCCCGGTGCCTGAGGATTGGTTCCGCTCATCATGAACTATACACGACGATGCGGGAGTAGTCCAACGTCCAACGTTCAACGTTCAACGCGAAACCCGTAAACCCTAGAACCGCATGCCCCACCTGCTCGACTGGCATCTGCTCGATGACGCGACGTGGCGGCGGTGCCTGACGGCCGCCGTCGACCACCACCGGGCCGGGAAGACGTGGACGGAGGCCGCCCGCGGCAAGAGCATCGCGCTGATTTTCTTCAATCCTTCGCTCCGCACGCGCACGTCGATGGAGCTGGCGGCCGTGCAACTCGGCGCCCACGCCACGACGATCACGCCAGGATCCGGCACGTGGGGCTTTGCCTGGGGCGAGGGCGTGATGGACGGCGACGAGGCCGAGCACATCCGCGAGGCCGTGGGGGTGCTCTCGCGGTACTACGACGCCCTCGGCGTGCGCCTCTTCGCCTCCGGCACCGACTATGAGCAGGACCGCACCGATGCCCTGCTGCACACCTTTGCCCGCCATGCCGGCGTGCCCGTGGTCAACCTGGAGTCGGCCTTCTACCACCCCTGCCAGGCCCTGGCCGATGCCGCCACCCTCGCCACCCACTTCGACGGCGACGTCCGGGGCCGGCGGTTCGTGCTGACCTGGGCGTATCACCCGAAGGCGCTGCCCATGGCCGTCCCGAACTCGGCCCTGCTGGCGGCGGCCCGGCTGGGGATGCACGTCACCGTGGCCCGGCCCGCGGGGTTCGAACTGGAGGAGGGCGTCATGGAAACGGCGCGGGCGTATGCGGCCGCCCACGGCACGGCCGTGGAGGAGACGGACGACCCGGACGCCGCCTACGACGGGGCCGAGGTGGTCTACGCCAAAGCCTGGGGCGGGCGGCTGCGCTACACGGACCCCGACGCCGAGGGGGCCCTGCGGGCGTCGCACCGCGGCTGGCGTGTGACGGCCGAACGGATGGCCCGCACCCGCGACGGCGCCTTCATGCACTGCCTGCCCGTCCGGCGCGGGGTGGTGGTGGACGACGCCGTCCTCGACGGGCCGCAGGCGATCCACCTGCTCCAGGCCGAGTTCCGCCTGCACGCCCAGAAAGCCATCCTCGAACACCTGTGGGGGCTCCCCCACCCCCGGCGGCAGGTGTTCGGCCCCGCCTTCGTCCTGGACTGAACCATTCCCGGCCATCAACCATGTCGTTGAACCCCCATGGAAGGGAGGCCGCGCGGCCCATCGTCGTCAAGGTGGGAGGGGCGCTCGTGGCCGAGCCGGAGCGGCTCGATCCGCTGTGGGCGGCCGTGGCGCGGCTGCGGGAGACGGCCCCGGTGGTGCTGGTGCACGGCGGCGGGCCGCAGGCCACGGCCATGGCGCGGCGCCTGGGGCACGAGCCCCGCATCGTCCACGGCCGGCGCGTGACGTCCGACCTCGACCTCGACATCATCCGGTGGACGCTGCGGGGCGAGCTGAACACCCACCTGGTGGCCCAGGCGCACCGCCACGGGGTGCCGGCCGCCGGCCTCTCCGGCGCCGACGGCGGGCTCGTGCGCGTCGTCCGCCGCTCTCCCTGGCAGGTCGACGGCGAGACGGTGGACTTCGGCTGGGTGGGCGACGTAGAGGCCGTGCGCCCCGGCATCGTCGCGGCCCTGCTGGCCGGCGGCTTCGTCCCGGTGATCGCGCCGCTCGGCATCGACGCAGCCGGGCAGGTGTACAACGTCAATGCCGACACCGTGGCCCGGCACCTGGCCACCGCCCTCGGGGCCGCCGCCTTCCTCCTGGTGACCGAAGCCGGCGGCCTCCGCCGCGACCCGTCCGACCCGGCCTCCCTCCTCGACCGGTGCGACGCCGCCACGTTCGAGCGGGGCGTGGCCGACGGGTGGATCCAGGGCGGCATGCGCGTCAAGCTCACCGTCGCCTTCGAAGCCCTCCGGGCCGGCATCCCCGAGGTGTTCGTCCTCGGCCCCGACGCCCTCCTCGACCGGCGCGAAGCCACCCGCATCCTCCCGTGAAGCCCATGTCCGACGCCGTCGCCCTCCTGAAGGACCTGATCCGCTTCCCCTCCCTCAGCCTCGAAGAAGGCCCGATCGCCGACTTTGTGGAGGCCCGGCTGCGGGCTGCCGGGGTGCGCGTGGGGCGCCACGCCAACAACGTTTACGCCTGGCTGGGCGAGGGGCCGGACACGCTCCTGCTCAACTCCCACCTGGACGTCGTGCCCCCCTCCGAAGGCCATCCCTACGACCCCTTCACCCCCACCGAGGTGGACGGTCGGCTCTACGGGCGCGGGGCCGTGGATGCCAAAGCCAGCGGCGCGGCCATGATGACGGCGCTCCTCGACCTGGCGCGCGAGGGGTGGCTGCCCCGGAACGGACGCCTCCTGCTGGCGCTGACGGCCTGCGAGGAAGGCGGGGGCGGCTACAACGGCCTGCAGGACCTGCGCCCCCACCTGCCGCCACTCTCCGCCGCGCTCGTCGGCGAGCCCACCGGCCTGCGGCCCTGCGTGGCCCAGAAGGGGCTGCTCATCCTGAAGCTCCACGCCCGCGGACGGAGCGCCCACGCCGCCCGCGCCCACCTGGGCGACAACGCCATCGTCCGCGCCGCCCGCGACGTGCTCGCCCTCCAGCGCCTCACGTTCGACCGCGCCGACCCGTTCCTCGGCCCCCCCACCGTCAACGTCACCATGATCGAGGGCGGGACGAAGAACAACGTCATCCCGGACCGGTGCACCCTCACGCTCGACATCCGCTCCACGCCCACCTACACGCACGAGGAACTGACCGAATACATCGCCCGGCACGTCGAGTCCGACGTGGAAGTCTACAGCAAGCGCCTCATCCCCGTCGCCACGCCGCTCGACGCCCGCATCGTGCAGGCCTGCCGCACCGCGCTCCCCGAGGCCGAGCCCTTCGGCTCACCCACGGCCTCCGACTGGATCTTCCTGGCCGATGTGCCCACCGTCAAGATCGGGCCCGGCGAGAGCCCCCTCTCCCACACCGCCGACGAGCACATCGCCGTCGCCGAGGTCGAACAGGCCGTGGCGGTGTACAAACGCATCATCCGGGCGTATTTTGACACGCACGAAGCATCAACCTGAACAGGCCCATGCTCTGGCAGAAAGACACACGCGTCGAGGACTGGGTGACGCGGTTCACCGTGGGGGAAGACTACCGCTGGGACACGTTGCTCTTACCCTACGACATCGAAGGGACGCGGGCCCACGCCTGGGGGCTGGCGCAGATCGGCCTCCTCACCGCCGAGGAGTTTGCCCGGATCGAAGACGCCCTGGGACAGCTTCTCGCAGACTACGAAGCCGGCCACGTCACCGTCACACCGGCGGACGAGGACTGTCACACGGTGATCGAGACGTACCTGACCGAACACCTGGGCGAGGTGGGCAAGAAGATTCATACGGGGCGTTCCCGGAACGACCAGGTGCTGACCGCCCTCCGCCTCTTTCTTCGCGAGCAGCTCCAGGCGCGGGGCCGGCAGGTGCACGCCCTTGCCGAAGCCCTCTGCCGCCTGGGCGACGCCTACGACGACGCCCTGATGCCGGGCTACACCCACCTCCAGCGGGCCATGCCCACCACGGCCGGGCAATGGGCGCTGGGCTATGCCGAATGCCTCCTGGCCGACCTCGACGCGCTCCGCCACGCGGCAGGACAGGTCAACGTCTCCCCCCTGGGAAGTGCCGCCGGGTACGGTGTGCCCTACCTCGAATTGCCCCGTGAGGAGGTCGCCCGACGGCTGGGCTTCGACGGCGTGCAGACCCACGTGACGGCCGTCCAGCTCTCGCGTGGCAAGCTGGAGCTGCACGTGGCGCACGCCCTCGTGCAGGTGGGCGCCACGCTCAACCGGATGGCCTCCGACCTGGTGCTGTTCAACAGCGCCGAGTTCGGCTTCGTGGCGCTACCGGCCGAATACTGCACGGGCAGCAGCATCATGCCGCAGAAGCAGAACCCCGACGTGCTGGAGCTGGCGCGGGCCACGTACCACCGCCTGCTGGCCGAGATGAACGTGCTGCTCACGCTCCCGGCCAACCTGCCCTCGGGCTACCACCGCGACCTCCAGCTGACCAAAGAGGCCGTCATGCGGTGCACCCTGCTGGCCGGCGACCTGCTCACGGCAATGAACCACGTCGTGCCCGGCCTCCGCTTCCGCCGCGAGCGGATGGCCGAAGCCTGCACGCCCGAGCTGTATGCCACGGCCCACGCCCTGGAGCTGGTTCGCGACGGCGTGCCGTTCCGCGAGGCCTACCGCAAGGCCGCACAGGCCGTCGGGACGCTGGCCGCGCCGGAAGCCGCAGACGCCCTGGCCGCCTACCGGGTGGACGGCTTCCCCGGCCGGGGCCGCCCGGACCTCCTCCGCCGGCGCCTCGAGGCCCACCAGGACTGGCTGGAGCCGGCATAAACGGTCGCCCTTTGTATGCGCCGGCGCTATATTCCTCCCCAGGGTGCCCTTCAGCGGGCCGCCCGTCCCCCTGGTCTTCCCGTCCCTCGAAACCGCCTGCCCCCATGCCCCGGATCCCCCGATCCATCGTCTCTCGCTTTCTTGTCCTTCCTTCGCTCCTGCTCCTGGCGCTCGCCCTGCCGGTGGCCCCGGCGCCCGGCCAGCCGCTGACCGACGCGGTCCGGCAGCAGGGGTATGTCCATGCCGGGGATACCACGTACTTCGTGTTCGACGCCGGGCTGTACGGCGTGCGGCCCGAGCGGGTGGTGGTGACCGGCCCGTTCCGCAGCTGGGACGGCAACATGGACCTGCCCGCCTGGCAGCTTCGCCCCCGCGACGGCGGGGTGTGGGTGCTGGCCGTCCCCAACCCGGGCTACCGTAGCCTTGCCCCCGGCACCCCCTTCAAGTACCGCATCGACGACGGCATCTGGCTCGACCCGCCGGCCGGGGCGCCCAACGCCGAGGGAGGCAACCTGGTCTTCCTCCACGGCGTCACGCCGCCCACGCTGAAGGCCGAGATCGCCGGGCCGCGGGCCGTCTGGGCCGACGTCTCGGGCGACGGCGTCACGCGCCCGCTCGACCCGGCGGCCTACCGCCTGACCAACGCCCGGGGCGACGTGATCCCGCTGGCCGCCGTCCTCCCGAACACGGCCACGCGCACCCTCCTCGTCCCGGCTTTCGACCTGGACTGGCGGCGCGTCTATTATCTGGCGTTGCCGGATCAGGGGCTGAAGGCGCTCGTCCGCCGCGATCCCCGCTTCCGCACCCTCTACAGCGACCTCCCGCTCGGCGCAACGATGAATGAGGACGCCTCCGAGACCGCCTTCCGCCTCTTCGCCCCCCGGGCCGAGCGGGTGGCGCTCTACCTCTACCTCCACCCGGACCAGCAACCCGAGGAGGCCGACGCCGTGGTCGACATGACGCCCGTGGGGGGTGGCGTCTGGGAGGCCCGGCAGCCCGGCGACCACCACGGCGTGTACTACGACTTCCGCGTCTACGGACCACCCGACCCCGGCAACTTCTTCTTCGGCACCCACCCCGTCCAGGTCACCGACCCGTATGCCCGCGTCAGCCTCGACTCGTTCGGCAAGGCACGGGTGTGGCGCACGGAAGCCCCGCCCCGTCCCGTACGCGGGGGCCGCCCCCGGATGGAAGACGTCGTCGCCTACGAGGTGCACGTGCAGGACTTCACCGACCTCCTGCCCGTCGACGACGACCTCAAAGGAACCTTCCCTGCCATGGTCACCCCCGGCCTGACCAACAGCCGGGGCGAGCCCGTCGGGTTCGACTACCTCAAGAACCTGGGCGTCAACGTCGTCCACCTGATGCCCGTGCAGGAGTACCTCCACTACCCGGACGACGTCTGGCAGGCCGCCTTTGCCGACGACCCCTTCGCGCAGGCCATGGGCATCGACCGGGAGAACTACCAGTGGGGCTACCGGACCACGCACGCCTTCGCAGTGGAGAGCCGCTACCGCCAGAAAGGGACGCCGCCGGGCACCGAGCGCCAGCAGTTCCGCGCCCTCGTCGAAGCCTTCCACGACGCCGGCCTGGCCGTCATCATCGACCTGGTGCCCAACCACACCGGCGAGAACATGGACGGCCGCCACTTCCTGTTCAACTTCAACGCCCTCGACAAACCCTATTATTACCGCACCGACGAAAACCTGGAGCACATCGGCCCCTTCGGCAACGAGGTCAAGACCGAGGACCGGCCGATGGTACAGCGGTGGCTCATCGACCAGTGCCGGATGTTCGTCGAGGAGCTGGGCGTCGATGGCTTCCGCATCGACCTGGCCGGGCAGATTGACGAGCAGACGCTCTACCTGCTGAAGGCCGCGCTGCCCGAGGACATCATCCTCTACGGCGAGCCGTGGATCGACGCCAGCGACCCCGAGGTCCGCCAGAACCCGGACTGGGACTGGTACAAGGAGGACGCCCCGATCACCTTCTTCCAGGATGCCACCCGCGACGCGTTCATCGGCTCCCCCTTCCGTCTGGTCGACAAAGCCACGGATCGGGGCTATGCCGGGGGCAACGCCGCCCTCCGCGAGGACGCCATACGGGCGCTCGCCAACGCCTACCCCGAGGAAGCCGCTTCCCCCAACCAGGGCATCGCCTACCTGGACATCCACGACAACTGGGCGCTGGCCGACCGCTTCGCCGTGCAGGACTGGAACGGCAACCTGGGTGTGGACGCCGGCCCGTACAAGATCGCCGCGACGCTGCTCATGACCACCGTCGGCCCCGTCGTCATCCATGGCGGCACCGAGATGATGCGGAGTAAGGGGCTGGCCCCGCTGGAGGAGTTCGAGCGCGAGATCGAAGGCGGCCCCATCCACTTCAAAGGACGGGACGACACGTACAACCTGCGGGCCCCCAACCGGTTCGTCTGGGAGAACGTGGGCCGCACCGACGGGCCGAATGACTACGCCGGCATGCTGGCGTACTGGAAGGGGCTGATCGCTTTCCGGATGAGCGACGTCGGCAGGGTGTTTCGACGGGCGGAACCCGTGCCCGAGGGCTATTACCGGTGGATCCTCCCCGAGGACCCGCACCTGCTCGGCTACGTGGTCGACGGCCGCGTGCTGGTGCTCGTGAACACCTCCGGCGCCGAGCAGACCTTCACCGGCGTGACGCTGCCCGGCGGCCCCTGGCGCCTCATCGCCGACGCCGACCGCGTCGACCACATCGCCGGCCTCGACGGCCCCGACGCGACGCTCGACTTTGGCGCCGCGCACGACCTCACCCTGCCGCCGACGAGCGTGAAGATCTGGGTGCGGGAATGAACGCCGGGCCGGCACCATGACCTCGAACGACGACTTCTTCGCCCGCCTGCCCGCCGTGACCGACTTCCGGGACGTGGCCGACCCGGCCCACCACCACCCGGTGCCGCCGGACTGGTACGTCCTCGTGGCGGACGTGGAGGGCTCGACGGCGGCCGTCGAGGCGGGGCGGTACCGTACAGTCAACTTCGTCGGGGCGGCGTGCATCGCCGCCGCGCTGAACGCCGCCGCGCCGGTTGCCCTGCCCTTCGTCTTCGGCGGCGACGGCGCCACGCTGCTGGCTCCCGCCTCGTGCCTCCCGGCCCTGCGGCGCGCCCTGACGGGCATGCAGCGGCAGGCGGAGGCGGCCTACGGGCTGCGCCTGCGCGCCGGCGCCGTGCCGGTCGCCGACCTGTATGCCGCCGGCCATACCCTCACGCTCTGCCGCTACGCACCGGACCCGGGCTACGCCCAGGCTATCCTGCTGGGCGACGGACTGCCCGAGGCCGAGCGTCGCATCAAAGATCCCGTGGACGGACGAGCCTACCGCTTCGCCCCGGAACCCGGCCTCCCCGCGCCCGACTGCACCGGCATCGAATGCCGCTGGCGTCCCATCCGCGCGCGGCACGGCGAGACCGTGACGCTCCTCGTCGAGGCCCTCGGGCCGGACGTGCACGCCACCTACCGCCGTGTCCTCGACGCCATCGACCGGTGCTACGGCCCCGAGGCCGACCGGCGGCCCGTCGTCGCGGACCGGCTCCGGGCCTCGTTCAGCCTGCCGTACCTGCACGCCATGGAGCCGAAGGTGCGCGTGCCGGAGGCCCCGCTCCGCCGCCTCGCCTACACGCTCAAGATCTGGTTCCAGCAGTTCCTCCTGCTGCTGTTCATCCGCTTCGACGTGCGCACCGGGCCGACCCGCTGGCGCGACTACCCCGGCCGCATCGAGGCCACGACGGACCACCGCAAACTCGACGCCGTGCTGCGCATGGTGCTCCAGGGTCCTCCCGAAGCCCGCACCGCGTTACAGGCGTTCCTGGAGGCGGAGCGGAAAAAGGGCACGCTGCGCTACGGCCTCCACGTGGCCGACAGTGCACTGATGACCTGTCTGGTTTACGAGCGCATGGGTGCCCAGGTCCACTTCGTCGACGGGGCCGGCGGGGGCTACACCCGGGCCGCCCGGATGCTCAAAGCCCAGGCCGCCCCTCGCGATCAGGAACGCCCCGGCGCCGCCAGCGGCAGCGTCACGTGAAACGTGCTGCCGCACCCCGGCCCCTCGCTCTCGGCCCAGAGCCGGCCCCCGTGGATCTCCACGAAGCGGCGTGCCAGCGTCAGGCCCAGGCCCAGACCGTCCTCGCGGCGCGTCATGTGGTCCTCGACCTGGAAGAACTCGTCGAAGATGCGCTCCCGGTGTTCCGGCGCGAGGCCGATGCCGGTGTCGCGGACGGCGACGTGCGCCCGGTCGCCCTCGACGCGCAGGCGCACCGTGATCTCGCCCGGCTCCGGCGTGAAGCGCAGCGCGTTCGACCAGAGGCTGGTGAAGACGCGGTGC
>CAZKFR010000074.1:12324-17398 GCA_964552015.1 uncultured Rhodothermaceae bacterium | reverse complement strand
TCCTTTACGCCGCGGGCCGATGGGCTCGGGTACGTCGTGCGCATCCATACGACGGAGGCCGTGGCGGCCTACAGCGAGCCGGTTCGTGCGGCGGACGATCGGATCGAGCTGACCCTGTTCAATACGCGCCTGGCCGCTTCTTTCCGAAAAGACTCGCCGCAGGGACCGGTACGATCGTACGCCCTGGAGCAACGGGGGCGGCATCTGCACCTGCGGTTCGTGCTGTCCGACCCGGCCGTCGCGCCGGCCGTCTACCGGGATCGCGGCACGACCGACCTGTTGCTGAGTCTGTCGCGGGGTGGGAAGGAGGTCGCCGGGACGGCGCCCGTCGAGCTGGCGGCAGATGCCCGTGAGCGCTGGCGGCTCGACACGATCGTCATCGATCCGGGACACGGAGGCAAGGACACCGGCGCCATCGGTGCCCGGGGTGTGCGCGAGAAGGATCTGGTGCTGGCCATTGCGAAGAAGCTCGGGCATTACCTGGAGGAACGGCTCGGGGTCCGCGTCGTCTACACCCGTGAGGACGATCGCTTCATTCCGCTCAAAGAGCGGGGCCACCTGGCCAATGAGGCCGGCGGCAAGCTTTTCATCTCCCTGCATGCCAACGCTTCGCGCAACCGGAGCGCCCACGGCACCGAGACGTATTTCCTGGGTATGCACAAGTCGGAGGCGGCCCGGAGTGTCATGGAGCGGGAAAACAGCGTGATCCGGTTCGAGGCCGACCAGGAACATTACCGGAATTTCGACGAGCGTGCGTTGATTCGTATGCAGCTGGCCCAGAGCGCCTACATGCGCCACAGCGAGCACCTGGCGGGGCTGGTGGAGCAGCAGTTCGCCGAGCGCGTGCAGCGCCGGAGCCGTGGTGTCAAACAGGCCGGCTTCTATGTGCTCTGGAGTGCTTCCATGCCCGCCATCCTCGTCGAGCTGGGCTTCATCTCCAACCCGCAGGAAGCGGCTTTCCTCCGGAGTGAGGAAGGGCAGACGTACATGGCCAGTGCCATCTTCCGTGCCGTACGCGATTTCAAGGCGGCTTATGAGAAAGGACTGCACCTGGTCGCCGCCGATTGACGCGAGGACGTAGTTCCACCGATCCGATGAAGGACCCACGCGACGCATTACGAGAGGCCGTCCGGACGATCCCCGACTTTCCGGAGCCGGGCATCCAGTTCAAGGACATCACCCCGATCTTTGCCGATCCTGCGCTGTTGAAGGTGGCCGTGGAACATCTCGCCGCGCCCTTCGAGGGGGCCGGAATCACGCGGGTCGTCGGCATCGAGGCCCGCGGGTTCATTCTGGGCAGCATGGTGGCCCGTCATCTGGGCGCCGGGTTCGTACCGGTGCGTAAGGCGGGTAAGCTGCCTTACCGGACCCTGCGTGAAACGTACGACCTGGAGTATGGCACCGACACCATCGAGATGCACGTCGACGCCCTCGGCCCCGGCGACCGGGTGCTGATCCACGACGACGTCATTGCGACCGGGGGGACGGCCGCCGCCACGGCGCGGCTGGTCCGGCGGGCCGGCGGGCTCGTGGCCGGCTACACGTTTCTCGTCGAACTGAGCTTCCTCGAGGGGCGGGCCCGGCTCGATGACGGCGCCCCGATCCACGCGGTCTTGCCGTATTGACCCGGTTTTCGTTTCTTCGACGCCGTCTTTTTTCCGAACGACTGACCCCGACGTCCATTTATGATCGAACGTATGCCTCTTCGCTGGCTGCCGGTATTGCTTCTGTTGGGTGGGGTGCTGGCCGGCTGCGACGCCGCCGGCGAAGAGACGCGCACCCTCGTGCTTCAACCCGAAGTGCTCGAAGACCGGCAGGGCCGGGACATCAGTTTCACCTTCATGTCGGACGCCTTCCCGGTCGGCCAACTCGAGGATATCGCCTGCGGGTGTGCCATCGACCTGGGACCCTACCTACAGGCACAGGGCTTCTCGAAAGCCGACATCGTATCGGCGCGGCTCGAATCGGCTCGCCTGGTACTACTTTTCCCCATCAGCGAACGCTTCGATTTTCTGGACGAAGCCATCCTGAAGTTCGAAGCCGACGGACTCTCCGCCACCGAAGTGGCCAACCGGAGTGAGTTTCCGGCCAGCCGGGAGGTGGAACTCAATGTGCTCGCCAACCGGGATGTGACCGGCTTCCTCGTGCGCAACGACTTCGAGGTGATCCTGCAGATCGACGCGCGCGCACTCGAGCCGTCAGAGGACTACGAGATGGTCCTGGTGATGACGTTCCGCCTCGAGGTCGAGGGGCTTTGAGGCGGAAGGATCAGCGGACGGCCACGCACGAGATCTCGACGCGGGCGCCCCGCGGGAGGGCCGCTACCTGCACGGCCTCCCGGGCCGGCGGGGCCTCGCTGAAGTAGCGGGCATAGATCTCGTTCACCTGGGCGTAATCGTTGATGTCGACCAGGTAGACCGTGCAACGGACCACGTGCCGGTAGTCCATACCGGCCGCCTTCAGGACGGCGCCCAGGTTCTCGAGCACCCGCTCCGTCTCCGCCTCGATGCCTTCATCGACGAGGTGACCCGTCTCCGGGTCGAGGGCGATCTGCCCGGAGCAATAGAGCGTGTTGCCCACGAGAACAGCCTGGCTATACGGGCCGATGGCAGCCGGTGCCAGCGGCGTCTTGACGCGCGTGCGGTTGGAAGGAGCGGCTTGGCGTGGCATACGACGTACACGGAGCTTGAGGTTTCGACGGCTCAAACTTCCGCCCCCGCTGCCGTGAAAACAAACGAATATTATTTTAATATGCCGTTTGAGCGGGGCATGCCGCGTGGATCGTTCCCGGAAAACCTTGTGGATAAGAACATGGACCTTGGACTCAGCGACCGGGTGGCTTTTGTGGCGGGGGCCAGCAGTGGCCTGGGGCGTGCTGTGGCCACCGAACTGGCGCGGGAGGGATGCCGTGTGGCCCTCTGCTCGCGTTCTTCGGAGCGGATCGAGGCCGCTGCCTCGTACATCGTCGAAGCCGCCGGATGCTCCTGGGAGCACGTGTTGCCCATCGTGTGCGATGTGACGGACGAGGCGCAGATCGAGCAGGCCATCCTGCGGACCGTCGGTCAGTTCGGGGGGCTCAACATCATGGTGACCAATGCGGGAGGACCGCCTGCGGGCTATGTTGGCGACTTCGACGCGGACCAGTGGCGGCAGGCACTCGAACTGAACCTCATGAGCACGATCAACCTGTGCCGCCATGCCTTGCCGCACCTGCGCCGGGCCGCCGGCGCCTCCGACCCGCTCGCGCGGATCGTCATGATCACCTCTGTCTCGGCCAAAGAGCCCATTCCGAACCTGTACCTCTCGAACGTCGCTCGGGCCGGCGTGCAGGGCTTTGCCAAGAGCCTGGCCGCTGAAGTAGGCCCCGAAGGAATTACCGTCAACACCGTCTTGCCGGGCTATACGCGGACGGCGCGGCTCCGGGAGCTGGCCGAGGCGGTGCAGGCCCGTACGGGCGCGTCCATCGAGGAGATCGAGCGGGGGTGGGCCGAGGCGTCGGCCCTGAAGCGGCTGGGGACCGAAGAGGAGTTTGCGGCGGCCGTGGCGTTCCTGGCCAGCGCCCGGGCGGGGTTCATCACCGGCACGGCCCTTGTCGTCGACGGGGGACGGGTCAAACACCTGCTATGACATGAAGCAGAGTATCGGCGGGATAGGAGGCTGGGTCGTCGTGGGAATGGCCGTGATGTCGTGGGTTGCGGCGCCGAACATGAAGACGGAAGGCGGGGCGCTCCCGCGTACGGATCCCTATCTGGTCGTTCTGGGCATCGCGCAGGACGGCGGTGTCCCCCAGGCCGGTACGAAGGAGCACCCGGCGTGGACAGACCCCGCCCGGAAACGGCGAGTTGTGTGCCTGGGGCTCGTGGACCCCGTTACGGGACAGCGCTGGCTTTTCGAAGCCACCCCCGATCTCCCCGAACAGTTGCATCGCCTCGACAGGCTGGCGCCTCGCTCCGACACACCGGGCCTCGATGGCGTCTTCCTGACACACGGTCATATGGGGCACTATACCGGGCTGATGTTTCTGGGGCATGAGGGGATGGGAGCCCGCAACGTGCCCGTCTACGCGATGCCGCGCATGGCGGACTACCTGCGGCACAACGGTCCCTGGGAGCAACTCGTCCGGTATGAAAACATCACCCTGCACCTGCTGGCCGACGGCCAACCGGTTCGCCTGAACGAGCGGCTCACCGTCACCCCGTTCCGGGTGCCGCACCGCCAGGAATACACCGAAGTGGTAGGTTTCAGGATCGCGGGGCCCCATAGGACCGTGGTCTTTCTTCCCGACATCGATAGCTGGGAGGCCTGGGAAGCCGAAGGGTCCCGCCTCGAGGACGTGGTTGCCGGCGCCGATGTCCTCTATCTCGACGCCACCTTCTATGCCAATGGGGAGATCCCTGGCCGCGATATGACCGGTTTTCCCCACCCCTTCATCACTCATACCATGAAGCGGCTGGCGGCTCTGCCGCAGGCTCTGCGCGAGCGGGTGCGCTTCATCCACCTGAACCACACGAATCCGGCGCTCTGGCCCGGCACCAGGGCGCGGCAGACGGTCGAGGCCCGTGGCTTTCGCGTTGCCGAAGAAGGGGAGCAGGTGTCACTCTGAGGGCTCACGGGCAGGCCATCCAGCAGCTTCGGCAGGGATTGAATTCCGCCTTGCAGGATCCTGTCGGAGTGTGTACGCTGGGGAAGACCCGTATTCCCTGGGAGGCGACCATGAAAACCGTTATATCGTTACTCCTTGCGTTACTCATGGCGGTGGGGGGAGCTGCCGGGCAGACCATGGCCGAGGCGGATGCGCTATGGGAGGCGCAGGACTGGGAGGGGGCTGCCCGGGCCTATGCGGCGGTGGTGGCGGCGGACCCCGGGAATGCCGCGGCGTGGTTCCGATTGGGGCAGGCGCGTCATCAGGCCGGTGACTACCGGGGCGCCGCCGAGGCCTGGCAGACCGCCGAGGCCGCCGGCTATGTTCCGCCGCTGACCCGCTACAACCTGGCCTCTGCTCATGCCCGGCTAGGCAATCTCACGGCTGCCTTCCAGTGGCTGGAGCGAGCCGTCGCCGCCGGCTTCAACCGCC
>CAZKFR010000074.1:0-12224 GCA_964552015.1 uncultured Rhodothermaceae bacterium | reverse complement strand
GACGGTGCCATGCGCTTCGAGGGTACCTGGGTAACGTCTGATGGCACCACGTCGCGGATGATCATGACGTTCACCCCGCTCGAAGACGGGCGGGTGCGCCAGTTGATCGAACAGTCGACCGACGGGGGGCAAACCTACACGGTCTGGTTTGACGGGTACTATGCCCGGTCGGGCTCGTGACCGACGGTCTCGGCCGGGTAACGCGCGGTCACCGTAACGCGGTGCGGCGCAGGGGCACCGAGAGGATGGTACGCTTCACATCGTCCTTCCCGTGACACCCATGCGATCGTTCCTCTCCTTCAGCGTGCTGATGGTCATCGGCCTCCTCATGGTCGGGTGTTCGTCCAACCAGGATGTCTCGACAGGTTCTACCGAGGACCCCTCCATGCCTCTCGCAGCCTCGTCCGCCTCCGACGCCGAAAGCCATGCACCGGAGCACACCACCTATACGGCGGCGGGCATCGTCCGGAATATCACGCCGAGCCGCGACTTCGTTATCCTGGAGCATGAAGAGATCCCCGGTTTCATGTCGGCCATGACCATGCCCTTTGCCCTTCGGGATACGACCGTACTGCGGGGGATCCAACGTGGTGACCGTGTGCGGTTTACCCTCGTGGTGGAAGGGAATACCGCCTATATCAGTGCGCTCGAACGCCTCGCTGAGTGAGGGCAGGACCCTTCATCGAAACCCGAATCCGGCTCCGGTCCGTCGTTCCTCTTGCGTTAACGAGGGTGTGGGGGCGCGCGGGGAACGCCGGGCCGGCCGGATTCGGAGAGCGGTCAGAGGATGAACGTCCACCCCTCGTCCGTCTGGAGTTCGATGCGTTCCGGGATGAGAACGCCATCCGACCGGACCCGGCCGCGTGCCCGGACGGTACGAGCCATGTAGTCCGCGAGCACGAGGCCGTTGGTGACGAGGATCCAGACCTTTCCGTCCGGCTTTCCGCCGGTCAGCACGGCCACCGGGAAGCCCTGCCGCGCACAGAAACGCGCACACCCTGGTCCACGCTGTCCTTCCGGGACGGGGGCCGGGTGGTCCACGCCGATGTTGTCCCGGTTGCGGGCAAAGCAGTTGGTGTCGACGAGGAGGCCGATGACCTCGATCGAGTCGCCGGGCGCATACGTGGTTTCTTCCTTCGGGGACGAGGCGGATTGCGGGCTACAGGCAGCCGCCCCGAGGAGCAGCAGGAGCATGGTCAGGGGGACAATCGGTCGTCGCATGGAGCCTGCAGAGGGTTTGTGGGTAGGTTGCAAACGGGAGCGTAAACGTACGAAGGCCCACGCATCCCGGTCCAGGCATGGGTGCATCCGGGCACGAGGGGGTTACGATGGGCCACGCGAATTTCACGGTTTCCGGTCCGGGCTTCCGGATTATATTGGCGGGGTCGACACACAACGAACCAGGAGAGGACGTCACGATGGTCTCTGCGCTGTTTGACCCGGAGCGGTGGGACGAGGTCGAAGGATTTTCGTTCGAAGACATTACCTATCACCGGGCACGTGGACAGGGGACGGTCCGGATCGCCTTCAACCGGCCGGAGGTACTCAACGCCTTCCGCCCGAAGACGGTCGATGAGCTCTACCGCGCGCTCGATCATGCCCGGCAGACCCCCGACGTGGGGTGTGTGCTGCTGACCGGCAACGGCCCGTCGAAGAAGCACGGGAAATGGGCCTTCTCGGCCGGGGGGGACCAGCGGGTACGGGGACCGTCGGGCTACCAGTATGAGGAAGGGGACGAGAGCTCGCCGGCGGCGAAAGCCCACATGGGTCGCCTGCACATCCTCGAAGTGCAGCGGCTCATCCGGTTCATGCCCAAGGTGGTCATCGCCGTGGTGCCGGGATGGGCCGTCGGGGGCGGGCACAGCCTGCACGTCGTCTGCGACCTGACCTTGGCCAGCCGCGAACACGCGCTCTTCAAGCAGACCGACCCGGACGTGGCCAGCTTCGATGGCGGCTTCGGCTCGGCGTACCTGGCCCGCATGGTGGGGCAGAAGCGCGCTCGCGAGATCTTTTTCCTCGGGCGCAATTACACGGCCGAGGAGGCTTTCCAGATGGGCATGGTCAACGCCGTGGTGCCGCACGAGGACCTCGAGAACGTGGCGCTCGAATGGGCGGCGGAGATCAACCGAAAAAGCCCGACGGCCATCCGGATGCTCAAGTACGCCTTCAACCTGATCGATGACGGGCTCATCGGGCAGCAACTCTTCGCCGGGGAGGCCACGCGCCTGGCCTACATGACCGACGAGGCCCGCGAGGGCCGGGACGCTTTCCTGGAGAAGCGCGATCAGGATTATAGCCGGTTCCCCTGGTACTATTGATTTCTTACCACCATGCGTGCGGAAGCCGACGCCATCCCCTGGCTCCATGGGTATGAAGAAGCCCTGGCCGCTGCACGCGCCCAGCGTCGGCCGATCCTGCTCCAGTTCGAGCGGGAGCGCTGTGCCGGCTGCCGGAAGCTGGACGCGGAAACGTACCGGGACCCGGACGTGCAGGCAGAAGTGACCGCGTGGTTCGTGCCCCTGCGCCTGGACATCCGTCGGGACCGCGTCGTACGTGCCCGGCTTCACGCCATCTGGACCCCTTCGTTCTACGTGCTGGATGCGTCGGGGAAGAACTACTTCGTGCACGAAGGCTACGTGCCGGCCCAGGACCTGCGCATCGTGCTTCGGCTCGGGTGGGCGGCCTATGCGCTGCCCAGAGGGCAGTACGAGGAGGTCATCGTGCGGCTCGACGAGGCCGTCGAGCGCTTTCCCGAGCATCCACGCACCCCGGCTCTGATGCTGCGGCGGGGCATGGCCCGGTATCTGAAGACGTGGGATCACCACGCCTTCCGCGACGAGATGCGCCGGATCATCGAGCGCTTCCCCGGCAGCGCCGAGGCCCGCATGTGGCCCTGGGACGAGCCGCCCTTTGCGCCCGGGTGAGGGAACGACGGTGAGGCCCGGACGGGAAGCGCTTCCGAAAAATGGATGAGGGCGAAAACCTGGCGATAGAGCCGGCGTACCTACTCGTTAGTGCCGGCCCGGCACCGTATGCCATCCGTCCAGAACGATCCTTACGTAGCTCCCATGAAGGACAACGTCTACCGGCCCAAGAACAAAATTCGTTTCGTCACCGCCGCCAGCCTGTTCGACGGGCACGACGCCGCCATCAACATCATGCGCCGCATCCTGCAGGCCAGCGGCGCGGAGGTGATCCACCTGGGGCACAACCGCTCCGTGCACGAGATCGTGGAGACGGCCATCGAGGAGGATGTGCAGGGCATCGCGGTGTCGTCGTATCAGGGCGGGCACATGGAGTTCTTCAAGTACATGTACGACCTGCTCCAGGAGAAAGGGGCCGGGCACATCAAGATCTTCGGCGGCGGCGGCGGGGTGATCGTGCCGGAGGAGATCGAGGAACTGCACGCCTACGGGATCACCCGCATCTTCTCGCCCGAGGACGGGCTGGCGATGGGCCTGCAGGGGATGATCAACTACATGCTCGAACAGTGCGACTTCCCTGTCATCGAGCGGCCCTTCCGGGTGCCCGAGACGGCGCCGCCCCGGGACGAGCGGGTGGTGGCCCGCCGGCTGACCTACGTGGAGAACCAGGTGCCGGCGCCGGTGCCCGTGCAGGCCGGGGGCGCGGCGACCGAGGCGGCCGCGGGCGGCGACGGCCACCCGGCGACCCAGGTCGGCCCGGAGGCTCCGGAGGTGCTCCCCCGCACCGCCCCCGTCCTGGGCATCACCGGCACCGGCGGCGCGGGTAAGTCCACCCTGACCGACGAGCTCGTCCGCCGCTTCCTCAACGACTTCGACGACCTGAGCATTGCCATCCTGTCGGTCGACCCCACGAAGCGGAGCACGGGCGGGGCCCTGCTGGGCGACCGCATCCGCATGAACGCCATCTACGGCGAGAACGCCGACCGCGTCTACATGCGTTCGTTCGCCACGCGGCAGGCCCACCGCGCCACCTCGAAGGCGCTCCGCGAGAGCATCGACGTGTGCCGCGCCGCCGGCTTCGACCTGATCCTCCTGGAGACGGCGGGCATCGGGCAGAGCGACACCGAGATCGCCGACCTGGCCGACGTCACCCTCTACGTGATGACCGCCGACTACGGCGCGCCGACGCAGCTCGAAAAGATCGGCATGCTTGACGTGGCCGACTTCGTGGCGCTGAACAAGTTCGAGAAGCGGGGCAGCCTCGACGCCCTCCGCGACGTCCGCAAGCAGGTCCAGCGTAACCGGGGGCTGTTCGACCGCGCCCCCGAGGAGATGCCCGTCTTCCCGACGATGGCCTCCCACTTCGACGATCCCGGCGTGTCGCGCCTCTACCTGGCCCTGCTCGATCATCTCAACGACCGCTTTGGCTTTGGCCGTACGTCGCGGGTCTATGCACGGGAGCAACTGCCCGAGGTCGATCCTTCCGAGCTGTCCATCATCCCCCCGAAGCGCCAGCGGTACCTGGGCGAGATCGCCGAGACGTGCCGCTCGTACCGCGCCCACGCCGAGCAGCAGGTGGCCTATGCCCGGAAGTGGGGCGAGGCCGTCGGCGCCCGCAAGCAGGTGGAGGCCTGGGCGCCCGAAGACCGCGAACAACTCATCGAACGTCTCGACCGGATGGCCCGGCACTGGTGGGACAAACTCGACGCCCGATCGAAGCACATCCTCGAGCACTGGGACGAGCTGGCCGAGGCGTACCGGCAGGAGACGTTCACGTACACCGTGCGCGGCCGGGAAATCACCGTGCCCCTGTTCCACGAGTCGCTCTCCGGGACGAAGGTGCCGCGTGTGGCGCTGCCCCGCACGCAGGACCCCGGCGAGCGGCTCCGTTTCGCGCTGCTCGAGAACCTGCCGGGCTACTTCCCCTTCACGGCCGGCGTCTTCCCGTTCAAGCGCACCGGCGA
Source organism: uncultured Rhodothermaceae bacterium (assembly GCA_964552015.1). Classification (GTDB taxonomy): domain Bacteria; phylum Bacteroidota; class Rhodothermia; order Rhodothermales; family ISCAR-4553; genus Rhodocaloribacter. The sequence goes on along the minus strand of CAZKFR010000074.1, from coordinate 7,336 downwards.
CGAGGATCCCACCCGGATGTTCGCCGGGGAGGGGAGCCCGGAACGGACCAACCGCCGCTTCCACCTCGTCTCGGCCGGCATGCCTGCCAAGCGGCTCTCCACCGCCTTCGACTCGGTCACCCTCTACGGCTTCGACCCCGACGAGCGGCCCGACATCTATGGCAAGGTGGGCAACTCGGGCGTCTCCATCTGCACCCTCGACGACATGAAGAAGCTCTACTCGGGGTTTAACCTGTGCGACCCGAAGACGAGCGTCTCCATGACCATCAACGGCCCGGCGCCGATGATCCTGGCCATGTTTCTGAACACCGCTATCGACCAGCAGGTGGAGTTCTTCCTGAAGGAGCAGGGACGGTGGGACGAGGCCGAGCGGGTCATCGCCGAGCGGCTGGGGGAAGACCGCCCCCGGTACGTTCCCTACGGGCCCAACGGCCCCGAGGCGTCCTTGCCGGAGACGCACGACGGCTCGGGCCTGGGGCTGCTTGGCTGCACCGGCTCCGATCTGGTCGCGTGGGGCGTGCTGACGCAGGACGAGTATGACACCCTCAAGGCCGATGCCCTCCGGGTGGTCCGGGGCACCGTCCAGGCCGACATCCTCAAGGAGGATCAGGCCCAGAACACGTGCATCTTTTCCACGGAGTTTGCCCTTCGCATGATGGGTGACGTGCAGCAGTACTTCATCGACCACCACGTCCGCAACTTCTACTCTGTCTCCATCTCCGGCTACCACATTGCCGAGGCCGGGGCCAACCCGATCACGCAGCTCGCCTTCACGCTGGCCAACGGCTTCACGTACGTGGAGTATTACCGCGCCCGCGGGATGGACGTCGACGCCTTTGCGCCGAACCTGTCGTTCTTCTTCTCGAACGGGATGGACCCCGAGTACAGCGTCATCGGGCGCGTGGCCCGGCGCATCTGGGCTGTGGCGATGCGAGAGAAGTACGGCGCCAACGAGCGCAGCCAGAAGCTCAAGTACCACATCCAGACCTCCGGCCGCAGCCTGCACGCCAAGGAGATCCAGTTCAACGACATCCGCACGACGCTCCAGGCGCTGCTGGCCATCTACGACAACTGCAACTCGCTCCACACCAACGCCTACGACGAGGCCATCACCACGCCGACGGAAGAAAGCGTGCGGCGGGCCATCGCCATCCAACTCATCATCAACCGCGAGTTCGGGATGGCGAAGAACGAGAACCCGCTCCAGGGAGCCTTCATCATCGAGGAGCTGACCGACCTGGTGGAGGAGGCCGTGCTGCAGGAGTTCGAGCGGCTCAACGACCGCGGCGGCGTCCTCGGGGCGATGGAGACCATGTACCAGCGGGGCAAGATCCAGGAAGAATCGCTCTATTACGAGCGCAAGAAGCACTCCGGCGAGTTGCCCGTCATCGGCGTCAATACGTTCCTGCCCCCGGAGGGGGAAGAGGCACACGACGCCCCGGTGGCCCTCATGCGTTCCACGGACGACGAGAAGCAGCGCCAGCTGGCCTCGCTCCGTGCCTTCCAGCGGCGCAACGCCGATCGGGCTCCGGAGGCGCTGGAGCGGCTGAAAGAGGTGGCCCGCAACGGTGGCAACGTGTTCGAGGAGCTGATGGAGACCGTCAAGGTGTGCTCCCTCGGTCAGATCACCCGCGCCCTGTTCGAGGTGGGCGGGCAGTACCGGCGCAACATGTGACGGGGCGGTCGGAAGTCATTACGCGGAGGCTTCGACCGACCAGTTGTCCACCACGCCGAGCACGATGACGTTGGCGGGAGTCGACGCGCCGAGCAACTGGGCGACGACGGCGCCCTCCTTGGCCACGAGTACGTAGTCTCCGATACCTGCACCATACCCCGGGTCGAGCGCCAGTTGATCCTTACGCCCTTTGAGGTTGCCCTCCAGGTCCACCGGATGGACGATCAGGAGCTTCGTAGGGCGGAATCGTTCATCCTTTCGCGGGGCTACCACGGTGCCGGTGACTTTACAGAGGTACATATGACGGAGGGTAATCGGCTTCAGATCGTTCGGGCGAGTCTGTAAGATAAGCGCCCGAAAGGAATGGTGGCGTAGAGATCCAACCGATCGAGGCGAAGTAAGAGCGCTCCTCCTCGCGTCGAACCCATCGCGTAGCGAGGGGCTTTACCACGAATGCGCTGGCGGAAGCGGGGGCGCATCTGCCAAGGATGCGGCTACATCCGGCCGGGTAACGGTGCCTTCCAGGAGAATGACTCCGGCTGCGGGTGGACGGGAAGGGATGGAAAATGTCACGGAATTGTTGTGAAACACGGACTGTGTACATATAAAAAGAAGTTTGTGAAAATTGATGCTGGTACTGAGGGAAGTGTGGTGGATATTTTGATCTAAAGTACGTAGACTCTTCGTGGAACGAGATGCGCGAAGTGGCTGCTCATTTCGCACCATGGGTTAATACCAGTCAGCCATCAATAGAGGTACAGACATGTACAGCACCAAAGGCATTGAAGCCGTCGCTACCATCACGGAACTGCGCTCCAAGACGTCGGATCTCGTCGAGCATGCGAAGCAGATCGATCGGGGCATTCTTGTCCAGAAGAACAACGAGCCCTACGCCGTGCTGATCAGCTACGATCTCTATCTCAAGCTGCTGGCGGCCGCCGAAGCGATGGAGAAAAAGCGCGGTAAGTAAACCGGTACCTTCGGGTTTGTCGGCACGCCCGGGAATGCGATCCGGATACGGGTGACGAGCCGGGAGCCGGGCCAGGTGGCTCGCTCTCTCTGATGCTCGCTTCGCCAGTAGATCGGTGTGGACTCCCGGGCGTGCTTTTTTGTGTTGGCGTGGGGAGGTACGTGTGACGCGAGCCTGCCGGCAGGCCGCGGTGTACGACGATGTCAGATCAGTTGTTTGAGCGTCTCGATGCGTCGGACGATGGCTTCGCGGTCCATGGTGCGGAACGGCTCCGGCAGCAGGGCGCGGCTCGTGCATTCGAGCACGGCGACGAGGTTTTGAAGCTCCACTTCGAGGGGATAGGTGGGGGGGATGAAGTCGTCCACGGTTTGTTGTAGGATCTCACGCGTGACCGGTCCGTTCGTGGCGGCGGCGCGAAACTTGGCGCGGGTGAGCAGCGCTTCCATGTCGGCACCGCTGAAGGTCCGCTCGCCGTTGAGCAGGGCCTCGGGCACCTCGTCCATGGGCAGGTTCACCCCCGTTCGGCGCATCATCACACGGAGCAGTTCTTCGCGTGCTTCGCGTGTGGAAGGGTAGAACAGGGCCAGGTGTTCCTCGGCGCGTCCCTGGCGCTTCAGGTCGATGGGCATGAGGTCCGGTCGGGCCGTGACCAGGAAGAAGATGATGCGGCCCCGGTGCTTGGGGTTGCTCATGAACGAGGCGATCTGGCCGAAGACCCGCTTGGAGACGCCCGAGTCGCCCGAGGCGTCGCGGTCGCCCAGGGCCGCGTCCGCCTCGTCGATCATCACGGCCACCGGGGTCATGGCCTCCAGCAGCGCGAGGATCTTCTCGAGGTTGCCCTCGGTCTGTCCCTGCCACATCGACCGGAAATTTTTCAGCTTGACCATCGGGATGCCGATCTCGCCGGCAAAGCACGTGATCATGAAGGTCTTGCCGGTGCCGACGGGGCCGCTGACCAGGTAGCCCATGGGGAGCACGTCCGGGCGGCCGTTCTTGAGCGCATGGGCGGCCTGCCGCAGGTGGGCCTTGGCCTCCTCGTGCCCGGCGACGAGGTCCAGGTTCCAGTCCGTCTCGACGAATTCGAGCATCCCATACGCTTCGGCCTCGATGAACTCTTTCTTCAGGGCCGAGAGCAGATCGAACGTCAGCTCGGTGCGGTTCTCGAGCACATCGGCCAGGATGGTACGGAGCTGAATGAAGTTGAGACCCGCCGTGTTCTGTGCCAGGGCGTTCAGGCTGACTTCCGAGTGTTGCAAGAACGCCTCCTCCCGCCCGGCGACGTACCAGGTGACGAAATTGCGTCGTGCGGCCTCGTCGGGAATCGGGATCTGGATCTCGGCGGTGTACGGGCTCTGGACGAGCTGCTGGTTGAGTTGCGTCAGGTTCTCGGTGATCAGGACGACCGTGAAGTCACTCTCCAGAAAGAGGGCGTCGTGCGACCATTTCTGGAGCGAGACGAGCGCGTTGCGATCTTCGGCCGAATACGTCGAGGCCTCGGCCATGGGGACGATCGTCTCGGCATAATCCAGGATGCAGGCGATGCGTTTGCCCTCGGCCAGGCGCAGGCGGAAATAGTTCTCCAGCACCGACAGCACACGTACCGGGTCTTTGGGCAGTTTCTTCGCGTATTCGGTCCCGAAAATGGTGTCGTAGCCGGAAAGGGCCCGGTTGAAGTCCTGCTGGGAGGCCTGGTCGGCGAAGTGGATGCCGCTGGAACGGTCGTAGAAGAGCACGATGTCCCGGGCGGCGAACAGCTCGTCGGTCAGAAAGCGACGGAGCGGGACGTAGTGCGTCTGGCCCTGGTCGTCCCGCGTGGGGACGAGGTCGCGCACGTTGCCGTAGAGGATGAACTGCGTCAGGGTCTTGGTCAGGTACTTGCGGGCGAATTCGCGGGCCCAGGCCGGGTAGTGGGCCGTGTACCGTTCCAGCAGGCTGGCCGAGGCGGGGAGGGCCGGCAACGGGCCGGCCGCGGCGTCGTTCGTCGGGGCGCTGGTAGACAGATCCTGATCGGACATGGTTCGTGGGTTGCTGGGGGTGAACGGGGCGGAAATCGGGCGTGCGTACGCAGGGGCGGGTCGCCGGGATGCAGGGGCCGCTGTGTCAGGGGGATATGCCCGCCGGGCCTGGAGGATTCCGTCGACCGGAAAAAAGAAACGGGGCACCGGTCTCGAGAACCGGGCCCCGTCCGGGTACAGCGCGTCGACCGTGCTGCTCAGGCGATGGTGACTTCCTTGTTCAGGTAGACGTCCTGGATGGCATGCAGGATCTCGACGCCCTCTTTCATCGGGCGCTGGAAGGCTTTGCGGCCCGAGATGAGGCCCATGCCCCCGGCCCTCTTGTTGATGACAGCCGTCTTGACGGCCTGCTGCAGGTCGTTTTTGCCGGAAGCACCGCCCGAGTTGATCAGGCCCACCCGGCCCATGTAGCCGTTGGCCACCTGGTAGCGGGTCAGATCGATCGGGTGATCGGTCGTGAGCTCGGTGTAGATGCGCTCATCGAGCTTGCCATAGGAGGAGTTGCCCGTGTTGAGGGCCTTGTAGCCGCCGTTCTGGGTAGGCTGTTTCTGCTTGAGGATGTCGGCCTCGATGGTGGCTCCAAGATGATTGGCCTGGCCCGTCAGGTCGGCGCTCGTCTCGTGGTTGACGCCGTTGACCTTGAAACCGGGATTCCGAAGGTAGCACCAGAGGATGGTGGCCATGCCGAGCTCGTGGGCGTGCGCAAACGCCTCGGAGACCTCCTGGATCTGCCGGTTCGACTCGGGCGAGCCGAAGTAGATCGTTGCCCCGATAGCCACGCACCCCATGTTCCAGGCTTCCTCGACCCGCGCGAACATGATCTGGTCGTACGTGTTCGGGTACGTCAGCAGTTCGTTGTGGTTGATCTTGAGGATGAAGGGGATCTTGTGGGCATACTTGCGCGCGACGGCGCCGAGAACGCCATACGTCGAGGCGACGGCATTGCAGCCGCCCTCGATGGCCAGCTTGACGATGTTTTCCGGGTCGAAGTAGATCGGGTTCTTGGCGAACGAGGCGCCGGCCGAGTGCTCGATGCCCTGGTCGACGGGGAGGATCGAAAGGTAGCCCGTTCCGCCCAGCCGCCCGTGATTGAACAGGGTCTGCAACGAACGCAGCACCTGGGGCGAGCGGTCGGAAGGGATCCAGACGCGGTCTACGAAGTCCGGTCCGGGCAGGTGGAGCTGTTCTTTCGGGATGGTGGTGCACTTGTGGTCGAGCAGGTAGCTCGCCTCATCACCGAGGATATCGGCCAGGTGCGACGTAGTGACTTCTGCCATGGTCTTCAACCTCCAGCATCATGATGTCAGGCTAAGGGTCCGACGGAACGCGACCGGATCGGGGACACGGCGTCGAACGCGGATCCATCAAGGTATAAAAAAAGACGGGTATCCTCATCCCGTTCGACAAAATTATATAACCCGGAAGCGCTTTTTTGTCAAGATAAGAGGGTTTTGCGAAGGAGGTGGAAGCGCTATCCGGTCGAAGTGAGCGGGTGGAGTTCGGGTGGAATCGCTTCCGGGTGCCGGAGGAAGTGGGGCAGGCGCTGCGCCAGGAGCGGGGCCATGAGGAGGCCCTTCGAGCCGAGGCCGGTGAAAACCCAGGTGCGCCGGTGTCCGGGCAGCGGGCCCACGAGCGGAAGGCGTGTGCCCCGGACCGTCACCCGCACACCGGCCGTGGCCGACAGGATGGCTGCCGAGGCGAGGGGGGGGAGCATCCGGGTCGCCTTGGCGCGGATGCTCGCGCTGGCTTCCGGGGTGGGCCCGGCGTCGGCGAAACGGTGCTCGTACGTGCTGCCGGCCACGAGCGTGTCGTTCTCGGGCACGACGTACCCGTGTCCGGCCAGGGACGGCAGCGCGGCCGGGTCGAGACCCGGGGGAAGGGCGAGGCGGATCACCTGCCCCTTGACCCGGTGGAGGGGGAGGGTGTTCAGGGCGGCGAAGGCCGTGAACCCGTCGCCGGGGGCCAGGATCAGGAAGCGGGTCCGGAAGGTGGCGGGGCCTTCCCGCCCGGCCAGGTCCACGTCTACGTGCCCGTCGGCTTCGCGCCATGCCGTAACGCGCGTTCCGGTGCGGAGGGAGGCGCCTCGCCGCTCGGCAGCCGCCAGCAGGGCCCGGACGAAAGCGGGCACGCTGAGTGCGCCGCCGGCCTCGACGTACAGGGCGCCGTGCGGTGCGTGGACGGCGGGCCAGTGCGTGCTCACCTCGGACGGACCGAGCCACCGTACGTGCCGGGGGTGATGCGCGGCGGTGTCCCGGAACGTCGCCGCCTGGTTGGCGTCGCGGGCCGGGCGGAGGAGGCCAGGGCGGTACAGGGCCCGGGCGTCCGCTTCCGCCAGGGTGGCGTGGAGGGCCATGAGCGCCGTCTCCATCTGCCACACCGGCCGGGCACGCTGCCCCATGAACGGGTTTGCCAGCCCGGCCGCCGCTCCGGAAGCCCCGCTCGCCGGCTGCCCGGCCTCCAGCACCAGCACCGCCGCCGTGGCGCTCAGGTGCATGGCGGCGGCGGCGCCGGCCAGGCCCGCGCCCACGACGATCACATCATACCCGGGGGAAGACATCACGATGATGCTTTGCAACGATTCTTCACTTGCGCGCCGGCCGCCGGCGGGCCTATTTTGGGACCCTGCCCGGCGGCACAGCGTAGAAGCCCGCCAGACGTGCCCGTAGCTCAGCTGGA
>CAZKFR010000073.1:0-18224 GCA_964552015.1 uncultured Rhodothermaceae bacterium | reverse complement strand
AAGGGTCAGGTTCCGACCGGGTACCCGGCAGGCCATGGACAGGAATTTTTCAGCCTCTGCTTGACAAGACAGCGCTATGTGCATAATATTTACTAAAACGCTTCGATCAAATTTACTTCCATGTCTAACCGGGGAACCCACACGGCTACGATCCGGGACGTTGCCGCCGAAGCAAACGTTTCGATATCGACCGTATCGCTGGTACTCAACGGCAAGGGAAACGTCAGCGAGGAGACGCGGGCGCGTGTGCTGCAGGTCGCTACACAACTGGGTTACGTACCCCGTCAGGCAGCGCGTAACCTGGCGGCACGACGCTCGGGTAACGTCGGGTTCGTGCTGCGGGACGATCACTTCACGCGCAGCGAACCCTTTTACACCCGCATCTTTCTGGGGACCGAGTTCGAGGCACGCCACCAGAACCTGTACGTCCTGCTGACAACCATCCCCCGGCACTACCATCCCGGTGAACACACGCCCCGCTTTCTTCGTGAGCGCAACGTGGACGGCATCCTGGTAGCGGGCAAGGTCGATCCCGCCTTTCTCGAGGAAGCCCGGGGCACCGGTGTGCCGATTGTACTCATCGACTTCGAGTGGGACGACCTCCCCGCCTTCGTCATCAACAACCAGGCCGGGGCGCGGGAGGCCGTCGAACACCTGATCGAGCGAGGTCACCGGCGCATCGCCCTGCTGGGGGCCGACCTCGACCACCCCAGCCTGCGCGACCGTCTCGACGGCTATCGGCTCGCCCTGAGCGCGGCCGGGCTTCCGGTGGACGAGCACCTGTTGATCACCGACGACGCCGACCCGACGTATTCGACCGGCTACCGACTGGCCGGTCGGCTCCTGACCCTCGACCCGCCCCCCACGGCGGTTTTCTGCGTCAACGATGCTCTCGCTCTCGGCGTGCTCGATCAAGCACGCCAGCGCGGAATCCCGGTACCGGAACGGCTGGCCGTCCTCGGCTTCGACGACGTCGAGCGCGCCGCCGAAGCCGCCCCTCCCCTGACGACGGTGCGGGTGTTCAAGGAACACCTGGGCGAGCTAGCCATGCGGCATCTGCATACACTCATTGAAGCGCCCCCCGAAGAAACGTCTCGTTTCGAACGGGGCCGCCACGTCGTCCGCGTCAACACCGAACTGGTTGTGCGCGGATCGACCTGAAGCCGACCAACAAGGTGATACCTTCCTGACCTGTGACATAATCCGGTCCGCTCGAAAGCGCTTCGTGCCGGACCGCCCCGCCACACACCGACGTGTACCCGGCCTCCCGCAACCCCACCGGGGGAGCGCCGACTGCCCGGAAAGGGGGCTACCACACCGAATCCTTTCCGCGACAGTCCGCGCAGGCTCCCCGGCAGGCATGGTCTCCGCGGGTGCATCCGGGCGGCAGTACGTCACCGCAACCTCCCATGTCATCCCCGAACACTAACCGCGAAGGTGATCGTCATGAACCGTCTGCTACGACCGCTCACTCCGATCGTGGGAAAGCCCTTTATCCTGCTGATCCTGGGATTGTTCCTCCTGGCGCCGGACGCACGAGCGCAACAATTTCTTGAACTGCTGACGGCCGACTCGCCCCTCAACCTGCTTTCGAACGGGGGGTTTGAGGTGACGAAGCCGGCCTACTGGGAACCCTCGGGCGAGGGCGCCATGTGGTCGCGTGAGCACGCCCGCACCCCTGCCTACAGCCTCAAACTCTCCGGCACCGGCGCCGCCCAGTGGCAACAGCCCGAAGCCGTCCGCAACTGGACCCCCGGCTTCCCCGGCGCCGGCAACCCCGAACTCGTCGTCGGCGCCTGGGTCTACACCGAAGGCGTCAACACCAACCCCTCCTCCGACGACGAAAAATTCCAGCTCCTCTTCGAATTCTTCGACGAGAACGGCGTCGACCTGCTCGGCGGACCCGTCGTGCTCGACCTGCCGCAGCAGACCGCCTCGACCGGCGCCTGGGTCGAACTCTCGAGCGAGACCCTCGGCGCCATCACCCTCCCCGGCGAACAGGCCGCCAAGAGCGCCCGCATCACCTTCCGCAAGGGCGCCGCGGCCACCGGCACCGCCTACCTCGACGACGTCTTCATCCGCAAGGCCGACCCCAACGCCGACGGATGGACCGGCGACTTCTTCAACGCCAACGTCGACGCGGGCGACACCTGGTACTACTGGTGGAACAACTTCTCCGCCGGGGAGGCCTCCTGGCCTGCGACGCAGCCGCACATGCAGTACGTCACCGATGAGGACGCCCACTCGGGCAGCCACAGCCTGCTCATTGCTGCCAACGGGGACAACCAGCTCGAGACGGTGGCCATCTCCGAGCGCGTGCCGGTCGCTGCCGGCGAGCCGGTGCTCTTGAGCTTCTGGGTCCGGCACGAGGGGCACCCCGCTCCGGAAGCCATCGGCACGGGGCAGAACAACCTGGGGCTGACCGTGCTCTGGTACAACAACCTCGAGGGCGGTGCCGCCGGCTGGGGTGAAATCGGCGGTGTGGACATCGTCATGAACGAGGAGGGCAACCCCAACCTCATCCCGCTGCTGAAGCGTGAGGCCACCACCGGCTGGACACAGTACGCCTACGTGGCCTATCCGCCCGAGGGGGCCGTCGGCCTCGAAGCCCGACTCCGCTACTGGCACCAGTTCCAGGGCAACACCTTCTGGGACGACGTCTTCATCGCCCCCGTCAAGGACGTGATCCCGGCTCTGGCCGACCTCAACCTGCTTTCGAACGGGGGGTTTGAGGTGACGAAGCCGGCCTACTGGGAACCCTCGGGCGAGGGCGCCATGTGGTCGCGTGAGCACGCCCGCACCCCTGCCTACAGCCTCAAACTCTCCGGCACCGGCGCCGCCCAGTGGCAACAGCCCGAAGCCGTCCGCAACTGGACCCCCGGCTTCCCCGGCGCCGGCAACCCCGAACTCGTCGTCGGCGCCTGGGTCTACACCGAAGGCGTCAACACCAACCCCTCCTCCGACGACGAAAAATTCCAGCTCCTCTTCGAATTCTTCGACGAGAACGGCGTCGACCTGCTCGGCGGACCCGTCGTGCTCGACCTGCCGCAGCAGACCGCCTCGACCGGCGCCTGGGTCGAACTCTCGAGCGAGACCCTCGGCGCCATCACCCTCCCCGGCGAACAGGCCGCCAAGAGCGCCCGCATCACCTTCCGCAAGGGCGCCGCGGCCACCGGCACCGCCTACCTCGACGACGTCTTCATCCGCAAGGCCGACCCCAACGCCGACGGATGGACCGGCGACTTCTTCAACGCCAACGTCGACGCGGGCGACACCTGGTACTACTGGTGGAACAACTTCTCCGCCGGGGAGGCCTCCTGGCCTGCGACGCAGCCGCACATGCAGTACGTCACCGATGAGGACGCCCACTCGGGCAGCCACAGCCTGCTCATTGCTGCCAACGGGGACAACCAGCTCGAGACGGTGGCCATCTCCGAGCGCGTGCCGGTCGCTGCCGGCGAGCCGGTGCTCTTGAGCTTCTGGGTCCGGCACGAGGGGCACCCCGCTCCGGAAGCCATCGGCACGGGGCAGAACAACCTGGGGCTGACCGTGCTCTGGTACAACAACCTCGAGGGCGGTGCCGCCGGCTGGGGTGAAATCGGCGGTGTGGACATCGTCATGAACGAGGAGGGCAACCCCAACCTCATCCCGCTGCTGAAGCGTGAGGCCACCACCGGCTGGACACAGTACGCCTACGTGGCCTATCCGCCCGAGGGGGCCGTCGGCCTCGAAGCCCGACTCCGCTACTGGCACCAGTTCCAGGGCAACACCTTCTGGGACGACGTCGCCATCATCCCGCTGGGCGGCAGCACCCTCGTCGAGACCGGTACGGAGGACGAGATGGCCGGCAACGAGGTACCGGAGACGTTCCAACTGTATCAGAACTTTCCCAACCCGTTCAATCCGACCACCACCATCGCCTTCGACCTCCCCCAGCAGGCCCGGGTGAATCTGGCAGTGTACGATCTGCTTGGCCGCCGGGTAGCCCTGCTGCTCGAGGATCAAATCCTGCCGGCCGGTACACGCCAGGTTCGGTTCGATGCGAAGCATCTGCCCAGCGGCGTCTACCTCTACGTCCTGGAGGTGAACAGCCATCGCAAGGCTCGCCAGATGGTGTTGCTGAAGTGATCCCTGCACGGGCCAACGTACTCACCTCGCACCGAGGATGCGGGGGAGCGGCGGCAGCTTTCCTCCTGTCGCCGCTCCCCCGGCCTCCACGCCCGTGAAGCCCCCTGCCGACGTCGTACCCATGCCGTCACATCGTTGCTTTTACCTGCGCAAGTTGCCCCTATGGGCCTCCCTGATCCTGGCCGGTCTGCTCGCCGGTTCCGCCTCAGCCCAGACGGGTAAGATCGCCGGGCGCGTCACCGACGCCGGCACGGGCGAGCCGCTGCCCGGCGTCAACGTCGTGATCGCCGGCACCACCCAGGGTAGCACCACCGACCTCGACGGCTACTACTTCATCCTGAACGTGAAGCCGGGCACGTATGCCGTCCGTGCCTCGTTCATCGGCTATGCCACGACGACCATCGAGAACGTCCGGGTGCTGATCGACAAGACGACCGAGGTGGACTTTGTGCTCCGGGAGGAAGTGCTCCAGGGGGAGGAGGTGGTCGTCACAGCCGAGCGCCCGCTGGTGCAACGTGACCTGACCAGCACGGCCACGTCCGTCTCGGCCGAGCAGCTCGAGACGCTGCCCGTGCTCAACTTCAACGACGTCGTCAACCTGCAGGCCGGCGTCGTGGACGGGCATTTCCGGGGTGGCCGCCTCGGCGAGGTCGCCTACCTGGTCGACGGCGTGCCGATCAACGACGTCTTCGACCAGACCTTCGCCTTTCAGGTGGAGAACAACGCCATCCAGGAGGTCGAGATCATCAGCGGCACGTTCAACGCCGAGTACGGGCAGGCACAGTCCGGCGTGGTCAACATCGTCACGAAAGACGGGGGCACGTCCTACGAGGGCTCCTTCAGCGCCTACGTGGGCGACTATGTGACGACCGCCACTGACCTGTTCACCTACACGGACCGGCTCTCGCCCACCGATACCTACGAGATGCAGGGCTCACTGAGCGGTCCGGTGCCGGGCCTGGGCGAACGCCTCACCTTCTTCGCCTCGGGGCGCTTCTTCCACAACGAAGGCCACCTCTACGGCCGCCGCATCGTCCGGCCCGTCGGGCCCGAGCAGGGGACGGGCAAGACCGTGCTGATCGACGGGCGCGAGGTATTCGTTCCGGCCTTCGGGGACAGCGCCTACGTCGCGATGAACTGGGGCGAGCAGGCCACCGGCCAAGTCAAGCTCACGGCCCGCCTCTTCGGCGGCAACAAGCTCTCGGCCAACCTCCTCGTGCAACGCGACCGGGGGCAGAACTACGACCATCTCTTTCGCTACAACCCGGACGGCATCCCCACCACCTTCGGCGACTCCTGGTCGCTCACGACCACCTACACCCACCTCTTCGGCACGGCGAGCTTTCTGGACGTGAAGGGGGCCGTCTTCCGCAACGAGGTCCGCGCCTACGTCTACGAGAACCCCCTTGACCCTCGCTATCCGGCCGATGATGCCCTCCGGCAGCTCGGCGGCAACTTCTCCTTCTTCCGCGGCGGCGCCCGCATGAACCACTTCCGCCGCGAGACGCGGACCCAGGTCGGTCGCCTCGACTTCACGAGCCAGGTCACCCGCCGCCACCAGATCAAGACCGGCGTCGAAGTCCGGCAGCACGAGCTATTCCTGGACGACTTCGAGGTCAAGAACAACCCGTCGACCGGGTTCGTCCCGGCCATCCCCGAGGCCGGCACTCCCGACCACGTGCGCTACACCCGCCGCCCCTTCGAGGCCAGCGCCTACCTGCAGGACAAGATGGAGTTCGACTTCATGGTCGTCAACGCCGGTGTGCGGCTGGACTACTTCGACGCCAACGGCGAGGTGCTCGAAGACTTCGGGCGGCCCCGCACCTCGCCCCGGCGCCCGTCCTCGCCCAAGTGGCAGGTCTCGCCCCGCTTCGGACTGGCCTACCCGCTCTCGGAGCGCGGCGTCGTCCACGTCGCCTATGGCCACTTCTTCCAGATGCCGCCCTTCGAGTTCCTCTACACCAACGCCGACTACATCTACGACCCGGAGGAGGGGCTGAACCGGGCCTTCGGCTACGCCGACCTCGAACCCCAGCGCACCGTGCAGTACGAGATCGGCCTGCAGCAGGCCTTCTCCGACCGGATCGCGGTGGACGTGACGGCCTACTTCAAGGACATCCGCAATCTGCTCGGCACTCGTCTGGAGATCATCCAGCCCGGCTTCGACGAACCCTTCCAGCTCGAAAAGTACGGGCGCTTTGTCAACCGGGACTACGGGCAGGTGAAAGGCTTCATCGTGTCGTTCGAGCGGCGCATGGCCGGAGGCTTTGCCCTCAACGTCGACTACACGTTCCAGATCGCCAAGGGCAACGCCAGCGACCCGCGCGCGACGCTGCTCGACGAGCAGGCCGGCATCGAGCCGGAAAAGCAGCTCGTCTTTCTGGACTGGGACCGGCGGCACCAGCTCAACACGTCGCTGACCGTCGGACGGCCCGGCACCTGGGTCGCCACGCTCGTGGGGCGCCTCGGCACCGGGTTGCCCTACACGCCCTCCCTGGCCGACGAGCGCATCGCCCTGGAAAACTCCGGGCGCCGCCCCGGCTTCGCCACGTTCGACCTCTACGCCACGCGCAACCTCTCGCTCGGCGGCGTCGAGGCCGCCCTCTTCACCCGCATCTTCAACGTGTTCGACGCGCAGAACGAGGTCCACGTCTTCACCGACACGGGCCGCGCCTTCCCCAACCTGCGCTTCTTCCCGGGAGAACCGCAGGGCCTCAACACGAAGGAGGAGTTCTTCCGGCGCCCCGACTTCTATTCCGCCCCGCGACAGGTGACCCTGGGCCTGCAACTACGTTTCTGACACCACCCTCCGCAATCCCCAACCCCGAATCATCATGCCGTCACGGATCCTGATCGTGCTGCTGGCCGGGCTGTTCGTGGCGCCGGTCGTACGGGCACAGCGGGTGCCCGACCCGAACCACGGCAACACGAAACTGACGCAGTGGGGCGTGCTCGACGGCAACCGCGTGCGGACGCTCTACGCCAACCACGGCGAGATCGCCCGGTGGCCGGACCAGCCCTCGGGCGAGTGGCCCCGGGGCAGCGGCCACTCCTACGTCGACGGCGTCGCCTTCATCGTCTCGGCCCGGACCCGCGATGCGCAGGGGCGCATCATCAAGCCCATGAGCACCAACTACCGCGAGTTCATCGACCGGGACCCCGTGACGAAGGAACCCTGGGGCTGGGGGCCTGTGCCCGGTTACTCGAACCCCCGGCAGGGGTCGCCCGCACGCAGCGACGACCCTTCCACCTGGCCCGCCGAGTGGCCGGACCGCCCCATCGAGTGGGCCGGGCAGTGGAACGGCTTCTTCGGGCGGGGCGTGCAGAACGCCGACGTCGAAACCTACTTTGTCTTCGACGACGCCCCGGACCGCGAGTGGACGCAGGACCCCCACCGCTTCTACCCCTGCCCGGGCGACACCACGCGCGGCGGCCTCGGCCTGGAGGTGGCCGTGCGCGGCTTCCAGTGGAATCACCCGCTCGCCCAGGACGTGATCTTCTGGCTCTACGAGATCACCAACGAGTGCCAGGTCGACTACGACGAGGTCTATTTTGCCCAGTACATCGACTGGGGTATCGGCGGCACGGACGACTCCGGCGATGACGAGGGCGCCTACAACACCCGCCTCGACCTGGCCTTCGCCTGGGATTTCGACGGCATCGGGACACCTGGCCGCTGGGGTCCCGTCGGCACCGCCGGCTACGCCTTCCTCGAATCTCCCGGCAACCACACCGACGGCCTCGACAACGACGAGGACGGCATCATCGACGAGCGCCGCGACAGCGGGCCGGGCCAGCTCATCGAGGGCCAGGAAGCCATCCGCGCCTACGTCCAGGCCCACTACAACCTGGCCGATTTCGAGCGTTTCTACCTCGGCCTCGAAGAACGCCCCGCCTTCCTCGAAGGACGCTGGTGGACCGGCGACGAGGAAATGGACTGGCTCGGCTTTCAGGACCTCAACGGCAATGGTGCCTGGGACCCTGATGAGCCCCTGCGCGACGACCTGGGCGAGGACGGCCTCGGACCTACCGACCCCAACTACCCCGGCCGCGACCGCGGCGAAGGCGACGGCATCCCCACCCCCGGCGAGCCCAACTTCGACGCCACCGACAAGGACGAGTCCGACCAGATCGGCCTGACCGGCTTCGCCATCTTCAACGTGCACGACTACGAACTCATCGACGACGAGCAAAACTTCGACATCTTCGCCCGCGCCCTTCCCCCCCTCGACGACATCGTCCTCGAGGGCGGGCGCAACCTGGGCATGTTCTTCGCCTCCGGTCCCTTCCCCCTCCGCGCCGGGCAGACCGAGCGCTTCTCGATGGCCCTCCTCTTTGCCGAAAAGGACTTCACGGACCCGCGCAACATCGAAAACTCATCCCTGGCCCGGAAGAAGGAGACTGTACAGCAGATCTACAACGCCGACTACCGTTTTGCCCGTCCACCGAACAAGCCGACGCTCACGGCCATCCCCGGCGACGGGCAGGTGACGCTCATCTGGGACGATGTCGCCGAGAAATCCTTCGACCCGTTCCTGCGCGAGTTCGATTTCGAGGGGTACCTGATCTACCGCTCCACCGAACCCAACTTCGAGGAAAACCTGGTCGTCACGGACGCCTTTGGCAACCCGATCTTCCAGCGGCCCATCGCCCAGTTTGACCTGGCCAACGGCCTGCGCGGGCCGCACCCCGTCTCAGTCAATGGCGCGCAGTTCAACCTGGGCACCGACAGCGGCCTGCGCCACACGTTCATCGACCGGGATGTGATCAACGGACAGACGTATTACTACGCCGTCGTCGCCTACGACCGGGGCTTCATCGCTCGGAACGAGGACGGCACCGTGGCGACGAACCCGGACGGGTCGGTGCGTGGGCTGGCGCCAAGCCTGACAACGGCCGTCATCAAGAACGACGTGGCCGGCAACATCGCGACGGACCTCAACACAGCGGTGGTAACACCGCGGGCGCCGGCCGCCGGCTACGTCCCCCCGGCCCTGGAGGGGCTCAACGTGCAGGCGGTCGGCACGGGATCGGTCGCCGTCGAGATCGTATCGCCCGGCCTGATCCAGGAGGCAAACACCTACGAACTCACCTTCGAGAACCCGTCGCTCTGGCAGGACAGCGCCGCCGTCCGCTACGCGCTGACGAACCTGACGACAGGCGCCGTGGTCGAGGAGGGCGTCGTCACGGGCGGGCGACGCGAGATCCCGCCGCTCGAAGGCTTCATCGTTGACATCCGCAACGACACCGAGGTGGCCGTGATCGACACGACGGTCCGGCTCACCGACGCCGCGAGCACCTTCACGCCGGTGGTACAGCCGGCCTCCGTGAGCGCGACCGTCAGCAGCCGGTTCGTCCCCCTGCCGGCCGACTTCGCCCTCCACTTCACCGAGGCTGTGGCGGACACATCGCTGCGCCTGGCCTTCGGGATGCGCGAGATCCCCGCACCCTTCTACGTCGAAAACCTTACAACGGGCCGGCGGCAGGACTTCGTCATCCTCGAAGACATCCCCGAACTGCGTAATGGGCAGTACGACCACGGCGAGACCATCGTGCTCGTCTCGGGCACGACGCCGGACACTCCACCGCGCCTGGAAGGAGGGGCCTGGCGTTCGAACTGGCTGATTCGCCTGGTACCTCCGGACCCGGACCTGGAGCCGGACGTCCCCGTGATTCCGCCGGCCCCTGGCACCACGCTGCGCTTCCGGACGAGCAAGCCCTTCCAGACCGGGGACCGGGTTACGTTCAGCACTCGCCCACCGGCGTTCGACGAGAAAAAAGCCGCCAGCGCCCTGGACGACATCATCGTCGTGCCCAATCCGTACGTGGCCACGAGCACCTTCGAGCCAGCCAACAATTTCCGCGTCGGCCGGGGCGAGCGGCGCATCTACTTCATGCACCTGCCACCCGAGTGCACCATTCGCATCTATACCCTCACCGGCCAGCTCGTACAGACGCTGCACCACCAGTCTACCATCGATGACGGGCAGCTCGCCTGGGACCTGACGACGCGGGACGGGATGAACATCGCCTACGGCGTCTACCTCTACCATGTCGAAGCTCCGGGTCTCGGCGAACACATAGGCCGCTTTGCCGTCATCAAATAACCGTTGAGCCATGCGAGCCATGTATCGAATCGTGCAAGGAGGGGGCAGGGTGGGCCTGCAGCTGATGGCAGTGCTCGGCTTCTGTCTTCCGCTGACCGTGCGAGCCCAGAACGTCTCGAAGGTGGGAACGACGGCCGCCGAGTTCCTGCAGATCGGCGTCGGGGCGCGGGCGATGGCTCAGGGCGGCGCCTTCGTGGCCGCCGCCGACGATGCCTCGTCCCTCTACTGGAACCCCGCCGGGCTGGCCCACCTCGCCGGCCACGAGGCCCTCGCCACCCACAGCGAATGGCTGGCCGACGTCAGCTTCGACTACCTCGGCGTGGGACTGAACCTGGGCACACTCGGCACGCTCGGCTTCTCCGTCACCATGCTCAGCGTACCCGAGATGCTCGTGCGGACCGAGGATCGGCAGGAAGGCACCGGCGAGCGCTTCGACGCCGCCGACATGGCGCTGGCCGTCTCCTACGGACGGGCCGTCACCGACCGCTTCTCCGTCGGCTTCACGGCCAAGTTCATCCAGCAGCGCATCTGGCACGCCTCCGCCACCGGCTTCGCCGTCGACCTGGGCACGCGCTTCCGGACGGACTTCTTCGGCGGGCTGACCATCGGGGCCGCCCTCTACAACTTCGGCACAGACATGCGCATGGACGGCCGCGACCTCCGAACCTTCGTCGACCCGGACCCGCGCAGCCTGGGGAATAACAACCGCATCCCGGCCAACTTCGAGACCGATGCCTTCGACCTGCCGCTCAACTTCCAGTTCGGCATCAGCACCCGGGCGCTGAACACGCGAATGCACCGGCTCACCCTCAGCGTCGATGCCCTGCACCCGAGTTCCAACTACGAGAGCGTCAACGTGGGGGCTGAATACGGCTACATGGGCCGCTTCTTCCTCCGGGGCGGCTACCAGGCCCTTTTCCTGGCCGACAGCGAGGGCGGCCTGGCCGGCGGACTGGGCCTCCTCCAGCCCCTCTTCGATGGGGCCGAGGCCCGGCTCGACTACGCCTACCGCACCGCCGGTCGCCTCGGCGGCATCCACGTCATCGGGCTGGGCCTGTCCTTCTGATCGCTTCGCGCCATGCACATCCGCACCGCGACATCCGAAACGCGAAGCATCGCCGGCGGCACGGGGGCCGGGCGCGTGCTGCTCCTGCTCGCCCTCCTGCTGGCCGGCTGCGGGCGGTCCGGCAGCGAGCCGACCGGCAACGACGGCCCCGTGCGCCTGGTCTACTGGTCCTCCCAGAACCCGCAGGAGCGCGCCCTGGCCCGGCACCTGGTGGACCAGTGGAACGCCGAGAACCCGGACGTACAGGTAACCCTGCAACCGATCCCCGCCGGGCAGTCGAGCGAGGAAGTGCTGCTGGCCGCCGTCGTGGCCGGGACGACGCCGGACCTCTGCTCGAACATCTGGCCGGGCATCGTCAGCGAGTTCGTGCACGCCGGCGGGGTGCTTGCCCTCGACCGCTTCCCGGACTTCGACTCCCTCATGCAGGACCGCCTCCCACCCGGCCTGCTCGACCAGTTCCGCGCCGGCGACGGGCACGTCT
The DNA here is from genome assembly GCA_964552015.1 of uncultured Rhodothermaceae bacterium. Taxonomy (GTDB): domain Bacteria; phylum Bacteroidota; class Rhodothermia; order Rhodothermales; family ISCAR-4553; genus Rhodocaloribacter. The sequence goes on along the minus strand of CAZKFR010000073.1, from coordinate 6,442 downwards.
ACCAGCTCCCGTGGAAGACCAACCCGGCGCTCATGCAGTACAACGTGCGCCTGTTCCGGGAGGCCGGCTTCACGACGGCCCCCCGCACCTACAGCGACTACCTGGAAGCCGCCCGGCGCATCACCGCCGACCTCGACGGCGACGGGCAGTTCGACCGCTGGATCGGCTACCGCGACATACAGCCCATCTGGCACCAGCGCTTCTTCGACTACTACGCCTTCTACGTCGCCGCCTCCGGCGGCAAAACGCTCTTCCGGAACGGGCGCCTCGACCTCGACACCACCGCCTCGAACCGGGTCTTCGACTTCTTCCGGAGCCTCTACGCCGCCGGCTATTTCCCCCGCACCAAGTTCCAGGGCAATGCCTTCGTGCGCGAGCAGATCGCCACCGAGTTCACCGGCCCGTGGAACATCGCCTGGCTGGAGAAAAACGCCCCACCCGCCCTCGAATACGACTACGCCCCGCTGCCCGTCCCCGACGACTACGCGGGACCGCTCTATACCTACGGCGACTTCAAGAACATCGCCATCTTCTCCTCCACCCGGCACCCGGAGGCGGCCTGGCGCTTTGCAAAGTACCTGGTCACGAAAGAGGCCGACCGGCTGCTGCTGGAGATGGCCACCCAGATTCCGCTCCGGCGGGACCTGCTCACCGACCCGGCCTTTGCAGACTTCTTCGCCCGGAACCCGAAACTGGTGCCGTTCGCCGAGCAGGCCGGGCGCACGCGCGGCGTCGACGACGTCAGCGCCCTGCCCGAGATCCTCGACGCCCTCGCCCGGCAGTTCGAGGCAGCGGCCGTCTACGGCGTGCGCTCCCCGGAGGAGGCCACCCGCCGGGCCCTCGAACGCATCCGCCTCATCCTCGAATGGGATTCCTGACGAAGCAGCCCCGCAGCGTGTAAGGACCGCTACCCTGTGCATCATGCCCCACAACCCGCCCCCCGGCATTCACCCTTGAAGGAGCCGAAACAGAACGCCCCGACGGTTGCGGCGTCGCCCCGCCTCCGGTGGCCCGGCCCCCGGTTGCAGGCGGCGCATGCCCTGGTGGCGCCGTACCTCGTCCACCTGGCGATCTTTTTTGGCTACCCGCTGCTGTTCGCCTTCGTGCTCGTCTTCCACCGCTGGGACATCATCACCCCGATGGAGTTTGCCGGGCTGAAGAACTTCGCGCGGCTGTTCCGGGACGACCTGTTCTTCCGGGCCCTGCTCAACACGGGCATCTTCCTCGCCATCCACATCCCCCTGCAGATCGCCGTGGCGCTGTTCTTCGCCGAACTGTTGAACCAGCGGCTGAAAGGGCGAGCCTTCTTTCGCACGGTGTACTTCCTGCCGGTGGTCGTCTCGGGCGTCGTCGTGACGATCCTGTTCCAGCAGCTGTTCGCCTTCGAGACGGGGTACGTGAACCGGGTCATCGCGGCGCTGGGCGGGGAGCGGGTGCCGTGGCTCGTCTCGCCGCAGTGGGCCATGCCGTCCATCGCCCTGATGGCGACGTGGAAGAACGTGGGCTTCTACGTGATCCTGTTCCTGGCGGGGCTGCAGAACATCCCGGCGTCGATGTACGAGGTGGCCCGGCTGGAAGGCGCCACGGCCTGGCAACGCTGGCGCTACGTCACGTTGCCGCTGCTCAACCCGGTGATGGTGACGGTGGTGGTCCTCTCGACCATCGGCGGCTTCTCGCTCTTCATCGAGCCCTACATCCTCACCGGCGGCGGTCCCCTCGACAGCACCCTCTCGGCCCTGCTCTACATCTACAACCAGGCCTTTTACTTCAACCATATGGGCTATGCCGCCACGCTGGGCTTCTTCTTCGCCCTGGTCATCCTCGTGGTGGTGCTCCTGCAACGGCGGTTCGTGGAAAGCGACGTGTACTGAACCATGAAGCGACTCCCGGTCTACCTCGCCCTGGCGCTCGGCGCCGTCGTCTTCGCCTATCCGTTCGTGTGGATGGCGCTGGCGACGTTCAAGCCCGAGCTCGAAATCGGCGACCTGGCGCTGCTGCCCTCGCGCTGGACGCTCGAGAGCTACCGCCTCGTCTTCGAGACGATCCCCCTGGGCCGGGCCTTCCTCAACAGCGTCCTCGTCGTGACCGTCGTGACCACCTCGGCGCTCGTCTTCGGCTCGATGGCGGCCTACGCGCTGGCGAAGCTGCGCTGGCGCGGGCGGGAGACGGTCTTCAACCTGATCCTCTTCACGATGATGGTGCCCTTTATGGTGATGCTCATCCCGCTCTACACGCTCGTGGTGCGCTTCGGGTGGGCGGACTCGCTCGTGGGCGTCATCGTCCCCTTCATGATGAACGCGACGGCAGTGCTCATCCTCCGGCAGAGCTTCCTGACGATCCCGCAGGACATCCTGGATGCCGCCCGCCTCGACGGGTGCGGCGAGCTGCGCATCCTGTTCACCCTCGTCTGGCCGCTCTCGGTGCCGGCCCTCGTGACGGCCGGCATCATCGTCTTCATCGGCAACTGGAACGAGGTGCTCTGGCCGCTGATCGTCGTCCGCCGCGAGGAGTGGATGACGATGCCGCAGATGGTGGCGCTCTTCGCCGTCGGCGGCGGGGCGCAGGCCCGCCTCGGCCCGCAGCTCGCCGCGGCGCTCCTGCTGGGCCTGCCGATCATCGTGGCCTACCTCTTCTTCCAGCGACACTTTATCAGCAGCCTGGCCTCGACCGGGCTGAAAGGGTGACCCGTATGCGCATGACGAACGGCGGATGGCGGATTGTGGGATGCGGCATGCGGGAGGCCGGCGAGGTCTCCCGCCGGCCCCGGCTTCCCCTTTCCAGCCTGCTACTCCTGCTCGGCCTCTTCGTGATGGCGCCGGGCTGTGACGGCGGGGGCGGCACGGCGGAGGAGCCGGAGCCTGCGCCCGCCCTGTTCAACCTGGCCCACCTGGAACACCTGACCGAGACGGTGACGCGCGGCACAGCCACGCTGGCCCTGGTGCACATCTATGCCGAAGCCCCCACCTACGCCTGGGTGGCCGACGACGACGAAGGCGCCAGCGCCCTGGACGACGTGGCCCGCGCCGCCGTCGTCTACCTCCGCCACTACGAGTTCACCGGCGACGCCCACGCCCGGAAACGGGCCGAGCAGCTCCTGCGCTTCGTCCTCTACATGCAGCGCGAGGACGGGCTCTTCTACAACTTCGTCTGGGACAATACGCTGCGCATCAACACCGAGCACCCGAACAGCCGGGCCGATGTGTTCGCCTTCTGGGCCGCGCGGGCCGTGTGGGCCCTTGGCACCGGCGCCCGGGTGCTGGCCGGCGTCAACCCGGCGCTGGCCGAGGCCTGCGCGGCGGCCATCCGCCGCACGTACCCCCACCTGGACGCCCTCCTGGCCCGCTACGGGCAGACCTTCGCCCGGGACGGCCTGACCTACCCCCGCTGGCTCGTCCACGAGACGGCCGCCGACGCCACGAGCGAACTGCTCCTGGGCCTGACGTCCCTCCAGCACACCGCTCCCGACCCGGCCCTGCAACAGCGGATCGACCACTTCGCCGAAGGCCTCGCCCGGATGCAGTACGGCTCAATGAACCGGTTCCCCTGGGCCGCCCACGCCTCCTTTCTGGGCGAATGGCACGGCTGGGGCAACAGCCAGACCCAGGCCCTGGCCGAAACCGGCCGGCTGGAGAGCGCCCGGCGTGAGGCCGAGCAGTTCTACCCCCGCCTGCTCATCGACGGGTGGATGCACTCCTTCCGCCTGAACGACCCCGCCTCCGTGCGGCGCTACGAGCAGATCGCCTACGCCGTGCGGTGCGTGGCCGTCGGGCTGATCCGGCTCTACGAGGCCACCGGCGAGGCGCGCTACGCGACGATGGCCGGTCTGGCCGCCAGCTGGTTCACCGGCAACAACGTGGCAGGGGTGGCCCTGTACGACCCGGCCACCGGGCGCGGCTTCGACGGCATCAACGGGCCGGACGACGTCAACCGCAATGCCGGCGCCGAGTCCACCATCGAGGCCCTGATGACGTTGCTGGAGGTGGAGCGCCATGAGGCGGCCCGCACCTGGCTCCACGCACGCGGCGAGGCCCCCGTCGAGACGACCCGCGACGGCACCACGTACCGCTACCGTGTCTTCACCGTGCAGGACGGCGGCACGACCCGCCGCCTCGCGCTCGTGATGAACCTCACCCGCGAGACGCTCGACCTGCTCGAAGGTGACGCACTCGACGCCTTCCTCCAGCCCTGACGCCTTCTTCCGAAAACCCACCAGGATTCCATTGACGTCTTCCTATGAACCTCTTCACACGAACTCCGGACCCGATCTTACGCCCGCAGCCCCGGCTGCCCTGGGCCAGCGGCGCGGTGTTCAACCCCGGCACCTGGTACGACGGCCGGACGGTCCACCTGCTCTTCCGGGCTATCCCGCGCGGCTACCGGCGCATCACGATCCCCGCACCACGCCCCGGTGAGACCACCGTCGGTTACGACAACTACGTCTCCTCGATCGGCTACGCCACCAGCCGGGACGGCTGTGCCTTTGCCCTGCATCCCGAACCGCTGATCGTACCGGACACGCCCGAGGACCGTTTCGGCGTGGAGGATCCCCGCATCACCTTCCTGGAGGACCGCTACTTCATCACCTACACGGCCCTCTCGCAGCCGGCCTTCGGCCCGAGAGACGGGGTGCGCATCGGCCTGGCCAGCACCACCGACTTCCGCACCGTCGAGAAGCACGGCGTCATCGGGCCGCCCGTCACCGACAAGGACGCCGTCCTCTTTCCCCGCCGCATCGGCAGACGCATCGCCATGCTGCACCGGATCGTGCCGGACATCCAGCTCGTCTGGTTCGACGACCTCGACCAGCTCCTGCACCCCCCCGCCACGCTGTGGGAACGCCACCTGGCCTCGCTCGACGAGCACGTGGTGCTGCGGCCGCGCCCGGGCTGGGAGGAGAAAAAGGTCGGCGCCGGTCCGCCCCCCATCGAGACGGACGAGGGCTGGCTGCTGATCTACCACGGCGTGGACCGCCACCACGTCTACCGCACCGGCCTGGCCCTGCTGGACCTGGACAACCCGCGCCGCGTCCGGGCCCGCACCCCCTGGCCCGTCCTGGAGCCGGAGACGCCGTTCGAGCGCCACGGCGACATCGACAACGTCGTCTTTCCCCAGGGCACGGCCGTCATCGACGGCACGCTGCACCTCTACTATGGCGCCGCCGACCGGGTCGTCGGCCATGCGACCGCGCCGCTGGCCGACCTGCTCGACGCGCTCCTGACCCCCGAGGCACGCGCGGCCGCCCGCTGAACGCCGCGACCCCTCCGACGCCCGGCGAGCGTCCCCCGGCCCGACCTCAACCCTTTCACCCGATCCCGCGATGACGAACGACCTGCGAACCATCACCACCCCGCCGCCCGTACGGCCGGTACGCCTGCACGGCGGGCGGCCCATCCTCGAACCCCACCCGGCCCACCCCTGGGAGAACCGGGTCGTGCTGAACCCCGCCGCCGTCCTCGTCGAAGCCGGCGACGACCTCGAACGCCTGATGCAGGCATGGCCGCTGCCCGCGGCGGCCCGCGACCGCCTGCGACGGGCCGGCGGTGCGTGCGTGATGCTCTACCGCGCCCAGGGCACCTTCACCGTGGGAACGCACGCTCCCTCCTCCCTCGGCCTGGCCCTCCTGACGCCCGACCTCGAGCTCGTCTACCGGCACCCCGAGCCGGTCCTCCAGCCCGCGGCCCCCTTCCACAACCTGGGGGTGGAAGACCCCCGCTGCACCCGCGCCGGGGGCACGTGGTACCTCTATTACACCGGCTACGCCTCGGACGACCCCTCCGACCCGGAGGCCCCCCGCCACATCCGCATCTGCCTGGCCACCACGCGCGACTTCGCGACGTGGACCCTGCACGGCCCGGCCGCCGGCGACCTCAACGCCGTGCCCAACAAGAACGCCGCGCTGCTCCCCGAACCGGCCGGCGGGCGGTGGCTGCTGCTACACCGCCCGATGGACGGCCCCGGCGCCATGACCATCCACCTGGCCGAGGCGGATGACCCCGCTGGCCCCTGGCAGTCGCGCGGCGTCCTCATGCCCTCGTTTCCCTACCGTGAGTTCGCCCGCTCCTGGATCGGCGCTGGCGGCCCGCCCCTCGCCCTGGGCGACGACCGCTTCCTGATGATCTACCACCAGGGCCACTATACCCCCGAGGGCACCCGCGAGTACGACCTGGCCGCCGCCCTGCTCGACTTTCGCCGGGACGACCCCGTCTGCGCCCGCATCGAGCCCCTGATGCGCCCCGAAGGCCCCGACGAACAGGTGGGCGCCCCAGACCTCGGCGTCGACAACGTCCTCTTCACCTGCGCCAACTACCGGTGGGGCGACGACCTGGTGATCCCCTATGCCGCCGCCGACAGCCGCATCTTCGGCGCCGCCGTGCCCGTCGACGCCCTCCTCCAGGCCCTGGCCTCACAGCCTGCATCGATGTAACCGAACGTCGGCATCGAC
>CAZKFR010000072.1:3971-18570 GCA_964552015.1 uncultured Rhodothermaceae bacterium | reverse complement strand
TCGTGCCCACGTTCACGTGCGGCTTGCTGCGAACAAATTGCTCTTTTGCCATGGCGATTGCTCCTGTCTTCTAGGCTCGTAAGGAAAAGGCTGCGAGATGTAGGCCCGGGCTGCCTCAGACTTCAGCCATCCCCGACGCGCGGGCAATGACTTCGTCGGCAATCTGCTTGGGCACTTCGACGTACTGATGAAACTGCATGGTGTAGATGGCCCGTCCCTGCGTCAGCGAGCGCAGGTCGGTCGAATAGCCGAACATCTCGGAGAGCGGCACGAGGGCCTTGATGACCTGCGCGTCCTGCCGCTGGCCGAGGCTCTCGATACGCCCGCGCCGGCTGTTCAGGTCGCCGATGACCTCACCCATGTATTCCTCGGGCGTGACCACCTCGACGGCCATCACCGGCTCCATCAGGACGGGGTCGGCTTTGCGGGCCGCCTCGCGGAAGGCCATCCGACCGGCGATCTCGAACGACATCTGGTCCGAGTCCACGGCGTGGAACTTCCCGTCGTAGAGCCGGGCACGGATGCCCTCGATCGGATAGCCCGCCAGCGGCCCCTGTCCCATCGCCGATTCGACACCTTTCTGCACCGACGGAATGAACTCCTTCGGGATGGCGCCACCGACGATGTCGTTGATGAATTCCAGGCCGACACCGCTTTCGTTCGGACCGATCTCCATCCAGACCTCGGCGAACTGACCGCGACCGCCCGTCTGCTTCTTGTGCGTGTACCGGATGTCGACGGTCTTGCGGATCGCCTCGCGGTAGGCCACCTGGGGCCGGCCCACGTTGGCCTCCACCTTGAACTCGCGCCGGAGACGGTCGACGATGATTTCGAGGTGCAACTCGCCCATGCCGGCGATAATGGTCTGCCCCGTCTCCTCATCCACGGACACCTTGAAGGTCGGGTCTTCCTCGGCCAGCTTCTGCAGACCCTGGCCCAGCTTGTCGCTGTCCGCCTTGGTCTTGGGCTCGATGGCGATGCGGATGACCGGCTCGGGGAACTCCATCTGCTCGAGCAGGATGGGGTGATTCGCGTCGCAGAGCGTATCGCCCGTGCGAATCTCCTTCAGCCCCACGGCCGCGGCGATATCGCCCGCCCGCACCTCGTCGATGTCCTCCCGGTGGTTGGCATGCATGAAGAGCAGACGCCCGACACGCTCCTTCTTACCGGTCGTCGCATTGAGCACCTGCGAGCCTTTCTGCAGCGTGCCGCTGTAGACCCGGAAGAACGTCAACTTCCCGACGTACGGGTCCGTCATGATCTTGAAGGCGATGGCGCTGAACGGCTCGTTCGGGTCGGGATGCCGCTCCTCTTCTTTTTCCGTCCCCGGCACCACACCCTTGATGGCGGGGATGTCGACCGGGCTGGGCAGGTAGTCGATGACCCCATCGAGCAGGCGCTGCACGCCCTTGTTCTTGAAGGCCGAACCACAGAAGACCGGCGTGATGTCCATGCTCAGCGTGGCCTCCCGAACGACGGCCCGGATCTCGTCCGGCGTGATCTCCTCGCCCTCGAGGTACTTCATCAGCAACGCATCGTCGTGCTCGGCGATGGCCTCGAGCAGATGGATGCGCCAGTGGCGCGCCTCTTTCTTGAGGTCGTCCGGCACATCGATTTCATCCCACGTGGCGCCCTGCGTCTCGTCGTGCCAGATGATGGCCTTGTTGAGCACCAGGTCGATGACCCCCCGGAACATGTTGCCGGCTCCGATGGGAATCTGCACCGGTACCGGGTTGGCCTTCAGCCGCTCGCGCATCTGGTTGATGGCGGCCTCGAAGTCGGCGCCGGTGCGGTCCATCTTGTTGACGAAGGCAATGCGGGGCACCCGGTATTTATTGGCCTGCCGCCACACCGTCTCCGACTGCGGCTCCACGCCACCGACGGCACAGAAGAGCGCCACGGCCCCGTCGAGCACGCGGAGCGAGCGCTCCACCTCGACGGTAAAGTCGACGTGCCCGGGCGTGTCGATGATGTTGATGCGATGGTCTTTCCAGAAGCAGGTCGTGGCCGCGCTGGTGATCGTGATCCCGCGCTCCTTCTCCTGCTCCATCCAGTCCATCGTGGCGCCCCCTTCGTGCACCTCACCCATGCGGTGCAGACGCCCGGTATAGAAAAGGATCCGCTCGGTCGTCGTCGTCTTCCCGGCATCGATGTGCGCCATGATGCCGATGTTACGCATCCGCTCCAGCGGATAGTGTTGATTCTCAGCCATTGATCTATCGAATGTGATTGAACCTCCCTCTCAGGCCCGCAACCGGCTCGCGCCGGCGCACACCTAGAACCGGAAGTGGGCAAAGGCCTTGTTGGCCTCGGCCATGCGGTGGGTATCGTCTTTTTTCTTGATGGCACCGCCCTCGCCACGCGCCGCGCTGATCAACTCGGCGGCCAGGCGGTTCGCCATGCTCTTGTCGTTGCGGGCGCGGGCATACTGAATGAGCCAGCGGAAAGCCAGCGCCATACGCCGCTCAGGACGCACCTCGATGGGCACCTGATAGGTCGCCCCACCGACGCGCCGGCTCCGGACCTCCACCAGGGGCGCCACATTGTTGACCGCCTTCTTGAACACCTCCACCCCCGGCTCCTTCGTACGCTCCTCGATGAGGTCGAACGCCTTGTAAACGATGCCCTGCGCCACGTTCTTCTTGCCGTTCTTCATCACCGCGTTGATGAAACGCGCGACGAGCTCGTCGTTGTACACCGGGTCCGGCGTCACGCGCCGCCGTTCTGCTCTCTTTCTACGCATAGGTTCTATCGGAATGTCAGAAGGCCAACCGGCGCTCTCCCCAACGAGAGCCGACCAGCCACCACGTGGACGATGCTACCAGGTCTGGGACCCCTCGCGCGCCTTACTTCTTGGGCCGCTTGGTGCCGTACTTCGAGCGCGACTGCTTGCGATCATTCACCCCCGACGCATCGAGCGCCCCGCGCACGATGTGGTACTTCACGCCCGGCAGGTCCTTCACACGGCCACCGCGCACCAGCACGATCGAGTGCTCCTGCAGGTTGTGCCCCTCGCCGGGGATGTAGGCAATCACTTCGACCCCGTTCGTCAGGCGTACCTTCGCCACCTTACGCAGGGCCGAGTTCGGCTTCTTCGGCGTCGTCGTGTAGACACGCGTGCAGACCCCACGCCGCTGCGGGCACGAAGAAAGCGCGGGCGACTTCGTTTTCTTGATCTTGGGATGACGCCCTTTCCGAACAAGCTGCTGAATCGTTGGCACGTCCGCTCCTCGTTTGACTTACATAGTTCCGTCTGGCTTGACACAACAAGCGTGGCCCCCAAACGAGAAGGCCACCGCTTGTCGGAGCCGTGCAATATACAAACGAAGAGGTGCGCGCTCTCCTACATCTCTATGAAGAAACAGCGATTTGCTCTACATAAAGGGATTTAGCCCACCCGGCTCCCCTGAAGCCACCCCTGCCGATCATCAAAATCTGATACAAAGGTATATATCAACACAAAAACCAGTCGAGCCTTTCACGGACCGGGGTGGTGCGGCTCGGGGGCTTCGTCCTGTCCTTCGGGGGCCTCACGGTCGGCCTCATCCGCCCGGACCTGATGACCGTTGAGCGAGACGTAGGACCCGTGCGGACGCGGCCCGAGGATCTCGACCAGGTCACGGGGCCCCAGCACTTCCTTCTCGAGCAGCGTCTGCGCCATCTCTTCGAGTTTGTCCCGCTTCTCCTCCAGCAGCCGACGGGCCCGCTGACGCACCTCCTCGATGATCCGCTTGACCTCCTGGTCGATCAGTTCGGCGGTCTTCTCCGAGTACGGTTTGTCGAGAAACGGGCCTTCCTGCCGCCGCGCGAAGTTGAAACTGACGTCCCCGACGCGCTCGCTCATGCCGTAGTCGATGACCATGGCGTAGGCCAGGCTGGTGATTCGCTCCAGGTCGTTTTGCGCGCCGGTGGAAAGGTGGCCGAAGACGATTTCCTCGGCCACGCGCCCGCCCATCATCATGGTCATCTGGTCGAGGAAGGCATCGCGGGTCGTAATGTAGCGCTCATCAGGCAGCGACTGGGCGTAGCCGAGCGCCGCGAGGCCACGCGGGACGATGGAGACCTTGATGACCGGATCGGTGTGCTTGAGGAACCAGCCGGTAATGGCATGACCGCTCTCGTGATACGCGACGATCTTCCGCTCTTCGGGCGAGATGATCTTGTTCTTCTTCTCCAGCCCGGCAATCACCCGGTCGATGGCCTTCTCGAAGTCGATCATCTCGATGGCTTCCTTGCCCTCACGGGCTGCCAGCAGGGCCGCCTCGTTGCACACGTTGGCGATCTCGGCACCGGCAAAGCCCGGCGTCTGCGAGGCCAGCACCTCCAGGTGCACGTCCTCGGCCAGGATCAGGTCGCGCGTGTGCACGCGGAAGATCTCCTCGCGCTCGCGGCGGTCGGGGCGGTCGATCAGGATCTGCCGGTCGAAGCGGCCGGGGCGTAGCAGGGCCGAGTCGAGCACGTCCGGGCGGTTGGTGGCCGCCATGATGATGACCCCCTTGTCCGTGTTGAACCCGTCCATCTCCACCAGGAGCTGGTTGAGCGTGTTCTCCCGCTCGTCGTTGGCGCCCATCATCATGCCCCGCCCGCGCGAGCGCCCGATGGCGTCGATCTCGTCGATGAAGATGATGCACGGGGCTTTCTCCTTGGCCTGCCGGAACAGGTCACGCACGCGGGCCGCCCCCACGCCGACGAACATCTCGACGAAGTCGGAGCCGGAGAGGGAGAAGAAGGGCACGCCGGCCTCCCCGGCGACGGCCTTGGCGAGCAGCGTCTTGCCGGTGCCGGGCGGCCCCACCAGCAGCACGCCCTTGGGCAGTTTGCCGCCCAGCCGGGTGAACTTCTTCGGGTTCTTCAGAAACTCGACGACCTCGACGACCTCCTCTTTGGCCTCATCGAGTCCGGCCACATCCTTGAAGGTGAGCTTCTGATCGCCCATCGCGTCGAAGAGCACGGCCCGGTTCTTCCCGATGTTGAGCACCTGCGATCCGGGGTTCATGCGGCGCAGCAAAAACACCCACAGGGCGATGATGATGATCAGCGGGAAAATCCAGGTCAGCAACCCACCGAACCAGTTTTCTTCCACCTTGGCAGTGAACTGCACCCGCGGCTTCCCGGCCGCCTCGGCCTGCTCGTTGTATTCGCGCAGAAACTGGGTCAGCTCATGATCGCTGGGCTTGACGGTCACGAACCGGTTGGACGTCTCGGCCGTGTTGCCCCGCAACAGGTTCTGGGGGGGAGGTCCCACCTTCACCAGCCGTTCCCGTACGGCCTCCGGCGTATATTCGCCCTCGACACGGGTGTCGTTGACCACGACCACCTTCTGCACATACCCCTGCTCCACGTAATCCAGGAAGGTGCTGTACTCGATGGCGTTCGGGCTCTCGCTGCCCAGAAAGAGCAGGATATGCACCAGCAGCGTCACGAAGATGGCCAGGTAGATCCAGAGGGAGATCTTCGGCCGACGTTCGGGCAGACGCGGTCCTGATCCCGAAGGACCCTCGTTCCGGTTGATGTCTATACGATCGCGCTCGTTTTGCGCCATGACTACATTGCGGATTGGACCAGCAGGGAGCGTCCCCGCTACGGATAAAAAAGCGCCGCGCCGAAGGACGGCCGCGGGCTTGGATCGGTACGCGCATCCAGGGACTGCGGATTCACCCCGCACCGAGGCTCCAGGCGTTTCCCGGGAGCCGCCTCGCAAAGACGTGGTTTTCAACGCCTAAATGGAGCACATGCCGAACCCGCCAGTGTCGCCTTTGGTTCCACCGCACCCGCCCCACCCCCGGGCCTGCGGACAATGTTCACACGTTCCGACGATACGCCGACGATCCGCCCGGTCAGCGGGGTCCCAGGGGTAAGGTCACCTCCATACGCACCCGGACGGGCTGCCCGCGCAGGGTCCCCGGCGAGAAACGGATCGGCAACAGACGCTGGCGCAGCAGGGCTTCCCGCCCGGCCTCCAGCGAGGGGTCGATCTCGGTTTGCGCCACCCGCCCCTCCTCATCGACGACGAACCGCACGACGACGGCTTCGAGGCTATCGACGCGCAGGCCCACGATGGCGCTCTGCAGGATCCGCACCAGGCGTTCCATGCCGCCGGTCGGCACGGGGGGCGCATCGACGTCCTCCACGTCGTAGACGGGCCGATCCTCGTCGTCCGCCTCATCCAACAGGTCAAACAGGTCGGCATCCGGGCGAGCCGTCGTGGTCGTGTCGGAAACCTCCCCGGGCGCCGCAGCCACGTTCGGCGGTGTTTTGACCGGCATCCCCGCCGCCCCTGCGTCGAGATCGGCCCCGTGCCGGGTGTTCAGCGAGTCCGGGGTGACGGCCTCCCCGGCCAGCACCTGGAGCGAATCGGACGCCGGCGATGCCCGCACCGAATCCGCCGCCGTCTCCTCGGCCTCACGCGCTTCACGGATCGCCTCCAGGGCCGCCAGGACACGGCGAGCCTGGTCGGCATAGGGCGTACCGGGGTGGTACGAGGCCAGCGCCTGGTAGAGCGTCGTCAACGAGATGGCCGCCGGCTCCGTCGTCCCGGTCGTATCCGCCGGCACGCCCGCCTGGACGGGTGCCGGGACGCCCGGTTGCGGCGGGCCCGCCTCGCCCGGCCGCCGCTTGACCGGCACGTTGGCCGCCGCGACGTTCTTCTTCGGCGGGATGCCCGTCTTGTCGGGGGCCCCCGCTTTCGGCGGCACACCGTTGTTCGGTGCCGGGAGGATGATGGGCCGGGCCGCCACGCGCGTCAGGCCGGCTCGATCCAGCAGCGAATCCGGGACGCTCAGCGGCAACGGAGCCAGCAGGTCGAGGCTGTCGCGCCGGCTCCACTCGGTATAGATGGCGCCGGCGGCCAGAAGCGCGCGGGGGGCCACGTCGGTACCCGCATAGGTGCCGGCCACGCGCACCATGTCATTCAGCGCCGCCTCATAGGCGCCGTGGCGCCAGGCCTGATAGGCCTGTTCGTAGGCCGCCTCGGCCAGCGCCAGCGTGTCGCGGCGAACGGTGCGGTTGTCCTGCCGGCCCAGGCGTTCCCGGACCCGTTCCGCAAAATCGGTGTCGGGATAGTTGGCGAGCACCTGTTCATAGAGGCGCTGTGCCGTCTCCTCATCGCCCAGGGCACGCTGCACTTCGGCCAGCGCATAGAGGGCGCGCTGCGCCACGGGCTGATCCGTGTCTTCCTCGATCACCCGGCGGTACCATACGGCCGCCGAGTCTGGCCGTTCGATGGCCAGGAAGAGCACGTTGGCCAGCTCGTAGCGGGCCATGGCGCGGGCGGCCCGCATCCGCTCCTGGGCCGCGGGATCCCGCGGCACGCCCGAGATGTCGATCTCCGGCAGCACCTCGCCCCCGGCCTCATCGGGCACCACGTCGGTCTGCGTGGCCAGCGCGTCCGGCCCGTCCTCCGATACCTGGCGCGAGATCGCTTCCAGGCGGCGCCAGTTCGGCACACGGGGCCGATCCCCCCACCGGCTGATGAAACGCGCCCGCGCCTCCTGCAACCGCACCGGATCCCGGTGGTAGAGGAAGCCGGCATCCGCATCGTCGGAAGGAGCGGGCGTGTCCACCTGCTTGCCCGACGTCGTGCCCCCGGTGGTATTGACGGAGGATGTCTGCCCACGAAAACGTTGTTCGATCTGCTGCTGCTCGCGCAGCCGGCGCTGGGCTTCCTGCTCACGGGCCCGCTGCCGGCGCAGTTCGAGGATGTAGTGCTGGAAGGCCTCCTCGGGCATCTGGCCGAGCGTCAGGAGCGAGTCCATCCGGGCCACCTCGCGGTAGACGTCGGCATAGCTGCCGAAGCGCTCTTTGAGCAGCTGGGCGTCCAGGATGGCCTCGGCCGCGTAGGCGTCCGGGTTCTCCGTCACGACGGGTCCGGTACCCCGCCGGCTGGCCGTCGTACCGCTCGACGTTCGGAGGGCCACCGCCGCCGTATCGAAATACGCGGCGGCGCGTACGAAGTCCTCGTAATAATCCCGGTAGAGTTCGCCCAGGGCATAGTGGATCGGCCCCCGGATGCGCGAGATGTCGAGCGAGCGATCCTCGCTGTAGAGCAGGTCACGATAGAGGGCACGGGCTTCCTCCCCCCGCCCCATGGCCTGGTAGATACGCCCGCGGAGGAACGCCAGGTCGGCGCGGTACGCATAGTGTTTATCGTCCCGTTCCATCTTGCGGAGCGCCCTCAGGGCCGCCTCGGGATCGAGGTACAGCCCTTCGACGCGGATCGCGCTGTAGCGGGCCGCATAAGCCAGTTCGTAGAGCGGGTTGTAGTCCAGGACGCGGCGATAGGCCGCCACGGCGTCCTCGTAGCGCCCCAGCGTCTCGTAGACCTGCGCCAGAAGAAACTGGGCCCGGGCGCCGATGTCCTTGTCCGGCACATCGTCCAGTCCAATCTCCAACTCGCGGGCGGCGGCCTCCCAGTTGGCCCGCTGGACGTACAACTCGCCGAGCGCCAGGTGTAGCATGGCCGCCCAGTCCCGATCCAGCCCTTCCCGGGCGAGGCTCTCCTGGAGATGCGCCGCCGCCTCGTCGTAGGCCTGACTGGCAATCAGCGTGCGAGCGAGCCAGAAACGCGCCTCGTCTTCCAGGTCCGAGCCCAGGTCGATCACCTCGCGGAATTTCTGCTCCGCGCCCACGTAGTTCTGCTGGTAGAAATAGGATTTGCCGATGAGCAACAGGGCGTCGTCCGCCCACTTCGACGTCGGATGGTCGCGGAGGACGTCCGCGCTCTTCTTGATGGCGTCGGCGAAGTCCTGCGAGCGCGGGGCCCGGTCCGGATCGCTGAAGACGGGCAGGTAGCGCGTGCGATCCACGGGCACGTTGTCCCGTTCCAGGGACTTCACGCCGCGCTCGTACGCCTTACGGGCGTTGTAGAACGTGTTGTAGTAGGCCGTGAAATTGTCGACCCGGCGGCCCAGAAACGAACTGGACCCGCACCCGGCCAGCACCAGCGTCAGTCCGAAAAGCAAGCAGAGACGACCCATCATCAAGAAAGGGCAGGCGAAGGGAAACGAACACCCGGCAACCGCCGGTCAGAGGCGTGTACGTATCAACATCCCATGCGCACGGGGCGGGTCGTTCGGAACGGCACCTCAGATACGGCTGACGTGCACCATGTTGGTCCGGCCCTTGGCGGGCAGGGGCATGCCGGCCGTGATGACGATCAGGTCTCCGGACCGGGCCAGGCCATGCTCGAGAAGCACCCGGTGCACGCACGAGACCCCCTCGTCGGTATCGCTCTGGAAAGGGATGGCGAAGGCTTTTGTTCCCCAGGAGAGCGCCAATTGCCCCACCACGCGTTCGTCGTCGGTGAAGGCGTAGACGGGCACGCGGGGCCGGTGCCGGGTGATGGCCCGCGCCGTGGCGCCGGAGGCCGTCAGGCAGACGATGGCGACGGCCCCCACCTCGGCGGCGATCTGATAGGCGGTGTAGCTGATGGCTTCGGTCACGTCGAGCGAAGCGTGGCGGCCCGGCTGGTAGTCGATGATCTGCCCGTAGTGCCGCTCCGCCTCGCGGATGATCTGGTCCATCACCTCGACGACACGCACCGGGTGCTTGCCCATGGCCGTCTCCCCCGAGAGCATCACGGCGTCGGTCCCATCGAGCACGGCGTTGGCCACGTCGCTGACCTCGGCCCGCGTCGGCCGCGGGTTTTCGATCATGCTCTCGAGCATCTGCGTGGCCGTGATCGAGGGCTTGGCCGCCGCCAGGCACTTTTTGATGATGCGCTTCTGGGCCCCGGGCACCTTCGAGAGCCGCATCTCGATGCCCAGATCGCCACGGGCCACCATGATGCCGTCCGCCTTGGCGAGGATCTGGTCGATCCGCTCGACGGCCTCGGGCTTCTCGATCTTGGCAATGACGCCCACGCGGCGGCCGCTCTCACGTACGCGGCGCACCAGGTCCGTCACGTCGCTCTCGTCCCGCACGAACGACAGCGCCACGAAGTCGATCCCCATGGAGAGCCCGAACTCCAGGTCCTCGAGGTCCTTCTCCGTCAGCGCCGGGGTCGAGGTGCGAATGTTGGGCAGGTTGACCCCCTTGCGCGAGCGCAATAACCCGCCGACGATGACCCGCGTGACCACCTCGTGTTCGCGCTTCTCGATGATCTCCAGCTCGAGTTGCCCGTCGTCGAGCAGGATGTGACCGCCCACCTCGGTGTCCTGCGCCAGCGTCGGGTAGTTGACGTAGACCCGCTCGGCCGTGCTTTCTTCGAGCGGCTCGGTCGTCAGCACGAGGGTCTGCCCTTCGTGCAGCAAGACGGCGCCGTCTCGTACGTTCCCGATGCGGATCTTGGGCCCCTGCAGGTCCTGCAGGATGGGCACCACGCGTCCGGCCCGGGCCGCCTCCTCCCGCACGTACTCGATCACCCGGCGGTGCTCGGCATGCGTACCGTGCGAGAAGTTGAGGCGGGCCACGTCCATCCCGGCGGCAATCAGGGCCCGTATGGTTTCGCGGTCCGACGAACTCGGGCCCAGGGTACAGACGATCTTCGTACGGCGTGTCATGCGGCGGTGGTTCTGAAACGAGACGGGCGGATCGCCGGAAAAGTACTGCGTTCGGACGCAGCGTTCAACGTGGCGATCACGAGGAGACGTTGAAGTCCGGCCCCTCATGCCGGATCCGGCGGGTCGATGCGGCGCAGCACGGAGCGCCGTGGTGGGGCCTCCCTGGCGGCCTCCCGGCCACGCCCCCGGTCGGCGGCACGGATGACGCGCAGCGCGTGGGGCCGAACCACGGGGCCGAACCGCGCCAGCACCTCGTCGCACAGGGTGTTCACCTCCACGGCCGCAGGCCCTTCGGGGTCCAGGTCGAGCACGGTCAGGCCCCGCGCCAGCGCCTCGGCATACACGACAGCCTGCGACAGCCGCGCCGTCATCACCGGCAAAGACAGGCCGCCCAGGCCGGCATCCGAGGCCTCCGGCAGGTGCCGGCACTGCACGAAGGCCGCCGCCGGGCGCCCTCCGTAGACCTGCTGCCGGGCCCGAATCAGGCCGGACAGCCCGGAGACGGCCCACACATCCGCTCCGAAAGGCTGCACCGGGATCAGCACCAGATCCGCCACCCGCACCAGATGCCCCAGTCCACTGACCACCCGGGACGTCCCGTCCACGACGACGATGTCGTGGCTTCGCGCCAGCGCCGTGAGCGCCTGCACGAGTCCCTCCGGCTCGACCCCCACGACGGCCGGCTGGTCGCTGCCGGCCGGCTGGCAGGCCTTCCAGTGGTGCAAGGTACCCTGCGCATCCGTATCGGCCAGCACGACACCGTAGCCTCGGGCCTGCAGGGCTCGGGCCAGGTTCGTCGCCAGCGTCGTCTTGCCGCTACCGCCTTTGAGGTTGAGTACTGCCAGGATCATGTCCCCCCCTTCTTCCAGACCTACCGGGTATCGTCCATGCCGCTCCAGAACGTAAGTCCTCGACCGGGCTTCCCCTCATCCTAAATTCTCGAAACCACGGTAGCCCTCCCGGGTCGAAATTTCCCTGTTGCGTCAAACGAACCGCCTATGCTCGACGTCATCATCATCGGCGCCGGCCCTGTGGGGCTGGCCTGCGGCATCGAAGCCCGGCGAAACGGCCTTTCGGCCCGGATCATCGAGAAGGGGGCCCTCGTCAATTCGTTCCTCGGGTACCCGACCAACATGGAGCTCTTCTCCACGCCGGACCTGCTCGAGATCGGCGGCCACCCCTTCCCCACCCACCGCTACAAGCCCCTCCGCGAGGAAACCATCGACTACTACCGGCGCGTGGCCCAGGTGGAACGCCTCGACGTGCGCCTCTACGAGCGGGTGCTACGGGTCGAGGGCGAGGCCGGGCACTTCGTCGTGCACACGGACCGGGGCACGCACGCGAGCCGCTTCGTGGTGGCGGCCACGGGCTTCTTCGACGTGCCCAACCGGATGGACGTGCCGGGCGAGGACCTGCCCAAAGTGACGCACTATTACAAGGAGCCCTTCGCGTACACGGGGATGGAGGTGGCCGTCATCGGGGCGAAGAACTCGGCGGCGAAGGCAGCCCTCGAGTGCTTCCGCCACGGCGCCCGGGTGACGCTGGTGGTGCGCGGCCCCGCCGTCAGCGACAGCGTCAAGTACTGGATCAAGCCCGACCTGGAGAACCGCATCCGCGAGGGGTCGATCCGGGCCTACTTCAACACCACCGTCGAGGCCATCACCGAGCGGACCATCCGCCTGCGCACCCCCGAAGGGCCGGTCGAGCTCCCGAACGACTTCGTCCTGGCCATGACCGGCTACCGGCCGGACTACACCTTCCTCACCGAAGCGCTGGGCATCGCGGTGGCGGACGACCCGGCCCGTACGCCCGTGCACGACCCCGAGACGTTCGAGACGAACCGTCCCGGCGTCTACCTGGCCGGTACCGTCTGCGGGGGGCTGAACACGAGCCGCTGGTTCATCGAGAACGGCCGCTTCCACGCCGCCCAGATCATGCGCCACATCGCCGAGACCGCCACGGCGGATTTGGAAGGTTGAAGGTTGAAGGTTGAAGGTTGCAGATTGGAAGATTGAAAATTGGGTGCTCGGGGTGGCTCTGCAATCTGCCATCTGCAATCTGCAATCCGAAGGAAAGCATTTGCACATGACGGGCGGGCGGGCGTAACCTGACGGGTCCTCTGTCCCAGCCCGTCGCCGCCATGCGCCCCCGCCTTCTCCTCCTCCCCCTGCTCGCCGGGCTGCTCGGCGGCTGCACCCTCTTCGACGCCCCGCCGCTCCCCCGTGCCGTCCCGCCCTCGGTGGACGTGCCCGAGTGGGCCAAGGACGCCGTCTGGTACCAGATCTTTCCCGAGCGCTTCCGCAACGGCGACCCGTCGAACGACCCGACGGTGGACGACCTGCGGGGGTCGTGGCCCCACCTCCGCCCCGAGGGCTGGCAGATCACCCGCTGGACCGCCGACTGGTACGCCCGCACCGGCTGGGAGCGCGCCGTCTCGGACGACTTCTACGTCTCCGTGCAGCTCCGCCGCTACGGGGGCGACCTGCAGGGCATCCTCGACCGCCTCGCCTACCTCGACTCGCTCGGCGTCACGGCCCTCTACCTGAACCCGATCTTCGAGTCGCCCAGCCTGCACAAATACGACGGGGCGATGTACCACCACGTGGATGACAACTTCGGCCCCGACCCGGCGGGCGACCGGGCGCGCATGGCCGCCGAGAACCCCGTCGACCCGGCCACCTGGACGTGGACCGCCGCCGACACCCTCTTTCTGGCGCTCGTCCGTGAGGCCCATGCCCGCGGCATGCGGGTCATCCTCGACGGCGTCTTCAACCACATGGGCCTCCGCTCCTTCGCCTTCGAAGACGTGGTGGCCCGGCAGCAGGCCTCCCCCTTCGCCGACTGGTTCACCATCACCGCCTGGGACGACCCCGCCACCCCCGACACGAACGAGTTCGCCTACGCGGGGTGGATCGGCGTGCGGGAACTGCCCGAGCTGCGGGAGGACGAACACGGCCTCATACCGCCCATCCGCGACTACGTCTACGCCTCCGTGCGCCGCTGGATGGACCCGAACGGCGACGGCGACCCCTCCGACGGCGTCGACGGGTGGCGCCTGGATGTGGCCGAGATGGTGCACCTCCGCTTCTGGCAGGACTTCCGCGCCTTCGTCCGCGCCCTCAACCCGGAGGCCTACCTCGTCGGCGAGGTGTGGTGGGAGGACTGGCCCAACGACCGGATGTTCAACGCCCGCCCCTGGCTGGAAGGGGACGCCTTCGACGCGGTGATGAACTACCGCTGGGCGCGGGCCGTGCGCCGCCTGTTCCTCGGGGCCGACCTCGAACCCGGCGCCCCCTACGGCCCGTCGGCCTTCGCCCGTGAACTCCGCACCCTCTACGAGGATTACCCGCCCGAGGTGAACGTCGTCCTGATGAACACCCTCGGCTCGCACGACACCGACCGGCTGGCCTCGCAGGTGGTCAACCCCGAGACGCGCTTCGACCATGCCGCCGGCGTGCGGGACAACCCCGCCTACCGCGTCCGCAAGCCGGACGCGGCCGAGCGGGCCACGCAGCGCCTCATCCTGGCCCACCAGTTCACGTACGTCGGCGCGCCGCACCTTTTCTATGGCGACGAGGCCGGGATGTGGGGCGCCGACGACCCGGACGACCGCAAGCCGATGGTCTGGCCGGAGATGACGTTCGACGACGAGGCGTCCCACCCGCTGGGCCTCGAACGCCCCCGCGACGCGGTCGCCTTCGACCACGACCTGTTCGCCTACTACCGCACGCTGGTTCACCTGCGCCGCGCGAGCCCGGCCCTGCGGCGCGGCAGCTTCGAGGTGCTCCACGCCGGCGACGCCACGCGGACGCTGGCCTACGTCCGCCGCTTCGGCGACGAACAGGTGTGGGTGGCCTTCAACCTGGACGAAGCGCCGCACGACCTCGCCCTGGACGTGCAGACGACCCTCCCCGCCGCCGGGCACACCCCCGCCCGTTCCCTGGTCGGCCGCACCGTGCGCGACGTTCTCTCCGGCGAGACGGCCCGCCTCGAACGCGCCACGCTCGCCTTCCCGATGCCCCCCCGCTCCGCCCGGATCTGGGTGCTGGAGGAATGACGGCGTGCATGGTGCGTGGTGCGTGATGCGCAGTGCGGGGTGC
>CAZKFR010000072.1:0-3871 GCA_964552015.1 uncultured Rhodothermaceae bacterium | reverse complement strand
TGGTGCGTGATGCGCAGTGCGGGGTGCGTGATGCGTAGTGCGTGGTGCGTAAGGACGTTGCCCTACACCTGACGAACTACGAAATACGAAATACCCACCCCATCATTCAGAGCGCCGCGAGGATCTGGCGGGCGAGCGTGTTGTCCGGCTCCAGCGCCAGCACGCGGCGGGCGTACCGTTCCGCACGGGCCATATCATCGTTTCGGAAGTGCGCCAGCGCCAGGTTGGCCAGCGCATCGACGTAGTCCGGACGGGCCTCGACGGCGCGGGTGAGCAGGTCGATGGCGCGGTCGAGGCGGTCCTCCTCCAGGTAGAAGGCTCCCAGGTTGCTCAGGGCAATCGGATGGTCCGGGTTGGCGGTCACGGCTCGTTCCAGGTAGGTCTGTGCCGTGGCCCGATCGCCGCGCACGAGGTAGACGAGCCCGAGGTTCGTCAGCGCGTCGGGGTGATCCGGGTCCAGTTCGAGGGCCCTGCGGAGCGCGGCTTCGCCGGCTTCCACCTCGCCGGTACGCACGAGGGCCGCCCCCAGGTTGAAATGCGCCGTCGCCAGCCACGGCCGCTCTTCGATGGCCGCACGGTATTCGCGTAAGGCCTCCTCGATGCGCCCCTGCGTCTCCAGAAAGCGCCCGTAGTTGACGCGTACGTCGGCCAGGGCCGGCTGGATGTCGAGCGCCCGCCGGTAGAGCCGCGCGATGACGGCAGGATCGCGTCCCACCGCCTCGTAGGCCTGCGCCAGCGTATTGAGCCGCTCGGGGATGTTCGGGTCGAGGCGTACGGCGGCTTCGAGGGCCGGGAGGGCCGCCTCCACCTCCCCGAGCTGTACCCGGGCGAAGCCGAGCAGGTACTGCGCCTCGCCGTGTTCCGCGTCCTCCGCCAGCGCCCGCTCCAGACGGCGTACGCCCTCCCGCAACGCCAGCGTGTCGGCATACTGCGTGCCGTAGACCACGTAGGCGACCCCCGCATACCGTTCGCCGTCGGTGCCGCGCGCATCGTCCGGAAAGTAGGGTTTCAATACCGGCGTGGCACGAACCGGAGCCGGCAGCGATACCGGCTCTTCACGCACGACGCGGATCAGGTGGTCCGTGTACGAGGCATGGGGCGTGCCTTCGGCGGCCACCTTCGGCATGTGGCAGGCGATGCAGTTGGCCTCCGGGCCGTGCCGGTCGCGGGCGGCCTGCGTAGCGAATCGCGCCCTCAGGTCGGCCGGGGCATGACAGTCCTGGCAGGTCGTGTTGAAGTACGCCGGCCCCTTGTCCCGGAAGCCCTCGTGGGGGTTATGGCACGTGATGCACTCCATCGGATCGCCCTGCGCCAGCGTGGCCCGGTAGCACGCGCTCTTCTTCATGCGGTCGGCATGCGAGATCACGTCGATCTGGTCGACGCGGGTGGGCTCTTCCCGGTAGAAGAGCGACACATGGGCCGAGAGCGGCTCGGACGGCCGGAAGTCGAACGGCCCTCGTCCCTCGCGCAGAACCGACGTCGTACCGGAGAGGTGGCATTGCTGGCACACGTCGAGGCGCCGCTCGAAGGGCAGGTGGGCCGGGTTGACGATGGTCGGATCGTAGTCGCCCGTCACCTCCGGGTCGGCCAGGCGCGCTTCCACGTGCACGTCGCCGGGGCCGTGGCAGCGCTCGCACCCGATGCCGAGGGGCACCTGTTCGTACTTGCCCTCCACGAAGGGGACCGACACCGGATAGCTGTCGTGGCAGGCCACGCACCGATCCGGAATCAGCCGGTCGAACCGCTTGTTGGCCACCTCATACCCCGGGCTGAAATTCCACCGGCGTACCTGGGTATACCACGTCAGCGGAAGTTCGTAGAGGTAGCCCTGGTGCTCGGTCAGGTAGGTGCGTGCGGCCGTCCCGCTGCCCACCACGTAGACCATCTCCCGCACCAGGCGGTGTGTCTTCTTGCCCTTCGAGTCCAGGCGGTACTCTTCCTGAAAGTACCGTCCGTCCTCCTTGAAGACGCGGTAGTAGAGGTCCTTCGTGGCGTCGTAGACCGGCGGTGCGTCGAAGTCCTCCACCTCGTTCTCGGGTGTGAGGCGATACCAGGAGCGCGCCATGCCGTGCGCCTGGTAGCCGGCGTACTCCTCTTCGTGGCACGTGGCACAGACGGCATCGCCGACGAACGCCACGTCCTTCCCCACGTTTCGGAAGGCGGGCGGGGTCTCCGGCTCGCTCATCCCACCGGCCTCATCGCGGCTCGTCCCCGTGCATCCGGCCAGCAGCACACCCATCACGAGCCAGCAATACCGCCCGAATACGTGCATGGTCTGTCGTGTCCCTGTGGATCTGATGGCAACGCCTCGGCCCGGCACGGCCTCCGGCGCAGAAGCAAACCCCTCGTCACCGGCCGGGTTTCCGCCAACGGCGAAGGGTGGCCCCGGTCGGACCGGAGCCACCCTTCCCACACCCGAAGGCAGTTCGTTCAGAGCGTCACGCTGACGGTGAACATCTGGACGGCGTCGAAGAAGTCCGTCGGCAGGTAGGCGTAGTCGAGCGTGACCTGGGTGCCGGCGAGGTCCAGGTTGAGGCCGGCCCCGAAGTTCGCCCCCTGGTAGAACGTGAGGTCCTGACTCTCCGACATCAGGTCGATCCCCCCACGCAGGTAGAGGACGTTGTAGAGGCCGATCTCGAGCCCTCCGCCGAACTGGTCCTGGTCGAACGAGTTCGAGCGGAAGTTGCCGAGGACCGTCACGACGGCGCCGGAGCCGATCTCGCGCGTGTAGGAGAAGCCGAAGTTGAGCAGCGACGGCAGCTCCACACCTTCCGACTCGAACGTCGTGGTGACGTTGTTCGCGTCCGGCCGCTGATCGGGCAGCTTCACCTGGCGGTTGAGGCCGGTACCGGAGTAGCTCAGCTTCGTCCCGACGTTTTTCAGGCTCACGCCCAGGCGCAGCCCCGACTCGCCGACCACGTAGGTCATCCCGGCATCGACGGCCAGCGCCGTGGCGCTGACATCGTCGATGGTCTCGTTGACGACCTTGAACGTGGCCCCGGCCGCGATGCGGTCGGTGAACTGCCGCGCGTAGGACAGCCCGGCCACGATGTAGTCCGCGTTGAAGGTCACGTCCGTGATTTCAGGCTCCACCTCCGTCTGGCGGGGAATTTCGCCGAAATCCCAGGAGTTCACCGTGAAGGCGATGTTGTTGTTGCCGAAGCGCTGGGCGATGCCGAAGTAGTTGACGCCGATGTCGGCCACATATTCCATGCGGCTGAAGATGGCGCTCGTTCCACCGTTGAGCATCAGCCCGGCGGGGTTGGCATAGAGGGCCTCGAGGCCGTTGAGGGTGCTGATCCCCGAGGTCAGCGTGCCCCCGAGGGAGGCATACCGCGCCGTCAGCGGGACCAGCAGCTCGGCGGCACCGGCCGTACCACGTCGTTTTTCGTCGCCGGCCCGCGCGTCCGTCACCAGGGCGCCGATCAGGCACACGACCAGGAGCAGGCGCGTCAGCAGGCTGGCGTTATAGGTCATCCGTTTCATAATCCGTTCTCTTGTCTAAGATGATACGATCACAGGCATGGCTCTCGTCTGGCACGCGGAGCGTGCATCAGAACGTGTTGAGCTGAATGCGCTTCTTGATCGCAGCAAACTTGATCACCTTCTCACCCACACCGGGCACCTCCACGTGGATCAGGTACATGCCGCTGGCAATGGGCAGCCCTTCCTCGGTGGTGAGGTCCCAGGTGAAGAAGGCATCCGGGCTGTTCTTCCGCATGACGCGGATGAGCGTCCCGTTGAGCGAGAAGACGCGGATGGTCGCCTGCTCCGGCATGTTCGTGAAGCGAACCTGGTCGTTGAGCTGGTTCACCTCGTAGGCCGAAGCGCCCTTGTACGGGTTGGGCGTGATGCCGATCTGCTCGAGCAT
>CAZKFR010000071.1:0-18620 GCA_964552015.1 uncultured Rhodothermaceae bacterium | reverse complement strand
TTGTGAAAAAACCGGCGCTATCCCTCGGAGGCACAGCGAGCTCGATCCGATCAGGACACACG
This sequence comes from uncultured Rhodothermaceae bacterium, assembly GCA_964552015.1. GTDB lineage: Bacteria > Bacteroidota > Rhodothermia > Rhodothermales > ISCAR-4553 > Rhodocaloribacter. The sequence continues at coordinate 18,558 of CAZKFR010000071.1, read as the reverse complement.
GATGGACACGGGTCGAAGATAGATCATGACGGACTGTCGGGACACAAAGACCCCTGGACGCAAGCACGGTGGTTTCATGTTTCAGGCCGAGAAAAACGCGTAACGTGCAACGTGCAACGCAGAACGCTCAACCCTCCGGCAGGCCGTGGCGGAGGACGTGCTCCATCGCCTCGACGAAGCGGTCCAGCTCTTCGAGCGTGGTATACACGCTGGGGGTGACGCGCAGCCCCTCGAAGTCGGGGTGTTTGATGGGCGTGACGATGATCCGGTGCCGTTCCCACAGGTACTGTCCGAGCCGGACCGGGTCGATGCCTTCGATCTGGACGGTAGCGATGGCACAGTAGAAGTCGGGGTTGCGGCTGGTGTGCAGGCGCACGCGGTCGTGGGCGAGCAGGCGTTCGGCCCAGTAGTCGGTCAGGTAGCGCAGGCGGGCCTCCTTGCGCCGGCTACCGATGCCCTGGTGGAACGTGAGCGCCTCGGCCACGGCCAGGTAGTTGGCCGCCGGATGCGTGCCGATCTCCTCGAACTTGCGGATGTCATCGTCGAGCGTATCCGGGGCCGGCGTCATCGGCCAGAGGTCGCGGATCCTGTCGCGGCGGACGTAGAGCATGCCGGTGCCGTGCGGGGCGAAGAGCCACTTGTGCAGGCTCGTGGCGTAGTAGTCGCAGTCGAGGTCGGCGTGGGTGAAGTCGAAGTGGGCGAACGCGTGGGCCCCGTCGACGATGACGGGGATGCCCCGGGCCCGCGCCATCTGCACCACCGGCTTGACGGGCAGGATCTGCCCGGTGATGTTGACGATGTGGCACATGAGGATGAGCCGGGTGCGCGGGGTGATGTGCTCCTCGAACAGCCGCACCACCGCGTCGGGGTCCTCGGCGGGGATGGGCAGGGGGAACTGAACCAGCTTGATCCCTTCGCGGCGCGCGCGCTGCTGGAAGGTGGTGATCATGCGGGGGTAGTCGTGCGTGGTGGTGAGCACCTCGTCGCCGGGCTTCAGGTCGAAGCCGAGCTGGCAGATCTGGAGCCCTTCGGAGGCGTTGCGGGTGAGGGCGATCTCCTCGGCGTCGCACCCGAACTGCCGCGCCAGGCGCTGCCGCACCCCCTCGCGCTGGGGCTCCAGCACGCGCCACATGGTGTACACCGGCGCCTCGTTCGAGTAGTCGAGGTGGCGCTTCATGGCCTCCTGCACGATGGCCGGGGACGGGCTGACGCCGCCGTTGTTCAGGTTGACGAGGCTGCGATCCACCGTGAAGGCCTGCTGCACCTCGGCCCAGAAGTCCTCGTCCCGGGCGATCTCTTCGGGGGTGCCGGCGTGGCCGGCCAGGGCGTCGAGCAGGCGGGGCAGGGCGACGGGCTGGAACGTGGCGGCCATCATCGTGGCGGCGGCCGGGCGCCCGAGGGCGCCGAAGAACTGGCGACGGGTGTACATGATCGAAAGAGCGGGAAGTGAAACCGTTCGGCGGGCCGCACAGGGCCTGAACCGGCAGCAGACGGAACGCGCCGGACGCCCCATCACACGGACTGCCTGCCCATCCCGTCCCCCGTGATGGGATGCCGTGCCGGGGTTGCTAAAGACTCACCCCTCTGCGTCGATACTGAAGAGGCCCTGCATCAAGGTGCAATATACACAATATCGTCCACGTATCGACGGCTACCGGCCCTTCTTTCGACCAACGCCATGCCGACCGGCCCTTACCTCACCCGGTATCCACGCCGGCGCCCCCGCCTGTCCGGCCGATGCGCGGTAGGCCTCGCGCTGCTGCTCCTGGCGTCCTGTAGCGATCCCTCCGTAGCGCCCTGCACCGACTGCGAGCCGCCGGCCCCCCTTTATACGTCCGCCAACCTGGCGGGACACGAGGTGTTCGCCGAATGCAACCCCGGAAACCAGAGCCAGTGTGCCTGCGACACCTCGGACGTGGCGATCCGGGCAGAGCGCAACCATGGGGAAGTAACCTCCAACGTCAACCTGCGGGGCACCTACGTCAATGCCATCGGGGCCAGGAAATTCACGGACACCTTCCCGGACGGGACACCGCTCGCACTGGGGCGGTACACCTACACCGGCGAGGTCCGCCTTCCGGTCCTGCCTCGTCCGGACGCCACGCAGCGCGAAAACCCGCAGGCCGTCCACATGATGGTGCAGCTCTATGATGGGCGGGATGCCCTCTTCGCCGCCAACAAGACGACGCTCGAAGGGGCCATCTACTGGGATCTCAACCCCTGGCTACCCGATGTCGGAACGATCCGCGTCTACACCGGTGAAGACCCGCTGTCGCTGGTGGATACGGGCCTGACGGTTCCGGCGGACACGGCCTGGCATACCTTCTCCCTCACCGTCGACCTGGCCACCGGGCGATACGTCTCGATCACGGTCGACGGACACACACGGGACCTGAGCCACCTCCCGCTGGCCCGCGTGGCCCACCCCGAATGGGGCGATGACCTGTCGCTCATCCTGACGACCGAGTCGATGGCCGCCTGGCCTCAGGCAACCTGCGGGCAGGTGTTCACGTGGACCACCCACTTCCGCAACCTGGTCTTCGCACGCGCCGACTGATGCCGGGCGAAGAAACCCACGGGCGGGGAAGCCGTCTATCTCGTCCGGCGACTTCTTCCCCTTATGAAGGCTCCATGCGCGTGCCTGCTCTCCCGGCCCGACCTCTGTTCTTCCTCGTGCTCGCCCCGGGTATGCTCCTGCTCGTGCTGGCGATCCTTTCAGGGCGTGCCCCGGACGGCGTCCCTGCCGGGCCACCGTCCATCCGCGCCGTCACGCTCGACGCCCGCCACCCTCCCGCCGACAGCGTGCTCGACCGCCTCGCCGGGCTCGGCGTCACCCACGTCGCCGTCATCCCCTATGCGTTTCAGCCGGACCACCAGACGCCTACGCTACGCCACAACCCGGACGGTCACTGGTACGCCGAGAGCGACGCCGGCATCCGCGACCTGGCCAAACGGCTCCGGGCCCGCGGCCTCGGCCTGATCCTCAAGCCGCAACTCTGGATGCGCGGCGCGTGGACGGCCGACCTGGCTTTCGACACCGAGGCGGCCTGGACGGCCTGGGAACGTGCCTATCGCGACTTCATCCTGCACTATGCCCGCCTCGCCGCCGGGACGGACGCCGCGTTGCTCGTCGTCGGCACGGAGCTGGCCCGGGCCGTGCGCGAGCGCGAGGCCTTCTGGCGCCGCCTCATCGCCGAGGTGCGGACCCTCTACGGCGGTCCGCTCACCTATGCCGCCAACTGGCACGACGACTTCGAGCACGTGCCCTTCTGGGACGCGCTCGACTACGTGGGCGTGCAGGCCTATTTTCCCCTGGCCGAGACGGAGGATCCCTCCCTCGCGACGCTCCGGGCCGGCTGGGCACCGCATCGCGAGGCACTCGAACGCATCGCCCGCCGCACCGGCAAGCCCGTCCTCCTGACCGAACTCGGCTACCGGAGCGTCGCCTACGCCGCCGCCGAACCCTGGCGCTGGCCCTCCCGCGACGAGTACGACCACGTCGCGCCCGACTTCGACCTGCAGGCCCGGCTCTTTCAGGCCTTCTTCGAGGCCTGCTGGGACGCCCCCTGGCTCGCCGGCGTCATCATCTGGAAATGGCAGGCCGACCCCGGACGCCGTCCCCGCGACCTCGACTTCACCCCGCAGGGCAAGCCCGCCGAGGAGGTCCTCCGTACCTGGTTTCAGCGTACCGAGTGAGCCTCGCCCTCCGGCCCTCCCGCTCGCGCCACGCCATCGACCTGGCACCCGAGTTCGGTGGGGTGGTCGCGGACGAGGGTGGCGCCGTCGAGCGGGGCGAGCAGGCGCAGCATGACCGCGTCGCCGAGCGAGGAGACGAGCATCACGTAGCCGTAGAGCAGGAGCCAGCCGTTCCCGTAGAAAAGGCCGGCCAGCGCGGGGAGCACGCCCTGGAGCAGACCGGGCACGGCCAGCACGACGCGGTAGGCCCGCACCGTCATCGGGCGGTCGGTGTGGACGTACGCCACGCCGTCGCGCCACCGCACGCCGAACCGGATCGACCGCCAGGGCACGCCGGCCACCACGCGCATGGCCAGCGCGTGCAGCGCCTCGTGGAGCACGGCACTGATCGCATAGATCCCCACCGCCCCCACCCCACCGGCCAGCACCGTCAGCACCGCCGCGGGCCAGCCCCCCAGATCGTACGACGGTCCTCCCCACACCAGCACGAAGGGCACGAACAGCAGCAGCGCCAGGTAGACCGACCACCGCAACACCGGACGCAGCAACGCATCGAGCGGCAGGGTCAGGTCACGCCATTCCGTTTCAGAAACCGGCCCCTGTTCCGCCTCCGGCTCGTGTCGCATCGGCTCGTCTCCTGGTTCCAGGCGGGTCGTGCGGCCGCACCGCTACTGACCTTTCGGCTGAAGCAACGCCGCACGCAGCTGCTGGATCATCCGTGCGCCGTGCGTGTTGCCCGGGTTGAGCGCCACCGACTTCTGGTAGTTCTCGAGGGCCAGCCGGAGGTTACCCTGCATCAGGTACGCCTCGCCCAGGCTGTCGTACGGGTTGTAGGCCTCCGGAAACAGCTCCACGTTGCGCCGGAACACCGCGATGGCCTCCTCGACGCGACCGGTGCGGAGCAGCCGGTACCCCAGCGCGTTGAGCAGGTCCTCTCCGAAGGCGTCGGGCGGGTACATCCCCGCCGCCTTCAGCGCCTCATGGCGGGCGAGGGCGGCCGCCACCCCGTCGGTGGTGATGATGCGGAAAAGCTCCGCGGTGATCTGGTACCGGGGGTCATCGTAGCGGTCGTACCCGAGCCAGTCGGCGGCCGGCTGCTCCCGTCCCAGCACGACCCGCAGCAACGGTTGCAGCAGGAGCATCCCATTCTCGCTGTTGGTCAGCAGGACGAGCCCCTTCCGCGTGCTGGTGTCCAGCAGGGCGAAGCTCTTGTAACCGACGTTGTCGCCCCAGTGCCAGAAGGCCACGCCATTCGGTCCGGGCTGGAGCCCCCAGCCCAGCCCCCAGCGGATGCCTTCCTCGGCGTCGGCCAGGGGTGTCAGCATGGCCTCGCGGGCCGCCGTGCTGAGGCCCTCGCCGTGCAGGACGGCGACGAGGAAGCGGGCATAGTCCGGCGCGGTGGTGTGCAGGCTCCAGGCCGCCTGGGGCACCTCCGGCGTCAGCTTGTCCAGCGCCACGCCGTCCTCCCGGTGTCCGGCCGCCAGGTGCGGTCCAAACCGACGCTCCCAGACGAAGCTGGTTTCGGTCATCCCCAGCGGCTCGAAGACACGGCGCACAGCCAGGTCCTGGAGCGATTGCCCCGTCACGTGCTCGACGATCCGTTGCAGATACAGATAGCCCAGCCCCGAGTACTGGAAGCGCGTGCCCGGGTCGAAGTCCAGAACGAGCTCGCCATCCGGCGGGGGGCTGGCCGGAAAGCCGGCCGTATGGCTGAGTACCTGCCGCGCCGTCACCCGCCGGAGGCGTTCATCGGGGACGTCGGCGGCGGGCAGGTACGTCGGCAGCGGGCGATCCAGGTCGAGCATGCCCTCGTCGGCGAGCTGGAGCACGACGTACGCAAGCACCGGCATCCCCATCGCCCCGGCCTCGAAGACGGTGCCGGCCTCCACCGGCGGGCGGGTGACGGTGCTGCGCACGCCGAAGCCACGGCTCCATACGACGGCCCCGTCCTCGACCAGGGCCATCGCCAGGCCCGGCACGCCGGCGGCCTCCATCATCGCGGCGACGGTGTCCGCCAGCGCCTCGAAGCGAGGCGCCTGCGCGTGCGCGCCCGCGGCGGTCAGGGTCAGGAAAACACACAGTACCGGCGCGGCCAGCCGGCGGCGCCACATAACAGGATTCATCACGGCGGGGAGAGAAGAGGGACGGTTTTCGATCCGGATGGCTATGATACGAACCAGGCCGCCGGGGTTTCCGGACCACGCCGTTCTGCCCTGCGGCCCGGTGTCTGTTGCGGTTGGGGCGGCGTTTTGATATGATGCTGTCGGACGATCCATCACCCGGGCCTGGCGCGTCAGTACGGAGGGCGGGGCCCCATCCCCGGAGGCTTGCCCATGGAACCCACCTCCCCGCTCCGCTCCGCACGCGTGCTCATCGCCGGCCTCGTCGTCACCGTCGTCGTGCTCGGGCTGGCGCTCGTGCTGATGACCATCAACCGGGCGAGTGTGCCTGAGGAGGGCACGGCCCGGCGCGTCAACGTGCTGGCCAACAGCGACGACACCTGCGTGACGTGCCACCGCCGCTCGACGCCCGGCATCGTGGAACAGTACGGCCACAGCAAGAAGGCCGCCGCCGACGTCTCGTGCCAGGACTGCCACGAGGTGGAGGAAGGCTATCCCGGCGCCGTCGAGCACGAGGGGACCCACGTGCTGGCCAAGCCCACCACGGCCATCTGCCAGCAGTGTCACGCCAACGAGGTGGCCCAGTTCGAGCAGAGCCGCCACGCCCTCCCCGCCTACATCGCCTACGCCGGCACCGGCGACCTGACGCCCGAGCAGATGGCCGCCTACGAAAGCATCGCCGAGGGCGGCTTCCGCCCCGACCGTATGCGCAACGCCCTCTTCGAGATGGAGGGGCCCGACCTGAACCGCTTCACGTGCCAGCCCTGCCACAACGTCGGCAAGCCGGCCGAGGACGGCTCGGTGGGCAAGTGCACCTCGTGCCACCTCCGCCACGAGTTCAGCCTGGAGCAGGCCCGCCGCCCCGAGACGTGCAACGCCTGCCACATCGGCCCGGACCACCCGCAGTGGGAGATCTACCAGGAGTCGCCGCACGGCATCGCCTACCTGACCTCGGGCCACCACTGGAACTGGGACGCCAAGCCCGGCACGCTGACGCCGGCCGACTTCCCTGCGCCCACCTGCGCCACGTGCCACTTCAGCGGCTTCGGCGCCTCGGGCACCACCCACGACGTGGGCGACCGCCTCACGTGGTTCCTCTTCGCCCCCGTCAGCACCCGCCGCCCGGGCTGGCAGGAGAACAAGGTGCGGATGCAGAACGTGTGCCGCTCCTGCCACAACCAGAACTTCCTCGACACCTTCTACGAAGAGGCCGACCGGGCCACCGAACGCGTCAACGCATGGGTGCGCGAGAGCGACGAGCTCATCGCCCCCCTGAAGCAGCGCGGCCTCCTGACGCAGGCGCCCTTCGACGAGCCCATCGACTTCGTCCACTTCGAGCTGTGGCACCACTGGGGCCGCACGGCCAAGTTCGGCGTGTGGATGCAGGGGGCGGACTACTCGCAGTGGCACGGCGCCTACGAAGTGCTGGCCGACCTGGCGGAGCTGCGCGAGATGGTGCACGAAAAACTGGGCCGCTGAGACGATGGACGACCTGGCGCCCCTCTTCCCGCCCGCGTGGCGGCGGTGGCGCACCTGGCCCCTCTCGCGGGACCAGGTGATGCTCCTGCTGATGACGACCAACCTGTTCTTCCTGGGGCTGGACACGTACCTGGCCCACCAGGAGAGCGGCACCATCATCCCCCGCGAGTGGATCCCCGTCTACTACGGCTTCGCGGCGGCGGCGGTAATGGCGGCGGCTGGGCTGCTGGCGGCGCGGCGGCGGCCGCTGGCTACGGCCCTGGCGACGGTCACCCTGCTGGGGGCCATCGTGGTGGGGCTGCTGGGCACCTACTTCCACCTGCACCGGGCCGCCCTGCCCGACGCTCCGCCCGGCTACACGCTCACGCTGGACCTGCTCATCTGGGCCCCGCCCATCCTGGGGCCGATGGCCTTCGTGGTGGTGGGGCTGCTGGGCCTGAGCGCCGCGTGGATCGAGCACCCCACGGGCAGCGGCACGCTCGTGATCACCCGCCGGCGGCGCTGGCGCCTGCCCTTCAGCAAGACGCGCGCCTACTTCTTCATCACCGGCATGGGCACGCTGGCGGCCCTCATCAGCAGCGTCCTCGACCACGCCCGCACCGGCTTCACCTCGCCCTGGGTGTGGCTGGCCACCGCGCTGGCCATCTTCGGCACCGTCTGCGCCGTGGCCATGGGGCTGCTCCGCCACCGCACCCGCGCCGACCTGCTCACGTACGTGGCGGCGATGCTCCTGCTGCTGGGCGGCGGCGTGCTCGGGGCTTACCTCCACATCCAGGCCAACCTGGTGGGCGAGAGCCTGTTCGTGCCCGAGCGGTTCCTGCGCGGCGCCCCCGTGCTGGCCCCCCTGCTCTACACCAACATGGGCCTCATCGGCCTGGTCGTCCTGCTCGACCCGCGCGAGCGACGCCCGGCTCAGGCCTCGGCCGGGGCGCCGGCGTAGCGCAGCCGCCCCGTCTCGATGGGCAGGGCCACCTTCACCAGCAGCGTGAAGACGAACGCCCCCAGCGCCCAGATGCCCAGCGTCACCCCGATCTCCACCCAGGTGGGGGCGTACTCCACGATCTGCCCCCAGGCCGAGGGGATGAAGCCCGGCACGATCAGCCCCATCCCTTTCTCGATCCAGATGCCCGCAAAGAGCACGGCGCACGCCGCATAGAGCACCGGCATCCGGCGGCGGAGCGGGTGGATGGAGAGCACCACCGTGGCCAGGATGCTCGCCCCCAGCCCCGTCCAGATCCAGGGTACCAGCCGGTCGTGCCCCTCCAGCCCGAAGAACAGGTAGAGGGCGCTGCGGCTGTGCTCGGTGGGGGCGTAGAACTCCTTGAAGATCTCCGACCCCAGCATGATCAGGTTGATCTGCGCCGCCACCGTGACGATGAGCGCCACCTTCTGGATGGTGGCGTGCTCCACCTTGTAGTCGCTGAAGCGGCGGATGAGGCCCAGCACCAGGATGATCAGCGCCGGGCCGGCGGAGAAGGCCGAGGCCAGGAAGCGCGGCCCCAGCAGCGACGAGTTCCAGAAGGGGCGGGCCGGCAGGCCGGCATACAGAAAGGCCGTCACCAGGTGGATGCCCACCGCCCAGAACACCGACAGGAAGACGCCCGGCAGGTACACCCGCTTGACGGGCTCCTGGCCCTGGTAGTGCTTGAACAGGATGTAGAAAGGGATCGTCAGGTTGAGGAACAGGTAGCCGTTGAGCACCAGCACGTCCCACGTCAGCATGGAGCGGGGCCAGTTGAACAGGCCCAGGCCGGGGATCAGGTGCCAGAGACGCCCGGGGCCGCCCACGTCCACCGTGACGAAGGCCAGGCACATCACCAGCGCCGCCACGGCCAGCCCCTCGCCGATGAGCACGGCCCGCGCGAAGTCGAAGTCCTTGAGCACGTAGGCGGGCAGCACCAGCATCACCGCCGCCGCGGCCACCCCCACCAGGAAGGTGAAGTTGGAGATGTAGAGGCCCCAGCTCACGTAGTCGTGCATGCCGGTGACGGCCAGCCCCTCGCTCAGCTGCACGCCGTAGGCGTAGGCGCCCCACAGCATCACCAGCGTCAGCGAGGCCATCCACAGGTGGTATCCGGTGCCGCCCTGCGTCACCGAGGCGAGGGCGTCGCGGAAGAAGGCGGCCAGCGGCGGGCGTCGTTTGGTGGTCATCGCGGTGGGCAGGGCTAGTCCATGAAGTACCAGAACTTGGGTTCGGTGCCCAGGTCCTCTTTCAGCCGGAACACCTTCTTGTGCTTGAGCACCCAGCGGATCTCGCTGTCGGGGTCGAGGAGGTTGCCGAAGATGCGGGCGCCGGTGGGGCAGGCTTCCACGCAGGCCGGGTTGCGGCCCTCGCGCGTGCGCTGGATGCAGAAGGTGCACTTCTCCACGACCCCCTTGCGGCGGGGGCGGTTGCCCAGGTAGTGCTGCTTGCGGTTGACCTCCTCCTCGGGGATGACGGGGTCGGCCCAGTTGAAGCGGCGGGCGTGGTAGGGGCAGGCCGCCATGCAGTAGCGGCAGCCGATGCACCAGTCGTAGTCGATCACCACGATGCCGTCGGGCTCCTTCCAGGTGGCCTTGACGGGGCAGACGTCCACGCAGGGCGGGTTCTCGCACTGGAAGCACTGGGTGCCCACGTAGAAGTGGCCGGCGGCCGGCACCTGGTGGTAGAAGTCGGTCTCGGCATCCTCGAAGTTGAGCCGCCCGTTCTTCAGCTCATGGATCTGGATGTACTGCATCCCGGAACGCCGGTCCTGGTTGTTCTCGCGGATGCAGGCGTTGACGCAGTCCATGTAGCCCCGGCACTTCGAGATGTTGAAGGCATAGCCGTAGAGGACGCCCTTGCGGGCCGGGGTGGCCTTGATGTCGACGGTGCGGCCGGTGTCGAGCTCGTGGAGCCGCTCGAGGCGGCGGATGGTCTCCTCCTTCTCCTCGTCGGTCATCAGCCGGAAGTTGCCCTTGAAATAGTTCTCCCAGCGGAGGCGGGCCTTCTCGGAGGAGGCCAGCGGGTTGCAGGCGGCGTTGAACAGCCCCAGACCGGCCAGCAGCCCCGAGGCGATGGTCTGCACGGCGGCGCGGCGGTCCACCATCTTCCCGAAGACCTGCTCCAGGGCCGGCGGGGCGGGTTCCCCGGAGGCCTCGCCGCAGCCGCAACCGCGGTCGGGCTGGTTCAGGATGGGCAGAGCCTCGTAGAGGTCGTCGTGGTTGTGTTCCATGGGCGTGCGGGGTGGCGGTGGTCATTCCCTGGCGAGGCGGGTGGCCCGGGCGGGCCAGCGCGGCTTGAAGGCCGGGTCGTGCGGGTTGTGGCAGCCGGTGCAGTTGTTCACCACCCGGGGCGGGGCCCAGCCGCCCAGGCGCTTGCCGTGGGCGCCGCCGGCCCAGGCCTCGGCCTGCGTGGCATGGCACTGGGCGCAGACCTGGTAGCTGTGGTCGAACGCCACGGGCTTTCCGCCCAGCAGGTGCAGCCGGTCCATGTCCGTCGGGGTGTGGCACGTCTGGCACTGCATCACATCGGCCGGGGCGTGCGCGAGCGTGAGCTCCCAGTGGGCGCGGCGCCCGCCCGCCGTCTCGGCCCGCAGGGCCGCCAGCGGCCGGTCGTGGCACGTGGCGCACGGATACCGCTCGATGGACGGCGTCCGGGCGGCCACGGCGAAGGGCGGCACGTCGGGGTACCCCTCCACCGGCACCGGCGTCACCCCCTCCAGGTAGGGTTCGGCGCTGAGACCCTCGTACCCGGCAAACGTGGTGTCGTGGGCGATCTTTTCGAGGTTGCTCGGCGCGTGGAAGACGTGCTCGCCCGAGGGCTCACAGGCCGCCAGCATCAGGCCGGCCAGCACCACGGCCGGCACGACGCGAAAGAGGGAGCGGAGGACACGTTTCATGCGGTACCCGTCGGCTTCTTGTTCAGCGTTCCCATTCCGTCGAGCTCTGCACCAGCACATGGCACTGCCGGCAGTTGACCCGCTCGGGGTGGTCCACGCGGATCTCGGGCGGGGCGGCCGGGCCACCGTGGCAGGCCAGGCAGTTCTCGCGGAGCTGCAGGCCGTGCGGGACGGGCGGCGGTGCCCCGGGCAGGGCGGCCTGGTCGAGCGGCGGCGGCGCCGCCGGCCGGAAGGCGTTGCCCGCCGCAAAGGTCGCCGTCGTGCGGACCGGCTCGTGGCACTGCCGGCAGTTGACCAGGTCGGGGTGGGGCGTCACGGGGGTGAAGGCCTGGAAGCGGGGGGCGTAGCCGCCCGTCTCGTGGCACTGCAGGCAGGCCCGCCCGAAGTCCCGGTCGTCCTCGACCGGATGCGGGATGAAGGGCGGGGCGCCGGGGAAGGCGCGGCGGGTGTAATAGGTGCGCAGCGGCCGCGTCGAGCGGGCCGGCACGGGCGCGGCGGCAAAGGCCTGCGCCAGCTCGCCGCTCCGGAACGCCGCCACCTCGCCGACGAGTTCGCTGCCCCGGGCCGCCTCGGCCACCGGCGCCGTAGCCACCTCCGTGCGGCGGCTCTCCCGGACGCCTTCGCCCACGAGGACCACGGCCGCGCCCATCAGCACCACACACAGGCCGATGATGACGAGGCGGGAGCGTGTCGACGATGTCAGGCCCATACCTTCTCTACGCGCACGGCGCATTTCTTATAGTCGGGTTGCTTCGAGATGGGGCAGAAGGCGTCGAGCGTCAGCTCGTTGATGAGCATCGACTCGTCGAAGAAGGGGACGAACACCTGCCCCGGCGTTGGCACGCCCCGCTCGTTGATGGCGGCCGGCAGCACCAGCTCGCCCCGGCGGCTGACCAGCCGCACCCGGTCGCCCGTGCGGATGCCCAGCCGCGCGGCGTCGTCCGGGTTGAGTTCCACGTAGGCGTGCGGCATGGCCCGGTGAAGCACCGGAATGCGGCGCGTCATCGAGCCGGTGTGCCAGTGCTCGAGCACACGCCCCGTATTCAGCCAGAACGGGTATTCCTCGTCGGGCTCCTCGGCCGGCGGCTCCCACGGGCGGAACCAGATCCAGGCCCGGTGGTCGGGCTTGCCGTAGAAGTCGAAGTCGCCGTACTTCGGGTCGGCGGCGGGGTCGTGACCGACCCGGTAGCGCCACTTCGTCTCCTTGCCGTCCACGTAGGGCCACTGGATGCCCGGGCGCTCTTTGAGCTCCTCGTAGGGCGCCATGCGGTGCTTGGGGTTGTCGTGGAAGCGGCGGTACTCGTTCCAGATGTCCTGGATGTGCGTCTCCTTGGGCCAGGGGAACAGGTCGCCGTAGCCCATGCGGCGGGCCACCTCGATGAGCTGCCAGGTGTCGCTCATGGCCTCGCCCGGGGGTTCGAGCATCTGCTCGAAGTGCTGGGTGCGGCGCTCCGAGTTGCCGAACATGCCCTCCCGCTCGATCCACATGGCCGAGGGCAGCACCACGTCGGCGATGTCGGTGGTGGGGGTGGGGTAGACGTCCGAGACGACGATGAAACGCCCCTCTTTCAGCGTGGCGTCGCGGTAGCGGCGCAGCTTGGGCATGGTCACCATGGGGTTGGTGACCATGATCCACATGAACCGGATCTCGCCCCGGTCCAGGGCCCGAAACATCTCGACGGTGTGGTAGCTGGGCTTGTCCGGGATGCGCTCGACGGGGACGCCCCAGATCTCGGCCGCCAGCTTCCGGTCCTCCTCGTTGGTGACCACGCCGTGGGGCAGCTTGTGCGTCAGCGTGCCCACCTCGCGCACGGTGCCGCAGGCGCTGGGCTGACCGGTGAGCGAGAAGGGGCTGTTGCCCGGCGTGGAGATCTTGCCCGTGAGCAGGTGGATGTTGTAGACCAGGTTGTTGATCCAGGTGCCGCGCGTGTGCTGGTTCATCCCCATGCACCAGAAGCTGGTCACCTTCAGGTTCGGGTCGCCGTAGAGGGCGGCCAGGTAGCGGATATCTTTGGCCGGCACGCCGGAGAGCTCCTCGGCCCGCTCGGGCGTGTAGTCGTCCAGCAAGGCCTTGAACTCGTCGAACGTGATGTCCTGGGCCTGGTCGGCAAAGGCGAACTTGTCTTCGAGGCCGTAGCCGATGTTCGTCTTGCCCTTCTTGAAGCTGCAGTGGCGGCGGACGAAGGCCTCGTTGACCCAGCCGTTGCGGATGATCTCGTGGCAGATGGCGTTGGCGATGGCGAGGTCGCCCTGGGGCCGGAAGAGGATGGACCGGTCGGCGGCCATGCTGGTGCGCGTGGTGCGCGTGGCCAGGTCGATGATCTTGACGCCGGGGCGCTTCAGGCGCTGGTCGAGCAGGCGGGAGAAGAGCACGGGGTGCATCTCGGCCATGTTGTTGCCCCAGAGGACGAACACGTCGGCATGGTCGATGTCCTCGTAGCACCCCATGGGCTCGTCGAGGCCGAAGGAGGAGATGAAGCCCGTGACGGCGCTGGCCATGCAGAGGCGGGCGTTGGCCTCCAGGTTGTTGGTGCCGATGGCGCCCTTCATGAGCTTCGAGGCCACGTAGCCGTCGGGGATGGTCCACTGGCCGGAGCCGTAGAGGGCCACGGCGTCCTTGCCGTGCGTCTCGATGGTCTCCTTCATCTTGCGGGCCACCAGGTCGAGGGCCTCCTCCATGGGCACGGGCTCCAGGCGGCCGTTCTTGCGCACGAGGGCCCGCGTGAGGCGGTCCCGGCCATAGAGGGCCAGGATGGAGTGGTAGCCCTTGACGCAGCAGAGCCCCCGGTTGACGGGGCTGTCCGGGTCGCCCTTGACGGCCACGGCGCGGCCGTCCTGCAGGCCCACCAGCAACCCGCACCCGACGCCGCAGAAGCGGCACGGCGTCTTGCGCCAGGTCAGGTCGCCGGCCGCTTCCGCCTCGACGGCGCCGGCGAAGGTGATGCCGGGGAAGAAGGACCCGGCCGCCGCTACGGCCGCCGAGGCGGCCATCTTCTTCAGAAACGCTCGACGGTTCACCGTGCTCATAGGCTCATTCCTCGGTGGCGGCATCCGGCTCGGCATAGCCGGAGACCAGGGCCAGACATTGGAGCGAGGGGAGGTCCTGCAACCGTTCCTGGAGGGCCTGCTCGGCGGCCCGGTCGGGCGTGTCGGTCACCAGCACCACCAGGTCCCGGTTCTCGGCCGGCAGCACCTCGCAGCCGGGCAGGGCCCGCAGGGCTTCGAGGAGCTCGTCCCGGCGCCCGTCCATCGGGTAGGCGAGATAACTCATGATCGGCATAGCCACCCCTCCGATACCTTGAAAGACAAGACGACGGGCAAGATACCGCCCCCCATGTTCTCCGAAAAGACGGGGATGCCCCTACTCAGGATGAGGGGGATTCCCCTACACCCGCACTCGGGATCTGCTCACACCGGATGCCGGGGGGAATCGTTAGGTTGGCGCCCGTTCGTCTTTCTCCGGACCAACACGCCCCCTGACGATGAAAGCCCATTCCCTTTTCAGCCTGCTGCTCTGCCTCGGACTGGCCCTGCCCGGCCAGGCCCAGGAGGCGGAACGGCTCTCGCTCGGCGGGCAGGTGCGCCACCGCACCGAGTTCGACGCCCGCCACTTCGCCCCCGGCCCCGACGACGTGTGGTTCCACCTGCTGCGCACCCGCGTGCACGTGCGGGCCCGGCCGGCCGACGACGTGCAGCTCTTCGTGCAGGTGCAGGACGCCCGCGTGTGGGGCGGTGAGGACCCGGCCCGCGCCCGGGGCACCATGGACGGCCGCGCCCCCGCCCTCGACCTGCACCAGGCCTACTTCCGCCTGAACGACGTCCTCACGCCGGGCCTCTCGGTGCAGGTGGGCCGGCAGGAGCTCGTCTATGGCAACGAGCGGCTGGTGGGCGCCGTGGGCTGGAGCAACGTGGGGCGCACCTTCGACGCCGCCGTGCTCTCCTATGCCGCCGAGCGGGGCCGCCTCGACGCCTTCGCCGCCCGCCTCGTAGGCAGCACCGGCACGGCGCAGGGCCAGTCGCTCTATGGCCTCTACGGCACCTACCCCCTGGCCCCGAACCACCACGCCGACGTCCTCCTGCTCTACGACAACGACACCACACCCGTCGAAGGAGGGCCGGACGCCGGCAAGGACCGCCTCGCCCGTCTCACCGGGGGCGTCTACCTGCACGGCCGCCCCGGCCGGTTCGACTATGAGGTGGAGGCCTACTTCCAGACCGGCAAGGCGCCGGGCGGCGACGGTGGCCGCATCGACATCCGCGCCTCGCTCCTGAGCCTGGCCGCCGGTGTGCGCCCCGACCCCGAGGGGCGGCTGCGCCTGGGGCTGCTCTACACCCGCCTCTCCGGCGACGACGACCCCACCGACGACCGCACCGAGACATTCAACACCCTCTTCGCCACGAACCACAAGTTCTACGGCTTCATGGACTTCTTCCCCGGCCGTCTCAACCCGCCGGCGGGGCTCCAGGATGCGGCCTTCCGGCTGGGCTTCGCGGCCGCGCCGCGCTGGCACCTGAGCGCCGACGTGCACCACTTCGCCATGGCCGCCGACCTGCCGGGCAAGACCACCTACGGGCAGGAGGTGGACCTGACGGCGCGGCACCGGTACAACGACCACGTCACGCTGGTGGGCGGCGCCTCGGCCTTCTTCCCCGGCGGCGTGCTGACCCAGACCGGCCAGGACGACACCGCGTACTGGCTCTACCTGATGACGGTCGTCACCTTCTGACCGCGATGGGAGGATCCGGGGGAGGAAGGGGAAGCCTTTTTGCCCGCCATTGACGATATTGGCGCCCTCCCTTCCTCCCCCATCCAACCCTGCTTTCGCCATGCGCCGACTGGTTGTGCTTCTCGCCCTTCCCCTGCTCCTGACGGCCGCCCACGCACCCTCGGCCCGCTGGGGCCAGGACGGGCACCGCATCGTCGGGCAGATCGCCTGGAATCACCTGACCCCCGCCGCCGCCCGCGCCGTCAACGACCTGCTGGGGCCGGGCCCGATGCGGCTGGCCGAGGCCGGCACCTGGGCCGACGAGATCCGCTCCGACCCGGCCTGGCGCTTCGCCGGCCCCTGGCACTACATCACCGTGGAGGACGACAGCACCTTCGACGCCCTCCCGCCCGTGCCCGAGAGCATGCACGCGATCCGCAACATCGTCGACGCCCTGCTCTACTTCGAGCGCGTCCTGGCCGACACCACGGCGCCCCGCCAGGACCGGGCCAACGCCCTCCGCTTCTTCGTCCACTTCGTCGGCGACATCCACCAGCCGCTGCACGTGGGCCGGGGACCGGACCGCGGCGGCAACGACGTCGCCATCCACTGGTTCAGCCAGGAGAGCAACCTGCACCGCGTCTGGGACACCCACCTGATCGAACACCAGAACCTGAGCTTCTCCGAGTTCGTCGCCTTCCTCGACCACGCCACGCCCGAGCAGATCGAGGCCTGGCAGCGGGCCACGTACCTGGACTGGGTCCACGAGTCGAAGGCCCTCCGCGACAGCGTCTACGACTTCCGTGACGGCACCCTCGACGCGGCCCTGGGCGGCGACTACCGCGACCTGACCCTCCGCCTCGGCTACGACTACGCTTACCGCAAGACGCCCCTCGTGAAGCAGCGGCTGCTCCAGGCCGGCATCCGCCTGGCCGGCCGACTCAACGCCCTGCTCGACCCCGCCGCCCGCTGACGGCCTCATTCGGCGGCGTGCATCCACAGGTAGTCCGCCGCCAGGTGGGCCAGGGCACGGACGCCCACCGGCAGCGCGGCCTCGTCCACGCGGAAGCGGGGCGAGTGGTTGACGGGGAAGTCCTCGCGCGGGGCGCCGGGCGTGCGGATGCCCATGAGGAAGTACAGGCCGGGCACCTCGCGGGCGAAGAACGAGAAGTCCTCGGCGCCCATCTGGCGCGGCGCCTCCACCACCTCGGCCACCCGCTGCAGCGTCGGCAGCATGGCCGCCGTCAGCTCCGGGTCGTTGTACGTGACGGGGTAGCCCAGGTCGATGCGCACCTCGGCCGTCGCCCCGGCGCTCTCGGCGATCTTCGTGGCGGTGCGGCGGATGCGTTCGTGCAGGTCGGCCTGCATGGCGGTGTCGAAGGTGCGGATGGTGCCCGTCATCTCCACCGTCTCGGGGATGATGTTGCCGCGCACGCCGCCGTGCAGGCTCCCGATGCTGACCACGGCCGGGGCGTTCGTGACGTCGAGCTGGCGGCTGGGGATGGTCTGGAGGGCGAGCGTGATCTGCGCCGCGACCGTCACCGGGTCGATGCCGAGCCAGGGATAGGCGCCGTGGGCCTGCCGCCCCTGCACGCGGATGAAGAGGCCGTCCGAGGCGGCCATGATGCCGGCGGGCCGCACGGCGATCTGGCCGACCTCCCAGTGCGGCACCACGTGCAGCCCGAAGATGGCGTCGGGGCGGGGATTGTCGAAGGCGCCTTCCTCGAGCATCAGCTCGGCGCCCCCCTCCTCCCCGGCCGGTGCCCCCTCCTCGGCGGGCTGGAAGATAAACAGAACCGTGCCGGGCAGGTCGTCCTTCACCGAGGCCAGCACCTCGGCCACGCCCATCAGGATGGCGACGTGGTTGTCGTGCCCGCAGGCGTGCATGACGCCCACCTCCTGCCCGTTGTACGTGGCCCGCACCGTCGAGGCGAAGGGCAGGTCCACCTCCTCGGTGACGGGCAGCGCGTCCATGTCGGCGCGGAGGGCCACCACGGGGCCGGGCCGGCCGCCGCGCAGCACCCCCACCACCCCGGTGTGGGCGATGCCGGTGCGGACCTCCATCCCCAGCGCCTTCAGGTGCTCGGCTACCTTCGCCGCCGTGCGGAACTCACGGTTGGAGAGCTCCGGGTTAGCGTGGATGTCGCGGCGCCAGGCCACCACCTGCTCGGTGGACGCCTCCACCGCCCGGTCGATGGCTGCCCGGAGGGCCTCCGGCGCCTGCGCCTTCCCTTCGGTCGAAAACATCCACAGCGCAAGCAGAAGCAGGACGAGTCGTTTCATGGCAGGCAGGGGATGGGTTGAAAATGGAGAGTGGAGAGTGGGGAGAGTGAAGCATGGTGGGTGGTGCGCTACGAAGGGCGTCGGGTCATGGGCCGCTACGCACGACGCACGACGCACCACGCACCCCTCAATACTTTGCCGGCTGGCGGGCGGCGGCGGTGGCGTCGAGGATGAACCGGCGCAGGTGGTCGTTGGCGGCAGCCAGGTCCTCTTCGCGCAGGTACATCATGTGCCCGCTCCGGTAGGCCCGGAAGGCCAGCCGGTCGCGCAGCTTGCCGCTCGGGTCCAGGTTCCACATGGTGTACTTGGCCGAGAAGTAGTCCGTGGCCCCGTCGTAGTAGCCCACCTGAAAGAGGACGCGCAGGAACGGGTTCTGCGCCATGGCCCGCCGCAGGTTCTCGCCCGTGTCGTCCC
>CAZKFR010000070.1:0-18781 GCA_964552015.1 uncultured Rhodothermaceae bacterium | reverse complement strand
AAATCAAGGGCAGCCGGGAGGAATCCCTTCGGGTACGTGAGAAGAAGGAGGGATGCGGGATAGAGGAGGGCACAAAAAAACGCCGCCCCCGGTGAGGGGGCGGCGCTCCGCGTCGTTGTTCGAAGCGCTTCAGAACGGCAGTTCGTCGTCGGGATCGAACGTGTAGTCGTCGGGTGCGGTTTGCGGCTTCGGACGGGCCTGCGGCTTCGGGCGGGCCGGAGCGCTCTGGTCGAACGCATCCGGGCTGGCATCCCGTCCGCCGAGGATCATCATCTCGCGGGCCTTGATCTCGGTCGTATACCGCGTGTTACCGTCTCGATCCTCCCACGAACGGGTCTGAAGCGACCCCTCAAAGTAGACCTGCGAGCCCTTCTTCAGGTACTCGTTGCAGATCTCGGCCAGGCGGCCCCAGGCCACCACGTTGTGCCACTCGGTGCGCTCGACCCACTGCCCGTCGGCGTCCTTGTAGGACTCGTTCGTGGCCAGACGCATGTTGCAGACGGCCGTGCCACCGCCCGTGTAGCGCAGCTCGGGATCCTGGCCCAGGTTGCCGATGAGGATGACTTTGTTGACTCCGCGTGCCATGATTACACCTCCTGTGTTTTGGTGTGTTAGGTGCCCCTGGCGATTCTACATGAGTCCACCGGCGACGGCCTCGCCGCCCCGGCCTGTCCTGACTGCATTACACGAATCCACCAGGAGATGTAATGGTTCAAAAAATCAAGGAGCCTCCCCGGAGGAGGAATGCCTTGCTGAGGATCTGACGCTAAGATAAATCCGGGTGAGTGTCAACCCTGCGTCACAGGGGGGGAGGGCATAAACATTTTTTTTCCTGAGGGGTTGACGAGGTGGCCTCCGAGCCGGGGCCGCCGCGCTGTCGTCCAACCGAACCGTTCCCCATGTCCGACAAGAAAGTCTACGAACCCCAGTTTGCCGAGAGCGGCGCCGGCCTCGAGGCGTATGCCGATTTCGTGGCGATTGTGCGCCAGCTCCGGAGGGACTGCCCCTGGGATCGCGAGCAGACGCACGAGTCCGTCAAGCACCTGCTCATCGAGGAGGCCTATGAAACGGTCGAGGCCATCGATGCCTGCGACTGGGACGCGCTGAAAAAGGAACTGGGGGACGTGTTGCTCCATGTCGTTTTTCACAGCGTCATGGCCGAGCAGGACGGCCGTTTTACGTTGAAGGACGTCATCGAGACGGAGTCGGCCAAACTCATCCGGCGGCACCCGCACGTCTTTGGCGAGGTGGAGGTCGGCAGCGTCGAAGAGGTGCTGGCCAACTGGGAGCAGATCAAGAGCACCGAAGGCGATCGCTCCTCGGCGCTCGATGGCGTGCCCGGCCAGTTGCCGGCGCTGCTGCGAGCGCATCGCATCCAGGAGAAAGCCGCCGGCGTGGGATTCGACTTTCCCGAAAAAGAGGGGGCCTGGGAGAAGGTGGAGGAGGAAATCCGCGAGTTCCGGAGCCGGGTCGAGGCGGGCGCCGACCCCGAAGCGCTCGAAGACGAATTCGGCGACCTGCTCTTTGCCCTGGTCAACTATGCCCGGTTCGTAGGCGTCAATCCGGAGAATGCCCTCCGCCGCACGAACGACAAGTTCATCCGCCGCTTCCGGCACATCGAACGCCGCCTCTCGGAGGCCGGCCGCACGCTCGCCGAGGCCGATCTCGAGGAGATGGATCGGTACTGGGATGAAGCCAAGGCCAGCGAACGGGCATAGCGTTGCACGGTACACGTTGGAACGTTACACGTTGAGGTGACCGTCCGACGGGGATGCGAGGGGGCGAAAAACATTTTCCGCCTCAACGTGCAACGCAGAACGTGCAACGTGGAACGTGTAAACGTGCAACGCACAACCTGATACGTCATGCCAACCACGCTCGAAGCCATCGCCACCGCCAACCCGCCGTTTCGGCGCTCACAGGCGTATGCGGCCAGGTTCATGCAGCGCGTCGAGGGGCAGCCGGAGGGCATCCGGCGGCGGCTCGCGCAGCTTTACGAACGCTCCGGCATCGACTACCGGTATTCGTGCGTGGAGGATTACCTGCGGGAGCCGGCGGACTGGACTTTTTTCCCGCCCAACTGGTCGCTTCAGCCCGAGCCGACGACGGGGGCGCGGAACCGGAAATACCGGGAGGCGGCCGTCCCGCTGGCCGAGGCAGTGGCCCGTGAGGCCCTTGGGCGGGCCGGTCTGGCCCCGGAGGAGGTAACCCACGTCGTGGCCGTCAGTTGTACGGGCTTCTTCGCGCCGGGGCTGGACATCGAGCTGGTCCGCCGGCTGGGGATGCGCCCCGAGACGCGCCGGGTCATGGTGGGCTTCATGGGGTGCTATGCCGCCTTCAACGCGCTGCGCGTGGCGCATGGGTTCTGCCAGAGCGACCCGGCGGCCCGGGTGCTCGTCGTCTGCGTCGAACTCTGTACGCTCCACTTTCAGGTCAGCCGGACCCTCGAGAGCGCCGTGGTCAACTCGCTCTTCTCCGACGGGGCCGCCGCGGCGGTGTTGGCGGCCCGCCCGGATCCCGGCGACCGCCTCGTCTACGCCGGCGACCTCTGCCGCCTCGACGACGACTCGATGGACCATATGACCTGGGAGGTGGGCGATACGGGGTTCCGGATGGGGCTCTCCCCCCGCGTGCCCGAGGTGCTGGCCCGTCATCTGCCCGGCTTCGTGACAGACCTGCTGGCCCCGCACGGTCTCACCGCCGCCGACGTCGACTTCTGGGCGATCCATCCCGGCGGACGCGCCATCGTCGAGCGGGCGCAGGCCGTGCTGGGACTGCCGGATGAAGCCGTACACGACAGCCTGGAGGTCCTTCGGCTGCACGGTAACATGAGTTCGCCCACCATCCTGTTCGTCCTGAAGCGGTTGCTGGATCGGCACGTGGAGGCCCGCGCGCGCGGCGAGGCCGGCTACCGGACGGGTGTGGCCATGGCCTTCGGACCGGGCCTCACCCTCGAAGGATGCCTGTGGCGCAGCGCAGCGGGGTGAGGACGGCTGCCGCGCACCCGTACGCCCCGCCAGGGGTCCGTTTGATCTGTCCGAACTGTGGTTTTTTGTTAAAAAACGGGTATTATTGTGCTCGGGCACGGGCACGTGAGCGAGGCCGTGTGGAGTGCGTGCCTGCTTCCATGCTGTTTCCATCCACTACAGGGAGGTGCGCCATGCTCAAAGAATTCAAAGAGTTTGCCATGAAGGGCAACATGGTCGACATGGCCGTGGGTATCGTCATCGGGGCTGCCTTCGGCGTGGTCGTCAAGTCGCTCGTCGATGACATCCTGATGCCCATCATCGCCGCACTTTTCTCGGCACCGGACTTCAGCAATCTGTTCATCGTGCTTCGGGCACCGGAAGAGGCCGGGGTGAACATGGAGTCTATCGAGGCGGTGCGTGAGGCGGGCGGGGTGGCCCTCGGGCTGGGGCTCTTCATCAATGCGCTGATTTCGTTCATCATCGTGGCCTTTGCCCTGTTCGTGGTGATCAAGGGGATGAATCAGCTGAAGCGCAAAGAGGAGGCCGCGCCGCCGGCTCCCCCGGCGCCGTCGAAAGAAGAACAGTTGCTGGCCGAGATCCGCGACCTGCTGAAAGCCCAGGCGGCACAGGGCTGATCCGACGGGTCCAGGCGTTGCCGGGCGGTGGGCGACCTTGCTCACCGCCCGTTTTTCTGAAGAGGGCTTCGTGAACCCCCCGGAGGGGTCGTCGTTGCACGAAATGGCCGGATCATCAACCTGGAAGCCCCATGGATCTTTTTTACAAGGACTACGGTGCCGGGCCGCCGCTGCTCATCCTGCACGGACTGCTCGGGGCCGGTGGCAACTGGCACACCCTCTCCAGCCGCGTCTTCGGCGAGCACTTCCACGTGTATGCCATCGACCAGCGCAACCACGGGCGCTCGCCCCACGATCCGGTACACGACTACCCGTCGATGGCGGCCGACCTGGCCGGCTTCATGGACCGGCACGGCCTCGACCGGGCCCACGTGCTGGGGCACTCGATGGGGGGCAAAACGGCCATGCAATTCGCCCTCACGCACCCGGAGCGCGTCGACCGTCTCGTCGTCGTGGACATCGCGCCGAAGGCCTATCCGCCCTGGCAGATCGACATCCTGGACGCGCTGCGCAGCCTGGATCTGAGCGCGTACCGTTCGCGTGCGGAGATCGATGTGGCGCTGGCCCGGCGGGTGCCTTCCCTCCCGATCCGCCAGTTTCTGCTGAAGAACCTGCGGCCGGATGGGCGGGGCGGTTACACCTGGCTGCCGAACCTGGAGGCGCTCTACCGGAACTACGACAAGATCAACGCGCCCATCGAGGCGGAGGCACCGTTCGAGGGGCCCACGCTGTTCGTCCGTGGTGCACAGTCGCCGTACATCGAGGACGGCGATCTGCCGGCGATACGCCGCCTGTTTCCCCGGGCCGAGCTGGTGACGATCCCGGGTGCAGGGCACTGGGTGCATGCCGAGGCCCCGGAGGCGTTCGCCGAGGCGGTGCTCTCGTTCCTCCGGCGCTGAGGGGCGTCAGCCGAACAGGTCCTCGGGCGGCGTGCCGGCTTCGAGCGCCTCGCGCAGGCGCGGCGTGAGCAGGTCCAGGCCGAGCTGGTACGAGGCGTTCATCCACCCGAAGCCCTCGCGGGTGATGTAGTCGAATTCGGTGCCCACGTTGCCGTATTCGACGAACACGTCGTGCGTGCGGCGGACGACGTCGTACTTCTCGGGGATGGTGCCGTTGTAGTCGGCGGCGTTGCGCGTGATCATGTGGAGCCACCGGTAGGCCAGGCGGCGGGCCTCGTCGGCATAGCCGTAGCGGAGGAGGCCGTGCCAGGCGAGGATCTGGTGGGGCGGCCAGCCGAAGGGGTAGTCCCACTGCCGTTGCGGGCGCTCGTCGGAGACGGGCCCGCGCGAAGCTTCCGTCGTCGAGACGAGCCCGCCGGGCGCCTCCAGCAGCGGCAGGGCGCGGGCGACCAGCGCCCCGGCCTGGGCCTCGCTCGCCGTGCCCGCCCACAGCGGGTAGAACGTGGTGGCGCTCTCGTAGCCGGTCGGCCGCCCTTCCACGAAGTCGTAGTCGAAGAAGAAGCCGCGGTCGGCATCCCAGCAGAGCGCGTTGATCCGCTCCCGGCGTGCCGCGGCGCGGGCC
This sequence comes from uncultured Rhodothermaceae bacterium, assembly GCA_964552015.1. Lineage (GTDB taxonomy): Bacteria > Bacteroidota > Rhodothermia > Rhodothermales > ISCAR-4553 > Rhodocaloribacter. Next base: position 13,656 of record CAZKFR010000070.1, on the reverse strand, counting down.
CGCCAGGCGTCCGGCGTGTGCGTGCGGCCGTCCGGCGTCACCAGCCGCCCGCCGAAGACCTCCTCGATGGCGCGGGCGAGGTCGATCTCGTAGCGGTAGAGGAGGGCGTTCAGGTCGACGGTGCACAGGTGGGCGGCGCGCCCTTCGAGGCGGTAGCTGTTGTCGTGGCCGGACTCGCGCAGCGCCCGGTCGTGGACGAAGTAGGCGTCGAGCTCGGGGACGACGATCTCGCGGCGGCGGACGGCGCGGGCGAAGGCGCGCAGGTCCATGCCGGCGGCCTCGGCGTAGGGGCGGAGCACGGCGTCGAAGTGGCCCTCCTCCGTCTCGGGCGGCATCCCGATGCCACGCCCGTAGTAGCGGCTCAGGCCCGTCTCGGTCAGCTTGGGCGGGGCGGTCCACACGGTCTCGTACTCGCGGATGGCCGTCGTCATCACGTCGCGGAGCCAGACGTCGCGGGCGGGGCCGGCGGGCAGGTGCTCGTAGACGGCCCACCCCATGGCCGTCAGGAACGGCGGCTGCGAGCGGGTCAGGTAATAGCTCCGGTTGGCATTCAGGATCTGGCCGTAGTGGGTGATCTCGTAGAGGAAGTGCTCGACCATCGCCTGCGCCAGGTCGACGCGGCCGTCGTGGAGCAGCCCCAGGGCCTCGAAGTAGCTGTCCCACCCGTAGAGCTCGTTGAAGCGCCCGCCCGGCACCACGAACGGCAACCCGCGCAGCCGCCCGTCGTCGCCGCGGACGAGCTTCAGGCTCAGGATGCCGGGCCGGTCGTTGAGGCCCAGGACGTACGCCGGCGTGATCTGCTCGGGCAGGGTGATGACCTCCAGCCCCAGCGCGGGCCGCTCCCGCGCCACGCCGGCGAAATAGTCCTGCGCCACGGGGTCGGTGGCCGGCACGTAGACGCGGGCGCGGCGGTCGAGGTCGGCGCCCTCGCCCTTCGTGTCGATGGCCGTGCGGGCCAGCCCTTCGGCGTCGACGGTGCGCGTCAGCCCGTCCCAGAACAGCTCGCGGATCATGCGGGAGATGCGGTGGACGGGGTTCTCGTAGAGCCGCGCGGGGTCGAGCACGAGCGTGTCCCGGCCCGCCTCCCGCGCCAGCGCCAGCTCCTGCAGCAGGTTCGACAGCGCGTACGTACCCTCCACCACGTAGGGCGTCTCCCCCCCGACGACGAACCGCTTCGGCCCGGTGTCCTTGACGGTGATCTGCCGGTCGCCGTCCGTATCCTCCTGCGCCAGCAGGCGGCGGAACGTGTCTTCAACGGGGAGGTGCAGGCGCATCGTACGTTCGGGTTTCAGGTTGCGTGTTTCAGGTTGCACGTTCTGGGAGACGTGCGCTCCCACCTCTTTGTGACTTCGTGTCTTCGTGGCAATAAACAAAAGGTCGGGGGTCTCCGTCGAGTCTGCCGAACATGCAACCTGAAACGAGAAACGAAAAACGGTCAGGTGAGGGTGGCGGCGCGGTCGGTCAGGCGTTTGTAGGGGATCAGGAGCAGGCCCAGGAGGGTGATCGGGATCAGGGGGTAATAGAAGGCGTCGTGGGTGCTGAAGCTGCGCGAGATGAAGCCCACGATGAACGAGCCGGTGGTGCCGCCGAGGGCGGAGAAGATGATGATCAGGCCCGTCATGGCGGCGTGGCGGGGTTTCTCCAGCTTGCTCAGCACGATCGACACGATGGTCGGGTAGATGGGGCCGATGAAGAAGCCCATCACCGAGAAGACGAACGCCAGCAGCGGCACCTGGCTCCAGGTGGTGACGTCGCCGGGCTGCCAGGTGGCGGTGGCCAGGAGCACCCCCAGCGTCAGGGCGAAGGCCCCGCACAGGAGGGCCAGCTGGGTGGGCAGCCAGGGCAGGCGCTTCGAGAGGTAGCCCATCAGGAAGCGGCTCAGCGCGATCGACCCGGCATAGACGCTCAGCAGCCCGGCGGCGATGGCGGGGGCCAGGCCGAAGATGCGCTCGTGGAAGGTGGGCAGCCACGTGCCGAAGCTCTGCTCGATCATCACGTAGAGCCAGGCGCAGAGGACGAACACCCACACCATCGGCAGGCGTAGCAGCTTGAGCATCTCGAGGATGCCCGCCTGTTCCGGATGCGAGGCCACCTCGCTCTCGTCCAGCGGCGTGAGGAGCAGGAGGGTGAAGGCCACCGCACTCACGATGGCGATGAGCCAGTAGGTCTGGTTCCACGAGAAGTCCAGCCCGATCACGAGGGAGAAGAAGAGCGGGCCGGTGAGCGCCCCCACCTGGAAGGTGCCCTCCAGCACGTTCATCAGGCTGGTGTGCTCGCGCTGGTTCTTCGTGATCAGGCCCACCGTGGCGTAGACGGCCCCCTTCATCAGGGCGAAGCTGACGCCGATGGCCATGTAGAGCACGGGCGTCACCCAGAAGCCGCTCACCAGCGCCACCAGCATGCTCGCCAGCGTCACGGCCAGCAGCCCCGCCAGCATCGACCGCCGGTAGCCGAAGCGCGGGATGTAGGAGGCCAGCAGAAACGAGGCCGCGGCGATGGAGAGGTCCTTGAAGGCCTCCAGGCTCGCCGCCGCCGCCTCATCCACCCCGTAGCTCTCGATGACCCGGGCGATGACGATGCCGACCGTGTTCAGCAGGATGGCGAAGACGAAGAAGTTCAACGCCAGCGAGATGCGCACTTTCCAGGACTGGGACATGAACCGTTTCGGATGGGTTGCGGTTTGGGGTAGGTAGCCGCGGGCATCAGCCCGGGTAGGCCGGCCTCCGGCGGGGCGCACCCGTGAAGGGTGCGGCTACGGTTTCAGGCTTAACAACACCGGGATGCCAGGTAGTCGCGGGCTTCAGCCCGGGTTTGCCGGCGTCCGGCAAGGCGCACCCGTGAAGCCTGTCCCGAACGCAGTTGAGGGAAGCCTGCCCCGAGCGAAACCGAGGGGGTGCGGCTACAGCGTCAGGCTGAATGGGCGTCATAATCTAGGCTCGAAGAGACGTCAAAAGGGCAACGTGCACCGTCAAACGTGCAACGTGCGACGTCCGGTTCAAACCTCAAAGATCCGGTTTTCGCCGGCCTTCATCCAGTAGGTTTTTTCGGAGCGGGCCACCAGGTGGGGGCCGCGTTTCTTGATCCAGTGGAAGCGGAAGCAGGTGCCGGCGGGGAGCCGGAGCTCGGTGGACCACACCGGGTAAGCCGAGGCGTCGAGCGGGTGGGCGTGGCGGGGATCGCCGCCGCCGAGGACGTCGAGGGTGCCGGTGAGGAAGACCGTCTCGCCCCAGAACGTCTCGACGGGCAGGCGGATGGGCACGGCCACGGGCGGGCCGGGCCGGGCCTCGGGCGCGGGCACGAACCAGCCGAAGCCGTACGGGGGCAGCACCAGGTCGCCCGAGGTCAGGAAGAGGGTCTCGCCGGCCACCACGTCTCGCAGGGCCTGCTGCTGCCAGGGCGCCGGCAACTCGGCCAGGCGCAGCCGCTCGGGCCGCCCTGCGAAGTTGGCGACGAGCAACAGGCGCTCGCCCTCGAAGACCCGCTCGACGACGAACAGGCGGTCGTTTTCGGTGAAGAGGACGTGCTCCTCGGCCCGGCTGTGCAGGGGAGCCAGGGGGGCGCGCACGGCCGCCAGGTGCCGGAGCGTGGCGAAGAGCCGGTAGGGCACGGTGCCCGGCGTGTGGCGCATCGCCGCCCGCTGCCAGTCCATCGGGGGGCGGTGCACCCAGCGGTTGTCCATGGCCTTGAGCGGGTCGTCGAGGTAGGCGAAGTGGTTGAGCTGGCCGATCTCATCACCGCCGTAGAGCAGGGGCGCGCCGCGCATGGCGTAGAGGACGCCGTAGAGCAGCCGCAGCCGTCCCAGCGCGGCCTCGATGGCCTCCGGGTTGGCCTCGACGAGCGCCTTCTGCAGGCCCGCCAGGGCGGCGGCGGTGCCGGAGGTACGGGCCTCACCGGTGCGGCGGTCCACCTGGAAGCGGTAGCCCTCGGCATAGCTGCCCGGCACCCGCCCGGCGTAGAAGTCGCTGCAGAAGCGGCGGGTGGCGGGACCGTCCTGCCCCACGGCGGCGCAGTCCTCGTCGTCGAGCCCCCAGCCGATGTCGTCGTGGCAGCGGATGTAGTTGAGCCAGACGGCCGTCTCGGGAGTGGGGGGCAGGGCCGTCAGGGCCGTGCGCAGGAGCTGCGTGTTCTCGGAGGCCAGGGCGTGCCAGAGGTGGCACATGAGCGTGGCGTTGTAGGCCAGCTCGCATTCCTTCCCCTCGTAGCCGCCCGTGCCCAGGTAGCGGATGATCTCGTCCGGGGCGACGATGGCTTCGGCCTTGAACAGCACCCCCGGCGCGGCGATCCGCATGAGGGCGCGGTAGGCCCGCAGCAGGGCGTGGGCCCCCGGCAGGTTGCGGCAGTCCGTGCCCTGCTCCTTCCAGAGGAACGGGACGGCATCGAGCCGGAGCACGTCCGCGCCGGTCTGGAAGAGGAACAGCATCTCCTCGAACATGGCGGCGAAGACGGCCGGGTTGCGGTAGTCGAGGTCCCACTGGAAGTCGTAGAACGAGGTCCACACCCATTTGCCGATCTCCGGGACGAAGGTGAAGTTGCCGGGGGCGAAGTCGGGGAAGACCTCGGGGAGGGTGCGTTCGTAGAGGTCGGGCAGGGTGCGGTCGTCGAACATCAGGTAGAAGGCCTGATAGTCCGGGTCGCCGGCCAGCGCGCGTTGCGCCCACGGGTGTTCGCGGGCGGTGTGGTTCATCACGAAGTCGATGGCGAGCAGCATCCCGTCGGCGTGGAGGGCTTCGGCCAGGGCGCGGAGGTCGTCCATGGTGCCCAGGCGCGGGTCGACGCGGCGGTAGTCGGCCACGGCATAGCCGCCGTCGTTGGGGCCCTCCCGCGTCGCGAGCAGGGGCATCAGGTGGAGGTAATTGACGCCCAGCTCTTTCAGGTAGGGCAGCTTCCGGCGCACCCCGTCGAGGGTGCCGGCGAAGAGGTCCACATAGAGCGAGAGGCCGACGAGGTCGGGCCGCTGGTACCAGTCGGGCCGGGCCGCGCGCTCACGGTCGAGGCGGCGGAGGGGTTCGGGGCGTGCCCACCACCCGGCGAGGGCCGTCTCGAGCAGCCGCAGGGCCTCGGCGGCGCGGGCGTGTGCGGCGCCGTAGACACTTGCGTACGCCGCCCAGAAGTCGGGCACGTACCGTTCGAGGCGTTCCGCCAGCTCCGGCTCTGCCGACAGCGCCTTCGCGTGCCGCCGTCGCACGGCCGCCACCAGCAACGCCGCGTGGTCGTCCGCACCCTCCCATCGTTTCTTTGAGATCCCGGCTGGAGGCATAGGCGTTCGCCAGGGGTTTCAGGTTGCACGTTCCAGGTTTCACGTCGCATCAGGGGGCACCAACCTGCAACCCGAAACGTGCCACCCGGATCGCGAACCGATCGGTGCCCGGCCTCACCAGAACATCCCGACGAACAGGGCGATGAGGCCGAGCATCCCGACGATCTGGTAGCGGTAGTTCTTGTACCAGGGCAGGTGGGCCAGCTCTTTCGACTCCTCGCGGAAGAAGGCCGGCGACCACGTCAGTTCGCGCACCACCTGCGGGTCGGGCTCCTCGCCGGTCAGGCTCACGATCACCATTGTGACGGCGCTGATGACCAGCAGCAGCGGGGCCAGGTAGAGGAAGTGCAGGACGGGGACGCCGGCGGCGGCCAGGGCCGCTTCCTCGGGGCCGAGCGGGCCGGTCTGCACGATGATCTTGTCCATCAGCGCCAGCGCGAAGATGGCGGCGGCGGCCAGGTGCCCCACGATCAGGCCGGCGAAGGCGCTGTGCCGGTTGGCCCGTTTCCAGAAGACGCCCACCAGGAAGCACGCCAGCACCGGCGGAGCCAGGTAGGCGAGCATCTGCTGGAGGTACGTCCACAGGTCCGGGAAGCGCAGGATCTGCGGGGCCCACAGGATCGCCAGCGTCATGAAGGTGAACGTTACCACGCGCCCGACGACCACCAGCGTGTGGTTCGAGGCATCGGGCCGGAGCTTCTTGACGAAGTCCATCGTGACGAGCGTCGAGGCCGAGTTGAGCGTCGAGTCGACGCTGGACATGATGGCCGCCACCAGGGCTGTCATGACCAGCCCCCGGATGCCCACCGGCAGCAGGTCGAACATCAGGGTGGGGAAGATCAGGTCGGCGTTCTCGGCCAGGCGGGCGGCGATCTCGGGGTGCGTCTCGGGCGTGTAGATCAGCCGGGCGAAGATGCCGGGGAGGACCATGATGAAGATGATGGGCAGCTTCAGCAGGCCGGCAAAGAGGGCACCCCAGCGGCCGTGGTTGAGGTCCTTCGCGCCGAGGGTACGCTGCACCATGAACTGGTTCGTCCCCCAGAAATAGAAGCCGAGGAGGAAGACGCCGGTGAGCAGCCCCGGCCAGGGCATCACCGGGTGGTCGGCCGGGAGGATGACGCTCAGGTCTTCTTCGGGCACCACGGCCGTGACCGCGTCCCACGAGCCCACTTTTTCAAAGGCCAGCAACGACACCAGGCACGCGCCGAGGATCAGGAGCACAGCCTGCACGGCGTCGGTGTAGACGACGGCCTTCAGACCGCCGGCCACCGTGTAGAGGCCCGCCAGCACCCCCAGCACCAGCACCGACTGCCACATCGGGATGCTCGGGTAGATCATCTGCACCACCAGCGCCCCGGCATACAGCGCCGCCGCCGTGTCGATGATGATGTTCATGAAGATGAGCAGGGCCGAGTAGTAATACCGGGAACGACTGTCGTAGCGCCGCTCCAAAAACTCGGGCATCGTGTAGACCTGCGTCTTCAGGTAGAAGGGCAGGAAGAAGACGACGAAGAAGATCAGCACGAAGGCGGCCATCCACTCGTAGTTGTAGACGGCGATGCCGCTGCTGAAGGCGCTCGACGAGAGCCCCACCAGGGTGCTCGATGAGACGTTCGAGGCGAAGAGCGAGAAGCCGATGAGCCACCACACGAGCGAGCGGCCGGCGAGGAAGTAGTCGTCGGTCGTCTCGGTCTGCCGGGCCACGTAGAAGCCGACCCAGACGATGAAGACGACGTACAGCACGACCATCAACAGGTCGATGGCGGACAGTTCGAAGGCGGGCATAGGCGTGGAGCGATAAAGATGGCGGGATCCGGAGAAGGATGGGCTATTGTAATCGTTTGCACGGGAAAGATGCAAGGTCGCTGCCGGAATGGCCCGCGCCGGGAACAGCAACGGATGTGCGGCGGACGGCTCGCCTTGAAACTCACCCTTCGGCGTTTCATATTGCAAGGCGCCTCCCTCCGGGGGAGACGCGTGGTTGCGATGCCCCTCCTGTTTCCGCTTCGACCTCCTGTGTTCGGCATGATGAAAACGATTACCCCGCTGCTATTCGCCCTCCTTCTCCTGGCCGTCCCGGCGGCACCGCAGGCCCGTGCCCAGGCGGGCCTCGTGCCGCGCTTCGCCCTGCCCGAGAGTGGCCTCCGGCTCGAACGGCCCGTCCAGAACGGCGCCTTCTTCGACGTGCTCGGCCGCCGCGCCGCCGTCTTCGGCTATGAGAACCGCCCCTTCGAGGTGTGGGCCTACCCGCTCAAGCTCGTCTCGGACGTCGAGCTGTCCTTCCAGATCGAAGACTACCCCGGCTCGTTTGCCGGCACCGAGACCGTCACCCACATCGACGTGCGGCCCGAGGCGACGATCCTCACGTACACGCACGCCGCCTTCACCGTCCGCCAGATCCTCTTCGCCCCGGTCGACGAGATGGGTGTGATCATGCTGCTCGACGTGGACACGGTCCGCCCGCTCACCGTCACCGTCTCCTTCCGCCCGGACCTGCGCCTGATGTGGCCCGCCGGGCTGATGACGGGCAACATCTTCTGGGACGAGGCCGGCGGCTATTACGGCATCGTGGAGGAGAGCGGGCGTTTCGCCGGGGTGCTCGGGGCACCCATCGGCCGCGACGTCTCGATCATGCCCTACCAGGAAGAGCCGCGCGACGTGCCCAACCGGATGGTCTTCGAGGTGACGCCGGAGACGGGCCGCGACTACCTGATCCCGGTCGTCATCGCCGGCAGCGTGGAGGGGATCGAAGCGGCCCGCGCCACCTACGAACGCCTCCGCGACCACGTGCCGGACCTCTACGCCGAAACGGTCCGCTACTACCGCGACCTGCTCGACCGCACCGTGCAGATCGACACGCCGGACGACCGGCTCGACGAGGCTTTCGCCTGGGCGAAGATCGGCACGGACAAGGGGCTGGCGACGAACCCCTACCTGGGCACGGGCTTCGTGGCCGGCTTCCGCACCGCCGGCAACAGCGAGCGGCCCGGCTTCGCCTGGTTCTTTGGCCGCGACGCGCTCTGGACCACCTTCGCCCTGCTGGCCTATGGGGACGTCGAGGCGGCCCGCACCGCCCTCGACTTCCTCAAGCAGTTTCAGCGAGACGACGGCAAGATCCCGCACGAGATCTCGCAGAGCGCCGCCCTGCTCGACTGGTTCGAGGACTATTCGTACCCCTGGAACAGCGCCGACGCGACGCCCCTGTTCATCATCGCCCACGCCGATCATTTCCGCGCCACGGGGGACGTGGACTACCTCCGGGCCAACTGGGAGGCGCTGAAGAAAGCCTATGCTTTCACGGCCGCCACGGACACCGACGGCAACGGGCTGGTGGAGAACACGCGGTTCGGGCACGGCTGGGTGGAGGGGGGCGAGCTGTACCCGGCGCACGAGGAGATCTACATGCAGGGGCTGTGGATCGAGGCGGCCCGGAGCCTGGCGGAGCTGGCGGAGGCGCTGGGTGAGACGGACACCGCCGCCGGGGCCCGCGCCGCCGCCGAGCGCACCCGCCGGGCCACGGAGGAACACTACTGGCTCGAAGACGCGGGCCACTATGCCTTCGCCACGCGCACGCCGGGCGCCACCACGCCCGAGCGCGCCGAGGCCATGTACGACGAGGACACCGTCCTGCCCGCCGTGCCCATGTGGTGGGGCGTGCTCGACGCCGAGCGGGCGCAGGCGAGCATCGACCACCTGGGGGCCGGCGCCCTGGCCACCGACTGGGGCACGCGCATCCTCGCCGCCACGAGCGACCTCTACGACCCCCTCTCGTACCACAACGGCTCGGTCTGGCCCCTCTTCACCGGCTGGGCCTCGATGGCCGCCTACCGGTACGACCGGCCCCACGTCGGCCACCAGGCCCTGATGGCCACCGCCCTGCTGACGTACCAGGATGCCGTCGGCTACGTGACCGAACTGCTCTCGGGCGACTTCAACACGGCGTTCGGCCGGTCGTCGCACCACCAGGTATGGTCCGAGGCGATGGTTATCACGCCCGCCGTGCGCGGTCTCTTCGGCGTGGAGGCCCGGGACGCGGGGCGCACCCTGCGCCTCGCCCCGCAGGTGCCGGCGGACTGGGACGGCTTCACGCTCACGGGCGTCCGCGCCGGGGATGGCGTCTACACGGTCACGATGCGGCGTACGGCCGGCGAGACGCGCCTGGTCGTCGAGCGCACCGCCGGGACGGGCGCGACGACGCTGGAACTGGCCCCGGCCTTCCCGATGGACGTGACGTTCGCGGAGGTGCGGGTGAACGACGGACCGGCGGAGTACGAGGTGCGCTACGGGCCGGGCGACGTGCAGCGGGCCCGGGTGCGGGTGACGAACCCGCCGGCACGGGTGGAGGTGGTCTACACCCACACGCCCGGCACGGACGTATACGTCCACCGCCCGATCCCGGCCGAGGGGGCGCGGAACGAGGGCCTGCGGATCCTCCGGTCCCGGGCCATGAAGCCGGAGGGGGCACCGGGGCGGCTCGAGCTCGTCGTCGAGGGGCGCGGGGGGCGCACGTACACGCTCCACGCCCGTACGCCCCACCGCATCGCCCCCGTTGAGGGCGTCACCGTAACCCCTGCCCCGAACGGCGACACGGCTCTCGCCATCACGTTCGACGGGCCGCCCCACGCCTACGTCCGTCGCACCCTTCGCCTGCCGCTGGAGTGAGCGTCAAGCGGGGGAAGCCAGCGTCGTTTCCACCCATCGCACCACCGCCTCGGCCTGCTCGACGGCTTCCCGGTGCTCATCCGGTGTGACGGGTTCGAGGTCGGCGGGATAGCGGGTCAGGACGGCATAGACCGTCAGCGAGGCAGCGCGCCGGACCGAGTCGGGTATCGCAAGGCGGGGCGGTAAGCCTTCGAGCAACGTCTTGAGGTTGTGGGTGCGGGGCACGGGTTGTTCCAGGGCCACCCACAGGGCCTTCAGGGCTTTTTCGGCCGCCTGTTGAGCATGGAAGCATAGGTCTTCACGCAGCACGCCATCCGGGGGAGAAAGACGGGCCAGGGTTAGGTCGCTCCGGGCACGACGAAGCCATTCGGCCGGGCTGCCGGGTGGGGGGGACTCAGGCGGCATACACCTCGTGCCCTTCGCGGAGGATGGTGCGATAGATCAACCCGGGGTGGTCGGCATACCGGCGCAGGTGCCCGGGCGTGGTGACCAGCACATCAAAGGGGACGCCGTGGCCGGTGAGATGCTCGTACAGGTACTGGGCCGTCCGGCGGCGGGGCGTGCCTTCGGGCATGACGACCAGGAAGTCGATGTCGCTGCCGGCGTGGGTCTGTCCACGGGCGGCGGAACCAAACACGTAGATCCGGAGCGGGTGTACCAGCGCCACGATCTGGCGGACCAGGTCATCGCGAGCGTGATTCACGTTGGTTGTGTCTGGCGTCTGCATCGTGTGGAGAAGCTGGACGGAGGGCGAACCCAGTGGGAACGCTATCGATCGTTCCTACCCGCCAGCCTGGCTGCGGGATCCGGGCGCCGGGGCAAAACGAGGAACCACAGAACCTTATCCCCGGCATTCCGGTACCCTTCTGGATTCGAGGGAAGCATAACCGGACAGGGTGTCATGCGGGCGGCTCGATGGGCTATGATGGTCATGGCGGGGCTGGCGCTGCTGGCCCCGGCCGGCGCGGTGGCCCAGGGGCAGACGCCCGCCGAGGCGCTGGCGGCGGGGCGGGCGGCCGTGGAGGCCGGCGACTCCGTTCGTGCCCTGGCCGTGCTGCGCCCGGCGTTTGACGCCGACCCGGCCGCCGGCACGGCCGAAGCGGGCACGGTGGCCTACTGGCTCGGGCGCGCCTATGCCGAGGCGGACCGGCCGGATAGCGCCGTCGCCGTGTGGGGGCGGGGAGCCGAGGCGCTGGCTGCCAAAGGCCGCGTGGACCTCCGCCTGGCCGACGCGCTGGTGTGGGAGGTGTTCGCCCGCCGGGACTCGCTCCACTATCCCGAGGCCGCCGCCGCCTACCTGGCCCTGCTCGCCCACCTCGACGGCGTGGCCGGCGAGGCGCTGCGCCCCGTCCGGGTGCGTCACCTCGCCCCGCTGGCGTTCATCCTCCCCGACGATGTCCGCGCCGAGACGGGGCTCGACAGCCTGGACGCCGTGCTCGCGCGCGGGCTGCCGCCGGGTGCCGGAAGCCGCCTCGCAGCCTGGTGGCGCAGCGTGGACCTGCTGCCCGCCACGCCCGCGAACGAGCGCCTCTACGAACACCTGGAGCGCGTCACGTTCGCGCTCGACGCCTACCGCCATCCCCTCGCCCCCCTCGGCTTCGATGACCGCGCCCGCCTCTACATCCGCCTCGGCCCGCCGACGCGGCGGGTGCGTGTGCAGATCGACCAAAACGAACCCCTCCGGCCGCAGCTCTCCGACCCTCTCGTGCCCTTCTATCCCGAAGGGGAGTTCTGGGTCTACGACCACATCGACGACGCCGCGCAGTACCTCTTCGCCCGCGAGCGCGGCAAGCCGTACGCACTCGCCACCCCCACCGACCTCGTGCCGCCGTCCGTCAGCGGGCAGCGCAGCAGCCTCCGGTACATCACCTCCATGATGGACATCTACCGGATGCTGGCCCTCTACCACCCGAAGGGGCATTACGGCTCGCTCTACGAGCAGATTGAGAACTACGTCGGGTTGCTCGAGGATTACGCCATCGCCGGGCGGATGGGCGTCCTGCCGAACATGTACCGCGCCGTCCCGCCGGCACCGCGCGCCACGATCTTCTCGATGCTCTCGCGGGGCCGGGCCGAGGACCGCCACGCCATCCGCGTGCGCGAAGAACGGGTGCCGCGTGCGTATTCGAACGTGCTCGAGGGAGTGGATCTGCTGCCCGTGGACCTCCGGTGGGCCCGGTTCCTCGAGCCGGACGGCACCACGCGCGTGGAGGTGTACTGGACGCTTCGGTCGGTGGACCTGCTTCCCACTGAGGGGACGGCCCGTCGGCTCCGGAAGGCAGGCTTCACCCCCTCGGACCGCGTGCTCCTTCAGATGAATGTTCTCCGGCAGGCATCCGACTACCGGACCCTGGCCCGGGACAGCAGCCTGATGATGATCCACGATCCGGGCGCGGAGGCGGACGGCGTGCTGCCCGTGCGTACCTACGTCGTGGACCGGCTCGTCGGAACAGCGCACGTGGCCCTGGCCTGGGACGCCTACTGGGCCGCCGCCGGCGCGGAGGTGGGCCGGGGGCCGCGCTTCCGCACCGGCGCCTACCGCCTCGAAGGCCTCGCGCCGCTCGACGCCGATCCCCGCCGCCTGGAGATGAGCGACCTCAAGCCCCTCCGCCTGCGCGATGACACGCAGCCGCTCGACCAGGCCGACCCCTTCCCGCATGCCACCGTCACCCCGGACGTCCGCCTGGGCCTCTACTTCGAGGTCTACCACCTCGCCTATGGCCCGGACGACCGGACGCACTACACCGTCGCCTACGAGGTGGTGCGGGAGGAGCACGAAGGGGGGCTGCTCCGCCTCCGCAAGCAGACCGTCGAGCGCCGCACCGTCACGACCACGTCGTACACCGGCGACGACCGCACCGCCCGTGAGACGGTCTTCCTCGACCTGAACGAACTCAGCGGCCCGGGCCGCTTCGAGGTCCACGTTCACGTCACCGACGAGGTCACCGGCCAGTCGGTCGCCCGCTCGCTGGCCTTCGACGTGCGGGAGTAACTGGCCTTCGACGTGCGCGATTGAAGTGGAACCCCGGCGATCCGTTCCATGTAATTCAATTGTAGTACGTTGTGTCACATCACCGGACCGGCATCATGGGAAAGACCAGTACCGTCTCGGCCCGCATCGACCCCGAAACCAAGCGGAAGGCGGAAGAAACTTTCAGGAAACTCGGGTTGACGGCATCACAGGCCATCACGCTCTTCTACCGTCAGGTGGCACTGCGAAAGGGGTTGCCTTTTCCGGTTGAGTTGCCGAATGAGACGACGCGCAAAGCACTCGAAGAGGCACGTGATCGCGAAAGCCTGCCCCGCTTCGATTCGCCCGAGGCGCTGTATGAGGACTTGGGTATCTGATGAAAGTCATCCGCCGCACGAACCAGTTCAAGAAAGACGTCAGACGTGCGAAAAAGCGGGGAAAAGACGTTCAGAAGCTGAAGGAGGTCATCGAAAAGCTAGCCCGTGGCGAGACGCTGGAAGCACGATACCGGGATCACGCCCTTGGCGGTCCTTACCGGGGCGCGCGTGACTGCCACATCGAGCCGGACTGGGTCCTGATCTACGAGACGGACAAGGAGGAGTTGATCCTGATCAGAACGGGCACGCACGCAGACCTCTTCAACAAGTAGGTTGAACGGACGAACCTGTCTGCCGCGATTGTTCGGCGTCCGGACCGTCACGATGTCACCCTCCTACACCGGCGGGCCGGTTTTGGAGAGGGCCACGGTCAGGACCGTCAGGCCCGA
>CAZKFR010000069.1:0-18782 GCA_964552015.1 uncultured Rhodothermaceae bacterium | reverse complement strand
GATCGCCTCGCCGGGACACTCGACGCGGTGCTGGCCGAGGTGGGGTGAGGGCGTCCGCCGGGCAGGATGGGGCCGGTAGCGGTTAAGGCCGGGTGAAAGGGGTCGATACCCGGCCATATCCCCACCGAGTCCTTCGCTTGCACCCATGGACGAGATCGCACGAAAGAAACAGGAACTGCTCGACCGGATCGAGGTGCTCCTGGCGGAGTCCTACCGGTTGCCCCGTGCGCGCCAGAGCTGGGATCGCTACCTGGCCATCGACCGGGAGATCCTGCTGCTGTGCCGGGAAATCGCCTCGCTGTCCACGTCGGACGAGGTGCCGTACTGGATGAACGCCACGCTGGGGGCCACCATCCGGCCTCATCCCGTGGTGCGTAAGCCCGAAGGGGGTGACGTGCGTGCGGCGTGAGGGCCGGGTTCAGTCCCGGTCTTCCGCATCGCGTTCGGCGTAGCGGCGCACCCGCCGGGCCAGGTTCTCTTCGGCGTCCCGCGAACGCCAGTAGGCGAGCCGCTCAGCGATGACCTTTTCGTAGCCGATCCCGGAGGGTTCGTAGAAGTAGGTGCCCTGCATCCCCTCGGGCAGGTATTGCTGGGGCACATAGTGGTTGCGGTAGGCGTGGGGATAGAGGTAGCCTTCGCCGTGGCCGAGGCCCTTGCGGTCGCGGCTGGCGTCCTTGAGGTGGTCGGGCACGTCCTCGGTCTGTTCCTTTTCCACGTAGCGGAGCGCGTCGAAGAACGTGTAGGTGGTGTTGCTCTTGGGGGCGGTGGCCAGGTAGAGGCAGCACTCGGCCAGCAGGAAGCGACCTTCGGGCATGCCCACGTAGTCGAAGGCGCGGGCGGCGTCGGTGGCCACGGAGAGGGCGCGGGGGTCGGCCAGCCCCACGTCTTCGGCGGCGAAGATGAGCATGCGCCGGAGGATGAAGCGCGGGTCTTCGCCGGCATAGAGCATCCGGGCCATCCAGTAGAGGGCGGCGTCGGGGTCGGAGCCGCGCAGGCTCTTGATGAAGGCGCTGATGGTGTCGAAGTGGGCGTCGCCCTCCTTGTCGTAGAGCACGGCCCGCTGCTGGATGCTTTCCTCGGCCACGGCCAGCGTGATGCGGATGCGCCCGTCGGGGCCGGGCTCGGTCGTCTCGACGGCCAGCTCCAGGGCGTTCAGGAGCGAGCGGGCGTCGCCGTTGGCGGTATCGACGAGGTGGTCGAGGGCGTCGTCGTCGAGGTCGACGGGGAGCCGGCCGTAGCCGCGCGAGGGGTCGCGCAGGGCCTGCCGGGCGATGGCGCGCAGGTCGTCCGTGGTGAGGGGCTGCAGGGCGAAGATGCGGGAGCGGCTCACGAGCGCCCGGATGACTTCGAAATACGGGTTCTCGGTGGTGGCTCCGATGAAGACGACCGTCCCGTTCTCCACGTGGGGCAACAGGGCGTCCTGCTGGGCCTTGTTGAAGCGGTGGACCTCGTCGATGAACAGGATGGTGCGCTGCTGGTGGTGGCGGAGGCGGGTGTGGGCCTCGTCGATGGCGGCGCGGATGTCGCGCACGCCGGCCAGCACGGCGTTGAGTGTGGTGAAATGGGCCCGGGTCGTGTTGGCGATGATGCGGGCCAGCGTGGTCTTGCCCGTGCCCGGCGGGCCGAAAAAGATGAGCGACGTGAGGCGGTCGGCCTCGATGGCGCGGCGGAGCAACCGGCCGGGACCCAGGATGTGCTCCTGCCCGACGAACTCGTCGAGCGTGCGAGGGCGCATCCGGTCGGCCAGCGGGGCCCGGGCGGCGCGGAAGGTTTCGGCGGCGTCGTCGAAGAGGTCGGCCATGGGAGGTGCGGGATGCGGGGCCGCTGCGGCCTGTCAGGGCGTCTCCTGCCGGTCGAGGAAGCCCAGGGTGCCCACCGTGACGGGGTCGAGGTGCCAGGCGACGGTAAAGCGGCCCACCGCCCCGAAGAACCCGTGTCCGCCCGAGATGTTCGCGTCCGTCGAGCCGGTGTCCCATTCGGGCCCGGTCACCGTGAAGGCCATCGCCACACCGTGGAAGGTGAGGGTCGTGTCGGCGTCGTCGAGCGGTACGTAGCGGCGGTGCAGGAGGTCGGCGTCGCGCTTGAGCTGCACCGTCACGCGCCACCCCCCGGGGACGGGCGTCCCGGCCTCGCCGTAGCCGATGGCATGGGTCTGCACGACCGGGTTCCGGGTGGAGGCGATGCGGTAGACGAGCCGGAGGTCCCTCGGCGGGCGCACGAGCCCTTCGAGCGTCACGGGCTGGGTGATGGTGAAGCCATCCTCGACGGGCAGGGCCGGGCGGGCACGCGGCGGGGCGGGCGTCGTGATGCGGGCCTCGGTGCGGGCGCCGTCCGAGCGGGTGACGACGAGCCGGTACGTACGGCCCGGCTCCGGTCGGAACGGGGCGAAGAAGAGGTGGCCCGGGCGGCCGTCCTCGAGCGTGACGAGCGAGTCGTGCCAGGCCCGGGTGGCGCCGGTAGCCTCGTCGAGGCTGTGCACGGTGGCGTCCAGGAAGGCCGTCGTCTCCGGCGCGACGGTCGAGCGCAGGGCCTGGACGCGCACGTACTGGGTGTCGGCGCCGGTGTCCAGGTAGCCGTGCAGGGCGAAGAAGGCGTCCGGGTCGTCCCGCAGCGGCGAGACGGCGGTGTCGCACGCGCCCAGCATCAGCGCGAGGAAGCCGAGCAGGGGGAGGATGGGGCGGAGGTCCGGCATCACAGTTCGACCTTCATGCCCAGCGAGGGGATCAGCGGCAGCTGGTCGACGCGCTCGCCGGTGAAGATGTTGTACTGGAAGATGTTGGCCCGGTCGTACACGTTGACGAGGCCGGCCTGGAGGGTGGCACGGACGCGCCCGAAGGTGAAGGCACGCCGGAGGGAGGCATCGAGGCGGTGGTAGGCGGGCAGGCGGTCGTGGAACGGACGCCCGCGCGAGACGAACGTCGTGCCGGTGCGGGTGAGGGCGTCGGGGTCGTCCGGGTCGGTCAGGGGCAGGGCGTCGTAGTAGCCGTTGACGCGGGTGAAGGGCAGGCCGGAGCCGAACTGCCATTGCAGGCTCAGGCGGTACGGTCCTCGCTGGATCTCCAGCAGGCCGGTGATCTGATGGCGGCGGTCGTGCGGCGGGGCGAAGCGCTCGGTGCGGGGCGTGCCGTCGGGGTTGACCTCGCCGCGCAACGGCCCCTCGTAGGTCACGGCCGCCAGCGTATAGGCCAGGTGGGCGTAGACGGAGGGGCGTGTCATCTCCAGCCGTACGTCGAGGCCGCGGGCCTCGCCGTCGACCCGGATGAAGCCGTCGAGCGTGTTCAGGCCGGGCGCGAAGCGGGGAAAGGAGAGGTTCTCCATGGCTTTGTAGTAGCCCTCCAGACTCAGTTCGAAGCCGCCGCCCAGTTGCCGCTGCCAGCCGGCGATGAGGTGGAGGGCACGTGGCACGCCGTGGTTCTCGGGGGTGGCCGTCCAGGCCGTGAACACGTCCGTCACGTCCTGTTCGTTGGTCAGCCCGACGATCTGCTGGTGGTAGAGGCCGCCGGCGAGGGTGAAGCGCTGGCGGCTGGCCGGCCCGCGCGGCAGCCAGAGCAGCCGCAGGCGCGGCCCGACCGTGGGGCCGACGCCGGCCGAGAAGCCCTGCAGGCGCAGGCCCGGCTCCACCCGCAGCCGCCGGCTCAGATCCAGGCGGGCGTCGATGAAGGTGCCGCCGCTGGTGACGTGCGTCCGGTCGGCCGAGGCCGGCCCCCCGCCCAGGTCGAAGTCGAACGTGGTCGTCTGGCCGAAAAGGCCGAAGTGGATCTGCGCCGGGCCGAGCAGATAGGTGAACAGCATCTCGGCGTTGAAGCTCGCCACGTCGGCGTGTCGTTCCTGGTCGGCGGTGAGGCGGTAGCGGCTCCGCAGACGCGCGCCGTAGACGGCGACCTGGGCCGAGACGGCGGCCTCCGAGGGGAGGTAGAAATAACGGGCGCCGTAGGCCTGGTTACGCCAGGTGGAGAAGCGACGGGCGGCATCGGCCGCGCCGCCGGCGATGTTGCCCTCGTCGAACGTCTGGAGGAGCGTGGCCGAGAAGGTGCTCGTCCGGTTGAGGAAAGCATGGAACTTGAAGAAGCGGTCGCCGAAGCGGAAGGGCAGCTCGCGCCCGAGGAGTTCCGGGGCGAGGCGCTCGATGACCGACTCGCGCACGGAGGCCAGCACGGAGACGCGGTTGCGCACGACGGGCACCTCCAGGCGGACGGCGCTCAGGAAGGGGGCCACGGAGGCGGCACCGGCCACCCGCTGCTTGTTGCCGTTGCGCGTGCCCACGTCGATCACGGAGGAGAGGCGGCCGCCGTAGCGTGCCCCGAAGCCGCCGGCATAGACGTCGGCATAGGCCACGATGTCGGCGGGGAAGGCACTGTAGAAGCCGACGATGTGGAACGGCTGGTAGATCGTCATGCCGTCGAGCAGGACGAGGTTCTGCGTGGGGGTGCCGCCGCGGACGAAAAGTTGTCCCCCGCGGTCGCCGGGGCTGACGAAGCCGGGCAGGGTCAGCAGGTAGCCGGCCAGGTCGTACGTCACGTCGGGCAGGGGCACGCGGGCCAGCGCCGAGGGGCGGATCATCATCAGCCCCGCCTGGGCGCGGGCCGGCCGGGCCGAAGCCTCGACGACGACCTCCTCCATCTCGGCCTCGGTCGGCGTCAGGGCCACCTCCAGATGCCGCCCCTCGTCGAAGGCCAGCACCAGCGTGTCGACGTGGGGGGTGTAGCCGACGAACGACGCGGTGAAGACGTACCGGCCCGGCGGTAGCCCGGCCAGGAGGAACCGGCCGGCGGCGTCGGTGGTGGTGCCGTTGCGGCGCCCGCCCTCATCCTCGACGAAGACGTGCACGCCGGGCAGCGGCGCCTCGTCCCGGGCGTCGTGCACCTCGCCGGAGAGCCGGGCCCATTGCGCCCGGGCCGGCAGCGCCGCCAGCGCCGCCAGGAGCAGCAGGCCCCCGGCGAGCAGGCGGCACGCGGCACGTCGGGCCGGGGGGATCCGGTGGGTGTGCGAAGCTGACATCATGCGGGGACGGCGACGGCAGGGCGCCCGGAACGGGCCAGAACCACCCGGCTTTTCCCGTAAATACATCGTTCGGCCGGAACCGCGCGGGAGCGCGTGGATAGGAGCCGGTAGTCGCCGGCACGGCGGATGTTCCGTCGTCGCCCGCGCCCTTTCCGGGACGTTCTGCCACTTCGCCTTTCGTACGAATGCGCAAGCCGATTCGCTGGGTGCTGTTCGCCTTTCTGGTGCTGTTCTTCGGGTTCGTGCTGGCCGACTCGCTGGGCGTCTTCGACGACCGGCCCTACTTCGAGGTCCCGCATGGCAACCATACGCATTACGTCCCCAAAGACTGTGACCCGCCGCTGAGCCCGGGCGATGCGCCCACGCGGCCGCCGGGACCGGGCGAGCGCATCACCTGCCAGGGGCAGATCGTGCCGGAATGAGCCGGAACGAGAGGGGGTCACCCCGGTTCGCCCAGCCGCGCGAGGGCTTCTCCGTCGAGACGCATCGTGGTCCAGTCGTCCAGCGGGCGGGCACCCAGCTTTTCGTAGAACCGGATGGCCTGAACGTTCCAGTCGAGCACGGCCCAGTCGAGCCGCGGACATCCGCGGGCGACGGCCCGGCGGGCCAGATGCCGGAGCAGGGCGAACCCCACCCCCTGACCGCGCGCCTCGGGTACGACGAAGAGGTCTTCGAGGTAGAGGCCCCAGGACGTCAAGAACGTAGAATAGTGGTAAAAATACAGGGCAAAACCGATGGCCTCCCCGGCCTCATTCTCCGCGATGAGGGCTTCCAGCGGCGGGGTGGCATCCGGGGCGAGCTGGCGGCGCAGGCGGTCGGCGTCGGGGTGGGCCTCGTGGGCGAGGCGCTCGTAGTCGGCCAGCGCGCGGATCAGGCGCACCAGGTGCTCGGCATCGTCGGGTGTGGCGGGGCGCAGGCGGAAGGCGGGCATCGTGGCGGGAAAACGAGGTGGACGGGACGGAGATGGGGGCTGCTACGTCCGGTGCGGGCGAGGGTTCGACGACGCTCCTTGCGGGTTGCCCCGGAGGGGGGCCGGCCATGACGAAACGACCTGCCCCGGACCGGCTCCCCATCGACGACGTGCTGCCCGCGCTGAAGGAGGCGCTGGCGGCCGGGACGGCGGCCGTCCTGCAGGCACCGCCGGGGGCGGGCAAGACGACGCGGGTGCCCCTGGCGCTGCTGGATGCACCGTGGCTCGCCGGGCAGCGGATCCTGCTGCTCGAACCCCGGCGCCTGGCCGCCCGCGCGGCGGCCCATCGCATGGCGGCCCACCTGGGTGAGTCCGTCGGCGAGACGGTGGGCTACCGGATGCGCATGGACACGCGCGTCGGCCCCCGTACCCGGATCGAGGTGATCACGGAAGGGGTACTGACCCGCCTGCTCATCGACGACCCGGAGCTGGCCGGGGTCGGGCTGGTCATCTTCGACGAGTTTCACGAGCGAAGCCTCCAGGCCGACGTGGGGCTGGCGCTCGGCCGGGAAGTGCAGGAGGCCCTCCGCCCGGACCTGCGGTTGCTGGTCATGTCGGCCACGCTGGCGGCCCGGTCCGTGGCCGATTTTCTGGGCGGGGCGCCGGTCGTCGAGAGTGCGGGGCGGATGTACCCCGTGACGACGCACTACCTGACGCCGGAGCGCGTCGAGCGGCCGCTGGCGGTCCGGGTGGTGGGGGCTGTGCGCCGGGCACTCGAGCGGGACCCGGGCGACGTGCTCGTCTTCCTTCCCGGCGCGGCCGAGATCCGGCAGGTGGCGGACCGCCTCGAGGCTGTCGTCGGGCCGGCGGTGGACGTGCGGCCGCTGTTCGGAAACCTGCCGTATGCGGAGCAGGAGCGGGCGCTGGCACCGGCTCCGGCGGGACGCCGGAAGGTGGTGCTGGCCACCTCCATCGCCGAGACGAGCCTGACCGTCGAAGGGGTGCGGGTGGTGGTGGACGGCGGGCTGATGCGGATGCCGCGGTTCGATCCCGGCACGGGCATGACCCGGCTGGTGACGGTCCGGGTGACGCAGGATGCCGCCGACCAGCGGCGCGGACGGGCCGGGCGTACGGCGCCGGGGGTCTGCTACCGCCTCTGGCCCCGCCACGAGCCGCTCCTGCCGCACCGCACGCCGGAGATCCAGGAAGCCGATCTGGCCCCGCTGGCGCTCGACCTGGCCGCCTGGGGCGTGCACGACTCCGCCGCCCTCGCCTGGCTCGACCCTCCGCCGCCGGTCGCCTTCGCCCGTGCCCGCGACCTGCTCCGGCGTCTGGGAGCGCTCGACGCCGCCGGACGCCTCACCGGCGCGGGTCGGCGGATGGCCTCCCTGCCGCTGCATCCACGCCTGGCCCACATGCTCCTGGCCGCCGCCGAGGTCGGCTTGCAGGCGCTGGCGGCCGACCTGGCAGCGCTCCTCGAAGAACGAGACGTGCTCCGCGGCGAGGACGGCCCGCCGCCGGCCGACCTCGGCCTGCGTCTGACGCTGCTGGAGACGCTCCGTGCGGACCGGCGCATCGGACCACGCTGGCAGGGGTATCCGGTCGACATGAAGGCCCTGGAGCGGGTACGCCGGGTGGCCGACCGCCATCGTCGCAACGCCCCTCCCGCCGACGTCGCCCTCGCCGGTCGGGTCCTCGCCCTGGCCTATCCGGATCGCCTCGCCCGCCTCGACGGTGCGCCCGGTCGCTTCCGCCTGGCCGACGGGCGGCGCGCCCTCCTCCCCGGGGACGACCCGATGGCCCACGAGACGTTCCTCGTCGCGGCGGTCGTGGACGGGCCGGCCGATCGGGTACGCATCCACCGGGCCGCCGCCCTCACCCGTGAAGACGTCGAGGCCGTGCTGGCCGGGCAGATCGAGGAGACAACGACCGTGGACTGGGACCGGGAGCACGAGGCGGTTCGCGCGCGGCGTGTGCGGTGGGTGGGGGCGGTGGTGCTCGCGGAGGCCCCGTGGCCCGACCCCCCGCTCGAAGACGTCACGCGTGTTCTGCTCGACCGCCTCGTGGAGGCCGGCCTGCACGTGCTGCCCTGGACGCGCGAGGCCACCCGGCTCCGACAACGTCTCGCCTTCCTCCATCACCATGACCCCGGCACGTGGCCCGACGTCTCGGAGGAACACCTGCTGGCCACCCTGCCCGTGTGGCTCGGGCCGTTCGTGGCAGGTTTCCGTCGCCTCGACGACCTGCGCCGCGTGGATCTCGTCGCTGCGCTCACCGGGCTGCTTCAGGGGTCGCAGTACCGTGATCTCGACCGCCTGGCCCCGGATCGCCTCGAAGTGCCCAGCGGCTCCCGGATCGCCCTCGACTACAGCGATCCCCGTCAACCCGTGCTCCCGGTTCGCCTGCAGGAGGTCTTCAGCCTCACCGACACGCCGCGCATCGCCGGGGGCGCCGTCCCGCTGACGCTCCACCTGCTCTCCCCGGCCCACCGCCCGGTGCAGGTGACGCAGGACCTGGCGGGCTTCTGGCGTACCACCTACTTCGAGGTCCGGAAGGACCTGCGCGGGCGCTATCCGAAGCATCCCTGGCCCGAGGATCCGCTGGCCGCACCCCCCACCCGCCATACACGCCGGCGGTCGTGAAGCGGAGCAGGATGACCGGCGCAGGGGCTTCAGGCGGTTTGTGAATTCGAAAGAGGGAGGGTTGTGCTACGGTCTGTGGTTTGTTTATACTGGAGATGAGTGGGCTGAACCTGTGGGGTAATCCCGGTGCGATCCGGTAAAGAGTAAAAAAATCTTCATGACGGTCGGCCCCCTGTTCCACCACCGCAGGACGCGAAAAAGGTAACGTGGCAGAAGTGGCCGGGCCATTGATGGGGTTTACGTGGTCAGTGCCCGGGCCAAACAGGGATCGTAGTAGGGTAGGGCGTATGGCTTCGTGAGAAGGACGACGTCCCTGTTTCGTGGTGTGGAGGCATGTCCTGCAAACTTGCGAGGTGATCCATGTCTGCACGGAGGACATCCCACATGGTTCGAGGGGGCGCAGCCGGAGTAGGGAGTGTGTTTCTGGTGGCCTGGTTGATGATGGGACTCGACACCGGGTGCGATACCCATGGGCCGGCCCCTGATGGGGTGACGCCGTACGAGGCGTCACCGACCATGCGATTCGTAGGAGAGGAGGATTCGACCATCGGGGCCATTCCGCTGATCGATCTGCTGGACTCCACGTATGCCGGGTTCTCCGGAGGACTGTATCCGAACGCCTCGAACGACATGCCGGATCGCCATTTCCTGGAAGGCTTGCGACGCGCGGTGCGCGTTCGCCCGCTCGATGCTGAGGGCAATCCGGACCCGGCCAACGGTGCCATGGTGTTTCTCTCGATGGGCATATCCCATACGACGCAGGAGTTCTGTGCGCCGTCCTCGTCCTTTGCCGGAGATTGTAACCCCTGGACCTTCATGGGACAGGCTGCCACCGATCCGGAGGTAAACCATACGACCCTCGTCATTGCCAACGGGGCAAGTGGCGGGACCGGACCCGAAGAATATGATGACCTTACGGATCCGGATTATGATCGGATTCGCGATGAGTGGCTGACACCTCTCGGGGTCACCGAAGCCCAGGTTCAGGTCGTGTGGGGCAAATTCGGAAACAAAAAATCGACGGATCGACCGCTTCTGCCAGATCCGAACGCGGATGCCTACTTGTTGCAGGCCGAACTGGCTGCCATCTCGCGAACGATGAAGCAGCGCTATCCGAACTTGCAGATGGTTTTCTGGACCAGTCGGAGTTATGCAGGGTATGCCAGGGCGACCAGTCATACCCCGGAGCCCTATGCCTACGAAGGGGGATTCGGGGTGAAGTGGGTGGTGGAGTCCCAGATCAACCAGATGGATACCGGGCTGATCGACGATACGTCGGGGGATCTGGATTACACCACGGTGGCGCCCTGGATTGCCTGGGGGCCCTATTTCTGGGCTGATGGCGTCATTCCTCGCTCGGACGGTATCACCTGGCCGCGCGAGATGTTCGAGGGAGGGGGGTCTCATCCTTCGCGGAAAGGGGAGGAACAGGCGGCCGATATGCTGATGGACTTTTTCAAGACCTCACCGCACGCCAGACCCTGGTTTTTCGAGCCTACGGTAACCCTGTCGTTGATTCCTCCCGAAGGTCCCATTGAGATTCCGGAAGAAGGAGGCAGCATCGAGATACAGATCGAGATCGCTAACGTTTCTGACGAGGAGCAGGTTGTCGATGCATGGTCGCTCAACACGAAGCCCGGTGGAGGCACTGTGGCGGGGTTCGGGCCGATCACGTTGACGTTGTCGCCGGGGCAGGTCAAAAGCCGCACGCTGATTCAGGAGGTGCCCGCAGGAGCGCCGGAGGGAAGCTACCGGTATGATGCCTGGTTGGGAAGTTATCACAGCGATCTCCGCCAGGCGGTCGTTCTCTCCGGAGATGGCTTCCCCTACAGCAAGCGCTAAAAGAAAAAAAGCTCCCGCGCCGGGTCTGGTGCGGGAGCCTCGGTGGGCCCGACGGGATTCGAACCTGTGACCTCTCGCGTGTGAGGCGAGCGCTCTAAACCACTGAGCTACGGGCCCGTGTGGGAGATGGAAAGGTGAAAGTACGAAGGCGCGAAGATGTTCCGTAGGGCGGGGACTTAACGATGATTTTGAAAACCGCGCCGCGTTACGGGGAAAGAGGCTGTCGGTGCGCCTGGAGCGTGTCCTGACGATGCAGGAGCGGTTGGGCCGGGCGATCCGGGCGGAGGTAGGTGGGCAGGGGGCGGGCGGGGCCGGACAGGGCCAGTTCGAGGCGGGCAGGCTGAGGCCAGTTGGGTGGATCGGTGTGCTCGGAAGCCGTGCGTTGCGAGGCGGCCGACGCCAGGGGGGAGCGTCCGTCTCCCGGTGTGGCCTGGAACGTGGTGCCCGCCAGCATACCGACGGTGAAGACGAGCAGCATAACCGAGGCCCAGGTGGCGTACGTGCCCAGACGGGCGACCACGTCGGGCAACAGGAGGGGCTGTGGGGCCATCGTCTCCCGGGCCAGGCGTTGGCGTAGGCGGTTCTGGAAGCCCGGGGGAGCCTGGCAGGCACCATACCGGCACAGGAGCTGGCGTGTCCGGCAGAGGCATTGCACATGCTCACGTAGCGCCGGATTGGCACGCAGGTACTCTTCGAAGGCGGCCCGCGTGCCGGGATCCATCGTGCCGTCTACATACTCGCACAGAAACTCGTCCAGCCAGGAATAGGGGACGTCGTCTCGATCTGCGTCGTATCGATCAGACATAAGCGGGAAGGCGCGTTGGGTCCCATGAGCATTGCTTTTCAGGGTTCACATATGCCCCGGCCTGAGCGAGGATCCCGGGCCTTGAAAAAAAAGACCGGCAACCCGAGGGCTGCCGGTCCGTGCCGGTTGGAGGCCGCGCCGGGCCTATTCTTCCTGCGGCGTGTAGATGTCCTTGAGCAGGGCCTGCAGCTTCGTGCGGCCCCGGTTGATCCGGCTCTTGACCGTCCCCATGGGCAGGCCGGTGATCTCCGCGATCTCCTCGTAGGCCAGCTGCTGTACGTCGCGCAGGACGACGACCTCCCGGAACTCCTCCGGGATCTGTTTGAGCGCTTCCTGGATGTAGTGATCCTGGATCGTGCTCTCGGTGTGTTTGTCCGGCGAGAACGATTCGTCCGGGATCTCGACCTCATACTCTTCGTCGTCCCGGTTGACGGATTGCAGCGAATAGAGCCGGCGACGCTTGCGCTTGCGGTATTCCGAGCGCGCCAGGTTACCGGCAATCGTGTAGAGCCAGGTCGAGTACTTGGCGATCCGGCGGTACGAATGCCGGTTGCGATAGACGCGCAGGAACGTTTCCTGCAGCAGGTCCTCGCATTCCTTCATGTCGCCGAGGAAACGATAGATGTAATTCGTCAGCGGGTCTTTGTACCGGCTCACGAGGATGTCGAACGCCTCGACCGTCCCGGCCTGAAACTGGGACATGAGGTCCTCGTCGCTCATCTGAAGGAGCGCCTCGTAATGCCGGTTCGTAGGATTGACCTGGCTGCCGAGCCCGCTGCCCGGGCTCTTCAGCGTCAGGGTCTTCTTGCTGATCTTTTTCGGCTTGAGCGTATGCGTCATGATATTCCTGCTTTAGATGTAAAGGGTGCAGGCACCCTTTTTTTCTTGGTGCGTCGGTAGGCGCCGCGGGGCTCAGGCCATGATGCGTCGAAGCATCAGGGCGAGCACCAGGCGCTCGTTGCGGCTGCCTCCCCCCTTGAGCTCGTAGTCGGCTGCCAGCAGGGTGGCGAAGGCCCGGGCGATGGCACCGGGACCATAGCGCCTCAGGCTGGTAAGGTACTCTTTTATGAAGTAAGGGGAAACCCCTATGCGCGTCGCCATGGCCCGGTCATTCAGACCACGGGTCTGGCATTCTGTCAGTTTCCACAGCTTCATGAAGTAGCTGGTCAGTACGGAAACGATCATCAGGCCCTCGCTCCGGGCATTAGATGCTTGTTGCAACAATCGTTCCGCAATCCGCAGGGCATCGGGGTAGCGCCCGGCCCCGATGGCCCGTTGCAATTCGAACACGTTGTATTCGCGAGTCTGGCCCGTGGCGGCCAGCACGTCGTCCGCCGTGAGGGTCGCGCGCCCGCCGGCATAGGTGATCAACTTGTCGATCTCGGCGTCGGCCGTGCGCAGGTCGGTGCCCACGAATTCGGACAGCATTTGCAGGGCGCGTGGTTCGATGCGGTAGCCTTTCTGCTGGACCCGCTGGTCGATCCAGCCGGGAATCTGCCGTTCGTAGAGCGGCTTGAATTCGGCCCAGGCGGCGTGCTGGCGCAGGGCCCGGTAGGGGTGGGCCGACAGGTTCGGTTTGCCGCTGCAAACGAGCAGGACCACCGCCGTGGGGTTGGGACGCTCCGCGAAGGCCTTGAACCGCTGGTTGTCCTTGAGCTTGTCGAAGTCGCGGATGATCACCACGCGCCGGGGGGCCATCATCGGGTAGCCGGAGCAGCGGGCCAGGGCCTCCTGCGCGGTGGTCTCGCTGCCGTAGAGGATGTCCAGGTTGAAATCCCGCTCGTGAGGCGCCAGCGCCTTTTCGATCAGCAGGGCCTGCAGGCTGTCGATCAGGAACCGTTCCTCGCCATAGAAAAGGTAGAGCGGCTTGAAATTGCCGTGCTGGAAAGCGGTTTCCAGGGTTTCGTATGTCAGGCCGGACTGCGCCATACCAGGCGGTATCGTCGAGAGGACGAAGGGGTTTAAGAAGGACGAACGGGAAACTAGGCAGGGAGCGTGTCCGTGTTGCGTCATCCCTGCGCTTTTTCTATAACGTTGCAGGGCGGGGTTTCCGTATGCCAGGTTTCAAAGAACGAGGGCCGGGGTCTCCGGTGGGTGGCGGTCGGGGCAGGCGCGTTACGCTTCGTGGGGCGCAGCCGACGCCTGTCCCTGGTAGACTCCGCTCTCGTGGAGCCGGTAGCCAACCTCGCGGAGACAGTCGGTGTCTTGCAGGATGATGGCGTGTACGCAGGCATACAGGTCGCGTTGCGTGGCGCCGAAGCGGGCGGTGCGTTCCCAGGCCTCGGGGGGCAGGGCGCGCAGGAACGCCACGAGGGCCCGGCGGGCTGCCTGGACGCGGTCGAGGAGGGCCTCGAGCGGCAGGGTGTTCCAGGGCTCGCAGGCCTGCAACGCGGTCAGGTCCGCCTCGGCGCAGGAGGGCTCCTCCCCGGCAACGAGGCGCCGGAGCACCGGCAGGTGGACCCGCTCATCGGCAGCGGCCAGCGCGCCGTACATCTCCTTGATGGACCAGGTCCCCGCGAACGGACGGCCTTCCAGGACCCAGGCCGGCAGGCGCCGGAGCAGCGGCCGCTGGGCCTCGACCTCGTCGATCAGGTACGCCAGCTGGTCGACGAGCCGGACCGCCAGGTGCTGGCGCTCAGACCGGATGGAAGGGCGCTCAGGCATCGGCTGAACCGGCCTGCTGGGGCACCGGCGCTTCTTCCAGGTGCTCCACGTCCTGCTCGGCGAGCCACTGCAGAAAGGCGCTGTCGCGCAGGCTGTGGATGTTGTTGGCCCGCTGGAACGTCCAGCTCTGCCCGAACGCGTGGTTGCGCTGCCGTTCCAGGAAGTCCAGCCGGTCCTTCAGCCGTTCCACCGGCACCAGCAACCGCTCCAGCCCGAAGATGGCCTCGTCCCGGCTCTGGAACGTCAGGTCGTATTCCTTCGACATGACGATGGCTTCCTCGGGACAGACCTCCTCGCAAAAACCGCAGTAGATACAGCGCAGCATGTTGATCTCGAACCAGGCCGGCTCGCGTTCCTTGGCCCCCTCGATCTCGCGGGACTGCATCGAGATGGCCATGGGGGGGCAGGCACGGGCGCACAGGTTGCACGAGACGCAGCGCGGCCGTCCCTGCTCCTCGACGAGCACCGGCCGCCCCCGGTAGTTGTCCGGGGGATACCACTGCTCTTCGGGATACTGGAACGTGTAGAGCGGCTCCTTGACCATCTTCCGGAACGAGTACCCGAGCCCTTTGAAGATCTCGGGCAGGTACAGCCGCTCCCAGAAGTTGAGCTTGCGTTCGTTCGGCTTGCCGGTGTTGGCGGGGATGCCGGGCATGGTGGGTCCGTACACGGTTAGAGGGCTACCAGCGCCGCAGGGCGCACCTCATAAGATAAGACACCCGGCCTTCTTCATTCCTTCTCGCCGGCCAAGACCCGTTGAAAACCGCCGACTTTTCAAAAATTCCAAAAAACACCGGGCCACCGGCCCGGCCACGGCTATTTGCGCTTGAACGTGAGGGTGAGGGGAACGCCGGTGAACCCGAAGGCGGCGCGGAGCTGGTTTTCCAGGTAACGGCGGTAGGCGGCGCGGATGCCCTGCGGATAGTTGCAGAAGAAGGCAAAGACGGGCGGGCCGGTGCGCACCTGCGTGGCGTACTTGATCTTGACGTGCTGGTTGCGGTAGGCCGGCGGGTGGGTCCGGGCGACGGCGGCCTGCACGACCTCGTTGAGCGTGCTCGTGGGGATGCGGCGTTCCCGTTCCCGGGCGACCGCCAGGGCCAGGTCGAGCAGCCGGTGGATGCGCTGGCGCGTCAGGGCCGAGACGGTGACGACGGGCACGTAGTCCAGCGTCTGTAGCCGGGCATGAACGGCCTCCTCGAACCGGCGGGCGGTGTGGGTGTCTTTCTCGATCAGGTCCCATTTGTTGATGGCGATGACCAGCCCTTTCTTCATCTCGGCGGCCTCCTGGAGCACGCGGATGTCCTGGGCTTCGAGGCCCTGTGTGGCGTCGAGGAGCAGCACGGCCACGTCACAGCGCTGGATGGCCCGCTCGGTGCGCAGATGGGCGTAGAACTCGACGTTCTCGCGGATGCGCGCGCGTTTCCGCAGCCCGGCCGTGTCCACGAGCACGAGTTCCTGCCCGTTGTAGCGGAACGGCGTGTCGATGGCGTCGCGTGTGGTGCCGCTGATCTCGGTGACGATGGAGCGCTCACGCCCGAGCAGGGCGTTCGTCAGGGACGACTTGCCGACGTTGGGCCGGCCGATCAGGGCGATGTGTGTGCGCGGGTCCTCGGTGCGTTCCGGCTCCGGGGGCAGCGCCGCCACCACCGCATCGAGCAGGTCGCCCGTGCCCGACCCGTTGATGGCGCTGATCGGGTACACCTCGCCCAGGCCGAGCTGGTAGAACACGCCGGTTTCCCAGCGACGTGCCTCGTTGTCGGCCTTGTTGGCCACGACCAGCACCGGCTTCTCGGTCTTGCGGAGCAGGTCGGCCAGGGCCTCGTCCAGGTCGGTGATGCCGGTCGTCACGTCGACGACGAAGAGGATCAGGTCGGCCTCGTCGAGCGCGATGAGCACCTGCTCGCGAATGGCGGCCTCGAACCGATCCGTCGAATGGGGAACGAAGCCGCCCGTATCGACCACGTCGAAGAGACGGCCGTTCCAGAGGACCTCGCCGTAGATGCGGTCCCGCGTCACGCCGGGCTCGTCGTGCACGATGGCCTGGCGCGACTCGGTGAGGCGGTTGAAGAACGTGGATTTGCCGACGTTGGGCCGGCCTACGATGGCGACGAGCGACATGGCTTAAAACGGTTGAGGGGGATAGGGGGCCTGTCGCAGCCTGAGCGACGGGGGGCAGGCCGGTCTGCGGACGCCCGGCACGGATGCGCTCCGGCGTGCCTTCAACGCATGGAACGCCCGATGTTTTGGCGCCCGGCCCCGATCTCGGCAATTCTTCAAAGTCGCTCTTTCCGCTCGAGATAGAGGGCGCGGAAGATCATGTAGGCGGTTTCGGCGGTCTGGGTGGTAAACCAGTAGTTGATGCCGGCGCCGACGGCGGCCCCGGCGATCGGGATGGCCTGCGAGAGCTTCCGCCCGAGGATGTTCTTGGCGATCTCGCGCGGCAGCTGGCGTGTCTGCTCGCGGAAGGTGCCGCTGACGCGCCCCTTGTAGTCCAGCTCGTTGGCCAGTGCGGCGGCGGCCACGCTGACCTCGCGGAGGGCGGCGTTGCGGGCCTCGCGTCCGCCCGACGCCGCCACGTTGAAGATTGAGAGCACGAGCGGGCGAAACACCGGCCCCCGCATAGGGAAGCCGTAGGCCGCGCCGATCTGCTGGATCAGGCGCAGGTTGATGGTGAAGAGCAGGGGGATGTCGGCGGCGATCAGGACGACCCCGCCGAGCCCGGTGCCGCCGCCCTCGATGGCCGCCAGGAGGGCGTTCTGCGTGAAGAAGCTGCGGGCCAGCGGATCGAGCCTTTCGAGGGGCACGTCGCGCAGGTCCTCGACGCGGGCCACGTCCAGCCCCTGCTTGCGGGCCGCCGCCAGCACGTCGCCCGGGTCATAGGTCCAGGCCGAGGCGTCGTTGAGGACGGAGAGCAGGTTTTCCACGACGCCGCTTACCTGGTCTTCGACGTCGGGGGAGACGAACTGGCGGACGACCCAGTCCACCGGCTGCATGGCCCAGTTGAAGGCCTGCATGACCAGGGGGGTGTCGCCGTGTTGCCACGCTTCGATGTCGCGCTGTACGTCGCGTTCGTAGGGAGTCAGCCGCATGGGATCCGGTTCCGGCTGCGGCGGTGCGGGGCGAACGCCGGGCCGGAACGCTCCGATCGCCGCAGGCTCAGGTGGAAATCTTGTACTTTTTGAGGAGGCGGTACATCGTGGCCCGCCCGATGCCCAGCTCGACGGCGGCCCGGTCCACATTGCCCTCACACAGGCGGTAGGCTCGTTCGACCGCCCGGCGCTTGAGCTCGTCCAGCGAGAGGATCTCGTCCTCGCTGTGGCCGAGCACGATGCCGGAGACGGCCTCACGGGGCGCGCCGTCGCCCCCCTGTGTACCCTCGTCGAGGCGATCGGGTTGCGAGGGAGCGAAGTTGTGTTCGGCGGCCTGGGCCAGCGTCATGCGTTCCTGCCACGGCGCGATGACCGGCTCGCTGGAGAGCATCAGGTCGGCCGGGGCGATGTCGTCGTCGTCCGAGAGCAGGATGGCCCGCTCGATGGCGCTCTTGAGCTCGCGTACGTTGCCG
This sequence comes from uncultured Rhodothermaceae bacterium, assembly GCA_964552015.1. Lineage (GTDB taxonomy): Bacteria > Bacteroidota > Rhodothermia > Rhodothermales > ISCAR-4553 > Rhodocaloribacter. The sequence continues at coordinate 1,356 of CAZKFR010000069.1, read as the reverse complement.
GGCCAGCGGTAGGCCATCAGCGCCCGGCGCGTCGCCGCCGCGAGCCGCTTGCCCCGGAATTCGGGATGGGCCTTCACGTATTCGCGGAGGAAGTGGTTGGCCAGCAGCAGGATGTCCTGCCCGCGCTCGCGCAGCGGCGGCAGCGGGATGGGGAACTGGAAGAGGCGGTAATAGAGATCCTCGCGGAACTTGCCGGCCCGGATCATCGCCACGATGTCCCGGTTCGTGGCCGAGATGACGCGGGCGTCGAAGGCGATCGTCTCGTTGCCGCCGACGCGCTGGATCTCGCCCTCCTGCAACGCGCGCAACAGCTTGGCCTGCAGGTCCAGGTCGAGTTCGCCGATCTCGTCCAGAAAGATGGTGCCGCCGTCGGCCTGCTCGAACTTACCGATCTTGCGAGCGTGCGCGCCGGTGAAGGCCCCTTTCTCGTGGCCGAAGAATTCGCTCTCCATCAGGTCGCGGGGGATGGCGGCACAGTTGACCACCACGAACGGCCCTTTCTTGCGGTCGGAGCCGTAGTGGATGGCGCGGGCCACCAGCTCTTTCCCCGTGCCGCTCTCCCCCTGGATGGCTACCGGGATGTTGCCGCGCAACACCTTCTGGATCATCCGGTAGACGTGCTGCATGGCCGGGCTCTCGCCGATGAGGCCGTGGGCGCCGTACCGCTGGGTCACCTCGCCGCGCAGCGTCTCCAGCTCCCGCTGCATCGAGACCTTCTCCAGGATGTTGGCCACCACCCGGTCCAGCTTGACCAGGTCGTCCTGTCCCTTCGTGATGTAGTCGTAGGCGCCGAGCTTCATGGCCTCGACGGCCGTGTCGATGATACCCTGCGCCGAAACCATCACCACGGGCAGGTCGGGGTAGCGAGCCAGCACCCGGCGCAGCACCTCGATCCCGTCCAGGTCGGGCATCATGATGTCGAGCAGCATAACGTCCGGGCGCTCGTCCGCCAGGGCCTCGAGGACCTCCTCGCCGTGGTTGAAGACCTTGACACGGTAGTCCGCGTTCTTGTCCAGCCGGTAGCTGAGCATCCGGGCGTAGTGCCGGTCGTCATCGACGACGAAAATGCGGTAGGGCATGGAATAACCTCTTGAAGCGTCACTTAAGGGGGAGCGGCAGGCGCGGAGGCCCTGCTTCGATACGTCTCAAAATGGGATCGGCCGGGCGGTGAAAAAACTTAAGGTTGAAGCCGTGGGGGCTTCGGGGCCGTACGAGCCCGCGGCCGCCGTTCGTGTCGTTCTCGGCCCGGGTCGGGCGCGTGCCGGATCCTTCCGCACGCCGGCCGCCGGGGGGCGAATCCGAAACGGCACGGTCGTTGTCCTTCTGTGGTGCGAAGCGAATTATTGAGCCCGAGCG
>CAZKFR010000068.1:0-18911 GCA_964552015.1 uncultured Rhodothermaceae bacterium | reverse complement strand
TTATGCTTCGACGCTTTTTGCGAAAGAACCAAGCCTGACGATAAACGCCGAAGGGGGACCATGAAGAAGGACCTGCATCCCGAATACAAGCTGATCACGGTGCGCCTGGCCGACGGCACCACGTTCCAGACCCGCTCGACGATGGCGACGGACACGTACGTCTCCGAGGTGGATTCGACGAACCATCCGTTCTACACGGGTCGCCGGCAGTACGTGGACACGGCGGGCCGCGTCGAGAAGTTCATGCGGCGCTACGGCAAGAAGAAGGAGTCGTAATCCGCATCGACACAGATGTGAGGAAGGGCGGTCCGCCGGGGCGGGTCGCCCTTTTCGCGTTCAAGAGGCCGGTTCCTCCTTGTCCGGCACGGTTTCCAGGTATTCGGCGGAGGCACCCCACTGCGTGAGCAGGTGTTTGACGGCCCGGTGGGGGCTGAGGAAGAAGTGGTCCCGCCCGATGCGTTCGTCCAGGCCGGTGCGGGTGATGACATCCATGACCGGTCCCTTGACGCCGGCCAGGTACAGCTCGATGCCACGGGCGTGCAGGGTCTCCGCCACCGAGCGCAGCACGGACGCAGCGGTCAGGTCGAGGTCATTGACGCTGCTGGCGTCGAGGATGATGGCGCGAAGCCCCGGGTCCTGTTCGCTGCGCGAGAGGATCAGGTCGCGCAGGTATTCGGCGTTGGCGAAGGAGAACGAGGCGTCGATGCGCAGGAGCAGGATGCCCTCGATGGGCCGGGCCTCGGGGTGACGGTCGAGGTCGCGGAAGGAGCGGGTGCCGGGCAGGTGGCCGAGCTCGGCCACGTTGGGGCGGCTGATGCGGTACATGACGGCGACGACCGAGGCGCCCACCCCGATGAGCACGCCCTCCTGAATGCCGATCAGCAGCGTCGCCAGGAACGTGAGCAGCGCGATGTAGCCGTCGATGCGTTTGGCCCGGAGCAGAAACCGCAATTCGCCCACGTCGATGAGGCCGAAGGCTGCCACCATGATGACGGCCGCAAAGACGGGGATGGGCAGGTAGAAGAAGAGCGGGGTCAGGAAGAGCAGGGTGAGGGCGATCACGAGCGCCGCGAACACGTTTGCCATCGGGGTACGGGCACCGGCACGGACATTGACGGCCGTGCGGGAAAAGCTGGCCGAGACGGGCAGGCTCCGGAAGAAGCTGCCCCCCAGGTTGGCCAGGCCCAGCGCAATCAGTTCCCGGTTGGGCCGGATGGCATAGCGGAAGCGGGCCGCGAACAGCTTGCCCAGCGACATCACGTTCATGAACTGGACCAGCGCCAGCGTCACGGCCGTGGGCAGCAGGAGCCGGGCGGACGTCAGGTCGAAGGCAGGCGGTTGCAGGGGCGGCAGCCCGGCGGGGATGGCGCCCACGATGCGCACGCCGGCGGCGTCGAGGTGCAGGCCGGCCGAGGCCACGATGCCGAGCACGACGGCCGCGAGCGGGGCCGGCACGGCCGGCAGCCAGCGTCCCAGCGCCAGCATCAGCACGATGGCGCCCAGGCCCAGTGCCAGCGAGGGCAGGTGCCAGGCACCCAGGTGGCGAAGGGCTTCCCAGACCAGCATGTGCACGTGCTGGGAGGAGGGCAGCGACACCCCCAGCAGGTTGCCGAGCTGGCTGAAGCCGATCACCAGCGCCGCCGCCGTCGTGAAGCCCGTGAGCACCGGGCGCGAGAGCAGGTTGACCAGAAAGCCCAGCCGGGCCAGGCCCATCAGCAACTGCAGGAGGCCCACCATGGCGGCCAGCAGGATCGCCAGCTCGATGTAACGGGGCGTGCCGGGTTCGGCGATCAGGCTCAGCCCCGCCGCCACGATCAGCATGTCGATGGCGATGGTGCCGATGGCCAGGTGGCGCGAGGTGCCGAGGAGCGGATAGAGGAGCAGCGGTACCAGCGCCGCGTACAGCCCGTAGATGGGAGGCACGCCGGCCAGCAGGGCATAGGCCATGCCCTGTGGGATGAGCATCACGCCCACCGTCAGACCCGCCGTCAGATCGCCCCACAGGTCCTCACGCCGGTAGGCGGGCAGCCATTGCAGAACGGTCAGGTAGGGCTTGAGCGAGCGCATGGGGCATGCCTCGGGCCGGATGAGGAACGTGGGCGCGTGACCTGCCGCCTTCGGCCCGGCCGGCCCCGGAGCGGGGTGGTGCCGGACCCTTCGTGCGGGGCCCGGCACCACACGGCCGCCGGGTCAGGCTCAGGCCTGCTTGGGGGCCCAGGAGGTGCAGTAACCGTTTGGCGAGATGGGACCCTTGATGAGGGTACAGCCGCCACAGGTGGCTCCCTCGGCTGGCGCTACGAAGAGCGCGCAGTTCGAGCACATCTTCCCTTCGACGGGCGATTCGTCCACGTACTGCAGGCTCTGGCGCATCTGCTGGCTCTGCGCCCGGTCCGTTTCGGAGAGGCCGGAGAGGTCGTTGCAGCCGGCCGAGGCCGTAGCAGGCGCTTCCGCCGGGGCTTCGCTCGCCGCCTGTGGCTGCTCGCCCCCGCCGCCACAGGCCGCCAGCAGGGTGCCGGAGCCGATCGAAAAGGCCCCCAGCGCCGAGAGGCGCAGCAGGAAGTCGCGACGGTTCAGGTTTTTCTCAGACATGGTCGTACCGCTTGGTTGGTGGGACAGGTTGCATCCGGGCGCCGTGCGTGGGAAAGGCGCCCGACGGCAGTATAATCATCTGCGCCCTTTGTTTCATAGGGATTCGCCGGCGGAGCGTACGGTCAGGAGGGCAGGGCCTTCTTCAGCCAGCGCTTCACCGCAAAGGCGGGCAGGGCCCCCAGGAAGCCGTCGACAGGCTCGCCGTCGATGAACAGCTTGACCGTCGGGATGCCCCGGACCTCATAGCGGGCCGCCAGGTCAGGGTGAATGTCCGTGTTGACCTTCACGAGCGTCCAGGCGCCGTCGCTCTCGGCAGCAAGCTGCTCCAGCGTCGGGCCGAGCATCCGGCATGGGCCGCACCACGGCGCCCAGAAGTCGACGAGCACGGGCCGGGTGCGGCTGGCCTCGATCACGTCGGCCTCGAAGTCACGGACCTCGTGGTCTCCGGAGGGCGTGTCGGTCGCCTTTTTCTTGAAGCCAAACATGGTTCTTTCGGGTTGAGGGTCAGGCCCCGGTCAGCTGCCCGATGTTCTGGTAGAGGATCCACAGGGCCATCACGACGAGGAAGACGGCGAAGCCTTTCTGGAGGCGGTGCGAGGCAATGTGCTTGCCGAGCCAGTTGCCGGCGAAGGAGCCCGCGATGCCGACGGCGGCGAAGAGGCCGACGATCTCCCAGTTGACCGAGAGGCCGGAGGCCGCCAGCACATCCAGGTACTTCAGGTAGCCGGCCAGGCTCTTGAGGGCGATGATGACGAGGCTGGTGCCCACGGCCCGCCGCATGTCGAGCCCGCCCAGCAGCACGAGTGCCGGGACGATCAGGAAGCCGCCGCCGACGCCGACGAGGCCGGTGAGTACACCCACGCTGACGCCTTCGAGCATGATCTTCCAGGCGGCGTGCGTGGCCTGGATACCCGCCGCGGCCATGGGCGGGGCCGCCGTGGGGCGGCTGCGCCGGTACATCAGCACGGCGGCCAGCAGCATGACCACGGCAAAGAGGACGAGCTGCACGGCGCCGGCGACGTACTGCGAGAGCCACGCCCCGCCGTAGGTACCGATGAGGCCGGGCACACCGAAGTAGAGGACGCTGCGCCAGTCGATCGTACGCTGCCGGGCGTAGGGCAGGGCGCCCGCGGCCGCGATGGCCGCTACGATGCCCAGGCTCTCGGCGATGGCGACCTTGTCCGGCTCGCCGACGAGGTAGATGAGGACGGGCACCGTCAGGATGCTGCCGCCCGAGCCCAGCAGGCCCAGCGACAGCCCGATCAGTATGGCCCCGATGATGGCAATCCACATGGTTCTACAGGCACACGGGAAACCCATGCCGGCCGCCAGCGTGGCGATCCGGCCGCGGGTCCCGTGTCACATCAAAGTTCAGGGGAAAACAAAACCGCGGGCGGTGCCGGCAGGCCGGTCGCAGCCGGCCTGCCGGCGGCCCGGACGGATCAGGCGACGGCGTGGATTTCCCCGCCCTGAGCGACGTCATGCCGGGCGGCCCAGTCTTCGAAGTTGCCGTTGACGTAGATCACGTCGTGGCCGAGGCGGGCCAGCAGGGCCGCGGCCACGGCCGAGCGCCCGCCGGTCTTGCAGTGCACGGCCAGCTTCTTGCCCGTCGGCACCTCGTTGCGCCGTACCCACAGGCGCGTGTGCGCGATGTTGTAGGCGTCGGGTACGTGCGCCGCCTGGTACTCGGCCTGCCCGCGCACGTCCAGGATGACCACATCGTCCTGCTTCCTCAGCGCGTCGAGGGCGTCGATGGCGACTTCTTCGATGGAGGCCAGCTCGCCCCCCTGCTCGGCGTAGGTCGCCAGCAGCGCCGGCGGCGCGTAGCCGACGATGTTGTCGAGGCCGATGCGGACGAGGTCGCGGACGGCCTGCTCCACGTGCTCCTCGTCGATGATCAGGTAGATCGGCGTGTTCTCCTCCACGTACGAGCCGGCGACGGTGTTGAACGTCTTGTTGAACGGCGTGTAGAGGCTGCCGGGCAGGTGGCCCTGCATGAAGGCGGAGCGGTCGAGGCGTGTGTCGAGGACGGCCACGTCCGTGTTGCCGGCCAGCCGGCGCAGTTCGCTCAGGGTGAGCAGGCGCGGGCGGGGCAGCGAGCCCAGCACCTTCGGGCCGAGCTTGTTGTCGCGCTTCATCCGGGCGAAGTACATCGGGGGCTCCGGCTGCCCCTCCAGGATGAAGTCGACGAAGGGCTGCTCACCGTCCTTCGCGGCGCGGATGGCGGCGTTGAAGCGACGCTCGTAGCCGACGGTCGTCTCGGGGACGGCGCCCAGGGCCTTGCCGCAGGCGCTCCCGGCGCCGTGGGCCGGCCACACCTGCAGGTAATCGTCCAGCTCCAGGAAACGCTGTACCGAGCGGTAGAGCGTGCGGGCCGAGGGCTCCATCACCCCCTGGATGCCCGCGGCGGACTCGAGCAGGTCCGGGCGGCCCAGGTCGCCCACGAACACGAAGTCGCCGGTGACGATGCCCATCGGCGCGTCCGCCCCGCCGCCCAGGTCGGTCACGAGGAAGCTCAGGTGCTCGGGCGTGTGCCCCGGCGTGTGGACGGCCTTCAACTCGATGTTGCCCACGCGGAACGTGTCGCCGTCCTTGAGCAGCTGGTAGTCATACGTGTCGCTGTTGATCAGCCACTCGTACTTCCAGTCCGCGTCGCCCTCGTCCGAGGCGTAGACCTTCACCCCGCGCTCGGCAAACTCGCGCATACCCGAGAGGTAGTCCGCGTGGATGTGCGTGTCGGCGACGGCCACGATCTCGAGTCCCTCTTTCTCGGCCAGTGCAATGTACTGGTCGATGTCCCGCTCGGGGTCGATGACGATGGCTTCCCCGGTCTTCTGGCAGCCGATCAGGTAGGCGTACTGTGCCAGTTTCTCGTCGAAAATCTGTCGGAATAACATGGCTGGACCTCCTTGGAAGGTTGGTAGACGATGTCAGGGATGGAAGCGTCAGTGAGGCAGGTGCGGGCGCAGGGCGGCGTAGGCCCAGGTGCCCAGCATGGCGCTGACGATGGCCACGGTCATCACCAGCACGCCGTTGCCCACCAGCGCGAAGAGCGGGCCCGGGCAGGCACCCGTCAGCGCCCAGCCCAGGCCGAAGAGGATGCCGCCGATCCAGTACCGATACCCCCGCCCCATCTCCTTGGGCGGGAGGTAGATTTCCTCGCCTTCGAGGCTCCGGACGCGGTACTTCTTGATCAGGGCCACCGAGATGGCCGCCACCACCACGGCGGCCCCGATGATGCCGTACATGTGGAAGCTCTGGAAGCGGAACATCTCCTGGATGCGGAACCACGAGATGACCTCGCTCTTGGTGAGCACGACCCCGAAGTAGACGCCGAGGAGCAGGTACCAGAACAGCCCTACCCGGCGCTTCGGCGTTTCCGTGTCGGCCGCGCCCTCCGGGATGATGACCGTTTCTTCGACAGTGTAATTCATGGCTCGGTCGGGTTTACAGGATGAGGGGGAGCAGCAGGTGGGTGACGATGAGCCCGCCGATGAAGAAGCCGATGACGGCGATCAGGGAGGGCAGTTGCAGGTCCGCCAGCCCGCTGATGGCATGGCCCGAGGTGCAGCCGCCGGCGTAGCGCGCGCCGAAGCCCACCAGGAAACCGCCGACGACGATCAGCATGAAGCCCGGCACCGTCAGCAGGCCGGACCAGCTGAAGATCTGCGACGGCACCAGCCCGGAGAAGTCCCGGATGCCGAGGGCGGCCAGATCCGCCCGCGTCGCCTCCGAGATGGCGATGGGGTCCGGGTTGGAAAGCAGCGTGTGGGCGAGAAAGCCGCCCAGCACGATCCCGGCGGCGAAGGTCAGGTTCCAGAGCCCGGACCGCTTCCAGTCGTACCGGAAGAAGTCGAGCTTGCCGGGCAGCGTGGCGGCGCAGAGATGCCGCAGGTTGGCCGAGATGCCGAACTGCTTGCCGCCGAGCAGCAGCAGGGCCGGCACGACCAGCCCGATCAGCGGGCCGGCCACGTACCAGGGCCACGGTTGCGAGAGTGTTTCCAGCATGATCGGTTCAGGTTGGTGGAGCGTGCAGGACGCACCGGGTTAAGATAGTTGTTCTTTCCTGTAATGACAAGTGTGTCGCGAGAGGATATTTATTCTTTTTTGGTAATATGGTTCCGGGCCGGGTCACGGCTTGCCCTTCTTGGCGCAATCTTCACGGTGCCGCCTCGGACACTGCGGGCGCGGGGTGTGCCGGAACGCAGGCGTCTTCGGCTCCTGATCGGATGACAGAGGGCGTAGTGGGGTGAAAATGGGTATAAATCGCAGATTGCTGGGGGACAGTCGTAATCGTTGTCTGGGTTTTCGAAAGGAGATCGTGGAGGTGTACGAGAGAGCGCTACGTCGGCCGGGAAGGAAAAAAAGACCTGTTTGTGGATCCTGAATGCGGTTTTGTCATATTACCCGATGGTTGTATAAAAGACCGATGCGTTACGCATGATGAAGAAAGAAATGGTTCCGGAGCCGTTGCTGGAGCGAGCGGCCCGCCGCTTCAAGCTACTCGGCGAGCCGGCCCGGCTCGAGCTGCTCAACCAGTTGCAGGTGCACGGGGAGATGACCGTACAGGCGCTGGTGGAGGCCACCGGGCAGAAACAGGCCAACGTGAGCAAGCACCTGGGCATGATGGCGAAGGAGGGGTTGCTCAACCGGCGCAAGGAGGGGCTTCACGTCTACTACAGCATTGCCGACCCCACGCTTTCGGCGATGTGTACGCTGGTGTGCGGGCAACTCCGTCAGGAAGTGCTCGAGGCGCGCGAGGCGATCGGGCCGTGAGCGTCAACGGTCGGCCAGGCGCACGTCGCGAGCGCGGAGCTGGAGGGTCGTCTGTCCGTTCCAGGTGTTCTCGTCCACGGAGAACACCAGTTCGAGCGGACGTCCTTCACGGGCACTCTGCTCGACGGCCGGCAGGCGCCGGTGCAGCCCGAAGCCGATGACGGGCAGGGTAGCTCCGCCCTGACGTTGCCGTACCGCGAACTTGAGGTGCTTGCCGTCGCGCCCGACGGTGCGCGGCGTGCCGACGACGGCCAGGTCCCGGGCCTGGAAGACGGGCGTCGGGTTGCCGGGGCCGCAGGGGGCGAATTGCCGGAGCACGGCCCAGAACCGGTTGTCGATGTCGTTCAGGTCGAGCAGGGCGTCGACCTCGAGGGCGGGCAGGAACAGGTCGTCGGAGGCGGCGGCCCGGATGGCCTCCTCGAAGCGCTCGCGGAAGAGCGGCAGGTCGGCTTCGTCGAGGGTGAGGCCGGCGGCGTAGTCGTGCCCGCCGAAGGCGACCAGCAGGTCGGAGCAGGTGGCGAGGGCGTCGAAGATGTTGACGCCGCGGATCGAGCGAGCCGAACCTTTGACCTGATCGTCGAGGGAGGTCAGCAGGATGGTGGGCCGGTAGAACCGCTCGACGATGCGGCTGGCGACGATGCCGATGACGCCGAGGTGCCACTCGGGGTGATGGAGGACGAGGGCGCGGCGGTCGCGGGCGTTGAGCTGCTGCTCGGCCTGGCGGATGGCCTGCTCGAGCGTGGCCTCGTCGATCTCGCGGCGCCGGTCATTGAGGGCTTCGAGGCGCCGGGCCAGGGTACGGGCTTCGCCGGGGTCCTCGGTGAGCAGCAGGTCCACGGCCAGGCGGGCCTCGTCCAGGCGTCCGGCGGCATTGATGCGGGGACCGATGCCGAAGACGAGGTTGCTGGTGGTGGCCGCCTGCAGGTCGATGCCGGCGGCTTCGGCCAGGGCGCGGAGGCCGGGACGGGCCTGCCGGAGGCGTTCGAGCCCCTCCCGCATCAGGATGCGGTTCTCGCCGGTCATGGGCACGATGTCGCTGGCCGTGGCGACGGCCACCAGGTCGAGGTAGTCGAAGGCGGCCTCGGCGGGCTCACCGAGGCGGGTCAGCACGGCCTGGACGAGCTTGAAGGTGACCCCGCACCCGCACAACTCCTTGAACGGGTAGGAACAGTCGGGCCGCTTCGGGTCGAGCACGGCCACGGCGTCGGGCAGGGTTTCGTGGGCGGTGTGGTGGTCGCAGATGACCAGATCCATGCCGCGGGCACGGATGGCGGCGGCCTCCTCGACGGCCGTGATGCCGCAGTCCAGCGCCACGATGAGCGCGGCCCCGAAGGCGGCGGCCGCTTCGATGCCGGCCGGCCCGAGGCCGTAGCCGTCGCGGAAGCGGTGGGGGACAAAGTAGTGGACGTCGGCGCCCCGGCTGCGGAGGAAATGGGTCAGGAGGGTGGTGGCCGTGGTGCCGTCGACGTCGTAGTCGCCATAGACGAGGATCCGCTCGCCGCGTTCGAGGGCGGCCACGACGCGGTGGGCGGCGGCCTCCATGTCCTGCATCAGGAACGGATCGTGGAGGTCCTCGCGGGAGGGGCGGAAGAAGCGGCGGGCCGCCTCGAAGGTGGTGATGCCGCGCACGACCAGGGCGCGGGCGAGGGCTTCGGGCAGATGGTTCAGTTCACGGGCCAGGCGCGCCACGGCGTCGGGATCGTCCACCGGGCGCAACATCCATTGATACGTAATCACACGAACGATACGTCTGTCTGATCAGAAAAAAAGGAGCCACCGGAGGAGGGGCACGAGGAGCGGCGGCAAGACACACAGTATAGCCGCGGATCGGCTCCGATGCAACCCGTACGGCGGCCTCAGGCGACCGGTACGAGGGGCGGGGCGGCGGCACGTACGGCCGCCTCGATGGCGGCGACGAAGCGCGGGCGGGCGCTATCCACCCAGGCGCGAAACCGGGCGGTGGGAGGATGATGGTGGGGCAGATAGGCCAGCAGGCGGTCCAGGTTGAAGTGCGGGCTGTAGCGTCCGGCCCCGAGGGCTTCGGCGTCGAGGGCGTTGCAGCGCTGTTCGAAGTGGCCCTCCACCGGCACCATCAGCACGGGCTTGCCCAGGTAGAGGGCTTCGCACACCGATTCGAAGCCGGCCGTGCAGGCGAGCCCCCGGCAGCGGGCCATCATCCCGAGGAATTTCTCGTCGTCGAGGGGGTGGAAGGTGAGGGTGTCGTCGTAGGCCAGCATGTCCTCGGCGTCGGGGTGGTCCCAGAAGCAGTGGAGTCGGACCTCCGGGTGCCGTTCGTGCCAGGCGACGAGGGCGTCGGCATAGCCGCTGTTGAGCACGTAGACGAGCAGGAACGGCTCCTCGAGTCCGTCCGGCAGGCGGAACACTTCGGGGCGGAGGAGGGGCGGCATCACCGTGAGCCGACGCGCGGGGAGGTCGTCGGCCGGGTACAGGGAGAGGGCGAGCCGCCGTGCGGCGCCGGCGGCGGTGCCATCGGTATAGGCCCGCAGGAGCGTGCGCTGGAGCCCGAAGCCCGGCGGGAAGGGGTAGGCCGGGTGGTGGAACATGTACTGGTGGGCGATGCACACCACGGGCACGCGCGGGCGGTAGAGCCGTGTGTAGAGGGCCGTCAGCGGTTCGAAGAAGTTGACGATGACGTCGGGCCGGTGCCGCCGGACGGCGGCATCGAGGCGGGCGAGTCCCTCACGGAAGGCGCCCGCCCGCCGGAGGTTGTGCAGGAGGGTGGCGCCCGGCTGGACGCCCCGCCGCCGGGCATCGAGGGCGAAACCGGGGCTGTCGAAGCACTGCACGGGGGCGCCGATTTTCCGCACGAAGAAGCCGGGCAGGCGCCGGTCGGGCGGGCGACCCACGAGCACGGCGCTGACGTGATGGCCCGCCTCGCGCAGCATCGCCCGCAGCGCCAGCGCCTGCGTCAGGTGCCCGCGGCCTTCACCCTGGACGACGAAGAGACAGTTGAGCGAGGGCATGGGGTCGAACGGTCAGGTGCTGGAGGAGGCTGCGGGCCGGGTGCTTACGGTGTTCGGCGCGGGGGCGGGTTCCCGTGCGGTGGCCGGGCGGTGCCGGCGGATCCGGTGGGCGGGCGACGTCCAGCGAAGGATCTCGAGCCGGCCGTCGACGTGCTCGACGAGCGCGGTGCAGCTTTCCACCCAGTCGCCGCAGTTGGCGTAGAGCACCGGCCCGATGGACCGCAGTTCGGCATGGTGGATGTGCCCGCAGACCACCCCGTCGACGTCCCAGCGGGCGGCCTCGTCGGCCACGGCGTGCTCGAAGTCGGCGATGAATTGCACGGCCTTCTTGGTCCGCTGTTTCAGGTAGGCCGAGAGGGACCAGTAGGGCAGGTCGAGGGCCAGGCGGACCTGGTTGTACCAGCGGTTGAGCCGGAGCGCGAGGGCATAGGCCCGGGCGCCGAGGAGCGAGAGCCAGCGGGCATGCCGGATGACCCCGTCGAACACGTCGCCGTGGAGCACCAGGAGCTGGCGTCCGTCGGCCGTGGTGTGGATCGTCTGCGGCAGCACCATGATGTCGCCGAACTTCAGGTGGCAGAAAGGGCGTGCGAACTCATCGTGGTTGCCCGGCAGGTAGACGACGCGGGTCCCTTTGCGCGCCTTCCGCAGCAGCTTCTGCACCACGTCGTTGTGGGCCTGGGGCCAGTACCAGGACCGGCGCAGGGCCCACCCGTCGAAGATGTCCCCGACGAGGTAGAGGTACTCGGACGAGGTGTGCCGGAGGAAGTCGAGGAGGAAGTCGGCGCGGCAGGTGCGCGTGCCGAGGTGGATGTCGGAGATCCAGATCGTGCGGAAATGGTAGGTCTGCTCCATGCGTCGTCGGGACGAGCCGTTGTACGGATGCGCAAGCTAGGTGTCGTATGTCAAGGCGTCATTACGCCGGTGTTAAAGGAACGTTGGGTTCCGGAACGGGGGGCGCTCGGAACGAAACCAATCCGGCGGATCGCTGTTCGAACGACCGTTGTCGTGCATGGCCCCATCACGTCGTTTTTTTGTGTCCGAACGCTCCTCGAACCCCTACGTGGTGCTCTTTGCGCTCTGGCTGATGGTCTTTTCGGCCAGCAGCCAGGTGATCATCATCTCGCCGATCCTGCCGCGCATCGGGGAGGCGTTGCACGTGCCCGAGGTGATGCTGGGGTGGCTGATCACGGCGTACGCGGTGATGCTCAGCGTATTCGCGCTGGTGACCGGCCCGATCTCGGACCGGGTGGGGCGGCGCCGGATCCTGCTGGTCGGGTCGGCGGCCATGAGCGGGGCGCTCTACCTGCACGTGGCGGCCAACAGCTTCGTGGCCCTGCTGGCGGTGCGGGCGGTGGCCGGGGCCGCCGGCGGCATGCTCAGCGGTGGGGCCGTCGCCTACGTGGGCGATTACTTCCCCTACGAACGGCGCGGGTGGGCCAACGGCTGGGTGATGAGCGGCATCGCCTTCGGGCAGATCGTGGGCATCCCGGCCGGCACCCTGCTGGCCGATGCGTTCGGCTTCCGCTGGGCGTTCTTCATGTTTGCCCTCACCATGACGGCGGCGACCGTGCTGATCGCACGCTTCGTGCCGCAGCCCGACGTGGAGCGGGACCGGCAGCCCCTCACGATCGGCCGGGCCCTGCACAACTACCGCCTCCTGTTGCAGCGTCCGCCGGTCGTAGCGGCCGTGGCCATCTATTTCCTGATGTTCTTCAGCATCGGCCTGTATGTGATCTACCTGCCGACCTGGCTCGAGCGAACGCTGTCGGTGTCGGGTACGGTCATCGCTTCCCTCTTCTTCGTGGGGGGGCTGGCCAACGTCCTCACCGGGCCCATGGCCGGGTGGCTCTCGGATCGGCTCGGGCGCAAGCCGCTCATCATCACCTCCTGCCTGGGCCTGGCGATGGTCATGCTCGGCACGTCCTGGTTGGTCACCAACCTCTGGACGGCCTACCTCTTCTTCGCGCTGGCCATGGTGATGGTGGCCATGCGCATCAGCCCGTTGCAGTCGCTCATGACGGCGCTGGTGGATGGGAGTCGGCGGGGGATCTTGATGAGCCTCGCCGTGGCGATCGGGCAGGTGGGTATCGGGATCGGCGGCGCCGTGGCGGGCATCGCGTACATGCGCTACGGGTACGCCAGCAATACCCTGATCGGCGCCGTGTCCATCGTGCTGATGGCGGTGCTGGTGCATCGCTACCTGCCCGAGCCGTCGTTCCGGGCGTCGGCCACCGTCGGCCCGTCGGCCTGAATCTTCGCGTTGAACCCGCTCGTACCCATGTGACCGCGGCCCCGTTGGGGGCGGCTGTACGGGTGAACGATGGGTCCCAACGAACCGATGCGGAACGATGCCTCGCACCCGCCTTTCCAGACTCCTGTCCCCCGCATGTGCGATCGGGGGGTGGATGATCCTGGCCACGGGGCTGGCCGGGACGTTGCACGCGCAGGTGCCCGAGGCGTCCTGGCACCGCGGCGTGCTCCACGTCACGGACTGGCCCGCCACGCTGCTGGCCGAAGGCCGCCCGCTCGAGCCGCTTGCCGGTCTCGACCTGCTGCCCTTCCTCGACACGCTCGCCCTCGAATATGCCTATGGCGTCGAGGCGGGGCGTCCGGCCATGACCTTCACCCTCTGGTGGGTGCCCGGCGATGAAGGTATCCTCGACGGCCGCCGCGTGCCGGCCGACCGCCTGCCCGCCGACGTGCGCCTGACGGCCCTGGACCTGCGCGCCGGCGTCTATGCCGGCGGCCGCCGCGTCACCGAGCTCGTCGTGTCGGTGGACAGCTTCGCCCTCGAACCCGCCCCGTTCGTCTACCGCTTCGACGGCCTCGACCTGGACTGGGCCACCCTCTTCGCCGACGTGCCGGCGGACACCGCCCGGTGGCTCTTCGAGACGGGCTTCGAACTGCGCGAGCCGGAGGTCCTCCGCGTGGCCTTCGCCGAGCACAGGCCGCCGGCGCGCGAGCCGGAGGTGGTCCCGCGGCCGCCGGCCCGCACCACGGTCTACATCCCGGACCGTTCGATCTGGATCGTGATCCGCACCGGGCGGCGCTACCCGCGCGTGGCCACCGGCCCCCGTCGCCCGCGCGGCGATACCATCGGCCGCACCGACCCAGCCCCCTCGGACCGCCCCCGCAGCCGTCCCCGCGACGACGAAGACGCCGGGACCGGTGAGAAGCAAGAGGACGATGCGGAGCGCGACGGCAAGCGCGGCGGCCTGCTCGGCGGTCCGGGCAACAGGAAAAAGGACGACGACGATGACGACGAGCAGTTGCTGCCGGCAGCGCTGGCCGGGGCAGCGGCCGTGGGGCTCGTTGCCGTGGCGGGGGGGACGGCCGGCTACTTCGGCCACGAACGCGCGCCGATCGGGCTGGCCTCGGGGTTCGTGCGGCCCCGCTGGGGCGGGCTGTTGCAGGTGGCCGTCAACGGCGCCGTCCTGGGGGCGGGCGATGAGCCGGAGCGTCTCGTGGGCAACGTGTTCTTCTTCTTCGACGCCTTCGACGCTCCCGTGCAGCCCGGCGTGGGGCTGGGCGTCTGGGCCGAGGAGGACGGCGACGACATCCACCTCAGCTCCACGCTCTCACTCGGCGCGGTGGCTCGGCTGGGCTTCGTGCTCGTACAGGGCGGCTACGACCTGGTCGAAGGCGGCGTGCAGTTCGGGCTGGTCTTCACCTTCCGCCGGCCCTGAGGGCGCAGCCTGCCGGCGGTGAACATCCCGAGGCATCTGGAAACGCAACTTTTCCGAAGTGGCGGGTACTGGAGAAACGCGAATCGTTTCCCTCCAACCAATTCCGGGTGCCATGACCATGCTACGATCCTTCCTGCTCACCCTGCTATTGCTGCCCGCGCTGGCGTTTGGCCAGGCCCGGGTGCAGGTCATCCACAACGCCGCCGACCCGGCCGCCGCGCTGGTCGACATCTACCTCGTCGACAGCGGCGGCAACGAGATCAAGCTCGACGACGTGGCCTTTCGCGCGGCCACGGCCTTCCTCGACGTTCCGGCTGAGACGTACACGATCTATGTGGCCGGATCGGCCAGTACCGGCATCGGGGACGCCCTCGCCTCGTTCCCGGGCGTGACCCTGGCCGACGGTGCGCGGTACGTCGTCGTGGCCAACGGCGTCCTCGACCCGAACACCTTTGCCGCCAACCCCGACGGGCGCAGTACGGCTTTCAACCTGTGGATCAAAGACATGGCCCGTGAGGCGGCCGACGATCCGACCTCGGTCGAATTCTTCGCCGTGCATGGCGCCACGGATGCCCCCGCCGTGGACGTGGTGGCGCGCGGCGTCGGCACGCTCGTCGACGGCAATGCCTTCGCGTACGGCGACCTGACCGGCTACCTGGCGGTACCGCCGGCGGCCTACACGCTGGAGATCACCCTGCCGGGTGGTACGCCTACGGTCGTTGCCTACGAAGCCGACCTGAACGGCCTCGCCGGTGGGACGGCCGTTGTCGTGGCGTCCGGCTTCCTTGACCCGGCCGCCAACCAGAACGGGGCCGGATTCGCTCTGCTGGCCGTGCTGGCCGACGGCACGGTGCTCACGCTGCCTGCCGCTCCGCTGGGCGGCACCCTCGACGGGCGTAACGAAGTCGATCCGGTCGAGACGCTGGCGTTTGGCTCGTTCGATGTGACGCTCGACGGGAACAACCTCACGATCACCGGCACGTTCGATGACCTCTCCTCGGCCTATGCCGCCTCGCACATCCACATCGGCGCCACGGGCGAGAACGGCGGCGTCGCGCTGACGCTCACGCCAACCCTGGATGCGGACAACCTCGGCGGGAGTTTCAACCAGACGTTCGACCTGAGTGCCGACCTCGACCCGGCCGTCATCACGCAGGCCGACTTCGTCGCGGCCCTGTTCAACGGCGGGCTCTACGTCAACATCCACACAGCGAACAATCCGGGCGGCGAGCTGCGCGGGCAGATTCTGCTGCAGCCCAACGACGTGCCGGCGCCGGCCGAGATCACGTTCCCGCCCGACGGCACGGCGCTGACGATCGAAGGCGATCCGGCCACGCCGTTCGAGCCGGCCTGGTCGGCCGTTGAGGACCCCGAGGGCGATGACGTCTCGTACGTCTGGCAGCTTTCCGCTTCCCCGATCTTCGATGCGCTGCTCGTGAACGACAACGTGGGGAACGCTACCGTCTTTGCCACGGACTTTGCCACGGTCGATGCCCTGCTCGAGGGGGCGGGCGTGGCCGTGGGGCAGACCGTCACGCTCTACCACCGCGCCGTCGTCACCGATGGGAGCGTGCCCGTCGAGGGGACGGCTACGTCGGTCGTGCTGACGCGCGGCGAGGTGGCGCCCACGCCCATCGGCACGGCGCGTACCCTGCCGGAAGGCACCCGCGTGACCGTGCAGGGCATCGTCACCACGCCCGACTACGGCTTTAGTTCGGGCAACTTCTTCCTGCAGGACGAGAGCGGCGGGATCAATGTGTTCGACCCGAACAACGGCGGCAACAGCGACGGCGTGACGCCCTACGCGGCCGGCCAGGAACTGCGGATCGTGGGCACCACCGGTACCTTCAACGATCAGGTGCAGATCGAGGTGGAATCGTTCGAGATCCTCAGCGAAGGCAACCCGCTGCCGGAGCCGGTCGAGATCGGCCTGAGCGCCTTCACGGTCGACTCGCCCCTGCAGGGTTCCCGTGTGACGATCAGTGGCGTGCGTCTCGTCGATCCGGCGCAGTGGCCCGTGGAGAAGATCAACACGAGCAGCGGCGTCAGCGTCGACGTGGTCGATGTGGCCGGGCAGACGGCCGTCGTGCGCATCGACCGGGACGAGTCGTTCTTCGACGCCTCGCCGGCGCCCGAGGGCTACTTCGCGCTGACGGGTGTGCTGGGCCGTTTTCGGGACACGCCGCAGCTGTTTCCGTTCTTCGAGGACGAACTGGTCGAGGGTGTCGTGATCCAGGTGATCCACGGTGCACCGGCCTTCGGAGCCGTGGACGTCTATGCCAATGGCGGGCTGCTCATCGACGACCTCGACTTCAAGAGCGCGATCCCATACACCTTCACCCCGGAGGGCACGTACACCCTCGCCATTGCGCCGGGGACGAGCAACGAGACGGGGGGCGGAGGGGCCGGCGATGCCGTGGCGACCTTCCCGGACATCCCGCTGATGAATCCGAACGCGTATCAGGTCATCGCGCTGAACGAAACCGAGGGTGACACGGACGATAATGCCGTGGACGTGCTGCTGCTGGGTGATGCCCGCGTCGAGGCGCAGGATGCCGGACTGGTGGCGTTGCGCGTGGTGCATGGCAGCCCGGATGCGCCGCCCGTCGATGTGCTCAACGTCGATTATCAGACGAACGGTGTGCTCTTCGCTGATCTGGCGTTCCAGGAGGCGTCGGGCTACGGAGAGGTGCCGCCGGCGGTGTACCGACTCGGCATCACGCCGACCGGCGCCGGCTTCGGCGGGGCGGTGGCCGTCTACGAGGCCGACCTCTCCGGCGCCGCGGGTGCCGCGCTGACCGTGCTGGCGACGGGGCTGCTGGCGCCCGGCGCGGGCGAGCCCCCCTTCGAGGTCATCGCCATCGATAAGCTGGGCAACATCATCATGCCCGGCGTGGTAACCGCCACCGACGAGGGGACGGACCTGCCCGAACGCTTTGCCGTGCGGGGGAACTATCCGAACCCCTTCAGCCAGTCCACGCAGATCGTCTTCGACCTGCCCCGGCGTGCCGACGTGCAGCTGGAGGTCTACGACGTGCTCGGCCGTCGTGTCCGGCAGGTGGAGGCGGGGCCGATGGCGCCGGGCGCCGGTCATACGCTGATGGTGGAGGCCGCCGGACTGCCGGCCGGACTCTACCTCTACCGTCTGACGATCCGCACGGCGGACCAGGAGCAGAACCAGGTCGGCCGGATGATGGTGCTACGCTGAGACGATCCGGTTGGTTGAGTGGTACGGCAAACGCGGGACCCTGGCATTGGCCGGGGTCCCGCGTTGCGTGCTGCGGATCAGGCGGCGAAGTCGTACGGGTGATGCGGTGGGTCGGCGGGGTGGCACCAGCGAGGCCGGCCCGCGGCCCAGTCGGCGGCGGCCAGGGCGGCAGCGGCGGCGGCGACGAGGTGGTCCGAGGCGGCGGGCAGACGGGCGGCACCCTGCACGCCCAGGCGCTCGAGGCCGGCAAGCAGGCGGCGTCGCACGGTGGCCGAGCGCTTCAGAGCCCGGACGTCCCCGGCCGCGAGGCCGCGCAATACCAGCGCCAGCGCCGGGTGGACCTCTACGAGCCGGACCCCGGGGCGGGCGGTCATGAGCAGCCGGCTCAGCCCGAGGCCGCGGAGGGTCAGGTAGACCATGCGGGGGGCCAGCGGCGCCATGACGGTGGCGGGTGCCAGGCCGGCGTCCCGGGCCCGTGCCCGCGCCGCGCGGTCGGTCGGACGGCTGCCCCCGGCTTCGGGATACGAGAGGGGCGCGTCCAGCCCGACCACCCCGATGCCCTCGGGCATCCAGGCGAGGATGTCAGCATCGGAGAGGCCCTCACGGAACGCGGCGACCTCCCAGGCGGTGCCGGACGGGACCAGGATGAGGCCGGCCGTGCGGGCGCCCCCGGCCGGGCCGGCCAGATCGAGGCCGAGGATGGTGCCGGGTCCGGTCATGAGAACCGTTCGATGAGTTGCTCGGCCCGGGCCCGGATTGCCGCCTGCTCGGCCTCCGGCTTCCGATCCCAGTTCTTCATCTGAAACGTGAGCCGGCGGTTGCCGTCGAGGCGGGACCGGTGGCGGTCCAGGAAGGCCCAGTAGAGCGTGGTGAAGGGGCAGGCGTCGGGGCCGGTGGCGCGGGCAGGGTCGTAGCGGCAGCCCCGGCAATAGTTGCTCATCCGGTCGATGTACTGCCCGGAGGCGATGTAGGGTTTGGTGGCCAGCAGGCCCCCGTCGGCGTACTGGCTCATGCCGAGGACGTTGGGCAGCGTCACCCATTCGACGGCATCGAGGTAGAGGGCCATGAACCAGTCGTGCACCTCGCGGGGGCGCACGCCGAGCAGGAGGGTAAAGAGCCCGGCCACCATCAGGCGCTGGATGTGGTGCGCGTAGCCGTGGGCGAGGAGTTGGCGAATGACGTCGCGGAGGCACGCCATCTCCGTCTCGCCCGTCCAGTAGAACGCGGGGAGCGGCCGGTCGGCATCCAGGGCGTTGCGCGTGGCGTACTCCGGCATGGTCAGCCAGTACAGGCCGCGGACGTACTCGCGCCAGCCGAGGATCTGACGGATGAAGCCCTCGACGGCATTGAGCGGCGCCGTGCCGGAACGGTAGGCTTCCTCGGCGCCCTCGACGAGGACATGCGGACGAAGCAGGTGGAGGTTCAGCGCGGGAGAGAGGCGGCTGTGCGAGAGCCACGGTGCGCCCGTCCACATGGCGTCCTGATAGTCCCCGAAGGTGGGCAGGCGGTGTTGCAGGAAGTCGTCGGCAGCCCGGGCGGCGTTCCGGGGCGTCACGGGCCAGTCGAAGCCGTCGGTGGTGCCGGGCAGGTCGGGAAAGAGGCGTTCGACGTCGGCGAGCACCTCGCGGGTGAGGGCGTCCGGCGGGAAGGAACGGGGCGGGGGGAAGG
>CAZKFR010000067.1:17525-19082 GCA_964552015.1 uncultured Rhodothermaceae bacterium | reverse complement strand
AAAAAGGCCGCACCGGATCATGCCGGCGCGGCCTCGGGTGGGTCCTAGTGGACTCGAACCACCGACCTCTACGATGTCAACGTAGCGCTCTAACCAGCTGAGCTAAGGACCCATTCCGTTTGGCGGGCCCGAAATATATCATCACGACCCGCCGCGTGTCAATGCCATAAACGCCGGAAGACAGCACAGGATCGGCAGGATACCCGATTCGGGCGATCCGTCCCTGTATTTCATGGAAACTTGAACGCCGGGGCAGGCTCATGTCGTGTCCTGTGTCACTTAACCGGGCGCCGGGGCGAGCCGATATACTTCGTACGTTTCTATCATCCGAGATCGGCTATGCAGTACGAACACGAAGCGGCGGGAGCGCCTCGGCCTCAGGATTCATCTTCCAACCTGCGTCCCGTAAAACGGATGCGTGAGCCGGCCGAGGTCCGGCCCGTGCAGCCGCCCGTACTCGAGGTCTTTGGTGAGGTGCCCCCCGGAGTATATCATCAACTGGAGGAAGGAACCGAACTGGGATACCGGGAAGGCTGGGACATGCGGACGATTTGCCGCGAGGTGTATCACCGTGCGCGGAGCTTTGGCTATGCTGCGACGATTGCCGTTCGCCGCGTGGAGGATGAAGCGGCCCAGGAGGGGAGGCTGCGGCTCCAGGTGCGCCTGACGCCGACCGCATTGCAGCGGGGACGGTTCCGCTTCAGGACCGGTGCCTGACGGTGAGCGATCCCGGGGGGAATACGGGCGTACAACCGCCTGACTCAACCAACCCGCGCTCGCATGGACAACCTTTCTTGTACCCCTTTTCGTCAGGAAACGGACCTGATCGACGTGATCCGCTCGCGGCGGACGACGCATCGCTTTCGCCCGGACGTACCTTCACCGGAGGTGATCCGCCGTGCCGTGGAGGCGGCGTGCTGGGCTCCCAACCACAAACTCACCCAGCCATGGCGCTTTTACCTGCTTGGCCCTGATACGGCCGCGCGCGTGGTGGCGCTGAACACGGAACTGGTGCGGGCCCGATGGGGGGAAGCCGCTGCCCGCGACAAGCAGGCGCGCTGGGAGGCCATCCCGGGCTGGCTGGTCGTCACCTGCCGGCGAAGCGACGATCCGTTGCGTGCCCGCGAGGATTACGCGGCCTGCTGCTGTGCCGTCCAGAACCTGATGCTCGTTCTCTGGCAGGAGGGGGTGGGTGCGAAATGGGGGACGGGGGCCGTCACGAGGGATCCACGACTGCTCTCGCTGATCGGCGCAGACCCGGCCACGGAGGAGGTCGTCGGCCTGTTCAGTTATGGTTATCCCGACGACGTGCCGCCGCCCCCGCCGCGGAAGCCGGTCGAGACGGTACTGGTCGAACGGCCCTGAAGGAGCTCCCTGGTACCCTGTTTCCCGGAGGGTCAACGGATGTGAAAGCCCGCGAGGTCGTTGAGGAGGCGATCCACGTCGGTATCGGGAGAAGGAGCCGGTCCGAAGGGGTCCGCGATCTCTGCGTCGGGGTCGCTGAGGCGGGCCAGGGTGGCGCGGACCCCGTGCGCGAGCACGTCCGTGTCGTACCCG
>CAZKFR010000067.1:12110-17425 GCA_964552015.1 uncultured Rhodothermaceae bacterium | reverse complement strand
GAGGCGGGCCAGGGTGGCGCGGACCCCGTGCGCGAGCACGTCCGTGTCGTACCCGCCTTCGAGCACAGCCACGAGCCGCCCGTCGCAGCAGGCATCGGCCCATTCAAGCGCATATCGGACGAGATCGGCGAAGCCGGCCACGCTCAGGTGGAGCCCTCCGATGGGATCGCGCCAGTGGGCGTCGTAGCCGGCAGAGACGAAGATCATCTCGGGGCGGAACCGCAGCACGCGGGGCGTGAGGATGCGCCGAAAGGCCGTGCGGAAGGCGTCGTCGCCGGTGCCGGCGGGGAAGGGAAGGTTGATCGTGGCGCCGCGCCCGCGCCCGTCGCCCGTCTCGTCCGCTGCGCCGGTGCCGGGGTAGAAAGGGTACTGGTGCGTGCTGATGAAGAGCACGTTCGGGTCCTCGTAGAAGACCTCCTGGGTGCCGTTGCCGTGGTGCACGTCGACGTCGAGGACGACGAAGCGTTCGGCGCCGAACGCGGCCCGGGCCCAGCGAACGGCCAGAGCCACGTTGGCGAGCAGGCAGAAGCCCATGGCGGCGCCGGGCCGGGCGTGGTGGCCGGGAGGCCGGACGGCCGCGAAGCCGTTGTCCGCCTCGCCTTCGATGACGGCCCGCGTGACGCCGAGCACGGCCCCGAGCGCCCGGAGGGCGACGTCGAGGCTCTCGGGCGTGACGTACGTGTCCGGATCCAGGCGGCCGCCGCCCTGCCGCGCCGTGGTCTCCAGCCGCCGGAGATAGTCGTCCGTGTGCACGAGGCGCGCCGTGTCCGGGTCGGCCGCGACGGGCTCGGCCCGGTGCAGGCGGTCCCACAGCGGGTCGTCCCGCAGGAGCGACAGGATGGCGTCGAGCCGGGCCGGGCGCTCGGGGTGACCTTCCTCGGCGTGGGCTTCGTGGCCGGGGTTGTGGGCGAAGGCGGTTTTCATGGCGGATTGCTTTCCGGGGTGGTGGGAGGCAGGAGCCCTTCGATGGTCGTCACAAAGGTTTCTACGTCACGTATCAGATCCGTGGCCGCCCCTGTGTCAAAGAGAGTTGTTGCGTCGTAATCTGCCTGTGATCGCACCGTATCGGCATACGCCAGCACGGAGGCTACCTCGACGGGCACGCGTCCGGTTCGTACGAAATGATAGGCGAACCTTCTCTGCACGCCGGTATGCGTGCGTGGAGCCTCGCCGGTATGGAGCAGCGCGGCGCGTGCCGCATGCAGGGCTGCGAAGTACGCACGACTGATCGCGGCCCTGACAAAACCTCCGGTCAGATCGTGGCGGGCGGCTCGAAGGTCTTCTCGTGCCCGGGCCAGGAAGAGCGCGGGAGCGTCGGGGTTTGCCGGTGTCATAGCACGACGCCCTCGGCCTGTATCGCTTTCAGGAAGGGGTGTTCAGCCTTTCCCCGGCGAACGGCTTCAAGGTTGTCTTCAGCACAGGGATGCAGCGAGAGAAACACGTCGTGCCGGACGAGAAGCTGTGTCTGGATCAACCCCATCCGTTTGATTTCCCGGAAGACATCCACCGGTCCTCGGAGTACAACGAGCACGTCTACATCACTGTCTTCGTTTGCTTCGCCACGGGCCTGCGAGCCGAAGAGGACCAGGCCCACGAGCCGGTTGCCGTAGAGCCGGGCGAGGGTGGTCCGGGCCTCCTGAAGGGCCGCATCCGCAGCTGGAGAAAGGGGCAAGGATGCCGATGTGGTGGTTTGCATAGGGACGAAGGGATGAAAGGAACCCTTTCGATGAACCCGCCGGCAATCCGGAGGGTTTCGACAGGGTTGTGGGCGAAGGCGGTTCTCATGGCGTGAGCGTCACCTCTTTGGGATAGCAGACGTAGGGTTTTTCTTCGTACCGGGTCAGGGCAGAGACGGCGGCGGTGTCGGTCGTGCGGGAGAGTTCGCGGACGGTGCCGTGCCGGTCGAGCACGCGGATGGATTCGGCCTCGCCCTCGTCGTAGGCGTAGTGCCGCGAGGTGTCGGTGGCGAGGTAGAAGGCGGCGTCTTCGGGAGCGCTGGCCGCGGTGGACCGGCCCGAACGGACGAGCCAGGCAGCGATGGCGTCGCGCCAGCGCGCCTGTTGCGCCTCCGTAGGCGGGGCGTCGAGGAAAGTGACGCGGAAGAAGTCGCGGTCGACGAAACGGCGGCACAGGTCGGCCAGGACGGGGTCCGTGTGGTGCCGCCACTGTTTCAGGCTGAAAAGGATGTCGGTGTCGTCGAGGGCGGTGTAGGCGGTGCGTACGTCGTCCCGGGCCAGGTCGTCGGCCGTGAGGCGGTTTCGGAGGAAGAACAGGAAGGCCGGGGCGGTGCCGTGGGCCACGTCGGCGGTGCCGTGCTGGAGGTGGTGGCGGACGCGCCGCAGGATGGCCCGCAGCAGGTGATCGCCGGCCAGGACGGTCTTGTGCAGGTAGACCTGCCAGTACATCAGCCGCCGTGCGATGAGGAAGTTCTCGACGGCATATGTACCCTTGGCCTCGATGACGATGCGCGACCCGGGGCCACCCTCGCGGGGATGCACGCGCAGCGTCTTGATGATCCGGTCGACGCCCACCTTGCCTTCGACGACGCCGGTGTAGAAGGAGTCTCGCCGGAGGTAGTCGAGCCGGTCCATGTCGAGCTGGCTGGCGATGAGCTGGTGGAAGAAGGGGCGCTCGTAGGTGTCGTCGAAGAGGGCCAGGGCCAGGTCGAGGGCGCCGTCGAAGCGTTCGTTCAGGTGCGCCAGCATCACGCGACTCATCTTCTCGTGGTGGAAGCCGGCGATGAGTTCGTGCTCGAGGGTGTGGGAGAAGGGGCCGTGGCCCAGGTCGTGCAGCAGGGCCACGGCCAGGGCCGCGGTGTGTTCGTCGGGCGTGATGGGGGTGCCCTTGTCCTGGAGGGTCGCCAGGGCATCCTGCATCAGGGCCATGGCGCCGAGGGCGTGGCCGAAGCGGGTATGCTCGGCGCCGGGGAAGACCAGGTAGCCCACGCCGAGCTGCCGGATCCGGCGCAGCCGTTGCACTTCGGGGGTCTGGATCAGGTCGAGGATCAGCCCGCGCGGCACGGAGATGAAGCCGTGTACCGGATCGGAAAATATCTTCAATTGTCGCGTGCGGATTTCGGATTGCGGGAGCCGGTTCGTATGCTCTGGACACCCCAATGTACGCAATGCCCGGCCAAGCACGCCATGAGGAACGCCGAGGAAGCCGTCCCCTTGCCCGGCGCGGTCCGCCCGAAGGCGGTGCTGCCCTGCTGCCTGGAGGTGCCGCCGCGTTTCGAGGCGAAGGCGTGGTATGCGCTGCGGATGCTGCTGTTGCCGCTGGGACTGGCGCCGGCGCGGGTGGGCCGGTCGGCGTTGCCGGAGCCGGGACTGTACTACGGCCCGGAGCCGGCGGGCCTCCCCGAGCGCGTGGTGGCGTTGCCGCTGCGGGAGGCCACCGTGGCCTTCTTCGAAGCCCGGGTGCCGTATCACGCCGGCGAGGTGCGGTGGATGGAGGGCCGGGACGCGCACGACCGCTGGCCCGTGCTTTTCGGCGGGGAGCGTGTGGCCGGGCACGACCTCATCGCCTCGGCGTTCTTCTGGCTCTCGGGCTGGCAGGAGCACACCGTCCGCACCCGCGACCGCCACGGCCGCTTTCCGTGGGAGGCCTCGCTCCAGCGCCGGCTGGGCACCTCGACCCGCCCGCCCGTCGACGCCTACCGCGAAGCCCTGGCCGAACGGTTGCTCGCCGCCGGTGTGCCGGTGCACCCGCGCCGCTGGGCCGGGCACGCCTGGGCCTTCTGCCCCACGCACGACGTCGACTACCTGCGCAAGTGGCGGCCGGGGATGGTCTGGCGCGAAGTCGTCCACCACCTGGCCCTGAACCGCCGGCGCGACCCGCCCGGCACCCGCCTGCGCCGCTTCGGCCGTTTCCTGGCCGACCTCGTTCGCCCGGGCGACGTCTTCCGCCGGGCCTTCGAGCGGATGCCCGCCGAGACGGCCCGGCGCGGCGGTACGGCGACGTTCTTCCTCAAGACGGGCGCTCACGGCCCGCACGACGTACCCTACGACTGGAATAGCACCTACCTCCGAAAGCGGGTGCAGGCGCTGGAAGCCGATGGTTTCGAGGTGGGGCTACACCCGAGTTACCACGCCTTCGACCATCCGGGCTACCTGCGCGAGGAGTACGACCGGCTGGCGCGTCTCACCGCCGCGCCGCCCGTCTCCGTGCGCACGCACTACCTGCGCTTCGACCCGGTCCTGACGCCCCGCCTGCTGGCGGCCGCCGGCTTCCGGATCGACTCGACGCTCGGGTTTGCCGACCACGAGGGCTTTCGTCACGGTACCTGCCTGCCGTTCCAGCTCTACGACGTCGCGGCCGACCGCCCGCTCGACCTGTGGGAGATGCCGCTGGCTTTCATGGAGTCGGTTCTGTTCAATCGGCGGGGCCTCGACGGGGAGCAGGCGCTGGCCGTCACACGCGACCTGCTGGCGACGTGCCGCCGCTTTGGCGGGGTGGCCGTCGGGCTGTGGCATAACACCCTCTGGGACGAACTCGACTTCCCCGGCTGGGGGGACCACTTCACCGCCACGCTCGATGAGGCCGCCACACAGGGCGCGTACATAGCCTCCCTCCGCGATGCCCTGGCTGCCTTCCTCGCGTGATCCGGCTGGAAACGGCTCCGAACGACAGGGTTCACGTCATGCCATTCCGTACCGCCTTATGATCGCCGTCCGACCGCCCGAATATTTCCCGCGCCTGGCGTATTTCGCGCTGATGGATACCGCTGACCGGTTCGTGCTGGCCGATACGTTTCAGTACAGCCGGCAGTCGTACCAGAACCGGGCGCGGCTGCGGACGCCCCGGGGCTGGCAGTGGGTCTCTGTCCCCCTGCGGGGCGGTCAGCACGGGCGCCCCATCCGCGCCGTCGAGATCGAGCCCCGCCGCGACTGGATGGGCAAGCACCGCCGTGCCTTCATGTACAACTACCGCTCCACGCCGTTTTTCGAGTACTACGAACCCGACTTCGAGCCCCTCTTCGCCGGCACGTGGACGCACCTGGCGGACCTGACCTGCGCGACGGTGGCACTCGTGGCGCGACTGCTGGGCATCAGGACCCCGCTCCTGCGGGCCTCCGGCCTGGCCGGGGCGCCGGATACGCTCCCGGGTGTGCTGGCCGCGACGGGGGCCGACGTGCTCCTCGTTCCGGAAGAAGCCGCCGCGCACGACGTGCCGCTGGCACCCTCGGCCCGGGTGCTGCGCTACGAGACGCCGCCCTACCGGCAGAACTTCAGCGGCTTCGAGCCGGACGTGTCGGCGGTGGACCTGCTCTTCAACTACGGCCCGGAGGCGCTCGCCATCCTCCGACAGGGCGTCGT
>CAZKFR010000067.1:8776-12010 GCA_964552015.1 uncultured Rhodothermaceae bacterium | reverse complement strand
ACCTGCTCTTCAACTACGGCCCGGAGGCGCTCGCCATCCTCCGACAGGGCGTCGTCTTTGGTCCAGGCAGCCATCCGGCGTGATGCCTCGTCGTACCGTTCATCGTGCCCGGGCGATGATGCCGTTGTGGGCCTTGATGTGCCCGGCCCGGAGGATCTCGAAGCCGTTCTCGTAGGCATAGAGGCCCATCTGGCGCACGTCCATCAGTTCCCGGTAGCCGAAATTCATGAGCTCGCCCATGGCCAGGTAGAACAGGCGGGAGCGAAGCTGACGACGCGGAGTGGTCATGATGGCATAGCCGCCCGGCTTGAGGAAACGCCGGTGGAAGTCGAACACCAGGGGTTTGTGCTCGTCCGGGAAGTGCTCGATCAGGCCGACCGAGAGGACGATGTCGAACTCTTTGCCGTACTTCAGGTTACGGATGTCCTCGACCACATAGTCGATGTGGAAGTCCTCCTTGTGGTAGACGTCCCACTGGCCGGTGGCGGGGTTTTTGCCGAGGAACGGGTAGGCTTCGGGGAAGTGGCCGTACCGATCCGTGCGGCAGAAGTCGTCGTAGTCTACGAGGACGGCGTGGCCGCCGGGGTAGAGGGCCAGGAGCTGCATGGCCTCGTAGCCTTCGGCGGCACCGAGGAACAGGATGCGGGGCCGTTTGACGTCGAGACCTTCGAAGAGGGCCCGCTTGCCGCGCGGATCCCAGACGGCGTCCTCGACGCGGTGAACCTTGTTCCAGATCTTCATCCGGACGAGCTCCTTGAGCACCTCGTTCGCACCGTGCAGGTTCAGGGCGGCCAGATGGCGTTGCAGCCGCCGACGCGCTTCGGCGGGCGTCGCGTCGAGGTCGGTCATGAAGAGCTGGTGGAAGTGCTTGTTGAAGAACTTCCATTGCACGGGCACCGGCATCGCGCGGCCCTGCTCCTGCTCCCAGGCGCGCCGGTGCTTCGAGTAGTTCTCGACGAGGTAGGGGCGGCCGACGTCCTTCCAGGTGAGGTGGCGCCAGTCCGTCTCGGAGGCGTCGACGAAGACGTCGGGCGGGGTGGTGCGGAGGTCGAAGCGGTACGTGGGCCGCAGGCCGGTCGTTTCCAGCGGGAGGCGTTCGGCGACGGGCGTTTCCATGGCGCGGGCGGCTGATGCGTTCCAGGTTTCGGGCAACACGCCGGGTCAGAACGTTCATCGTGCCAACGTCCAGCGCGCCAGCGTGCACCCCTTCGATACGATACGAAAGCGCTCCCGTATTTCAAAAGCCCGCGCTCAATCGGGCCGGTACTCTTTGGGCAGTTCGTCGGCCACGCGCTCGAAGGCGAAATAGCCGTAGACGGTCACGCCGTAGGGGTCGACGATCGTGCCGGTGGGGTCGACGGCGGTGGGGCCGTCGGTCAGGCTGATCCAGGAGCGCTGGGACCCGGGCGTGCGCTGGTAATAACTGTGCTCCCAGCGGAGGTAGGCCGGGTCTTCCTTCTCCTTGAGGTACGTCACTTCGATGAAGCCGCGGAAGCGGAGGGTCCGGGTTTCGGGGGTGGGGCCTTCGTCGAACACGTCGGCCATGTGGAGGGGGAAGCGAGGGTGGGATCGCCGGGCGTCCTCGAGGGCGAGGAGGCGGTGGGTGACGAAGCCGGCCTCGCGGGTGCTGTCGCCCAGGGCGGCCAGCATGAAGTGGCGGAACGAGCCGAAGAAGGCGCGTCGTCGGTTCTGGCGCCAGCGCTCGGCTTCCGCGTCGTCGCGGGGGGGCAGCTCTTCGAAGAGGGGCTCGCCGTCGTACTTGATCGTGACACCGGTGGAGATGAACTCT
The DNA here is from genome assembly GCA_964552015.1 of uncultured Rhodothermaceae bacterium. Taxonomy (GTDB): domain Bacteria; phylum Bacteroidota; class Rhodothermia; order Rhodothermales; family ISCAR-4553; genus Rhodocaloribacter. The sequence goes on along the minus strand of CAZKFR010000067.1, from coordinate 10,221 downwards.
TTCAGGAAATAGTGGATGCGGTAGCCGAGGGCGCGGTTCTCGATGACGAGCGGCTCGGCGGCCCGGGCTTCGAGTTTACCCCACCAGGTGCCGTCGAAGTCGAGCACCTCGGGGTTGAGAATCTTCGTCTCGGCGGCGTTGGGCGTCTCGCCCAGAAACTGGCGGATGAACGTTTTTAGCCGTTTCTGCCACTTCGTGTCCTTCCGGGCCTCGACGGTGACCTCGCCCAGTTCGATGACGGAAGGGACGAGGTACGCGTCGTAGTGGAGGGTCTGGCCAGCGGTTACGAGGGCGTCGATGTGAACGGGCTCGAAGCCAAGCATGGAGACGTAGAGGCGGTGGGCGCCGGGCGGGACGCGCTCGAGCCGGTAACGGCCCTCGCCGTCGGTGGTCGTCCCGATCATGGAGCCGGCGATGAACACGTGGGCGCCGGGCAGCGGCTCGCCCGAGGTCGAGTCGACGACCATGCCGGTGAAGACGGCGGTCGCCGGCTGGGCCGGCACGCGGGCGGCGGCCGTCAGGCACAGGGCGAGGAGGAGCAGGCGGCGACGAACCGCCCGGATGCACCGGACGGGCACGGGGGCGCGGGAGGCCAGGGCGAACGCAACGCGTCGTTCCGAGTACATGATTCCCGCCGCAGCATTTCACCAGACGAACTTCGCTCTGCATATGTCCGAGACCGCCTGGCAGATCCCGCCCGCGGACGTGGACCTCGAACCGGACGCGGTGCACGTGTGGCGTGTGGCGCTGGCCGGGGTGCCGCCCCCGGCGCTGGCCCGGGTGCTGTCGCCGGACGAGCGGGCGCGGGCGGACCGCTTCGTCTATGACGTGCACCGCCACCGCTTCATCACGGCGCGCGGGGTGCTGCGGCACCTGCTGGGCCGCTACCTGGGATGCGACCCGGCCACGCTTCGCTTCCGCTACGGCCCCCGGGGCAAGCCGGCGCTGGCCGTGCCGGCGGAGACGCCGCTGCGCTTCAACGTCTCGCACGCGCACGACCTGGCCCTCGTTGCCGTGGCGTGCGGGCGCGAGGTGGGCGTGGACGTCGAGCGGTGCGACCCCCGCCGCGCCGCCGAAGACCTTGCCACACGGTTTTTCGCGCCGGAGGAGGTGGCTGCCTTCCGCGCCCTGCCGCCCGGGGAGCGGGTGGCGGGCTTCTTCAATGCCTGGACGCGCAAGGAGGCGTACATGAAGGCCACCGGGCAGGGCCTGGCGCTGGGGCTCGACCGCTTCTGCGTGTCGCTGGCGCCGGGAGCCCCGCCGGCGCTCCTCTCGACGGCCTGGAACCCGCCCGACGCGGCCCGCTGGTCCCTGCACGCCCTCGACCCCGGCCCCGGCTACGCCGCCGCCCTGGCCGTCGAAGGCCACGGCCTCACGCTCCGCTGCTTCGCGTGGAAGACGTAGGCGTTCCCGGTTGATCGTTGCCCGTTCCCGGTTGATCGTTG
>CAZKFR010000067.1:0-8676 GCA_964552015.1 uncultured Rhodothermaceae bacterium | reverse complement strand
CGTTCCCGGTTGATCGTTGCCCGTTCCCGGTTGATCGTTGTCCGTGCAGGACGGGTCAAGAATGTTCAACGTGCAGCGTTCAACGTGCAACGTTCAACGGCCCGGGCGGTATTCCTTGGGGACTTCGTCGGCCACGCGCTCGAAGGCCCAGTAGCCGTAGAACGTGACGCCGTACGGATCGACGACGTCGCCCTTGTAGTCGACCACCACCGGGCCGCGCTCCAGGTTGATCCAGGAGGTCTGGAAGCCCGGCTTGCGGCCCAGGCCCGGCTGGCGGGACCATTCGAGATAGGCCGGGTCCTCCTTCTCGCCCATGAAGATGATCTCGAGAAACCCCTGGAAGTCCAAGATCTTCTCCGACGGGATCTCGCCGGGTTTGAGGAGGGTGGCGGGGTCGACGGGGAAACGCTCGCGGCCGCGCAGGAGGCTGCCGCCGCCGGCCGGGACGGCGCGCTGCTGCTCGCCCATGGTGGGGCGGCTGTAGACCTGGAAGCCCTGCTTCTCGGTGCGCCCGGCCAAGAGCGCCAGCATGAAGTGGCGGAACGAGCCCATGAACGCCTCCCGCCGCTTCTGCTCCCACCGCGCAGCTTCCTCGGCGTCGCGCGGCGTCATCTCCTCGAAGAGCGGCTCGCCGTCGTAGCGGGTGCGCGTCGGCTCGCCGACGAACTCCTTCAGGAAATAGTGGATGCGGTAGCCGAGGGCGCGGTTCTCGATGATGAGCGGCTCGGCCGCATAGGCCTCCAGATGGCCCAGCGTCTCGCGGAAGTCGAGCACCTCCGGGTTGACGATCTTCGTCTCGGCGGCGTTGGGCGTCTCGCCAATGAAGAGCTTCGTGAAGCGTTCGAGCCGGCGTTTCCAGTTCTTGTCGCCTTTGGCTTCCACGGTCACCTCGTCGAGCTCGATGATCGCTTCGGGCAGGGCGAAGTCGATCGGGTAGATGCGGGCCTCGCGCAGGTTGAGGTCGCGGAAGCGGGGCTCGAAGCCGACCATGGAGACATAGAGGCGGTGGGCGCCGAGGGGGACACGCTCGAGGCGGTAGCGGCCCTCGCCGTCGGTGGTCGTCCCGATCATGGAGCCGGCGATGAACACGTTGGCGCCGGGCAGGGGAGCGCCGGAGGTCGAGTCGACGACGGTGCCGGTGAGCGTGGCGGTGGGGATCTGCGCGTGGGCGGGCACGGCCAGGAGGAGCGTGGCGCCCAGGAGGGTGAGGCCGAGGAGGAGTCGCATCGGGCGGAGGGATGGATGAGGGGAGACGATACCGGCGCGAGGCCGCAAGAAACGCGCCGGCGGTTGCCTGTGCCTACGTCAGGCGAGCGAAAGGTTCCGTTACCGGCGGTTCAGGCTTCCGCTTCGGCGGTGCGGGGTGTGATGGCGTTCGCCTCGGCGCGGCGTACCAGGGCGCGGATCATGCCCCGGAAGATGATCCGGTGGGCCGGATAGAGGACATACCAGTACAGCAAACCGCTCAGCCCGTGCGGTTCGAAGAAGGCGGTCTGTTCGACGCGGCAGCCCGTTCCTTCCGGGCACACCTCGAACTGGAGCCAGGCGCGCCCGGGCACCCGCATCTCGGCCCGCAGGCGCAGCAGCCGCCCCGGCTCCACGGCCTCGACCCGCCAGAAGTCCACCGCCTCGCCTACGTGCAGTTCCACCGGATGGCGGCGGCCTCGCCGGAAGCCGACGCCGCCCACGAGCGCGTCGAGCAGCCCCCGGAGCTTCCACAGCGCGTTGGCATAGAGCCAGCCCGTGTCCCCGCCGAGGCGGCGGATCACGTCGAAGACGGCCTCGGGTGAGGCCGTCGTACGGGCCACCCGGCGCTCGACGATCATCCCCTCGACCTGCGCCAGCCCGGGCGGCTCCCCGCCCTTCCCACTCGCCGAGAAGGCGCCGAACCAGGTCGTCTCGACGGCGTGGCTCTGCGAGCGGTCCAGCGCCCGGCGCATGGCCTCTTCCACGCCCATCGGCTCGACGTCGTACAGCCGCCGGGCCGTGTCGTCGTAGCAGACGACCTCGTTCTTCAAGCCGTCGATGAGGAGGCGGCCGACATGCGCGGGGAGGGGTGTCACGAGGCCGATCCAGTACGACGAGAGGCGGGGCGTCAGGACCGGCACCTTGACGATCAGGCGTCGCAGCCCCCGCACCTTCGCGTACAGCCGGAACATGTCCTCGTAGGTGAGCACGTCCGGGCTGCCGATGTCGATGATCCGTCCGTGGGCGGCGTCGTTGGCCGGCGTGGCCCGGAGGTAGTCGAGGACGTTGCGGATGGCGATGGGCTGGGTGCGCGTGGTCACCCAGCGCGGACAGATCATCACGGGCACGCGCTCGGTCAGGTAACGGATCAGCTCAAAGGAGAGGCTGCCCGAGCCGATGATGACGCCGGCCCGCAACTCCGTCACCGTGACGCCGCTCTCGCGCAGGCATTCGCCCGTTTCCAGGCGGCTTTGCAGGTGGGGGGAGGGACGGTCCGTGCGGGGGGCAATGCCGCCCAGATAGATGATATGGCGCACGCCGGCCGCCCGGGCCGCCGCGCCGAAGTTGCGGGCGCCCTGCCGGTCCCGCTCCGCAAACGACGCCTCCCCCGCGTGGAGCGAGTGGATGAGGTAGTACGCGGTGTCGATGCCTTCGAGCGCCCCGGGCAGCGTGTCGGCGTCGAGCACGTCGCCGCGGACGATCTCGACACGGTTGGCCCAGGGACGACCGGCCAGGCGATCCGGGTCGCGGACCATGCAGCGGACGGTGTGGCCGTCTTCCAGCAGGAGGGGAGCCAGGCGGCCACCCACATAGCCGGTGGCGCCGGTGACGAGGATGCGACGGGGAGCGTTCATGGCGGTCAGGCGGGGCGTACGCGGGAGAGTCCTCCATCGACGCCGAAGACCTGCCCGGTGATCCAGCCGCCGCGCTGTTCGTCCAGCAGGAAGGCGATCATCTCGGCCACGTCCTCCGGCTCGCCGAGGCGGCCCAGGGCGTGCATCGCCAGCGAGGCCTTCTCCGAGGCTTCGTTGGCCGTCAGCCGCTCCGTCAGCGGCGTGCGTACCAGCCCCGGCGCCACCACGTTGACGCGCACGCCGCGACGGGCATAGGTGGCCGCCGCCGAGCGGGCCAGCGCCACCACACCGCCCTTCACCGCCGCGATGGCCTCATGGTTGTGCAGGCCGGTCAGCGCCACGGCCGAGGCCATCAGCACGATGCTGCCGCCCTGCTTCATCAGGGGGCGGGCCGCCGCTTTGACGGTGAAGAACGCCGTATCCAGGTTGAGCGCCAGCGTGCGGCGCCATTCGTCGAGTGAGGTCAGGTGAGCCGGCTTGAGCAGGATCGAGCCGACGAGGTTGACGATCCCGTCGAGGCGGCCGTGGTGGTCGAGCGTCGCCTGCACGCACGCCTCGACCTGTTCGTACGCGGTGGCGTCGGTGGGAAGGACGAGGCCGCCGGTGCGCCGGGCCAGCGCGTCGAGCCGGTCGCGGGTACGGGCCGCCAGGGCCAGACGGGCACCGTCTCCGGCGAGGCGCTCGGCCAGCGCCGTGCCGATGCCGCCGGTAGCGCCGAGAAGGAGATAGACAGGGGAGGAGGAAGGAGTCATGGCGGAAAATGAAACACGTTCGGTGATGGCAAGTATGGACGGGGGTCCGATATGAACGTATCGGAAGGGAGTTTCATCGCATAGCTAGAAAGCCAAAAAGCCCAGGTGGTAAAAATGGGCGATTTTCTTCTGACGACACGCCAGGCCGCCGAACTGCTCGGCATCCATGCCTCCTCGGTGAAGCGCTGGTGCAACGCGGACCTGCTCGCGTGCGAACAGACGGAAGGCGGGCACCGGCGTATTCGTCTCCACGAACTCCTTCGGTTTGCCCGAACCGAAAACCATCCCTGTATCCTGTTCGACTTTGCTCCGGACGAGGCCGCCGTGTGGGAAGGCATCGAAGCGGCTCGCCGGGGGGAAGGGTTCGGCCGGCTCGTAGGGCTGCTGTACGGCTGGCTCGAACTCTCCGAGCGCGAGCGGCCCGAGCGGCTGTTGCTCTTTCTTCTGGAGATGGGCTTTGCGCCGGAGCAGGTGTTCGATGAGCTCCTGGGGCCCGTCATGCACCGCGTTGGCGCTTCGTGGGCGGACGGCGTGCTCACGGTGGGCGACGAGCACCGCATGACGCAGGCCCTGCGGGATGCCCTGCTCATGGCCTACATCTCCCGCCGGGCACGTCGAGCGCCGAGGCAGACCACGAACGAGGCTGCCGGGACGGCCATCGTGGGCTGCGCGCCGGGCGACGACCACGAGATGGGGGCGCTCATGGCCCGCTTCCTCCTGGGCGAGCGCGGGTGGAAGGTGATCTACCTGGGCGCCAACGTACCCGTCGAGGACTTCGTGATCCAGCAGGTACGGCATGAGGCCTCGCTCATCGCCATCGCCATGACCCCGCCGCACGGCCCGGCCGAGGCCCTGGCGCACGTCCGCACCCTGGCGCGCCTGTACGAGCCCTCCCATCCCTGCCGGCTTGTGCTGGGCGGACGCCTGCTCGGCGGCCTGTCCCCGGAGCTTCCCGAGACCCCCTTCCCCGAAGTAAGCGCCTTCGATTCGATGCTGGCGTTCTCGGACTGGCTCGATCAGCTCGTCCACGTTTCAATTCCCCCGAAAGCCCTCGCATGCGCCCTCTCCGATCTCCCCTTGCTGCTTCCCCGAACATGCGCCGCTGGCCTCTGATTCTGCTGGGGGGGTACACGTTCGTGGCCCTGGCCGGGTACGTGCTCTTCACGCTGCCGCCGCATGGCCCGGCCAACCTGGCCCGGATCGGCGAGTTCGCGCCTTCGCTCGTCGCGTTCTATGGCGTCGCGTTCCGGTTCTTCGCCCAGACGCATGTCTGGCTCACCGGCTTCGTGCTGGGGTGGTACCTCGGGCGGATGGCAGGCGTCCGGTGGCTGGGCGTGTTCGCCGCCGTGTATGCGGTCAGTTTCCTGAGCGAGTTCATCGGCACGGGGTACGGGGTGCCGTTCGGGCCGTACGGGTACACCGACCTGCTGGGGCCGAAGTGGTTCGGGCGGGTGCCCTGGCTGATCCCGCTGAGCTGGTTCACGATGGCACTGCCGGCCTACGTGCTGGCCCGTGCGGCGTACCCCGGCCGCCTGGCCGGGCGGCTCCTGCTCGGGGCGTTCCTCCTCACGGCCTGGGACCTGGCCCTCGACCCGGCGATGAGCTACCTGACGACGTACTGGGTGTGGGGCGAGGCCGGGCCGTACTACGGCATGCCGCTCGTCAACCTGCTGGGGTGGTTCGTGACGGGCCTGGCGCTGATGGGCCTGTTCGAGGCGCTCGGCGCCGGGGACTGGGCGGATCATCTCTCGCGCCGGTGGCTGACGGTCTACTACCTGCTCGTGCTCGCCATGCCGCTGGGCATGGTGATCGCGAACGGGCTCTGGGATGCCGTCGGATACACGGTGGCCGCCGTGGGAGCGGGGCTGGGCCTGGTCGCCTGGCGCGTCCGGGGGCGTGCGACCCGCCCGGGCGCCGGGGCGCCGGCCCTGGAAGCCCGGGAGCCCGACCCCGCGACGCAGGCCCTCGTGCAGGAGATCGCCCGGTGCGTGCCCGTCGACATCGAGGCGTTCTTTGCCCACAACTCGCGATCGTTCTCGTTCGCCGCCCGCTGGTTTGACCCGCCGGACCGCGACCGTGTGGCGCGGGTCTATGCGTTCTGCCGGTTCACGGACGACCTCGTGGACGTGCCGGAGGGACGCTGTGAGGGGGACCTGCGCGCCCGCCTCACGACCTGGCAGACCCTCGTGCGGGGCGCCTACGAGGGTACGCTCACCGGCATCGGCTGGCTCGATGCGCTCATGCACGACTCGGCGCGGTCCCGCGTGCCGTTCGACGTCATCCGGACCCTCATCGACGGCGTGGCCTCGGACCTGGGGCCGGTGCGCCTGCGGACGATGGACGAACTCTGGACGTATGGCTACCGGGTCGCCTCGGTCGTCGGCCTGTGGATCTGCCACCTGCTCGGCGTGCGTGACGCGTGGCGGCTGGAGCGGGCCATCGCCCTGGGACAGGCGCTCCAACTGACCAACATTCTGCGCGACGTGGGGGAGGACCTGCGCACCGGGCGGGTCTACCTCCCCGCCGAGTGCCTGGCCGCACACGGCCTTTCGGTGGATGACCTCCGTCGGATGCAGGCACAGGGCCGCGTGACGCCGGCCTACCGGAAGCTCGTGGACGCGCTCATGGCCGAAGCCGACGCCCGGTATGCCCGTGCCTGGGAAGCCATCCCGCACCTGCCCGGCGGCTTCGGCCGCGCCGTGGCCGTGGCGGCCGACGTGTACCGCGGCATCCACCGCCGCATCCGCGCCAACGGCTACGACAACCTCACACAGCGGGCGCGCACCACGACCGCGGAAAAATGCGGGCTGGCCGCCCGCGCACTGTTCCGTCTGGCCCGGATGCGGCGGCATCAGCGGCACCACCCGAAAGCCTGCTCGGGCCCGTCGTCGTTCTCGCCCGCCCTGGGCGAGGAGGCCCCCACCCCGGGCGGCTCGTCCGGCCGCTTCCGGCCGCTTCACCTGCTCGTCCTGCTGCTCCTGGGGCCGTCGACCCTGGCCGCCCAGCCGGTGGTGGACCACCCGGCCGAGCCCGTACCACCGGAAACGCTGCTGACCAGCCGACCCCATCCGAGGACCGCCATGACCCATCGCCCTGTGGTGGATACGCTCCGGGACTACTACCTGGCCTCGGCCGACGAAGAAGACTACATCGATCGGGCCGAGGCGCTGATTGCCACGCAGGGGGCGGACGCGGAGCCGGTCGTACGTGCGTACAAAGCCGCCTTCGAGGTGATGAAGGCCAAACACGCCTTCTGGCCGTTCGACAAGTACCGGCACGTGCAACGCGGCCTTCCCGTGCTCGATGCCCTCGTCGAGGAACATCCCGACGACGCCGAGATCCGCTTCCTCCGGCTCCTGAGTTGTTATTACCTGCCCGGCCTGTTCGGCCGCTCGGAGACGGTGTCACAGGACATCGCTGCGCTGGGCCGGCTGCTACCGGCGGCCCGCGACGCCTATCCGCCCACCCTCTACCGCCTCATGATCACCTTCCTGCTCGATACCGGCCGGCTGCCGGCTGCGACCCAGCAGGCCCTCGCCGCCCTTCGCCCCGACATCGACGAAACCACCCTCTGACACCATGAACCCTACCACGCAAACCGCCACCCCTCGCCGCGTCGTCGTCATCGGGAGCGGCTTCGGGGGGCTGGCCGTCGCCAACCGCCTGCAGGCCCTCGGGATGCAGGTTACCCTGCTCGAAAAGCGCCCTCAGGTGGGGGGACGGGCCTATCAGTTCATCGAGAAGGGCTACGTCTTCGACATGGGGCCGAGCCTGATCACGGCGCCCGACATCATCGAGGATATCTTCCGGGCTGCCGGCCGCTCCCGCGCCGACTACCTCGACCTGATCCCCCTCGACCCGTATTACCGCGTGTTCTTCCACGACGGCACGTGGATCGACTATACGGGCGACCCGGAGCGGATGAAGGCGCAGATGCGCCGGTTCAACGAAGAGGACGCCGAGCGATACGACGCCTTCATGGAGGCGGTGCGGCCCGTCTACGAGGCCGTCATCACCGACCGGCTCGGCGCCCGCCCGTTCGACACGGTGCGCTCGATGCTCGATTTTGCGCCGCGGGCCATCAAACTGAAGGCGTTCCTGCCCGTGGCGACGTTCGCGCGGCGGTATTTCAAAGACTTCCGCCACCATTTCCTTTTCAGCTTCCATCCGCTGTTCATCGGGGGCAACCCGTTCCGTTCGCCCTCGGTCTACATCATGATCCCGTACCTGGAGCGGGAGCAGGGGGTGTGGTTCACCAAGGGCGGGATGTACGAGGTGGTGAAGGCGCTCGAGCGGCTGTTCCGTGAGCAGGGCGGGGTGGTGCACACCGATACGGAGGTGTCGGAGGTCCGCGTCGAGGGAGGACGCGCTACGGGCGTCGTGGCCGGCGGCACCTTCTTCCCGGCCGACCTGGTGGTCAGCAACGCCGACGTGGCGCACACCTACCGCCACCTGATCGCGCCGGAGCACCGGAGGAAGTGGACGGACCGGCGGGTGGAGAAGATGGACTATACGATGAGCTGCTTCCTGCTCTACCTCGGCGTGCGGAAAAAGTACCCGCAGCTGGAGCACCACACGCTCATCCTCACGAAGCGGTACAAAGAACTCCTGCGCGACATCTTCGACCGCAAGGTGCTGCCGGACGACTTCAGCATGTACCTGCATGCGCCGACGAAGACCGATCCCTCGATGGCGCCCGAGGGGGGAGAGAGCCTGTACGTGCTCGTGCCGGTGGCCAACCTCGCCTCGGGCATCGACTGGCGGCAGGAGGCCGGACCGTTTGCCGACCGCGTGCTGGATTTCCTCGAGGCGTGGGGCCTGGAGGGGCTGCGGGCGCACACCGAAGTGATGCGCATCTTCACGCCGGAAGACTTCAAACACGAGCTCAACGCACACCTGGGCAATGCCTTCGGGCTGGAGCCGAAGCTCAGCCAGACGGCCTACTTCCGCCCGCACAACCGGAGCGAGGACGTCCCCAACCTGTACTTCGTCGGGGCGGGGACGCATCCGGGCGCCGGGGTGCCGGGCGTGCTTCTCTCCGCCGAGGCCACCGAGTACAGCATCCGCCGCGACCTGGGGCTGGGCCACGCGACCGGCGACGG
>CAZKFR010000066.1:0-19124 GCA_964552015.1 uncultured Rhodothermaceae bacterium | reverse complement strand
CAGTTTGCCGGCTGTTTCGGGCACGAGGGGACGGGCCGCCAGGGCACCGGCTACATCCATGACGCGCAGTGCGTCGTCTACCGAGGGCCGGACGCCGACTACCGGGACCGGGAACTCTGCTTCAGCGCCAACGAGACGGCCATCAGCATCGTCGACGTGACGGACAAGCAGCATCCGAAGGCCATCGCCTCCGGAACCTATCCGAACTACGGCTACGTCCACCAGGGCTGGCTGACGGAGGACCAGCGCTTCTTCTTCCAGAACGACGAGACGGACGAACTCAACGGGAACGTGGAGCGCACCCGCACACTCGTCTGGGACCTCACCGACCTCGATGATCCCGTCCTCGTGAAGGAATACTTCGGCCCCACCTCGGCCACGGACCACAACCTGTACGTCCGCGGCTCGCTGATGTACCAGACGAACAACGCCAGCGGCCTGCGTATCCTGGACGTGAGCGACCCGCTCAACCCCGTGGAGGTGGCCCACTTCGACACGACGCCGTACGGCAAGGACGTGGCGGGCTTCAACGGCACCTGGAGCAGCTACCCGTACTTCGAGAGCGGGACGATCGTGGTCACCAGCCGGCGCGAGGGCGTCTTCCTGCTCCGCAAGCGCGACGTGGACCTCTGAAACGGGCACAGGGCTTTTTTCTCGTGCGATGGAAGCGTGCGGGCGCTTTCTTCGTCTATGAAGCGGGGTCTGGTCGCACCCGACCGCCCGGTCGAGCACCGCCCTGCATTTCCCACGAGGCGGGGTGTAACAAATCGTGGCCCCTCTCGTTTACTGCCCTCGTGAATTTCAACCCCCGTACAGCCATGTCCGTCTACCGCATGCCGAATCTTCGCTCGTCTTTTCGGATGCCCTCTCCCCTGCGTGGTCTGCCTGTTCTGATGCTTCTCCTGGTGTTCGCGGCCCTGCCGGCCCGGGCGCAGCAGGCCCGCACCATCACCTTCGAGGAGGCCGTACGGCTCGCCCTGGAGCGCAACGCCACCATCAAGCGCAGCCGCAACACCGTCGAACTGCAGCAGACGACCGTGGCCAGCGAGCGCGCCGACTTCCTGCCCAACCTGAACCTCTCCTCCAGCACGAGCCGCACCTACGGCCTGACGTTCGACCAGACGACGGGCCAGCTTGTCTCGGAGTCCACCGACGCCTTCAGCGCCAGCGCCAACTCGTCGCTCAACCTGTTCAACGGCTTCGGCGACGTGGCCTCCTACAACCAGGCCAAGCATGCGCTGGAGGCCGAGGAATACAACTTCACACGCACGCAGCAGACCGTCCTCTTCGACGTCATCAGCAACTACCTGCAGGTGATCCTGAACCGCGAGCAGATCCGTATCCGGCAGGAGGACCTGGAGGCCCAGCGCCAGCAACTGGCCCGGATCGAGGAGTTCGTGCGGGTGGGATCGCGGCCCGTCTCGGACCTCTACCAGCAGCAGGCCCAGGTGGCCGCCAGCGAGCTGGCCCTGCTCGAAGCCGAACGGGCCGCCCAGATCAGCGAAAGCCGGCTGGTCCAGGTCCTGCAGCTCGACCCCTTCCAGGACTATGAGTTCACGGCCCCCCCGGCCGAGGAAGTCCCCCTCGTGCCCCGCGACTACGACGCCGAAGCCCTGCTCCGCACGGCCTTTACGAACCGCCCCGACCTGCAGGCCCAGGAAGCCACCATCGCCGCGGCCCGCGAAGGCATCCGATTCGCCCGCGCCGGCATGTACCCGAGCCTCAGCCTCTTTGGCGGTGTCCGAACGAGCTACTCGAGCCGCAACATGGTCACCCCGTTTGCGGATCAGCTCTCGGACAACCGCTCCGAGTCGTTCGGCATCAGCCTGAACATCCCGATCTTCAACCGGCTCCAGACCCGGACGAACGTCGAGCGGGCGCGTGTGCAGTTTGAGAACGCCCGGCTGGCCGAGGAGACGCTCGAGCTCCAGATCGCCGCCGAGGTCCGTCAGGCGTACCTGGACTACCAGACCGCCGTCAAACGGCTCGACGTGACGGAAAAACAACTGCAGGCCGCCGAGCAGGCCCTGGCCGTCGAGGAGGAACGCTACAACGTGGGCGCCTCGACGATCGTCGAACTGACGCAGGCCCGTGCCAACTACGTGCAGGCCGCCAGCAACCGCATCCAGGCCATCTACCAGTTCTACTTCCAGGATCGCCTGATCGACTACTACCAGGGCACGCTGAACCCGGCGCAACCTCTGTTCTGAACCACGTTACGGTAACCATCGAACGAACCACCCCATGGCCCCCCCGAAGAAAAACGCTACCCGACGCCTGCTCTTCATCATACTCGGCCTGATCGTGCTGCTGCTCGTCCTGGCTGCGGTGGGCCGGGCCACCGGCCTCTTCGGAGGCTCCGACGAAGGCATCGAGGTCGAGACGGCGAAGGCCGAGCGGCGCACGCTCACCCAGGTCGTGACGGCCTCGGGCAACGTCCAGCCCGAGGTCGAGGTCAAGCTCAGCCCCGACGTCTCCGGCGAGATCATCGAGTTGCGCGTCAAGGAAGGCGACCAGGTCCGGAAGGGCGACCTGCTGGCCCGCATCCGCCCGGACTTTTACGTGGCCCAGGTGGAACAGGCCGAGGCCGGGGTCTTGCAGGCCAAAGCCAGCGAAGCCCAGCGCCGGGCCGACCTGATCACGGCCGAGGCCGAGATGAAGCGCCAGCAGACGCTTTTCGAGAAGAACGCCATCTCCGAGAGTGATTTCCTCCGGGCCCAGAACCAGTACGAAGTGGCCAAGGCGGCGTATGAGGCGGCCCAGTACGCCGTGCAGAGCGCCGAGGCCCGCCTCCGCGAAGCCCGCGAGCAACTCGACAAGACGGCCATCTACGCCCCCATGAGTGGCACCATCAGCAAGCTGGAGGTGGAACTGGGCGAGCGCGTCGTCGGCACCAGCCAGTTCACCGGCACGGAGATCATGCGCATCGCCAAGCTGGACCAGATGGAACTGGAGGTGGACGTCAACGAGAACGACGTGATCAACGTGGCCATCGGCGACACGGCCCGGATCGAGATCGACGCGTATCCGGAGCGCACCTTCCGGGGCGTCGTCACCGAGATCGCCAACACGGCGCGCACCACGGCCGCGGGCACGCAGGAGCAGGTGACCAACTTCCCCGTCAAGGTCCGCATCCTCGACCCGCACAACCTGAACCTGTCCACCTCGACCGTACCGGACCGGCCGCTACAGACCGCCGAGGTACCCGTCGAGGAAGCTACCCCGCAGTTCCGGCCCGGCATGAGTGGCACCGTCGACATCTTCACGAGGACCGTCTTCGACGTCGTCGCCGTGCCCATCCAGGCCGTCACCGTGCGCGACTTCGCCCTCCTGGATCTGCCCCGGGACTCGACGGCCACCGACACGACCGAGGCGGCCCCGCTCGCACGCAAGGAAGACCTGCGCAAGGTGGTCTTCGTCGTCGAGGACGGCAAGGCCCGGATGGTGGAGGTGACCACCGGCATTGCGGACGATACGCACATCGAGATCAAGAGCGGGCTGGCCGGTGGCGAAGAGGTCATCATCGGCCCCTACCGCGCCGTCAGCCGCACGCTGGAGCCGGACACCCGGGTACGTGTGAAGCCGCCCGAACGTCCCGGCCGTCGTCCCCTGGCCGCGGCGAACTGACGCGGCCGCCCCGGCGGCTACGGTCCCCCTCCCCTCGCTCCTCGCTTTCGAACCCGTAGAGAGATCATCATGAACACCCGTGCGCGCGGCGAGACGCCCCTGATCCGGCTGATCGACATCACCAAGGTCTACCCCATGGGCGCGCAGGAGGTGCGGGCACTGGCCGGCGTCTCCCTCGAGATCTATCCCAACGAGTACGTCGCCATCATGGGCCCCTCCGGCTCCGGCAAGTCGACCCTGATGAACATCATCGGGTGCCTGGACGTGCCCACCACCGGCGCCTATTACCTCAACGGCCAGCGGGTGAGCGAGATGACGGACGACGAACTGGCCGTCGTCCGCAACCGGGAGATCGGCTTCGTCTTCCAGACCTTCAACCTGTTGCCGCGCGTGAGCTGTCTGCAGAACGTGGAGCTGCCGCTCATCTATGCAGGGATGCGACGCAGCGAGCGACGTGCGATGGCCGAACAGGCCCTGCGCAGCGTGGGCCTCGGCGACCGCCTCCATCACAAGCCGAACGAACTCTCCGGCGGACAGCGCCAGCGCGTGGCCGTCGCCCGGGCGCTCGTCAACAACCCCTCCCTTCTCCTGGCCGACGAACCCACGGGCAACCTGGACACGAAGACCGGCGAGGAGATCATGCGCCTGTTCGAGACGCTCTACCGCCGCGGCAACACGCTGCTGGTGGTCACGCACGAGGAGGACATTGCCCGGCACGCACGGCGTATCATCCGCCTGCGCGACGGGCTCATCGAATCCGACACGCCCGTCGACCACCCCGTCCTGGCCGGCCTCGACCTGACCGACCTCGAAGCCACCGCCGCATGAGCCCACCCGGCGCCCTGTTCTGACCTCCCCCGGGTGGACCGGGACGTTCCCTCGAGCCCCTCCGCCGGCCCGTGCCCGCATTGTTTCCGTTTTTTTTGTTATTTCCCCGTCTCGTATTTTTCCTCGACGGTATTCCGAAAGCGCTTCCCACTTTTTCATCGCCCCCATGTCCACCCTGCAAGATGTAGCGCGTGAAGCCGGCGTTTCGTCGGCCACCGTCTCTCGCGTGCTGAACAACACCGGCAAGGTCAGCGCGGCCACCCGCCGCCGGGTCGAGGAAGCCATCGCCCGCCTGGGCTACCGTCCGAGCCGGGTAGCCCGCCGGTTGCGCGTACAACGAGGGCGTTCGCACATCCTCGGCCTGATGATCCCCGACATCCAGAACCCGTTCTTTTCCGATGTGGCGCGTGGCGTGGAAGACTTCGCCTATGATCACGACTATGCCGTCATCCTGTGCAGCTCCGACGAAGACCCCCGGAAGCAATCCTTTTACCTGAACATCATGCGGGCCGAGTCGGTCGACGGCGTCATCCTTCCGCCCATCCCGGGTGAGCAGGACCTGCTCCGGGAGCTCGCCGAACGCGAGGGCCTCCCGATCGTCTGCCTGGACCGCCGGGCCGACGACCTGGCGCTGGATACGGTCGTGGTCGACAACCGGCGGGGCGCCTTCGAAGCCGTGGACCTGCTCCTGCGGCTGGGGCACCGGCGGATCGGGTTCATCACCGGCCTGCCGGGCCTCTCGACGACCCGGGAACGCTTCGAAGGCTACCTGGTCGCCTTCGAAGCCCACGCCCTGCCCGTGCCCCACCATCTCATCCGCGAAGGGGACTCGCGCTACGAGAGCGGCCGCGAACAGGCCGAGGCCCTGCTGGCCCTGCCGGTGCCCCCCACAGCGCTCTTCGTCGGCAACAACCTGATGACGCTGGGCGCCCTCGAAGCACTCCACCGCCGCCGTCTGCCTGTCCCGGAAGCCATCTCCATCATCGGGTTCGACGACTTCCCCTGGGCTTCCTCCCTGAACCCCCCGCTGACGACCGTGCGCCAGCCGGGCTACGCGATGGGGCGCCGGGCCGCCGAATTGCTGCTCCGGCGCATCGCCCAGCCCGGGCGTCCTGCCGAGCGGATCATCTGTGAGCCCGAGCTCGTCCCCCGTGCCTCGTGTGCTCCCCCGCCTCCCGGCCCTGGAGATTCCAATTTGCCCTTGTAAAGAGTAAACGTTTACATTTTCTTTGCACAAGGGTTGACATTCGAGACCGTATTGCGTTGTTTTTCTGCATCCACGCGGCCGGCTGTCATGCCATGGTCCAGCATCATGAAAGGGCTTACCCTCCCCGCTATTTCAAGAAAACACTGCCGCTTCGCACCCTAGCGGCTTTTTTGAGGAAGGTTCGCCCGCTGCGGCCCGCCTCGATGTGTTGTTCCCGCCAACCTAACGCTCCAACGACATGGTCAAAAAAATACTGCTCCTGAGTACCCTGATGCTCTGCTGCGTGAGCCTGGCCTTCGCCCAGCGGACCATCACGGGTACGGTGACGGACGCCGACAGCGGTCTGCCCCTGCCGGGCGTCAACATCGCCATCAAGGGTACGATGACCGGTACGACGACCGACATCAACGGCCAGTACCGCATTCAAGCCAACCAGGGCGACGTGCTCGTCTTCTCCTTCGTCGGTTACCTGACGCAGGAAGTGCCCGTCGGTACACAGGATGTGATCGACGTGGCGCTGGCCGTCGATGAGGTGTTGCTCGACGAGGTGGTCGTCGTCGGCTACGGTACGCAGCGCCGGGCCAACGTGACGGGGTCGGCCGAACGCGTCAATGCCGACGAGGCCAACGTGGGGCTCGTCAGCGCGCCCGAGCAGCTCATCCAGGGCCGCGTGGCCGGCGTCAACATCATCCAGAACGGCGGGGAGCCGGGTGCCCCGACGACCGTCCGCATCCGTGGCGGCACCTCCATCAGCGCCTCGAACGAGCCGCTCTACGTAATCGACGGCGTGCCGATCGACAACGCCGGCGGCACCCCGAGCCTGCTCGGCGAAGGCGACTCGAACACGCCGTCTTCCGGGCGCAAGAACCCCCTGGTCTTCCTCAACCCGAACGACATCGAGTCCATCGACGTGCTCAAGGACGCCTCGGCGGCGGCCATCTACGGGAGCCGCGGCGCCAACGGCGTCATCCTGATCACCACGAAGAAGGGCCGCGCCGGGCAGGTGCAGGTGGACTACGACGGGTACGTCTCCACCTCCAACTTCTACCGCAAGCTGCCCCTGCTGACGGCCGAGGAATACGGGGCGGCCGTGCGTCGCTTCGGCCTGCCGGAGAACAACCTGGGCGACGCCGACACCGACTGGCAGGACGCCGTCACGCGCGATGCCATCTCGCACCAGCACAACCTGGCCTTCGGGGGCGGCACCTCGGCAACGCAGTACCGCGCCTCGGTCAGCTACCTGAACCAGGAGGGCATCATCCTCGACTCCGGGCTGGAGCGCGTCTCGGGCCGCATCAACGTCAACCATTCGGCCTTCGACGACCGTCTCCGGATCGACACCCGCCTGACGGGTTCGTTCTTCCATGACAACCGCGCGCCGTACAACCAGACGGGCGGCTTCGAGGGCGGCCTGCTGACGAACGTCCTTAAATACAACCCGACGCTGCCTATCCGTACCGATCGCAACGGCGACGGCGTGGTGGAAGATAACGAGTTCTTCGAGATTCCCGGCCAGACCTCGCGCCGCAACCCGGTCGCCCTGGCCATCCAGGTCGAGGACTTCGTCAAGACGACGCGCGTGCTCGGAAGCTTCAAGGCCGACTACGACTTCACCTTCATCACCGAAGGCCTCACGGGTACGGTCAACCTCGGCCTGGACCGCCAGCAGGCCAGCCGGCGCTACTTCATTCCGGCGGCCAGCCCGTTGCGCCAGTCCGTCAACGGCGAAGCCCAGCAGGCCAACACCGAGCAGAGCTCGGAGCTGATCGAACTCTACGGAACGTACAACCGGACCTTCGAGGACGCGCACAACCTCAGCCTCGTCGGGGGCTACTCGTTCCAGGAGTTCCTGCAGGAAGGGTTCAGCGCCCGTGCCCAGGGCTTCGTGACGGACCTGTTTGAATACAACAACCTCGCGGCCGGCAACGCGAACACGTATCAGGTCTCGTCCTTCAAGCAGAAGAACCGTCTGATCTCGTTCTTCGGCCGTCTCAACTACGACTATAACGGCAAGTACATCCTCTCGGCCTCGCTCCGCCGCGACGGTTCGTCGCGCTTCGGTAAGGACGAGAAATGGGGGCTCTTCCCCGCCTTCACGGTCGGCTGGCGCCTCTCGGACGAGGCGTTCCTCTCCGGCGTCGAGGCCATCAGCGACCTGAAGCTGCGCGTCGGCTGGGGGGTGACCGGGAGCCAGGAGATCGGTAACCTGCGTTCGCTGCCCATCTTCGGCTCGGCCGGCAATGCCGTGCTGGGTGAGCAGGAAGTCTCGGGCGTGGCCCCGACCAACTTCCCCAACCCGAACCTGAAGTGGGAAGAGACGACGCAGCTCAACATCGGCGTGGACTTCGACCTGTGGGACAGCCGCGTCTACGGCTCGGTCGAATACTACCTGAAGAACACGGACGACCTGCTGCTCGAATTCGAAGTGCCGCAGCCGGCCGCCGTGCCGACCCGCCTGGCCAACGCCGGGGAGATGGAAAACAAGGGCGTGGACGTGTCCCTGAACGCCGTACTCCTCGACCGGGGGGACCTCTTCCTCGAACTCGGCGCCACGTTCAACCGGAACGTGAACGAGATCAAGGACCTGGGGGGCCGCACCCAGATCTTCACGGGTCGCTCCAGCGGTCAGGGCCTCTCCCAGATCAACACCCAGATCATTACGCCGGGTGAGCCCTTCGGCACGTTCTTCGGTCCCGAGTTCATCGGGTTCGACCCCGATACCGGCATCCAGCTCTGCCGTGGCGCCGAGACCGCGTCGGCGCCCTGTTCGGACATCGGGCAGTCCGAATGGCTCATCATCGGCAATGCCCAGCCGGACTTCACCTACGGGCTGACGACGAGCCTGACCTACAAGAACTGGGACTTCAGCTTCTTCATCCGTGGCGAGCAGGGGCGTGACGTGTACAACAACACGGCCATCGAATACACGTCGAAGTTCCTCCTGAACCAGAACTCGAACCTGCTCCGCCCGGCGCTCGAAGACCCGACGCCGCTCTCGGAAGCGCCGCAGTACAGCTCGCGCTGGATTCAGGACGCGTCGTTCCTGCGCATGGAGAACATCACGCTGGGGTACACCTTCACCAACGTGACGGCCCTCAACGCCGTGGTGGGGACCATCCGGCGGGCCCGGATCTACGTGGCAGCGAACAACCTGTTCGTGATCACGCCCTACGACGGGTTCGACCCCGAGGTGAACACCGAGGCCTCCTCCAGCGTGGGGAACATCCCCATCACGAGCCTGGGGATCGACTACACGAACTACCCGCGTCCCCGCACCTTCACGGCCGGCATCAGCCTGGGCTTCTGATAGTCATCGGGAGAAACCGGCGTACTACCTTACCTGGCGCCCCCTCTTCCGCGAACCTGCTCATTAACACAGATCGATCTCACCATGAAAGTCTTCAAAACCCACAAGACCTGGGTGGCGACGCTCCTGGCGGTGGTCCTGCTGACCCCGCTGGCCGCCTCGCTCCCGGGTTGCACGGATCTGGATGAAGAGACGTTCGGGGTGATCACCCCGGACCAGTTCTTCCGGACCGAAGCCGAGATCGTGGCCGCGCTGGCGCCCGTCTACGCCCAGCTGCGCGCCATGATGTGGAATTACCACAACATCAGCGAGCTGACCTCGGACGAGGCCATCATCCCCACCCGCGGTACCGACTGGGACGACGGCGGCCACTGGCGCCAGCTCCACCAGCACAACTGGGACGCCCTGACCTCGGACTGGAACGGCGCCTGGGTCGATGCCTTCACCGGCATCGCGCGCGCCAACGTGGTCCTGGAGAACCTGGCCGTAGCCGACGTGCCGCAGGAAACCAAGGACGCCGTCAGCGCCGAGCTGCGCTTCCTGCGGGCCTTCTACTACTACCAGCTCATGGACCTCTTCGGCGGCGTGCCGATCGTGGAGGAAGCCGTGCTCGATCCGGATAACCCGCCCTCCCGCGCTACGCGCGCCGAAGTCTTCCAGTTCGTCGAGAGCGAGCTGAACGCCATCCGCAACCAGCTGCCCGACTCCTGGGACACGGCCAACCTGGGCCGCGCCACCAAAGGCGCTGCCGACGCCCTGCTGGCCAAGATCTACCTGAACGCCCGCGAGTTCACCGGCACCGTCACGACGAACGGCATCCAGCGCGGCCAGGCCCGCTGGGATGACGCCATCGCCGCCGCCGACCGGGTCATCAACTCGGGCATCTACAGCCTCGCCGGCGACTACTTCGACAACTTCCGCGTCGACAACCACACCTCGCCGGAGATCATCTTCATGGTCGGCCACCTGGCCAAGCCGGGCCTCGGGCTGACCTTCATCATGCGGACGCTCCACTACAACCAGATCCCGGAGACGCCCTGGAACGGCTTCTCGACGCTGGCCGAGCGCTTCAACTCGTTCGAAGACGCTGACCGCCGTAAGACGATGTTCCTCGTCGGCCAGCAGTTCTCCAGCCCCAACCAGGGCTGCGCGGGCCAGGAGTGCTTCTCCTCGGGCGACCCGCTGACGGACCGGCAGGGTAACCCCCTGATCTTCACCCCCGAGTTCTTCGACCCGAACGGCAACCCGGTCACGGGGACCCCCGTCGGCGTCAACGAAACCTCGGGCGTGCGCGTCCTCAAGTGGGAGATCGACCCCTCGCGCGTTGGCGGCGACAACGGCAACAACTACGCCTTCTTCCGCCTGGCCGAGATGTACCTGATCAAGGCCGAGGCCCTCATCCGCAAAGGCGACATCCAGGGCGGTATGGACCTGATCAACATGATCCGCGCCCGCGCCTTTGAGCCGGATGAGCCGCTGGCGGCCTCCAGCCAGGAAGAGGCGCTGCAGCATGTGCTCGACGAGCGCGGCCGCGAGCTGTTCTGGGAGGCCACCCGCCGCCAGGACCTGATCCGCTTCGATCAGTTCACCCGGGCCTGGGAATTCAAGCCGGAGAGCGAGCCCTTCCGTGTCGTCGGCCCCATCCCGCAGGTTCAGATCGACGCCAACCCGAACCTGACGCAGAACCCGGGCTACAACTGATCCTCCCTCGTTGCCCCTCGGGTAACGGCTACCTCAGAGCAGCCCCGCCTGTCCTTACGAGGGCAGGCGGGGTTCGCTTTGATGGGAAACTGGGGCGCGCTGACGCGTACGCCTCACCCGGCACGTATCCCGAACACCGGTTCCAGCACCCTGACCCCATGCGCTCCCCGACCCGTCTCGTGCTCCTGGTTGCCCTGCTCCCCCTCGTCCTCTCCGCCGGCTGCGGCGGCAGCGGCGGCGCCCGCACCACGGAGCCCGCCGACACCCTCACCGCCCGCGACATCGCACGGACCTCCCCCTCGGCCACGCGCCTGCAGGACCTCATCGAAGGCCGTATTCCGGGGCTGTCCTTCACCGAAGGCGCCGGCGGCCGCGTCCTCATCCGCCTGCGCGGCATCAGCAGCTTCAGCGGGAACGACCAGCCGCTGATCGTGGTCGACGACCTCCCCGTGGACCTGGCCGCCGACGGCTCCATCCCCGGCGTCGTCGTCTCCGAGATCGCCCGCATCCGCGTCCTCAAGGACCCCGCCGAGACGAGCCGCTACGGCATGCGTGGCGCCCACGGCATCATCGTCATCACCACCAAACGAGGCACCGGCCGGTGATCGGGGGGGAGATTGAAAATTGCAAATTGCAAATTGAAAATTGAAAATTGGAAGGTTGAAGATAGCTCGGCCTTCTCTTCGTGCCTTCGTGTCTTCGTGGCAAAAAAATCCATCCCGATCCTGACCTCGAAACCCGGAACCCGAACAGGTTGATGTCCCTGCGTTTCTCCCCGCTCTACCTTCTTTCCCTGCTGATCCTGACCGGGTGCGCGAAGGAGCGCGCCGGGGGTCCCCGTGCCGCGGCGCCGGCCGTCTCCCACCGCTTCACCCTCCTCCCCCCAGGCTATACCCGCATCGACTTCGAGAACCGGCTCACCGACACGGACGACTTCAACGTCTTCACCTACCGCAACTACTACGACGGCGGGGGCGTCGGCCTGGGCGACTTCAACGGCGACGGCCTGCTCGACGTCTACCTCACCGCCAACCAGCTCCCCAACCGGCTCTACCTGAACCGGGGCGGCTTCCTGTTCGAAGACGTCACCGACCGGGCCGGTGTGGGCGGGCGGCACCGGTGGTCCACCGGCGTGGCCGTGGCCGACGTCAACGGCGACGGATGGCTCGACCTCTACGTGCTCAACTCGGGCGACCTCGACGACCGCGCCAACGAGCTGTACCTCAACCGGGGACCGGACGCCGACGGCATCCCCCGCTTCGACGAACGCGCCGCCGAATACGGCCTCGACGACCGCGGCTACGGCACCCACGCCGCCTTCTTCGACTACGACCGCGACGGCGACCTCGACGTCTACGTGATGAACAACTCGTCGCGACCCATCTCCAGCTTCCGCGTCAAGACCGTCCGCCACGTGCGCCACGACCTCGGCGGCGACCGCCTCTACCGCAACGACGGCGGCCGCTTCACCGACGTCAGCGAGGCCGCCGGCATCCACGGCAGCGAGATCGGCTTCGGCCTGGCCGCCACCGCCGGCGACGTCGACGGCGACGGGTGGGTCGACCTCTACGTCTCGAACGACTTCTTCGAGCGCGACTACCTTTACCTGAACAACCGCGACGGCACCTTCCGCGAGGTCATCAAAGACCGCATGCCCCACATCAGCCAGTCGTCGATGGGCGCGGACATGGCCGACCTCAACAACGACGGCCTGCCCGAGATCTACGTCACGGACATGCTCCCCGAGGACGACTTCCGCCTCAAAACCACCTCTACGTTCGACGACTGGCGGGCCTACGAGGGCGGCCTCGCCAGCGACTTCTACCACCAGCTCATGCGCAACATGCTCCACCGCAACAACGGCGACGGCACCTTCTCCGAGATCGGCCTCATCGCCGGCGTCGCCGCCACCGACTGGAGCTGGAGCGCCCTCCTGCAGGACTTCGACCTCGACGGCCACAAGGACATCTTCGTCACCAACGGCGTCTACAAGGACCTGACCGACCAGGACTTCATCATGAACTTCAGTTCGGAGCAGAGCCTGCGCGACTTCGTGGCCGAGGAAGGCGTCAACTACCCGAAGCTCCTGGCGCAGATCTCCTCGACCCGCCTGCCCAACTACCTCTTTCAGAACCGGGGCGGCTGGTCGTTCGCCAACCGCGCCGACGACTGGGGGCTGGCCACACCGAGCTGGTCCAACGGTGCGGCCTACGGGGACCTCGACGGCGACGGCGACCTCGACCTGGTGGTCAACAACCTGAACATGCCGGCGTTCGTCTACCGGAACGAGACCGACTCGCTCGACGCCCACCGCTTCCTGCAGGTCGCCCTCGAGGGCGAGGGGATGAACCGCTTCGGCATCGGCGCGAAGGTGTTCGTCCGGCACGGCGGGCAGACGTTTTACCTCGAGCAGATCCCGACACGCGGCTTCCAGTCGTCCGTCGACCCCGTGCTCACCTTCGGCCTGGGGGCGATCGAGACGGTGGACACCCTCCTCGTCGTCTGGCCCGACGGGCGCGGCGAGGTGCGCACGGGCGTCCCCACGAACCAGCGCCTCACGCTCCGGCAACGCGAGGCCCCTCTGCCGGCGGTGGACGACCTGCCGATCCCACGCCCCACGCCCCGACCGCGCTTCACCGACGTGACGGCCGCGTCCGGGCTCGACTTCGTCCACCGCGAGAACGACTTCATCGACTTCCGGCGCGAGCCGATGCTGCCGTGGAAGCTATCCACGGAGGGGCCGGCGCTGGCCGTGGGGGACGTCGACGGCGACGGCCTCGACGACGTGTTCGTGGGCGGGGCGAAGGAGCAGGCAGGCGCGCTCTACCGGGGCCGCCCCGGCGGCACCTTCGCCCGCCTCGCCACGACGGCCTTCGACGCCGACGCCATCTCGGAGGACGTCGATGCCGCCTTCTTCGACGCCGACGCCGACGGCGACCTCGACCTCTACGTCGTCAGCGGCGGCAACGAGTACGGCCAGCGGGCCCCGGCCCTCCTCGACCGCCTCTACCTGAACGACGGGCGCGGCGCCTTCACGAAGGCGTACGGCCGCCTCCCCGACCGCTACGAGAGCGGCAGCGTGGTGGCCCCCGCCGACGTCGACGGCGACGGCGACCTCGACCTGTTCGTCGGCAGCCGCTCGGTGCCCTGGCGCTACGGCGAGACGCCCCGGAGCGCCCTCCTCGTCAACGACGGGCGTGGCGCCTTCACGGACCGGACGGACGACCTCGCCCCGGACCTGGCCCGTGCCGGGATGGTCACGGACGCCGTCTGGGCCGACGTCGACGGAGACGGCCGCCCGGACCTCGTCGTCGCCGGCGAGTGGATGCCCGTCACCGTCTTCCGCAACGCCGGCGGCCGCCTCGTACGCCGCACCGGCGACGGCCTCGACCGGACCCACGGCCTCTGGACGCGCCTCCTCGCCGCCGACCTCGACGGCGACGGCGACACGGACCTCGTCGCCGGCAACCACGGCCTCAACTCGAAGCTCCGTGCCACGCCGGACGCACCGCTGACGATGCACGTCCACGACTTCGACCGCAACGGCTGGGTCGAGCAGATCCTCTCCGTGTACCGGGACGGGCGCCCCCTGCCGCTGGTGCTGCGCCGTGACCTCGTCGCCCACATCCCGTTCCTGGCCGAGCGGTTCCCCACGCACCGGGACTACGCTGGCAAGACGGTCGAGGAGTTGTTCACCGAGGCGGAGCGGGCCGGGGCCCTCGTGCACACGGCCTACGAACTGCGCACGGTGGTCTTCGAAAACACCGGCGGCGCCTTCCGGCTGCATCCCCTGCCCTTCGAGGCCCAGCTCGCCCCCCTGTACGGCCTGCTCGCCGGCGACTTCGACCACGACGGCCATACGGACCTCCTCCTCGGCGGCAATTTCTTCGGCTTCAAACCCGACCTCGGGCGTATGGACGCCAGCTATGGCGTCTTCCTCCGCGGCGACGGCGCCCTCCGCTTCGAGACGCGCCTGCCCCGTCAGAGCGGCTTCTTCGTCCCCGGCCAGACGCGCCGCCTCGCCCGCGCCAACGGCCGCCTCCTCGTGGCCCGAAACGACGACGCCGTGCAGGTGTTCGAGGTGCGATGAGCGTCGTCATGGCACACGGGTGGGACGGGTTGTTGCAAACATTCTCTGCCACGAAGACACGAAGGCACCAAGATGTCGTACGAGCCGCTATCCCCCGAAGAGGAACGGATGGCCCGGCACATCGTCGATGCCGCTTTCACGGTTCACCGGCATCTGGGTCCCGGCCTCCTGGAAAAAGTGTACGAGGTATGTTTCTGTCACGAACTGGGCAAGCGAGGCCTGCGCTATCTACGCCAGGTCGACATCCCCATCGAATATGACGGCATTGTCTTCGACGAGGGATTACGGCTGGACGTGCTCGTGGAAAAGCGCATCATCTGCGAATTAAAGGCCGTGGACGAAATGCATCCGGTCTGGGAAGCCCAGATCCTGAGTCATCTCAAGCTGACCGGCCTCCGGCTGGGCTTCCTCATCAACTTCAACGTACCCCTGATCAAGCATGGCATCAAGCGCATCATCCTCTGACCTTCGTGCCTTCGTGTCTTCGTGGCCCATAGCAGCTCTGATGGCCCTGGCCCTCCTTGCCGGCTGCTCCGAGCCGGAGGCGCCGGCGGCGGGGCCGCCGCTGTTTGCCCCGGTGCCGCCCGACTCGTCCGGGGTCACCTTCGCCAACGTGCTGGACGAGGACTCGACGTTCAACATCATCAACTACCTGTACTTCTACGACGGCGGCGGCGTGGCCGTGGGCGACGTCAACGGCGACGGCCTCGTGGACCTTTATTTCACCGCCAACCGCAGGCCCAACCGCCTCTACCTGAACCGGGGCGGCTTCACCTTCGAGGACGTCACCGAGGCCGCCGGGGTGGCCGGCCGGGGCACCTGGACCAAGGCCGCCACGATGGCCGACGTCAACGGCGACGGGTGGCTGGACCTCTACGTCTCGAACGTAGAGCACGGGCCCATGCACGGGCGGAACGAACTGTACCTCAACCGGGGCCCCGGCGACGACGGCCTCCCCCGCTTCGAGGAACGCGCCGCCGACTATGGCCTCGACGTGGCCGGCCTCAACACCCAGGCCGTCTTCTTCGACTACGACCGCGACGGCGACCTGGACGTGTACCTCGTGCGCCACTCCGTCCACGACGTCGGGCAGATCGGCGGCGTCGAGTTTCGCGCCAAACACCATGAGGCCGCCGGCGACCTTCTGCTCCGCAACGACGACGGCCGCTTCGTCGACGTCACCGAGGCCGCCGGGATCTACAGCAGCGTCCTCGGCTACGGCCTGGCCGCCGCCGCCAGCGACCTGAACCGCGACGGCTGCCCGGACCTCTACGTCTCGAACGACTTCCACGAGAACGACTACCTCTACCTGAACAACTGCGACGGCACCTTCCGCGAGACCATCTACACGGCTACCGGCCACACCAGCCTGGCCTCGATGGGCAACGACGCCGCCGACATCAACAACGACCTGCGGCCCGACGTCATCGTCACCGACATGCTTCCCTTCCGCGAGGACATCCGTCGCACCGCCGTCTCGGAGGAAGGCTACGACGTCTATCGCATCAAGCTGAACCGGGGCTATCACCACCAGTTCACCCGCAACACGCTCCTCGTCAACCTGGGGCAGGGGCGCTTCATCGACCTGGCCTTCTATGCCGGCGTGGCCGCCACCGACTGGAGCTGGGCCGCCCTCCTGGCCGACCTCGACCTCGACGCCTACAACGACCTGTTCGTCACCAACGGCGTCTATCGCCGCCCCAACGACCTGGACTACCTCCGCTTCGTCGTGCAGCCCCAGGTGCAGGCCGCCCTCCGCAACGAGGTCATCCCCCCCGCCGTGCTGGACTCGGTCCTGGCGTGGATGCCCTCCGTGCCCCTGCCCAACGCCGCCTTCCACAACCGGGGCGACCTGACCTTCGCCGAACGCGCCGCCGCCTGGGGCCTCGGCACGCCCGGTTTCTCCAACGGCGCCGCCTACGCCGACCTCGACAACGACGGCGACCTCGACCTCGTCGTCAACAACCTCAACGCGCCCGCCGCGATCTACCGCAACCGGGCCCGCGAACACACCGGCCGCCACTACCTGACCGTGGTGCTCGAGGGCGAGCCCCCGAACCGCTTCGGCATCGGGGCGAAGGTGATCGTGCGGCACGGCGGCACGGCGCAGCTCCGCGAGCAGTTCCCCACGCGCGGCTGGGCCTCCTCCGTCGACCCGCGCCTCCACGTCGGCCTGGGCGACGACGCCACCGTGGACACCCTCACCGTCGTCTGGCCCGACGGCCGGTTCCAGACCCTCACCGGCCTCGCCGCCGACCGGACCCTCACGCTCCGGCAGGCCGACGCTTCGGATGCGTACCCGTACCCGCCACAGGCGCCGACCAACCCGCTCTTCGCCGACGTGACGGACGAGGTGGCCCTCGACTTCGTCCATCACGAGAATGCCTTCATCGACTTCACGCGCGAGCCGCTGATGCCACACCTGGTCTCCACCGAGGGGCCGGCGCTGGCCGTGGGCGACGTCAACGGCGACGGCCTCGACGACCTGTTCTTCGGCAACGCCAAATGGCAGCCGGCGCGCCTCCTCGTACAGACCCCGGACGGCCGCTTTCGCCCGACCAACGAGGTCCTCTGGCAGGCCGACAGCCTCTACGAAGACGTCGCCGCCGCCTTCTTCGACGCCGACGCCGACGGCGACCTCGACCTCTACGTCGTCAGCGGCGGCAACGAGTACGGCCAGCGGGCCCCGGCCCTCCTCGACCGCCTCTACCTGAACGACGGGCGCGGCGCCTTCACGAAGGCGTACGGCCGCCTCCCCGACCGCTACGAGAGCGGCAGCGTGGTGGCCCCCGCCGACGTCGACGGCGACGGCGACCTCGACCTGTTCGTCGGCAGCCGGGTGGTGGCCAAGGACTATGGCGCCCTCCCGCCCTCGTTCCTCCTGGAAAACGACGGCACCGGCCGCTTCACCGACGTGACGGCCGACCGTGCCGAAGGCCTGGCCTCCGCCGGCCTCGTCACCGCCGCCGCCTGGGCCGACGTGGACGGCGACGGTGACCCGGACCTCGTCGTCGTGGGCGAATGGATGCCGGTGCGTCTCTTCGTGAACGAAGGCGGTCGCCTCGTCGAGCGGACCCGCGAAGCCGGTCTGGCGGATACGCACGGCTGGTGGTATGCCGTCCACCCCGCCGACATGGACGGCGACGGCGACGCCGATCTGCTCCTGGGCAACCAGGGGCTGAACGGCCTGCTGCGCCCGGAGCCCGGCCATCCCGTACGCCTCTACCGCCACGACTTCGACGGCAACGGCACCATCGACCCGCTCCTGACCTTCTACCGCGACGGCGAAGAGCTCCCCTTCGCCTCGCGCGACGACCTCCTCCGCCAGATGCCGCGCCTGGCCGAGCGGCTGCCCACCTACGCCGCCTTCGCCACCGCCACGCTGGACGACCTCTTCCCCGACCGCCGCGAGGCCGAGACGCTCGTGGCAACCACCTTCGCCTCGGCCTACGCCGAGAACCGGGGCGACGGCACCTTCACGCTGCGCCCGCTCCCCCGCGAGGCCCAGTTCGCCCCGGTCCGTGCCATCGTCTCCGGCGACTTCGACGGGGACGGCCGCCTGGACGCCCTCGTGGCCGGCAACTTCGGCGGGGCACCTACGCGGCGCGGGCGGGAGGACGCCGCCTTCGGCTGGCTCCTCCGGGGCGATGGCCGGGGCGGCTTCACCGTGGTACCCCCGGCCGAGAGCAACCTGTGGCTCGCAGGGGAGGTGCGCCGCCTGGCCCCGCTCCGCCGCGCTGACGGCACCCGCCTGCTCGTGGCGGCCCGTAACAACGACCGGCCGCAGGTCATCCAACGGCTCGGGCCGGAAACCTCGCTCGCCCACGGAGAATAATCCACGCTGTGGCGTATAGTTGTCCGGTCCACCCTGTGTGCTTCATGGAAGGACCGGCTCCTACCGTCATCTCAACCCCTCGTAACCATGCGATCCTTCGCAGTACGCCTCGCGTTTCCCCTGGCCGTATGCCTCTCCCTCGCCGCATGCGACTCCGGCTCCGGCATGGACGAGGCCCCCAACTCGGTGGCCGGAACCTGGACCGGCGAGGTGACGGTCGTGACGGCCCAGCAGGACACCGTCGTCTTCACGATCGACATGACGATCCAGCAGCAGGGCATCGAACTCTCGGGCGGCGGGACCGTCACCGGTCCGAACGGGCCCGATGCGTTCACCATCGTCGAGGGCGCCGCCTACTTCCACCCGATGATCAACATGGACCTGCTCTTCTCGGGCCCGCCCCTCGGCGAGCTCAACGGCGTGGTGTCGGACGACCGGCGGACCATCACGGGCACCATCAGCGGCCCCGGCTTCTCGGGCCTGACGGTCCTGACCGTGGCCCTCTCCAAAACCGGCCCGCCGGTGTAGG
>CAZKFR010000065.1:16716-19157 GCA_964552015.1 uncultured Rhodothermaceae bacterium | reverse complement strand
CAGCAGATGCTCGTCGGGCAGATCGAAGGGACCGTGCGCGACGCCGAGACGGGCCGGCCCATCACCACCGCCACGGTGGCCGTCTGGAGCCTGCCCGACTCCAGCCTCGTCACCGGCGCCGTGACGGACGACGACGGGCGCTTCGCCATCGACCGGCTCCGCCCCGGCCGCTACTACGTGAAGGTTACGTTCGTCGGCTACAAACCGTACGTCTCCGAGGCGCTGGCGCTGACGCGGCAGGCTCCCCGGGCCGACCTGGGCGACATCCGCCTGGTGCCGGACACCGCCCAGCTCGAAGGCGTCGAGGTGACGGCCGAGCGCGAGGCGGTCACGTTCGCCATCGACCGCACGGTCTACAACGTGAAGGACCAGCCCGTCAGCCTGGGCGGTTCGGCCACCGACGTGCTCCAGAACGTCCCGTCCGTCGAGGTCGACGGCGAGGGCAAGGTGAGCCTGCGCGGCAACCAGAACGTGGCCATCCTGATCAACGGCAAGCCCGCCCCCGTACGCGGCGACTTCCTGCCGGCGTTCCTCCAGCAGATCCCCTCCAGCATGATCGAGCGGGTGGAGGTCATCCCCAACCCCTCGGCCAAGTACGACCCGGACGGCATGGCGGGCATCCTGAACATCGTCCTGCGCCAGGACGCCGAGCTGGGCCTCGGCGGGGGCATCTCGCTGAGCGCGGCCACGGGCGACAAGTACAACGCTTCGGGTAACCTCACCTACCAGAAGGGCAGGCTCACCCTGGCCGGCAGCTACGGCTACCGCAACGACCAGCGCGAGAACGGGGGCTACAACTTCCGCGAGAACCGCTACAGCACGCCCCTGACGTTTCTGGAGCAGAACAGCGACGGCCTCCGGAAGAACACGTCGCACCTGGTCAACCTGAGCGCCGACTACGGCCTGAGCGACCGCAACACCCTCTCGGCCTCGGCCATGCTGAGCACGGGCGACGGCCGCAACCGGGATCGTAACGTCTACGAACAGCTCGACGACCGGAGCACGATGACGGGCGGCTTCGACCGCATCACCACCGGCGACGGCAACCGGTTCAACATGGATTACCGCCTCACCTTCCGGCGCGTCGTCGAGCCGTCGACGAACGAGCTGGTGGCCGAGGTGCGGTTCAACCGCGAGGCGGACGACGACTTCAACACGTACACGCAGCACCTCTTCGATGAGGCCGGCATGCCGCTCGACGAGCCGTCGCTCCTGCAGCACAACGACCTGACCTCGCGCGAGAACGAGTGGACCTTCCAGGTCGACTACACGCGCCCGCTCGGTGGCCTCAAGCTGGAGACGGGCCTCAAGAGCACCCTCCGCCGCCTCGACAACGACTTCTTCTCCGAGACCTACGACCCGGACCAGAAGCGCTTCGTGCCGGACGTGGACCTGAACAACGAGTTCGTCTACGACGAGCAGGTGCACGCCGCCTACGGCATCCTCAGCGGGGGCGTGGGCCGGTGGGAGGCCCAGGCCGGCCTCCGCGCCGAGCAGGCGCTGACGGACTTCAACCTCGAGACGACCGGCGAGACGTTCGACAACGACTACTTCAGCCTCTTCCCGAGCGTCTTCGTGGCCTACAAGCTGGCCGACACGCGCCAGGTGAAGCTCAGCTACAGCAAGCGCATCCAGCGGCCGCGCACGCGTATGCTCAACCCCTTCCCGCGCCTGAACGACCCGCTGAACCTGTTCGTCGGCAACCCGCGCCTGCAGCCCGAGTACACGCACGCCTTCGAACTGACCTACCAGCAGTTCGCCCGCACCGGCTCGATCAGCGTGACCCCCTACTTCCGGCGCACGGTCAACAACTTCCAGCGGTTCAAGACGGTCGACCCGCAGACGGGCGTCTCTACGCTCACCTTCCGCAACTTCGACACGAGCGACTCCTACGGGGCCGAGGTGGTGGGCACCCTGCGCCTGGCCCAGGGCCTGAGCGGGTTCGCCAGCTTCAACGTCTACAAGGTGATCACCGACGGCAGCAACGTCGATGCCGACCTGGGCAGCGACGCCTATTCGTGGTCCACGCGGGCGAGCCTGTCGTGGGAGATCACGCGGGGGCTGAGCTTCCAGGCCTTCTACTTCTACCGCGCTCCCATCGACGTGGCGCAGGGACGCGTCTCGTCCTTTAAGATGGCCAACCTGGCCCTGCAGAAGAAAGTCCTGCGGGACAAGGGCACGATCGGCCTGCGGGTGAGCGACCCGTTCGATCAGATGGGCTTCCGGTTCGTCGTCGACGAGGAGGTGCTCTACCAGGTGGGTGAGCGCAACTGGGAGTCGCAGGTGGTCTACCTGACGTTCACGTACAACTTCGGCCAGGCCCCCCGCCGCCGCGACCGCAACCGCGACATGGAAGACCGCGGCGGTGAGATGGAGGAGGTAGGCATCAACTGACCGCCCGGTGATGCCGGCCCCACCGTACGGCGAGCGGTGCGAACGCG
>CAZKFR010000065.1:0-16616 GCA_964552015.1 uncultured Rhodothermaceae bacterium | reverse complement strand
TCAACTGACCGCCCGGTGATGCCGGCCCCACCGTACGGCGAGCGGTGCGAACGCGGCGAAGCCCGGAGCGGTAGGTTCGTAAGGCTGGAGCCCCTCAGAGTGCGGTGCCCGGTGGCGGGTGGTGTGTGTGCTCGTGGATGGGCAGGGCCTCGTTGTTGTCGTGCGGGTGTTTTTCGCGGTACTGCCGGGCGATGGCCTTGCTCGTCTCGTCCTCTTTGAAGCGGAGGTAGCGCCGCTCGTGTTCGGCCGCGCGTTCGAGGTGGCCCAGGGCGCGATGCACGAGCATCAGGTTGTAATGGGCCATCAGGTCCTCGGGGTCGATGGCGAGCACGCGCTCGAAGTAGGGGATGGCCTGCTCGAGGTCGGCCCGGAGGTAGTGGACGCGCCCGATCTGGTTGAGCACGACGCGGTCGCGGGGGAAGGCTTCGGCGACGGCGAGCAGGTCGCGCAGGGCGGCGTCGTAGTCGCCGCGGGCCTTGTGGTAGAGGCCCCGGAAGAAGCGGGTCTTGTGGAAGCCGGGGCGCACGGCCTCGGCGCGTTCGAGCGCTTCGGCGGCGGCTTCGAGGGCGCCGTCCTGCAGGTAGACGCGGGCCAGGTTGACCCACCCGTCGGCATAGCCCGGTTCGATCTCGGTCACGCGCC
The DNA here is from genome assembly GCA_964552015.1 of uncultured Rhodothermaceae bacterium. GTDB lineage: Bacteria > Bacteroidota > Rhodothermia > Rhodothermales > ISCAR-4553 > Rhodocaloribacter. Next base: position 15,974 of record CAZKFR010000065.1, on the reverse strand, counting down.
GGAAGGCCTGTTCGGCGCCCCGCAGGTCGCCTTCGAGCAGAAGGCCGATGCCGTAGTCGTTCCACCGCTCGCGGAGGCCGGGGCGCACGCCGTCTTCGGGCGGGTGTACGGCCACGGTGGGTGCCACGGCCAGCGTCACCGAGTCGGCGGCCATCGTCACGATGGGCAGCACCGGGACCTCCTTGAGCTTGCCCGAGACATGGCGCGTGTCGCCGGTGAAGACCCAGCGGCCGTCGTCGTAGTGGGGCGAGACGTCGGGGTTCGGGTCGGCGGGGTCGCGCACGCCGGCGTACGCAAACTGCGTGTGCCACCAGTTGAACTTGCGGTAGTGGACCTTCGCCGTGAGGGTGACCGTGGGGCCGACGTCCTCGGGGATGTGGAGGCGGTAGTGGGCCACGTCCGCCGCGCCGGGCGGGATCAGGTTGACGTAGACGACGGCCCGGGTGGCGAAGGCGTTGCGCTTGTTGATCGGGTTGGCGTGGGCGTCCACCATCAGGCTGCGGTAGAAGTGGGCGCTCGGATCGACGGGCCCGCGGCCCTCGTCCTCCACCCATCCGCTCCAGAGGAGCACGCGCCCGCGGGCGTCGACGGCCTTCACCTCCAGCCAGGCCTCCTGCGCGTCGACGGTTCCCGTCGGGAAGAAGTGGCCCAGGCCGAGCGTGCGCACGACGACGTCGAGGCGGACGGAGGTGCCGGGCTGGAGCACCGCGTCGCCGTCTTCGAGGGGGGCGAACACCTTCACGGCCTCGCGCGTGAGGCTCCCCGTCCCCAGCCCCTGCATCTGCTCCTCCCCGACGGCAAAGGTGCTGGCGAGGTTGGCCGGCATCTCCCCGGCGCGGCGGGCCTCGTCGGCCGAGAGGGGCGGGGCCATCGGCTCGCTGACGGCGAACAGGTCCACGCGGATTTGCCCGCTCTTGAGGAAGTCGATGGTCTGGCGGAGCTGGACGCTGTCCTGGTTGGCCGTGGGCAGGGCGGTGTTGGCGGCCAGGAAGCGGTGGCTGCGGATGAAGCCGTCCTTGCTCGCGGCGTCGTCGGCGGGGACGTAGGGCATGTGGCACGTGAGGCAGTTCTTCGGCTCGGGCGGCTCGTAGAAGGAGCGGGCGCCCTGCCCCGAGACGCCGCTGGCCTGCCAGTTGTCGTACGTGTTGAAGCCGCGCACCCACCGGTAGTTGTTCACCGGCACGTCGAGGTGCACCTTGTGGCAGGACGAGCAGAACTCGGCGGGCTGGGCGCGGTGAAACGGCTTGAGGAAGGCCCGGCGGTGCGGCTCCGGGTCGATGCGAACGACGAAGTCGTGCAGGGCGCGCACGAACGGGTTCTCGCTCACGGCCAGGTCATGCATCGCCGGGTACTCGATCACGAAGCCGCCGTTGCCCATCGTGTCCTTGACCTTCGTGATGCTGTGGCACGAGACGCAGGCCAGCCCCGCATGAGCTTCCGGCGTGTCGATGAATTCGGCCACGGGCCGGACCATCTGCCCGGAGAAGAGCAGGGCGTGGTCGTGGCAGCCGGCGCACCACTGCGGCGCCTGCACGCCCGTGATCTCCTGCATGTACTCGATGGACTTGCGGTACCACTGGTTGTTGAACGACGAGAAACGGTGGGCCGAGGCCTCCCACTGCGCCGTCACGTCCGGGTGGCAGCCGCTGCGGCCGCAACTCTGCGAGTCGAGGAAGAAGTCGCCGGGGATGAGGCCGCCGTGGGCCGTCTCGGCGGCGCTCGGGAAGAAGGGGCCGTCGGCGCCACCCATGGCCTCCCCGGCCATGTCGGCCGGGGGCATCGTGGGGTTGGTGATGACGTGGTCGGCGGGCAGGGGCCAGAGGGGACGGCTCAAGGGCACCGCCACGGCGAGCACCAGGACGCCGGCGGCCGCCCCCCGGAGGGCGGGCCGGGCCGCCAGGAACGGCCGGGTCCACAGCCACCACAGGATGCCGGCCGCCGCACCGAAGCTCGTGGCGATGTGGACGATCAGCAGCGGGCGCTGTGGCCGGAGGTTACCGACGACGAGCAGGGCCAGGCCCGTCCCCCCGGCCAGCACCATCAGCGTCACCAGCAGCACGACGGCTGCCGGTCGGCGCGTCCCCTCCTCCCGAACGAGCACCCGCCCCAGGCCGGCCCAGGCGACGAGCAGGAGCAGTCCGAGCACGACGTGAAGCAGGACGTTCGCCACGTAGAACAGGCTCGGCGCGCCGGCGGCCCACAGGTAGCCGCTGTTGGCGAGCGCCAGGAGCACCAGCCACAGGTTTGCACGGGAGAGGTCAGGCCGACGAGGCATAAACGAACGTGCGGAAGGACAGGAACGACGACCCCATAGTAAGCGAGAATTTCGTCATAGTTTCCTCGATCGGCCGGTTCATGGGTCCGGCGCTGTCGTCATCTTGAAGGGTCGCGACGTCGTATGTTTTTTGTGGACCGCGTGCGGATGGCCGGATGGTTCGTATCTTGTAGCCCATGAAGCATTTCCTTTTTCTGTCGGCGCTGTTAGGGGTCGCCGTCGGCCTGACGGGCTGTGGCGGTGAGGAGCGCCTCGCACCCGGGAGCGAGGCGTACCGGGAGGCTGTGTCGGCCTTCTACACGGGTGTGGTGGCCATGGAGGTGGGCGAGGACCAGCGGGCCGACGCGCGGCTGTCGCGGGTGACGGAGCTGGCGCCGGAGGAGGCGGCGGCCTGGGCCAACCTGGGGCTGCTGGCCCTGCGACGCGGGGCCTTCGACGTGGCCTTCGAGCGGCTGGAGAAAGCCCGCACCCTGGCGCCGGACAACGCCCGCATCCACCGGATCATCGGCCTGGGGCGGCGGCTTCAGGGCGACATGCCGGCGGCCATCGCCGCCCTCCGGCAGGCCGTCGCCCTCGACTCGACCGATGCGAAGGCGCTCTTTGCGCTGGCCGGGGTGCTGGCCGAGACGCCCGAGGGGGTGGCCGAGGCGCGAAGGCTGCTCGACCGCCTGCGGGGGCTCTATCCGGGCAACCTGGCGGTGCTGCTCGAACAGGCACGCCTGGCGGCACAGGCCGGCGACGCGGCGGCGCTGGGCGACCTCGTCGAGCGGCTGGCGATGGGGGCGGAGGACTGGCCCGCGGAGGCCCGCGACCGGCTGGCGGCGCTGCGTGCGGCCCGTCCGGAGGACGCCGCGGCCGCCGTGGCCGTCCTGCGCAACGTGCTGCTGCGGACGCCTGCCTACCAGGAGGCCCTGGCCGTCGTGCAGACCCCGTACGAACGCGTCGCGGAGCCGTTCGAGCGTCTGCTCCACCTGCCGGCGCCGCGTCCGACGCCGGCCCCGCCGGATGACAGCCTGGCCTTCTTCGCACAGCCGCTCGACGCGCCGGGCGGTGCCTGGCAGACCCTCCGCGTGGCCCTGCTCGACCCCAACGGCAGCCCGGCCGTCCTCCTGAACGACGGCCGCACCGTGCGCTGGCTCGGCGAGGACCGCACGGTCGCCTTCCCCGGCGACGGCACCGCCCCGGCCGAAGGTATCGCGGCGGTAGATTACGACAACGACTTCTGGATCGACCTGGCCCTGGCCGGGCCGGGCGGCTTCCGCCTCCTCCGGCAGGACAGCACCGCCGCCTTCGTCGACGTGACCGCCGGCACGGGCCTGCCCGCCGCCGTCACCCGCGGCGCCTACACGGGCGTCTGGGTTGCCGACCTCGACCTGGAGGGCGACCTCGACCTGATCCTCGGCACGGAGGCCGGCGTTCCGCTCGTCCTCCGCAACGGCGGCGACGGCACCTTCACGCCCTGGCGGCCGTTCGAGGGCGTCGACGGCCTGCTGGGCTTTGCCTGGGCCGACCTCGACGCCGACGGCGACCCCGACGCGACGCTCGTCGACGGCATGGGGCGAGTCCACGTCTTCGCCAACGTGCGCGGGGGACGCTACCTGCCCCGCATCATGCCTCCCTCGCTCGGCCTCGCCCATGCCATCGACGTGGCCGACCTGGACGCCGACGCCGTGCTCGATCTGATCGTCCTGCAGGTGGGCGGGGCCCTCCGCAAACTCTCCGACGTGCACGGCGGCGAGGGGTGGATGGTCACCGACCTGGTGGAGCAGACCGATCTACCCGACGGCACGCAGGCGCCGCGCCTCTCGGTCGTCGACCTGGACAACAACGGGGCGTTCGACCTGATGGTGGCGACCGGGACGGAGGTCCGGGTCTGGCTCGGCAGCGAGACGTACACCTACGGCGCGCCCGTCGTGGTGCCCGGCGTCCGCGTCTTCGGCTTCGCCGACCAGACGGAGGACGGACGCCTCGACCTCATCGGCCTCGACGCGCAGGGGCAGGCGGTGCGCCTCGTCAACCAGGGCAGCAAGCCCTACCACTGGCGGCAGATCCGGCCCCAGGCCGCCACCGCCCGCGGCGACCGCCGCATCAACTCGTTCGGCATCGGCGGCGAGATCGAGCTGCGGGCCGGCCTCCTCTTCCAGAAACAGCCCATCGAGGAGCCCGTCGTCTACTTCGGCCTGGGCGACCAGCTGGTGGCCGACGTGGCCCGCATCATCTGGCCCAACGGCGACGTGCAGGCCGAGTTCGACCTGCTCTCGGACGAGGTCCTCTCCGCCCAGCAACGCCTCAAGGGGTCGTGCCCCTGGCTCTTCACCTTCGACGGCGAGCGGATGGCCTTCGTCACCGACTTCCTCTGGCGCTCGCCCCTGGGGCTGAAGATCAACGCCGTCGAGACGGCCGGCATCATGACCACCGAGGACTGGGTCAAGATTCCCGGTGAGATGATGGCGCCGCGCGACGGGTTCTACGACGTGCGCATCACCGCCGAGTTGTGGGAGACGCACTTCTTCGACCACGTCAGCCTGCTGGTGGTGGACCACCCGGCGGACACGGAGGTGTGGGTGGACGAGCGCTTCGCCATCCCGCCGCCCGCCCTCACGGTGCACCCGACCGGGCCGCTGCATCCCGTCGCCGGCGTGTGGGCCGACACCGGCGAGGATCTCACCGACCGCGCCCGCGCCCGCGACCGCCGCTACCTCGACTACTTCGGCCGGGGGCTCTACCAGGGCATCACGCGCGACCATTTCGTCGAGATCGACCTCGGGGACGCCCCGGTGGAGCGGCCCCTGTGGCTCGTGGCCGCCGGCTGGATCCGCCCGACCGACAGCTCCATCAACGTCGCCATCGGGCAGGGGCGGCATCCCGGCCCGAAAGGGGTGCGCGTGGAGGTGCCGGACGGGCAGGGCGGCTGGCGCACCCTCCACCCGGACCTGGGCTTCCCCTCGGGCAAGGAGAAGACGATTCTGATCGACCTTGACGGCGCGTTCGCGCCCGGCGTGCCGCGCCGCGTGCGCCTGCACACCAACCTGGAGGTCTACTGGGACGCCTTCTTCTGGGCCGAGCAACGCCCCGACGCGCCGCTCCGCACCACGCGCCTGGCCCCGGACACCGCCGACCTCCGGTACCGCGGCTTCTCCGTTGTCACCGAGGCCGACCGTTCCTCGCCCGAGCTGCCGGACTACGAGCGCCTCAAAGGCACCGTCCCCGTCTGGCGCGACCTCGAAGGCTACTACACCCGCTTCGGCGACGTGCGCGAGCTGCTCGAAAAGGTGGATGACCGCTACGTGATCATGAACGCCGGCGACGAGATGGTCTTCCGCTTCGCCGCGCCGCCCCCCCCGCCCGAGGGCTGGCGCCGCGACTTCGTGCTCATCGGCGACGGCTGGGTCAAGGACGGAGACTACAACACGGCGTTCTCGAAGACGGTCCTGCCGTTGCCCTCGCACGACAACCCCGACTACACCACCCCGCCGACGACGCTCGAGGACGACCCCGTCTACCGGCGCCATGCGGCGGACTGGCAGACGTACCACACGCGCTACGTCACCCCGCGCGCGTTCCATCATGCCCTGCGCACCGGGCGGTAAGCGTCAGAAGCCGCGCGCCGTTCATCCTCCACTTTGCAACCTTCCAACCTTCCTATCGAAGCATGCCGACCCCGCATTACCAGCGTGTACGCGAATTCATGCAGAAGGCCGGGCAGGAGACGCCCGACGCCCCCACCATCCCGGATGCCGAGACGCGGCTGCTCCGCGCCAAGCTGATCCTCGAAGAGGCCCTCGAGACCGTGAAGGCCCTCGGCGTGGGCGTGCGCGTCACCACCGACGACGGCACCGAGGTGGACTTCAACCACGTCGACCACCTGGACTTCGTCGCACAGGGTGAGCCCGACCTCGAAGGCGTCGTCGACGGCTGTGCGGACATCTCGGTGGTCACCATCGGCACGCTCATCGCCTTCGGCATCGACGACGAGCCCGTCCTGGAGGAGGTGGACCGGGCCAACCTGCGCAAGTTCGCCCCCGGCTCGTACCGCCGCGAGGACGGCAAGTGGATGAAGCCGCCGGGCTGGACCCCGCCCGACATCCTTGGCGTCATCGAGCGGCAGAAGGTGGCCGGGTGAGGGCCGTCCGGTGCGTTATGCGCCGTCTGGCTCTTTCCGTGTAAGCCACAGAAACATTTGGCGTTCGCCGAGATTGATCCTTCTTGGATGTGGCGTCGTTCAAATCACGTGTGCCATGAAAACGTTCACGGCTGTTGTCGAAAAAGACCGGGATACGGGGCTCTATGTCGGCTACGTTCCTGGCTTTCCCGGGGCGCACTCGCAGGGTGAGACGCTCGATGAGTTGCGACGGAACCTGCAGGAAGTGATCGAAATGCTGCTGGAGGACGAAGAGCCGGCGGTAGAGGCCGAATTCGTGGGTATCCAGCAGATCAACCTAGCGTAGCAATGGGCTCGGTGCCGGTACTCAAGCCCCAAGAAGTGATCAAGCTCCTCGAAGGATTGGGCTTCGTAGAGGTACGGCAACGGGGTTCGCACACGCCGTTCCGGCACGCGGATGGACGCATGACGACGGTGCCGTTCCACAAGGGGCGGGACATTGCGTCGGTATTGCTCCGGAAGATTGCTCGCGATATTGGATTGACCGTGGAGGAACTGTTGCGGCAGCGTTGAGTGCGGCGCTCGTCCGGGGCATGCGGTCGGGGCAGGCCTCGTTGCCGTGAGGGATGGAAGTTTTTCTGCCGCCAATCTTCGACGGAAACTCAAGCGAGGGGCCTGACGTGCGGGCGGTCGGGCTGTAGATTGCGCGTCGGCCTGTCCGGGTGTACCCGCTCGCGGCAGGTGCCCTGCCGTGTTCACGCAAACCCGTCACGTGCATGGAACACATCGACGTCCTGGCGGCGAACCTGCTCTCGCCCATCATTCTCTCGTTCGTGCTCGGGGTCATCGCCTCGCTGGTGCGGAGCGACCTGCGGCTGCCGGATGCCCTCTACCAGGCGCTCTCGATCTACCTGCTGCTGGCCATCGGCCTCAAGGGCGGGGTGGAGCTGCACAAGACGCCGCTCCTGGCGTTCCTGGGGCCGGCCCTGGTGACGCTGTTCCTCGGGCTGCTCACGCCGGTGATCGCGTACAACGTGCTGCGCCGTCTGGGCCGGTTCGACCGGGTCAACGCCGCGGCCATTGCGGCCCACTATGGCTCCGTCTCGGCCGTCACGTTCATCGTGGCGACGTCGTTCGGGACGCTGATCGGCCACACGCCCGAGGGCTTCATGCCCGCGCTGGTGGCCATCCTGGAGGTGCCTGCCATCGTGGTGGCGCTGATGATCGCCTTCACGCGGGAGAAGCGGGCCGGCTCGTGGCGCGATGCCCTGCACGAGGTGCTGGCCGGGCGCAGCGTCGTGCTGCTGGTTGGGGGGCTGCTCATCGGGCTGATCGTCGGGCCGGAGAAGTTCGAGCCGGTGTCGCCCTTCTTCGTCTCCGGCTTCCAGGGGGCGCTGGCGCTGTTCCTGCTGGAGATGGGCATCCTGGCGGCGCGGCGCCTGCAGGACCTGCGCGAGGTGGGCTTCTTTCTGGTCGGCTTCGGCATCCTCGTGCCGATCGTGCACGGGCTGCTGGCCGTGTGGCTGGGGGGGTATGCCGGGCTCTCGGTGGCCGGCCGGGCCGTCCTCGCCGCGATGGTCTCGAGTGCGTCGTACATCGCCGCGCCGGCGGCCGTGCGCATCGCCCTGCCCGAGGCGAACCCGACGTTCTACCTGACGGCCTCGCTGGGCATCACGTTTCCCTTCAACGTGACGCTGGGCATTCCGCTCTACTACACCTTCGCCACCTGGCTGGCCGGATGAGCCGCCGCAACGCAGATCGCCCGGAACCATGCATACCACGAAGCTCAAACTCGTCACCATCGTCACGGAGCGGATCCTGGAGGACCGGCTCCTGCGCAAGCTGGTCGAACTCGGGGCCAAGGGGTACACGCTCACGCAGGCCACCGGCAAAGGCTCGCGCGGCGTGCGGGCCAGCGAGTGGGAGGGGCCCGACACGCGCATCGAGACGCTGGTGAGCCCGCCGGTGGCCGAGGCCATCATCGAGTACATCGCCGAGCACTACTTCGAGCACTACGCGGTGATCGTCTACGTGCAGGATGCCGAGGTGGTGCGCGGGGAGAAGTACATCTGACGTGCGAAGCCGCGCCTGCGAATCCCGGCGGGTCGTCCGGCGTTGATGAGGGGGTGACGCAGCCAACGGAGGACGGCCATGTTGTGGGATGAGATCCGCGGGATCGAGGCGGGCGACCGGCAGGTGCGCTCGTTCGGCCGGCTCGTCGGCGGGGTGCTCGTGGCGCTGGCGCTCGGCCTGGCCTGGCGCCAGGGATGGACGCCGGGGGCGCTACCCGTAGGGCTGGGCGTGGCCGGCGCGGTGCTGGCCCTGGGCGGCTGGCTGGCGCCCCGCCTCTTCCGGCCCCTCTACCGCGTCTGGATGGGCCTGGCCCTGGTGCTCGGCTTCGTCATGACGCGCGTCCTGCTGACCCTCGTCTTCTTCCTCGCCGTCACCCCCATCGGGCTGCTGCTGCGCCTCTTCGGCAAAGACCCGCTCCACCGCCGCCCCGACCCCTCGGCTCCCACCTACTGGATCGAAAAGACCTACCGCGACGACACGCCGAAGCGGCTGGAGAAATACTTCTGAACGGAGGCCATAGGCCACCGACCTCTGTACGCCCTGACCCGATCACGGACGACCTTGAACATCCTCGGTATCTCGTGCTGGTATCATGACGCGGCCGCCTGCCTGGTGCAGGACGGGCGGATCGTGGCGGCGGCGCAGGAGGAGCGCTTCACGCGGCGCAAGCACGACGCAGGCTTTCCCCGGCACGCCATCGCCTACTGCCTCCGCGAGGCCGGCCTCACCACGCGCGACCTCGACGTGGTGGCTTTCTACGACAAGCCCTTCCTCAAATTCGAGCGGCTGCTGGAGACGTACGTGGCCACCGCCCCGAAAGGGCTGCGCTCGTTCATCAAGGCGATGCCGCTGTGGCTCAAGCAGAAGCTCTGGATCCCCGACCTGCTGGCGAAGGAGCTGGACTACGACGGCCCCCTCGTCTTCCCCGAGCACCACGAGAGCCACGCCGCCAGCGCCTTCTTCCCCTCGCCGTTCGAACGGGCCGCCTTCCTGACCACCGACGGCGTGGGCGAGTGGGCCACCACGTCGTACGGGACGGGGGAGGGGAACCGGCTCCGCATCCTCTCGGAGATCCATTTCCCCCATTCGCTGGGGCTGCTCTACAGCGCTTTCACGTACTTCTGCGGCTTCAAGGTCAACTCGGGCGAGTACAAGCTGATGGGGCTGGCGCCCTACGGCGAGCCGCGCTACGTGGACGCCATCCGGTCGGAGCTGATCGACGTGAAGGAGGACGGGTCGTTCCGGCTGAACATGGACTACTTCACGTACGCGCACGGGCTGCGGATGACGGGGCGGCGGTTCGAACGGCTCTTCGGCGGGCCGCCGCGTGCGCCCGAGGGGCCGCTGACCCGGCGCGAGATGGACCTGGCCCGCTCGGTGCAGGTCGTCACGGAGGAAGTGCTGCTGCGTATGGCCCGGCACGTCCACCGGGCCACGGGCCTGCCCGACCTGTGCCTGGCCGGCGGCGTGGCGCTCAACTGCGTGGCCAACGGGCGCATCCTGCGGGAGGGGCCGTTCGAGCGGCTCTGGATCCAGCCGGCCGCCGGCGATGCGGGCGGGGCGCTGGGCGCCGCCCTGATGGCCTGGCACGACTACCTGGGGCGGGAGCGCACGCCCGCCACGCCCGACGCCATGCAGGGCGCCTACCTGGGGCCCGCGTTCTCCGACGACGCGATTGCCGCCTTCCTCGAGCGCGAAGGCATTCCCCACGAGCACCTGCCCGACGAGGATGCCCTCGTGCGGCGGACAGCCGGCCTGCTGGCCGCCGGCAAGGTGGTGGGGTGGTTTCAGGGGCGGATGGAGTTCGGCCCCCGCGCCCTGGGCAGCCGCTCCATCCTGGCCGACCCGCGCGGGCGCGACGTGCAACGGACGGTCAACCTGAAGATCAAGTTTCGCGAGAGCTTCCGTCCCTTCGCGCCGAGTGTGCTGGCCGACCGCGCCGTCGACTTCTTCGACCTCGACGTGCCGAGCCCGTACATGCTGCTCGTGGCCCCGGTGAAGGGCGCCCGCATCGAGGGCGAGGGGCTGGAGCGCCTCCGGCACATCGACGCGCCCCTCCCGGCCGTCACCCACGTCGACGGCTCGGCCCGCATCCAGACCGTCGACGACGCCACGAACCCGCGCTATGCCCGGCTGCTCCGTGCCTTCGAGGCCGAGACGGGGTGCCCGGTGCTCGTCAACACGAGCTTCAACGTGCGCGGCGAGCCCATCGTGTGCACGCCCGAAGACGCCTACCGCTGTTTCCGCCGCACCCACATGGACGCCCTCGTCATGGGCAACTACCTGGTCACCAGGACCATGCTGCCGGATGCCGAGGCGGCGGTGTGGACGCCCGAGGAGGTGGCCGCCGCGTACGGACTGGACTGACGACGCGGGGCGCGCCCTTCAGGTCCCGGTCATCAGCGGGGCCAGCAGACGGGCGGCGCGGTCGGGGTGCTCGTAGAGGTCGCGCCCGGCCCGCAGGCGGTAGGGGCGCACCTGCAGGGCCAGCCGACGGAGCGTGTCGAGGTGGGCGGCGGCCAGGCGGCGGTCGCGCGAGAGGAAGGTGGTCTGCCCGAGCAGATGCATCAGGGCCGCCGAGGCCGGCAGGGGATGCACCTCGCTCGTCGGGAGGGCGGCGATCTCGGGGATGACGAGCACGCGGGGAAGGCACCGGGGCGTGTACTGGTCCGGAAAGAGTTCGTCGGCCTCCAGGTGGTGCTTGTCGGCGGCGAAGCCGGCGGAGCGGGCGGCCAGGCCGGGGAACCGGTCGAGGGTGTCGGGGAGGAGGCGGAAGTGGAGGCCGAGGCCGAGTGCTTCGACGCCGCCGGGCGTGGCGCGCAGGAGGAGGAGGTCGTCCGAGAGGAACGACCAGCCGGCCGAGGCGAGGGCCGTCGCCAGGGTCGATTTGCCGCTGCCGCTGTGGGCCGAGACGAGGAGGCCCGCGCCGTCGCACACGAGGCAGGCGGCGTGGAGCAGGTACAACCCCCGCGGGCGGAGGAGCACGAGCAGGCACAGCAGGAGCAGGTCGAGGAGCAGGCCGTACTGCGTCGCGCCGTCGGCCGGCTTCGACGGGCCGAGGTGGAACGTCGCCGTGCCGTCCTCGGGGCGGGCGACGACGACCGTCGCACCCAGGCGCAGGTAGAGGGCCGGGGCGGCCTCGAGGACCTCGACGCCCCGCTCGTGTCGCCCGACGAACTCGGCGCCTTCCGGCACCTGCCCCATCGTCGCTGCGAAGGTGAGGCGCAGGTCGGCCCGGGCGTCGTCGTCGGGCTCGGCCCGCAGCAGGGCCAGCAGCGCCCCGGCGGCTTCGGCCACTCCCGTGCCGGGCGCCTCGACGGCGATGCAGACGTCGTGCAGGCGATAGGTCCGGGCGTCGGACGTTCGGATCACGGGGCCGCCTCGGGGTAGGTGAAGAACGTGGCGAAGTGCTCGTCGGGGGGCGTCAGGCCGGGCACGCCCTGTCCGTCGATGCGCACCCAGGCGTGCCCGTCCAGCCCGTCCTGCCCCTTGCGGGCGCCGATGAAGAGGCGGGTGTCGTACCCCCACCGGCGGCAGAAGCGGAACAGGATGAGCGCGTGCGGCAGGCAGAAGTCGCGGCGGTGGAGGCGGCGGAGGACGCCCCGTGTGAGCAGGTTCAGCCGTCGCCAGTCGCCGCCCCGGCCGCGCGGGGCCGCGTCGAAGAGGCGTACGAGCCGGGGCAGGGAAAGGCGATGCCGCGCCACCGCCACCACGGCGGCCATCCCGGTGATCTGGGCGAGCCACCACACGTCCCGGAGGCGGAAGCCGCCCAGCCGGGCGTTCCAGCGCCGCAGGCGCGTCCACACGTCCTCACGTCGCTCGGCCATCGTCGGGGAAGTCGGCATGGTGCGGGGCGGCGGCCTCACTTGAGCAGGGTCATCAGCCGCCCGGCCGTCTGCCCGTCGCCCTCCAGCCGGTAGAGGTAGACGCCGCTCGGCGCCGGGCTGCCCGCGTCCGTCCGCCCGTCCCAGCGGACCGTGTGGCGTCCGGGCGTGAAGACGCCGTCGGCCAGCGTGCGGATACGTCGCCCGAGCAGGTCGAACACGGTGAGGCGGAGCGGGCCGGGCCGGTTCACGTCGAAGGTGATCTCGGTGGAGGGGTTGAACGGGTTGGGATGGTTCTGGTGCAGCGTGAAGGCCTGCGGGAGCTCCGGCGCCGCCTCGGTAGCGACCGGACGGGCGTCGAGCACGGCACCCGTCTCGATGTCGATGAAAAGGATCAGCGGGTCGAAGCCGGCCTCGGTGGGCTGGTAGGTCACCCGCCAGAAGACCTCGCCGGGATCGGGGCGGACGTCCATCTCGAGGTCGCCGGCGCGGAGCTCGATGGGGACGCCGTCCGGGTCGGTGAACTGAGCCCGGTAGGCGGCGCCTCCGTTGGCCTCGGCGATCGCGACGGCCGCGTCGCTGTCGATCATCGTCTCCGGGATCGGCGTCTGCGAGCGGGTGAAGTCCGTGGGGAGGATGGGCCCGCCCTCGTCCTCCGGCTCGGGGTCGAGCACGATGTTGATCGGGTCGATCTCGACGTGGGTCAGGCTGTCGCGCGAGGGCGAGTAGAAGACGAAGGTCCAGTTCTCGGCAAGGCCGCCGGAGGCATTGTCGCGGGCCTGGATCTCGATGAGGCGCTGATCGTCGGCGATGGTGGCGGCGCGCTGCCGGGCGATGGCGGCCAGCGGGGCGGCCGTGCTCGGCTCGATGGGCAGCAGCCCCACCTCGACGCCGGCCATGCCCCCGGCGCCGACGGTGAGCGGGTCGGGCTCGAAGTCGCCGTCGGGGTCGTAGAAGCCGTAGGCACCGACCACGTCACCGAAGGCATCGGCCCAGTTGATCGCCACCGGCCAGTAGGTCCCTTCCCGCACATGGTCGAAGGAGAAGGTGCCGTCGGCCTGGATGGGCGTGGCGCTGTGGATGCGCCAGGTGCGCTCGTCGAGGTCGTAGCTGTCCAGGAGCAGGAGGATCGTCCGGTTCAGGTCCAGCTCGTTCTGCCGGATCGCGTGGAGCGACGTCGAAGCCCCCGACCGCTTGGCCGAGACCCCCGCCGTGGTCGTGCCCTGGCGGAGGAGTTCGTCGAGCCGGACGTGGTGCGTCTCGAGGACGGCCCGCACGAGACGCCGGAGCCGGGCCCGTTTCGACGAGACCGCCGTCACGACCCGGTCCCGGAAGAAGGCCGAGCCGCTGACCACGTTCGTGCCGATGGTGCTCGCCGTCGTGTAGTTGAGCGCGAACGGCCGCTCCATCGTCTTTCCGTTATCTGCCTCCAGGCCGTAGACGAAGAAGGAGAAGTCGGTGTTCGGGGTGTGCTCGAGCGTGAAGAAGACGACCGTCAGTTCGCCGTTCTCGTCGTTGTCGTGGCCGAAGACCGTCAGGCGCGTCGAGTCGAGGGGGGACCAGGTGAAGCGGGTGGCGAAAACGGAGCCGAAGGCGGGCAGGGGGTCGCTCAGGTTGAAGACCACCACCTTGGCCAGCGGGACGTCCGTGGCGGCTTCGACCGGGTCGGTCGAGACGATGGTGAGCGGCTGTGCCTGCAGGCGCGGCAGGATCAGCAACGACAACAGGGCAAGCAGAAACGACGAACGCATGATGTACGGCGGGAACAGTGGATTATCAGGGTGTCGGGCCAAGATACGAAATCCTGGCAGGCTTTCGCGCCGGGTGCCGCGACGAAAAAGGGCCAGCCACCCGGAGGCGCTGGCCCTGTAGGAAGGACGGATTCGGCGAGTCCTTTTGTCGCCGCCTGATCGGAGGTCAGGGTTTGAGCCAGAGGTTGATTGATCCGGCATGCACCGACAGGGTGCCGGACGTCGTGATGGCCGGGGGCTCGTAGGGCTTCGGTTTGCTGTCCACCACCGTAGCGTGAGGCGTGTCGCTCCCGATGGTGCGCTTCGTATTCGTCTGGTCGTTCATGGTACGCTCACATGAAAAAGGGGAAGGGCAGGAAAAAATACCCCGGAGGCCGGAGGAAGGTTCTCGGCCTCCGGGGCTGAGGCGCTATTTCAGCAGCATCATCTGCCGGGTCTGTACGATCGAGCCGGCCTGCATCCGGTAGAGGTAGACGCCGCTCGGGACCGGGGCGCCGGCGGCATCGCGGCCGTCCCAGGTTGCCGTGAAGGTGCCGGCCGGCAGGTCGCCCGCGAACAGCGTGGCTACTTCGCGGCCCAGCAGGTCGTAGACCGTCAGGCGGGCCGTGGCCGCCTCGGGCAGCGCGAAGCGGATCGTCGTCTGCGGGTTGAACGGGTTGGGGTAGTTCTGCTCGAGCACGAACGTGCCGGGTGCCTCCTGCGTCTCGTCGCCCAGGGCGACGCTGTAGAGCGTCAGTTCAGGGTCCACCCGGACGGTGTGGTCGCAACAGTCGGTGAAGTGGACGAAGAAGAACGAGCCGGCGTTGGCCGGGGCACGGAGCAGCAGTTTCACCGCCATCGGCGCATCCGCTTCGTCGCCTGTCCAGACGTACTTGAGGCAACCGTCGCTGGTGATTTCCGTGCAGTCGAACTGGTCCGTGCCGACGAGCGAGGTGCCGCCGAGGTCCTGCACGTCGTCCAGCACCAGGTTGGTCTGATTGAAGAGCTCGATGCGCTTGAGGCCGAGCAGGGCGTTCAGGACGGTGCTCCCAGTGCCATCTCCGTTGTTGGTGATGACCCCGTCCCACGACGGCAGGTCGCTCGGATCGACGGATGCACACTTGTCTATGGTGGTGCACACCGGCCCGTTGATGCTACCCGTGCCGGACTTGTCTCCCTTGCCACCGGTCTTGGTGCCCACCGGCACCGGTCCGACGTCGAAGGCCATGTTCAGGGTGAAGGTGAAGACCCGTTCGTCATCGTCCTCGTCGCCATCGTTGTCGAAGTCATCCTCCACGTTCCACTTGATGCCGGTGATGAAGGTCCCCCCGCTGTCGGTTCCAAAGTCAATGGACTCGATTCCGCTGTCGGATGCGTCCGGTGTGTAGGCGAAGACCTTGGCCAGGTCCATGCAGAGACCCAGGGTCCAGTGGCTCAGGTTTTTTCCGGAGACCTCGGTGACCCGGTAGGACCAGGTATAGGTGCCGTTGCCATTGTCGACGACGCCCAGGAACTCGATCGTGTAGGTACCTTCTCCGTTGCCGGAGGTGATCGTGGCGGAGGTCTGTGCGTGCAGGGCGAGCGGTGCCATCAGGAGGAGCACCAGGGGCAGCGCAAGCATTCGTAGCAGGAAGGATCTCATGGCCGTATGGGATGTGTTGGGTAAGAGTAAGAAGATGGCCCGTGCGTGCGAGGAAGGTGCCGTCGGGGAGAGGTGCTGATCGCGAGTATCAGAACAGCACAGCAAAAAGAAGCGCCTGCTGTAAGATCGCCGCCGAAGGGTCAGGTCTCAGGATGGGGTTTCGTTCCAACAAAGTCAAGCGGTCGTCGTCTTCAGACGAAGATGTTACAAGGAATTACGCAACGAGGCGACCGGCTCGATGCCGGCCGCCTCGCGGGGCAAGGGGGTAAAACGGGTCAGGGTTTTTTGAGCCAGAGGTTGATCGATCCGGCGTGGATCGCCAGGGTGC
>CAZKFR010000064.1:0-19284 GCA_964552015.1 uncultured Rhodothermaceae bacterium | reverse complement strand
GGGAGGCCCAGGCCAGACTGCGCCGGCTGCAGCGCCGGGTGGCGCGTCGGCGGAAAGGCTCGGGCCGCTGGCGCAAGGCGTGCCGGGACGTGGCGCGGCTGCACGGGCATATCGCCAACCAGCGCCGCGACTTCCACCACAAGACGGCCCGCGCGCTCGTGCAGCAGTACGGGACGATCTACGTGGAGGATCTCAATATCAAGGGCATCGCGCGAACACGGCTGGCCAAGAGCACGTACGACGTGGGCTGGGGCCAATTCGTCAACATCCTGAGCAGCAAAGCGGAAGAGGCTGGCGCTCAGGTGAAACGAGTGGACCCGGCGTACACCACGCAGGCGTGTAGCCGTTGTGGAGCGATCCCCGAAGTCAAGCTTACGCTCAAGGACAGGACGTACTCGTGCGACTCGTGCGGCTTCACCGCCGACCGGGACGAGAATGCCGCCTTGAACGTTCTCGCCAGAGGGCTGGGATGCAGCCTTCGGAGCCCAAGCACCGCGTAGGCGGTGTTGCTCCGAGAAGCCACTTCCTTTAGGGAGTGGAGTCATCACCCTGCATGGAACGGCCGGGGGTTGAGCGACGGGGCCTGCGTAAGGGATCCTCCACGGGCAATTCACGTGGCCGGGAGGGAGTTTTATTGCGTGCCGTTGACCGATTGGATAAATTTCTTGTCTGACTTGCTGAGAACAGCGCTGTATGAACCTTGGTCATCGCGATTGACGGCCCCGCCGGTTCGGGGAAAAGTACGACGGCACGCCTGCTGGCCCGGCGCCTGGGGTATGTCTACATCGACACCGGTGCCATGTACCGAGCCGTGGCGCTGGCTGCCCTGGAGGCCGGCGTCCCGCCCGAACCCGAGGCTGTCGCCGCGCTGATGGACCGGCTCGTGCTCGACGTCCGCCCCGGTGCCGAAGGCATGCGGCTGTACCTGGACGGTGAGGACGTGACCGACCGGCTCCGCACCCCGGACGTCGGCCAGATGGCCAGTCGGATCAGCGCCCTGCCGCCCGTGCGCGACCGCCTGGTGGAGCTACAGCGCCGGCTGGCGCGGCAAGCGATCGAAGCGGGCCGCGGCGTGGTGCTCGAGGGGCGCGATATCGGCACGGTCGTCTTTCCCGAGGCCGACCTGAAGGTCTTCATGGTGGCCGATCCTGCCGAACGAGCTCACCGGCGACGGGCCGAACTCCTTCGCCGCGGCCTCGATGTCTCGCATGACGAGGTGCTGGCCGAGATCATGCAGCGTGATCGGCAGGATGCCAGCCGGGCGGTGGCACCGCTCCGTAAGGCGCCGGACGCCGTCGAACTCGACACGACCGGCCTGACGATCGAGGAGCAGGTGGAGCGGATCGTGCAGTTCCACCGGGAACGAGTTGGCAAAACAAAGGTTTAGTTTGGGCTTTGACATCGCGGCTTCCTGTGCGCCCGACCCGCCCGCGGGGAGGGACGTGCACGGAGCCATATTCGTTCACGCGGCTAGGCCGCATAACCCACGACCCGGCGCATGGGGCGAGGAGCTTCGCCGGGTACATCACTAAAAGGAGGAAGGGTAGGGTCATCACTCCTCTCCACGGGTAGCTCCCGTGGTGCCTGATGATCGGACCCGGAGAAACCATCATGGCTGAAGATCAGCGCAAAGAAGAAACGACGACCCAGCCGGAGGCCGAGGCCCCCGCGACCCCCGAGAACGAGGTGATCGTGGAGGAAACGGCGGCCACGGAACAACCGGAAGCGAGCACGGAAGCGCCGGAGCCCGCTGCCGAAGCGCCGGAGGACGAAGCGGCCGCGACCGCCGAAGCCCCTGCCGCCGAAGCGGAGGCCAGCGAGGCACCTGCCGCGGACGATGCGCCGGCCGCGGAAGCGACCGCGACCGTCGAAGTCCCTCCCGCCGAAACCGGGGCGCCCTCGGCGGAAGCAACCGCCGACGTCCCCGAGCCGACGGCCGACGGCCAGGAAGAGGCGGCACCGACCCGGGACGTGGTCGGGTACACGGGCGAGCGGACCGGTAAGGTGGTCAAGCTCGAAGACCTGGAGAAAGTTCAGGAGGAAGAAGAGCAGGCTCCCGTGTACGCCGAGCTGATGAAACTCGTCGAGGAGACGCTCACGAGCGTGACCGAAGGCGAGATCATCAAGGGGCATGTCGTGAGCGTCGGCGACAAAGACGTCGTGATCGACATCGGCTTCAAGAGTGACGGCATCGTTCCCAAGAACGAGTTCGACGAGGAATTACAGCCAGGCGACGAGGTCGAAGTCTTCGTGGAGCGCATCGAAGACTACCAGGGCCAGCTCGTGCTCTCGAAGACAAAGGCCGACGCCTTCAAGCGCTGGCGCCGTATCGAAGAGGCCTACGAGAACGAGGAAGTGATCGAGGGGACCATCGTGCGCCGTATCAAGGGCGGCATGATCGTCGAACTCTTCAACGGTATGGAGGCCTTCCTGCCGGGCTCGCAGATCGACGTGCGCCCCGTGCGGGACTTCGACGCCTACCTCGACAAGCGGATGGAGTTCAAAATCGTCAAACTCAATCCGGCCAACGAGAACATCGTCGTCTCGCACAAAGCCCTCATCGAGAAAGACCTCGAGGAGCAGCGCAAGAAGATCCTGTCCACGATGGAGCCGGGCCAGATCCTCGAAGGGACCGTCAAAAACATCACCGACTTCGGTGTCTTCATCGACCTCGGTGGTGTCGACGGCCTGCTCCACATCACGGACCTCTCCTGGGGCCGCGTCTCGCATCCGTCCGAACTCGTCAGCCTGGACGAGAAACTCAACGTGGTCGTGCTCGACTACGACAAGGAGCGTCAGCGTATTTCGCTGGGCCTCAAACAGCTCCAGCCCCATCCGTGGGACAACATCCATGAGAAGTACTCCGTCGGCGACGTGGTCGAAGGCAAGGTGGTCTCGATCACGGACTACGGCGCCTTCGTCGAACTCGAGAAGGGGATCGAGGGCCTGGTGCACATTTCCGAGATGAGCTGGACCGAGCACATCAAGCATCCCAGCCAGATGGTCTCGCTCGGCCAGATCGTCAAGGTCAAGATCCTCAATATCGACTTTGAAGGGAAGAAGATCTCCCTGGGCATGAAGCAGCTCGAGCCCGATCCGTGGGACAACATCGCCGAGCGGTATCCCCCGGGGACGGTGCTGCGTGGCAAGGTCCGCAACATCACCAACTTCGGTGTCTTTGTCGAGATCGAGCCCGGCATCGATGGGCTGGTTCACATCAGCGACCTGTCCTGGACGAAAAAGATTCGCCATCCCAGCGAGATGGTGAAGAAAGGCCAGGAGATGGACGTCGTGGTGCTCAACATCGACCCCGAGGAGCGGCGCATCTCGCTCGGCCACAAGCAGGTCGAGACGAACCCGTGGAACCAGCTGGCCAACGTGTACGCCGAGGGGGCGGAAACGGAGGGCACGATCACGCGGGTCGAGGACAAGGGCATCGCTGTGGAACTGCCGCTCGAGGTGGAGGGCTTCATCCCGGTCAGTGAGCTCAAAGAGCGCACGAACCACCGTGAGCACTACCACGTGGGCGATCAGCTCACCGGCCTGACGGTCATCCGCTTCGACGCCGGCCAGAAGGAGATCATCCTGAGTGAGGTCGCCGCCGAACGGGCGCGCGAACGGGCCGAACGCCAGCAGGAAGCCCAGGCGCGCCGTGCCGAGAAAGAGCAGGAGCGTAAGGAGGTCGAAGCCTTCACCAAGAAGGCAACCTCCGGACCGACGACGCTCGCCGAACTCAGTGGCCTGGCGGATCTGAAGCGTAAGCTCGAGCAAGCCGAAGCGGCTGAAATGGACGAGACGGCTTCCGAGGCCGAGGGGGAGAAACCCGTGTCGGCCACCGAGGGAGGCTCGTCCGTGGCCGAGGTGGAAGCCTCCGAGGAGGCACGCAAGGCTGCCGAGGAGGCGCTTTCCGAGGCCGAGACGCCCGCTGAGGAGGACGAGGCAAAGAAGGATGAGGAAGCCTGAAGCCTGACCTCCCGGATCGAGGTATAGAAGGGGCGGTCGCGTCGGCAAGGCGCGACCGCCTTCGTTTTGGGGTAGAACAGGGAGGCGAGGGACGACGAGGACCGAGGCAGCAGGTAGACGAACAAAGAAAGCCGCCCGGTTTCGTCACCCGGCGGCTTTCAGCCCACAGTGTACAGGAGGTGCATGAGGGGAGATGCACCGGAAGAATACGTCCTCCGCGCGACCGTCGTGTTAAGCGAACGTCATGGAGGGTGCTAACAAATCGTTACGCCGACGTCGTCGCGCCGATGCCCAGGGCTTCACGGATGCGCTGCTCGGGATCCGGGTGCGTGTCCGGCACGAAGCGCTCCCCGGTAACGGCTTCGTAGAGCTCGATATACCGCCTGGCCACCTCGATGCGGAAGTCGTCGGGAAGGTCGGGAAGGACCTGGCCTTCTTTGCCCTGAAATCCGTGCGCCATCAGCCATTCACGAACGAATTCTTTCGAAAGCTGGCGCTGCGGAGCGTCGCGCTCCAGCAATTCCTCGTACGTGTCCGCATAGAAATACCGGGACGAATCGGGGGTGTGTACCTCGTCGATGAGCACGTACGATCCGTCGGGTGTACGCCCGAACTCGTACTTCGTATCGACGAGGATCAGCCCGCGTGCGGCGGCCATTTCGGTGCCCCGTTCGAACAGGTCGAACGCGAGACGGGCCAGGTGGTCGAACGTAGCGGCGTCGAGCAGGCCCGACGCGAGGATGTCTTCCCGGCTGATGTCAAGGTCGTGCCCTTCGGCGGCCTTGGTGGTGGGCGTGAGGATGGGCTCGGGCAAGCGGCTGTTCTGGCGCAGCCCCTCGGGGAGGGGAATGCCACAGAGTGTGCGACCTCCGGACCGGTAGGTGCGCCAGGCATGGCCCGCCAGGTAGCCCCGCACGACGAACTCGACCGGAACCGGCTCACAGCGCACCGCCACCGTCACATTGGGGTCGGGTACGCTCAGGACGTGGTTGGGCGCTACGTCGGCCGTGTGCCGGAAAAAGAAAGCGGCCGTCTGATTGAGCACCTGTCCTTTGAACGGGATCGTTTGCCGGAGGACATGATCGAAGGCCGAGATGCGGTCGGTCGTGACGAGGATGAGGCGGTCGCCGTCCCGGTAGGTGTCGCGTACCTTACCGCGGTACCGTGCCTCAAATCCGGGCAGGTTGGTTTCGCGTAACGTGTGGGCTAGTTGCTGCTGGAGAAGGGCACGGTCCATAGGGGATCAACACGATGAAGGCGGGGAAGACACCTGGCGTTTGAAGATACTCGACCGACGCACCTGGAGGCGTGGGATGATGCGCCGGGCTACAGGCGGTTCGGAGCGTGTGCCCTCCATGCGCTGAAGGAGGATGTCGGTGGCCTGCTGGCCGATGGCTTGCATGTCCTGGGCCATGCTGGTCAGGCCGATATACGTGCTCGTCTTGATGTCGTCGTATCCGACGAGGGCAATGTCGTCCGGGACCTTTTTCCCGGCGTCGATAATGGCTTTCCAGGCGCCGATGGCCTGCACGTCGCTGCTGGCAAAGACGGCGGTCACCGGCGGGTCGATCTGGAGCAGGTACTCCATGGCTTCATAACCGGCTTCTTCGCTGAATCCGGCATGTTTCTCGGTGGTGCCGCTGGCAAGGAGCGAAGGATCAAACGGGATGCCGGCGTTTTCGAGGGCTTCCCGGTAACCCTGTACGCGGCGCTTCTGGAGGGGGCTTCCGGTGTTCGTCTGAATCATCCCGATCCGCCGGTGGCCCTGTTCGATGAGATGCTCTACCGCCTGTCGCGCCCCGGCGACATCGTCCCAGTAGAAGCTATCAAAGTCGGGCCACTGTGCGCTGATAAGCACCACCGGGGCGTGGAGGGCATGGAGTTCCTGGGCGATCTCCTCGTTGACATCGACACCGGCCAGGAGCAGGCCATCGACGGCGCCCCGTTTGAGGAAGTTCATCAGGTTCAGGTGCCGCTTTTTCGAGCCGAGGTCGCAGAGCAGCAAGTCCACGTCCTTTTCGCGAAGGCTCATCCGGATGCCCTTCATCAACTCGGTATGGAAGGGTGTCGTGAAGGTCGGCATGGCTACGGCCAGCAGCTGGGTGTCCTGCTGTGCCAGCGTTTTGGCCTTGCGGTCGGGCCGGAACTTGAGTTCTTCGATGGCTTTCAGCACGCGCGCCCGGGTACGGTCCGACACGTCGTGTGAATTGTTCAGAACACGAGAGACGGTGGAGATAGCGACCCCGGCCCGGTCCGCCACGTCGTAGATGGTTACTTTGCTCTTTTCCTGCGGCATGGCACGTTGAGCGTACAGGTGAGGGGGAAGGATAAACGTACTAACTACCGGAATTCAAAAAGGTTTTGTAATTGGGGTGGCCTGAAGCCTGAATAATATGTGTTTTTGCGCATTGGATCATTAAAAAATTAGGATTATGCTGGACCCATTTGAATAAATTACACGCTCTGAGTACGCGGCGGCGCACACGACCCGGTGAATCGGGTCAGGCCGACGCGGGAAGCCTGACGATAGGTGTTCGCGCAGGGTTCACGAGGAGGATGAAAACATGATCGATGGTACCTGTGAAAACCGTCGAACTCCATGCAGCAGGGACGGAATCGCGCATGCTGCATAGACCACACTCGAGGCTACGAGCAGCATCGTCAGAAGCCCGCCCTGATCATCTGGTTTACGCTTTCGGTAGAGGGAATGCACTTCGCATGGCTGGAGCGTACACCTCGGATGAATTTAGGGGCTGGTTGACGGTTACGCCAGCACCGTACAGGACAGAAGGCGAGGGGGACATCAGGGGAGGCGCCAGATCAGGGCCTCGTCGATGTGCGGCTCGACGTGCCGGTACCGCTCGGTCAGTTCGATCTTGCGGCGGAGCAGCTCGCCGAAGTTCTCACCGTAGATGAAGCTCGTCTCCCCGACGCCCGAGACCAGCATGAACTCGGTGTCGTTCTGCTCCCAGAGCGCCAGCAGGCGACGGGTGCTTTCGAGCTCGAGGTCGATCATGTGGTCCAGGTAGGCGCGATGCCGCGCGCGCTCGTCCCCGGAGGCCGCCCGGCGGTAGCCATAGACGCCGGCGACCCAGGCGCAGGTGTTGCGTTGCGTGGTGGCCCAGCACCAGAGGGCGCGGGTGCGGTCGCGCAGGTCCACGAACACCGCGCGGGTTTCCGGGGCGGTGATCGTGTTGCAGTGTTCTTCCAGTCGTTCGAGTGCCGCATCGAGGCGTGGCAGGGCGTTCCGGTCGAACTGCCCGGCCATGCGCCGCCCGCTCTCCTCGTTGATCAACTCGAAGAGCACGTCCCGCCCCAGGTCGTTGATGTTCGGGTTGTTGGCTGTGCTGACCATGAAACGCTCGTAGTACTGCCGGTCTTCCGCCGGGACGGCCTCCAGATTGGGAACGAAGGGGCGTACCCACGTGCGCAGCCACACGAACCCGAAGTGACTGTAGAGGGGGACGACAGGAAAGTAACGAAGGGCTTCCTCGACGGCGTCCCAGGCTGCGACCAGGGCTTCGGCGTGGGACGCGCCGACCCAGCGTTCTGCCAGCGCTGTCAGGACGGCCTCCACCGGGCGCTCGGGGGTAAACTGGGCGGCCCGGATGATCCCGGGATGGGGCCAGTAGGGCGTCTTTTCCAGATGCAGCAGGCCGCCGTAGGCACTTACGGCCCGGAAGCCGGTTTCCCGGAGGGCGCGGAGCTTCTCGTGGAGCAGGCGGGGATACGGGATGCCCAGGAGCGGTTCCAGGTTAAAGGAGGAACTGACCGAATAGGTCATCTTCGGTTCGATGCCGCGGGCCCGGTGTTCGGCCAGCAGCTCCTTCTCACGTGGGTCGAAAGTCGTGTGGAAGAGGGAGCCGGCCAGTCCCCGCTGTTCCGGATAGTTCGGGTGATGGTAGGGGAGGTCGTAGCCGCGCACGAGCAGCGAGGGAGCTTCCAGACCGAGGCCGTCGCCCATGCCGGCGAGCAGGTGGTCGTGCTCCACCTTGAAGGGTTCGATCCGGAGCAGCACCTCGAAGTCGGGGTTGATTTCGGCGGCCGTGTCGCGCATGAGACGCAGCCAGCGGAGGGCGCTTTCGGCAGCGGCCCGGGCGATCTGGTCGTGGTCGCGCCACTCCCGGATCAGGTAGGGCCCCCCGTTGCGGCCCACGTACAGCGAGGCGGTGTGTTCGAAGCCGGCCCCGCTGTCGTTGGTCCAGACGGAGAGGTAGTCCAGGTCGGGCACGGCTTCCATCAGGCTGCGCATCAGGTGCCGGTAGTGCTCGCGGGCGAGGGGGTGGTCCTGCGCCAGGGTATACCGCGGGAGGTGGGACCGGAAGGGATGGTCGACCCGGGCGCCGCGGAGGGTCGGGTACCGCTGGAAGAAATGCTCCGGCAGGGTGCGCGGTTCGAAGCAGAGCAGGCCGGGTTTCAGGCCATATTTTCTGCCGAGCGCCGCCAGGCGACGGACGCGGTTCAGGTTGGCCTGCAGGTAGGCCGCCGGGTAGAGGCCCCGCGTCAGCGGGCTGTCGACGAAATGATTCAGGCCGGGGCAGTAGGTGTAGAAGGGAGGGTAAAATTCGGTCGGGACGCCGGGTTCGAACGGGATGTGGAAGGCCAGTCCGTTCACTTCGAGGTGGGTGAAGCCCGCGCGGGCCAGGTGTTCGATATAAGTTTCCGGATCGAACCGGCGGGTAGTGCGGGCCACCTGCGTCAGGATGCTGTCGAAGAGCGGCCGGTGGAAGGAGAAGGCGGGTTCGATGAGCACGCCCCGGGCGAGGCGGTCGGCGGTGTGCGGGAGGAGGTCGTCGGCGAGAAGGTGGACCAGGGCGTAGAGCAGGGCGGGGGAGGAGGCGGACAGCGTCCCGCCGCGGTCGTCGAGGCGGGCCCACATCCAGGCGGGGGCGTCCGGGGGCGGCGCCGGGGTGAGGGACCAGGGGCCGCCGGCGACGTCCAGGTTGAGGCCGGGTCCGGGTTCGTCGCGGGCCTCGGCGGGAGGGAGGCCCAGCCGCCGGCTGAGGGTGACGGCCGCGGTGGCGACAGCGGGGGGGGCGCCGGCCGGGTAGGCCGGCGGCAGGGAGGAAAAAGTGCGCATGGAGGGTCCGGTTGTTTATTATGTGAAACATCGTTTTTAAATTTGACCGAGGGAAAATCCCTCTTATTGCCCCTGAAAAGGGCAATTTTGGGTCGGATGGCAGGGGCGTGCCCGAAAAAGGCCCTTGACATCTTCACGTAAAATATTTAAATCATACACGAAATGAAACACCATTTCACATTTGAAACAGAAAATCGCTATCTCGTCCCCTCGGTCGAGCGAGCGGTACAGGTGCTGGGGGTCCTGGCGCGGGAGCCCCGGGGCATGGTGCTGGCCGACCTGGCACGCGAGACGGGTATCCCGAAGAGCACTCTTTTCCGCATCCTCGTGACGCTGCGCAAACATCACTGTGTGACGCTCGATCCGGAGAGCCAGGCCTACCGCTTGGGTTCGTACCTGTTCGAGCTGGGTAACAAGTTTGCGGAGCAGAGTGATCTGTTCCGGGTGGCGACGCGCTACATGCAGTCGCTGGCGGAGGAGTGTGGCGAGACGGTGTTTTTGAGCAAGCTGGAGGACGGCGAGGTTGTGTACCTCCGGCGAATGGACAGCCCGAAGTCGATCGCCGTGGTGAAGAAGCTGCAGTCTCGGGTACCTGCACACTGTACGGCCACGGGTGTGGCCATGCTGGCGTGGTTACCGAGCCAGGAAGTGGAAGAAATACTGGACCGTCACGGAATGGAGGCCTACAACGAGGCCACGCTCACGGATCGTGACCTGTTCATGCATCGGTTGGAAGAGGTGCGTCGGCGGCAGTATGCCGTCGTCGATGGGGAATACAACCGGGAGCTACTCTGCGTCTCGGCGCCGGTATGGGATCACAGCCAGCGGCCGTGCGCGGCGTTGACGGTGGCGATGTTGTCCTCCCAGGTTGCTGACGAAAGCCGGGTTGCACGCGTCGGAGAAGCCGTGCGACGTACGGCACGGTTGCTCTCACGCGAACTCGGTGGGCGTGAACCCGTGCCCGCTTGAAAGAGGAGCGCGCAACGCAAGGGGCCGAGTCTCCCACTGCGAACGCTGATCTTTCCGGGCGGGCTACCCACATACAAAGAAAACCTTCCTGCATCCACCAAACGAGTAGAGGCTTTCTCATGAAAGGAAAACCCGCCTGGAAAGGCCTCCGGTATCTGGTGCCGATCCTGTTACTGGGAGCGCTTCCTCCGGTTGTGCAAGCACAGAGTGGCAAGCTGGCCGGTCGTGTTACCGACGCATCGACCGGCGATCCGATTCCGGGGGCCACGGTCGTCCTGCTGGAGACCGGGCAGGGCACCGCCACCGATGTGGATGGCAATTACGTCCTCATCGGGATTGCTCCTGGAACGTATTCGGTCCGGTTCTCCTTCATCGGGTATGCCACCCGTATCGTGGAGAACGTGCGCATCACCTCGAACCGTACCGTCACGCTGGATGTGGGGTTGACCCAGGAAGTCATTCAGGGCGAGGAGGTGGTCATCGAGGCGGCGCGACCGGTGGTGGATCAGAACCAGACTAATTCGCGGGCCCTCGTCACCGGTGAGGAGATCAGTCGCCTTCCCGTTACACGCCTCGAGGACGTGATTGCGCGCACGGCCAACTCCTATGACGGTTTCATCCGGGGCAGTCGCCGGTTCGAAACCCGCACGCTCGTCGAAGGCATCGACGTGACGGATGCTTTTTACACGCTGTCGAGTGGTACCAACTATGTCGGTGCCACCTACAGCAACGCCAACAAGGCGGATCGTACGAGTCCGAGCATCCTTTCGCTCAACCCGGAGGGTGTGGAGGAGGTGACGGTCAACGCCGGAGCCACCAACGCGCAGTATGCCTCGGGCTCCGGCGGCGTCGTCGCCGTCACGCTGGCCGAAGGGCGCGGGCCGATCCGCGGCTCGTTCTCGGCACGAATCGCCCCTTCCATCCCCCGGCCCGGTCCCGATTCGCTCGACTTCTATCACGACGGCGACGTGTACCTGGCCGAGCGGGAGCTCGTCGAGGATCCCCTCAAGAAAGCCCTCTATACCTGGACGCCCGACAAGTACCAGGTGGGCGACCGGCCCGAGTATGACCTGCGCTTCAGCCTGGGCGGTTCGCTTACCGACCGGTGGACGTTCAGCACGACCGGACAATTCTTCCAGACCAACGGGTATCTGCCCAACTACTTCCGCAAACGCATTAACGGGCAGCTCAAGACCACCTACCGCCTCTCCGACCGGACGAGCCTCACCGCCATCGGGCTCTTCGAAGACAAGGGGCTCTGGGGCGGCTGGAATAACACGGACTACATGGAGTTCTGGCGGTTCTACCTCGAAGGCGTCTCCCAGCAGGATGGCGGTAGCTATGTGGGGTCACTGCGCCTGCGGCACGTGCTCTCGCCTACGGCTTACCTGACCGTGCAGGTCTATCGCACCTATGACCGTAGCCGCTACGGCTACGTCGATGACGATGGCGATGGCTTCCAGGAAATCGGGGAAGACGGCGACTTCCTGGACTTTACCGATCTGGCGGTGGTTGAGAAGTACATCAGCACGAGCGCTACACGGGACGAGGCCAACAACCCGAAGATGTTCGTTGACATCGTCACGGACAACTTCAGCGAGACGGGCATCAACCTGCCCAACGGCACGCGATACCGCCTGGCGCGTCCGGCCCCGTTTTACGAGGATGCCGAGAGCATCACGAATGCCGTCAAGGCGGACGTGGCCAGCCAGGTCACCCTCAACCACTTCGTGCAGGCCGGCCTGGAGTTCAAGCAGCGGTCGTTTGACTACATGCACGTCGAGGGACTCCCCGGGCCGGGGGCGATCCTCAACGACGCCGAGGAGCCGTTCCGGATCGACTACTGGGACCGCAAGCCGTGGGAGCTTTCCCTGTATGCGTCGGATCGGATGGAGTACGCCGGCCTGATCATCAACGTGGGCGCCCGGCTCACCTTCGCCGACCGCGACATGGAGAAGATTGAGAACCACTTCTATCCGTTCGTCCGAGATACGGTCGACTTCCGGGGTAAGCGAGTGGCGCGCAACTTTGTCCGGCGCGGGGAGGCGGTGCCCGTCGACGTGCTGTTTAACCCGAGCATCGGTGTCTCGCACCCGATCGGGGAGACGGCATCGATGTACTTCTCCTACTCGCGTTCCCAGCAGCTCTTTCCCTTTAACACCCTGTACCAGCACTACGGTGGCATCCATACCACCAGTCAGTTCTTCAACCTGGTCAATCCAGAAATGGACCCGATCACGTCGAACAACTACGAACTGGGGGTGCAGTGGGAGTTTTCTCCGGGCTGGGGGGTGGACGTGAATGCCTATGCCCGGAGTATCGACAACTATAGTACGGTTACGATGACGGCGTTCAATTTCACGCCGGAAGGGGAGCCGACGATCCAGGGCTTCAGCCAGTACACGTACATCACGAACACGGGCTATGCGGATGCGCGGGGCATCGAACTGGTGTTGCGCCGCGCACCGTTGCGCCTGGCCGAAGACGTAACGCTGGGCTTGACGGCCTCCTACACCTTCTCCTCGGTCGAGCAGTCACGCGTTACCGGGCAGAACCTGCGCGAGTTTCGTTTCGATCCGGAGACGGGAGAAACGCAGATTCCCTTCGAGGACGCGAAGGATTTCCAGAACTTCGCCATCAACGTGCAGGGCGGCTCGACGATCACGGGCGGCTACGACCGCCGTCACCGGTTCATTCTGCGGGGTGTGGCCGGATTGCCGGCCGACTTCTCCTTCGGGCTCTTCGGGACGCTGGAGAGTGGCTTCCAGTATCCGAAGGCGATCGGGGCCGACCCGCGTGACCGGGAACTGCTCACCGCGCCGACCAACTATCGCATCGATCTGCGTCTGGAGAAGGACTTCCGTTTCACGAACCGGCTGGGCCTGGATCTCTTCCTCGATGTAACCAACCTGACTAACCGGCAGAATGTGGTTGCTTACGAGGACAATACCCCGACGGGGCCCGTCATCTTCCAGGAGACGGGCGTGCCCGGCACCCGGCTCATCCGGGATGACGGCGTTGCGCTCTACGGCCCGGCCCGAACGGTCTACTTTGGTTCCCGGCTGCGCTTCTAGCCGGCCCGGAGGTGCAGGGCCGTGTGGGAACGCGGCCTGCCGTCCGGTTTCGCTGCTCTTTTCAACTGGCAAGGATAGGACCATGCAACGTATGAAACGAATTCAGCGCCTGGCTGGCCTGCTGGGCCTCTGCCTGGCCATGGCGGGGCCGGTGCTGGCCCAGAAGCGGGATGTGCCCTCGCCCCTGTTCAAGGCGGCCTCCCGGCCCACCGTCGCTGGTGACGGCTACATGGTCGCCGGGGACTTCTGGAACACGGTCAAGCCTATGAATACCGTCACGGATAACGGGGTCGAGGATCCGAACCGGGACATGGGAGCCCTGCACTGGATCACCCTGGGTCCTGACGGCACCAACTGGCTCGAGCCAAACGGTATATGGCCCGGCGGCTACGACCTGACGAGCAACTGGCGGGATGGCACCCGGCTCGTCTTCCCTGTCTTCGAGGCCGACGGCTGGCCCACGCCCATCCTCCGGGCCGACGACGCCACGCCCGACGACCGGTACATGTTCGCCTACTACACGCCGAACGTACCCGGTGCCGGCGACCCGGCCCGCAACTACCGGCGCGAGGCCCGCTTCACCGACGAGACGCGCACCCACCTCGTCTATGAAGCCGGCTGGCCCACCACGGCTGGCATCGACTTCAAGCTCCGCGCCCACCAGTACACGATCAACGAGCAGAACCTGAACGACTTCGTCGTGCTCGAGATCTCGATGACGAACACGGGCGTCGTGGACGCCAACGGGGACGGCACACCCGAGCTGACCGGGCACGCCATCGACGCCGTGGCGGCGGCCGCCTGGATGATCCCGTCCATCTCGGTGCGCATCACCCAGACGGCCGGGCGCTCGAACCGCTTCGGCGCCGGGCGTACGATGGGGTACCTGGTGCCGGCCGTCGCCGACGATCCCCCCATGTTCGTCTGGTATGCCAACGTCCCGCCCTCGCGGACCGACGGCCGAACGACGCCTGCTCCAGGCACCCGCCTCATTGGCGTCAATGACGGTCGTATCCTCGAAGGCTATACCGACGTCTGGAACGCCGTGATGTGGCTGGGGGCCAAGCAGGGTGCCATCGACGACAACAACCTGGCGGCCCTGGCGGGCGCTCCGGACAAGCGCACCCTCTTCGGCACGCATCCCGTCGGCGTCGGGAGTGAGGCCGGCTGGTATACGTCCGCCACGAACCAGGATCCCAGCCTGTTCAACCTGAACCGGGCCGACCTGGCCTTCTATTCCGCCACGGCCACCTGGTATGCCGATTACGGCAAACGTACCACGTTCGACAACAACAACCGGGCGCCGAACCCGAACCTGTTCTCCGGCGGCACCCCCGGGGACGTGACCACCTTCGGGCAGGCCGCGCCGGGCGTGCGTCCCGACGGCGACTATAAGCACGCCAGCGTAGACGTCAGTCCCACCGCCATCGAACAGCCCATCTGGGAGGATCGCCTCAACCCGCAGGCGGCTTCGGGCAACTTCTACGGGGGGACGGGCTTCACGCAGGAGTACACCTTCGGGCAGGACGTCAACCACGGCGTGGGACCCTTTGCCCTGGAGGTGGGAGAGTCCATGACGCTCGTCTTCGTCATGACGGGCGGCTTCCGCTGGGAGGGCGTCGCCGACGCGGCGAAGGCGGCCCGGTGGGCCTGGGAGCGCGGCTGGAACGTGCGGGACGTGCTGCCCGTGCCGCCGGCCCCCGAGATTCGTGTGGAGAGCACGACGGACGGCACCGCCCTCATCCGATGGACCGACGTCTCGGACATTGATCCGGATGTCGACGGCTACAAGATCTGGCGGGCCGCCCAGTTCCAGCGTGAGAGCTGGTTCCCCAGCCAGGAGGAAGGGGCCAACGGCTTTGCCCTCGTCGATAACTATCACCGGCTCCACGAGCCCGGTGGCAGCATCAAGCAGTTCGCCGACAAGGGCAACCCGTACTTCGACGCTTTCGCCGAGTTTGCCGGTGACACGCAGAACTTCTACCAGCCGGCCGAGTGGGGACCCTACCAGCTCATCGCGAGGATCCCGGTCAGTGAGGTGTCCCAGTACAACGACGCCACAGGCGGGTACGACTACAGCTACGAGGACACCGAGGCCATCACCGGCTTCACCTACTGGTACTACGTTTCCGCCTACAAGGAGGGAAGCTTCACCGGACCGCTCGGTGCTGTACCCGTTAACCACATCGAATCGTCCAACTTCAACCGGAACGGGCGTAACAGCCGCGACGTGCCGGACGGCCAGATCGGCCTCTTTGCGCCCTGGATCGACACCTACCCGTTCGCCATCCGGGCGGCCGACTATCCGGCTCCCGGCACGCAGAACCGGAAAAACATCGGGGGGCCGTTCACGGTGACGCCCCCTGTGGCCCCGGTCGACCAGGTGGCGCAGCTCATCACGGTGACGCCCAACCCCTACAAGATCACCGGCCTCAACGACGAGCGCGACAACCCGTCGAGCCACAGCATCGACTTTCTCAACCTGCCCGAATCCTACACGCTGACGATCCTGGACGTCTCCGGGCAGATCATCTTCCAGACGACCGTGGAGGGGGCCACCGACGGCAAGTACACCTGGGACATGTTCTCCAAGGACGGCGTGGAGGTCGCCAGCGGCCTCTACATCTACCATGTCTCGTACGACAACGGCAACCGCGAGGCCGTCGGTCACTTTGCCATCCTCCGCTAGCTCCTGCCTTCACGATGAGACGCATGAGGTCCGCCATGAAACGAATCCTCTTTCTGAGCATCCTGCTGGCCGCTCTGGTCGTCTTGCCGGCCGAGGCGCAGCGCAAGGCCGGGCGTACCGGCGCCGCCTTCCTCGAGGTGGGGATCGGGGCCCGCGAGGTGTCCCTCGGCTCGGCGGCGACGGCCCTGACCGGGGACGCCGGGCAGATCTTCTGGAACCCCGCCGGGACGGCACTCAATGACCAGCAACGCGGCAGTGTCAGCTTCTCCTATGTCGACTGGATCGCCGACATCGAAGCCGGGGCGCTCGCGGCCGGATACAACACCGCCTACGGCACCCTCACCCTGGGCGTGCAGTACTTCGGGCTGACAGACATCCCGGCCAACCGGCAGAACGGGTACACCGACCCCATCCTGCAGGAACTCGTGACCGACCCGGAGACCGCGCCCACGTACAACTACACGGACCTGGCCGTCAGCCTTTCCTACGCCCGGTACGTGATCGACCGGCTGAGCCTGGGGGCGACGGTCAAGTACATCAGCGAGCGCATCGACGGCGTCGGGGCCTCGGCCCTGGCTTTTGACTTCGGTTCGGTTTACCAGGTAGGCGTGGCCGGCTGGCAACTGGCCGCCCGGCTGAGCAACCTGGGGACTGACATGTCCTTCTATAACCAGGACAACCCGCTCCCGCTGACGTTCTCCATCGGCTCGACGATCTACCCCGTCAACCGGGAGCAGATGCGCCTGATGCTGGCCGTCGACGCCACCAAGCCGCTCGATTCACAGCAGCTCGTCTATGGCGGGGCCGAGCTGTCCTTCTACGACCTGCTGTTCCTCCGGGCCGGCTACCGCTTCAACTATGCCGGGGCCGAAGACGACGGCACCAGCACCCGCGACCCCGTCAAAACCTCGATCGAGGGCGTCTCGCTCGGGGCCGGCCTCCAGTATGCCCTGGGGGACTACGCCCTCGGCCTCGACTATGCCTTCACGCAGATGGACCTCCTGGACAACGTCCATCGCTTCACCCTGCGTATCGGGATGTGACGGCCGCCGCGTCGGTCGGAGCGGGCGCGCGGCCCGCCGAACCCCCGTTTCCTCAACCCGCCTGACGGAAGCTTGCTGACCGTAGAAACGTCTTCGGGCCGATGGGGCCCCTTCTGTGAACAGATCGCCGCATTTCTGGCCGCCGACGTCATCGCCCTGACCGTCGACGGCCAGACGGTGCGCGGGTACCGGAGCCCCGACTCACCGGCGCTCTGGATCCGCGACCACTCGGACATCCTCCGGGCCGGACGCTATTTCACGGACGACGTGCAGAGCGCCGTGGACGCTTTCGCCCGGCAGCAGGCCCGCAACGGCCGCCTCTTCGACTTCGTCACGACCCGTCCGATGGGCGGGCGGGAGAACTGGGAGACGTGGGTGCGGGTACCCGTCGAGGCCGACGTCGAGTACCGGTTCGTGAAGGCGGCCTTCCTGGCCTGGCAGGCCTCGGGAGATGACGACTGGATCGCCCGGCTGCTGCCCGCGCTCGACCGGGCGCTCGTCTACACCACGACCCACCCCTGGCGGTGGGATGCGCACCACGGCCTGGTCAAGCGGCCCTATACCATCGACACCTGGGACTTCGACTTCACGGCCGGGCGCCACCCCTGGCTCAACTTCCAGATCACCGACGAGACGTTCTGGGGCATCATGCACGGCGACAACAGCGGCCTCTACGAGGCGGCCCTGCTGCTGGCCCGGCTCTACGACCACATCGGGGCCGGGGAGCGCGCCGCGGCCTGGCGGGCGCGGGCCGACGCGGTGCGGGCGCAGGCCAACCGGCTGCTGTTCAACGGCCGTTTCTACACCCACTTCTACCGGCTCGGGCCGGTGCCGGACCCCGGCGCCGACGAGGCCGAGCAGCTGAGCCTGAGCAATCCCATGGCGATCAACCGGGGCCTGGCCGATCATGCCATCGCCGTGTCCATCCTGCGGGAGTACCGGCGGCGGCGGGAGGCCGGGAGCGCCTTCGCCGAATGGTTCAGCATCGACCCGCCTTTTCCGGCCGGCACCTTCGGGGACGAGCGCCTCGTGCCGGGGGCCTATTGCAACGGCGGCATCATGCCGCTCGTGGGCGGCGAGCTGGCCCGGGCCGCCTTCGAGCACGGTTTCGAGCGCTACGGGGTCGAGACCCTCGAGCAGTACCGTGCGATGATTGCCGCGCAGCAGGCCACCTACCTCTGGTACTTCCCGGACGGCACGCCCTCCTCCGTCGAGACCAGCACCAGCCCCGAAGCGACGGCCACCGACGGCTGGGGGGCCTCGGCGATGCTCTGGGCGTTCGTGGACGGGCTGTGCGGGGTGGTGGACCGGGCGCACTCGTTCCGGCGGGTGCGGCTGGCGCCGCGCTGGGTGGCTGCCGGCGAGCGGCGGGCGGCCGTGCAGGTCGGCTATCCGGCCGGGGGCGGAACCTTCGGCTATCGTTGCGAACACGACCCGGAGGCGCGCACGATCCGCCTGGAGATCACCTCGAGCGGGGCCGAGGTCAGCCTGCACCTGCTGCTGCCGCCGGGCCGGAGGCCGGTGGCGGCCCGGTGGGACGGGGCGGACGTGCCCTTCACGGAGGAGCAGGTGGAGGAAAGCACCTATGCCGCGATGCAGCGAGCGGTTACCGGGAGCGCAAGTGTGGAGGTGACGTATGCCGGCGCTTAGCATCGGCGGGCGGGTGGGACGAGGCGAGGTGCGAGCCGCGTACGTGCTGCTCCTGCCCACACTCGTCTTTTTCCTCGTTTTCCAGTACTACCCGATCCTCAAGAGCATCGCCCTGAGTTTCTTCGACTACGGGTTGTTGCGCCGGCACACGCCGTTCATCGGGCTGGAGAACTACGTGCGGCAGTTCCAGGACCCGCTCTTTCTCTCGGCGCTGGGCAACACGTTGCTCTTCGTGGCCGGCTGCGTGGTGGCCGGCGTGGTGCTGGCGCTGGTGCTGGCCGTGATGGTCGAGGGCACGGGCCGATGGGCGCGGTTCTACCGGACGCTCTACTTCATCCCCGTCGTCACCTCGCTCATGGCCACGGCGATGATCTGGCGGTGGCTCTATGCCTCGAACGGGCTGATCAACTACCTGTTGACGTTTGCCGGTCTGCCGCCGCAGGGCTGGTTGCTCGACGAGCACCTGGCGCTGCCGGCCCTGATGGCGCTGACGGTGTGGAAAAACCTGGGGTTCGACATGGTTCTGTTCGCGGCGGCGTTGCAGAGCATCCCGGCCGAGTACTATGAGGTGTCGCGTCTGGAAGGGGCCACGCCCTGGCAGACGTTTCGCCTGGTGACGTTGCCGTCGTTGCGTCCCATCGTGGTGCTCGTCAGCATCACGGCGGTCATCCGGTCCTTCCAGGTGTTCACCATCGTGCTGGCGATGACCCAGGGGGGGCCGGTGAATGCCACCCGCACCATCGTCTATCATATCTACGAGCAGGTTATGCCTCGGCGGCGGCGGTCGTCCTGCTCGTGCTCATTGCCGGCATGACC
>CAZKFR010000063.1:0-19730 GCA_964552015.1 uncultured Rhodothermaceae bacterium | reverse complement strand
AACCGGTGCCGGCACTAACATAGCCCCTGGTACAAAGAATGGGGGCTTTCCAGGTTGACTGAATGCAGGTTGTCGTCGCGGTATCAACGGTATCACTGGTCGTCTGGAGTTGATTTTGTTACAGTAGACGTTTAACTTTCGATAAGACTATTTATCAAAGGTTGATACACACTAACCCTTAAGCGTATGCGGTTTGACGAAATAGCCGGCCTGCTGGAAGACGAGCGTTGCAGGAGTCAACTGCTGCGATTGGCTAACCGCATCTCACGCGAAGAACACACTGCCCTCGATGCGTGGAACTGGCAGTTCGTCCAGACACCCACGGGCCAATTGCGCGAGTACATGGTATCGACGGCGGGTCACATACTTTCCCTGCCTCGATACCGAAGCTATCGGCAGGCATCCGAAACTTCACGTGTTGCTCACCGGAAGTTTCAGCCTGGCCGCATTCTTTCGCCGGGTCAGCATCCGAGCGGGATGCATACGGTAACGCTGTATTGCGACGGGTCCAAGGAATCGTATTATGTACATCAGCTTGTGGCCTGGACCTATTTGGGGCCACAACCCCCGGGCTTCATTATTCGTCATCGCGATGGCAACCCCCAAAACAATCTGGTAGAAAATCTATTATACAGTCCTGTCTCGACTCGCTTCCCGCAAACCGAAGCATTGAAAGAACCTCAGGAGCGGCCTCGACAGTTATCCAGGGCAATACTGGAGGCACTTGACGGAAGGCGCGATGTGCAGCAGGTTCTCAGGGAAGTCCTCATCTTTCTTTCAGAAACCGGGGTAGACGATGAGTGACCACAAACTTATAATATCTAAAGCTTCAGCACCGCTTAGTGCGTCGCCATATGGAGACCACAACTTATTGCAGTTATATTTGCTTAAATTCGATCGTACCAGTACGCAGATAGCCTACCAGCGTGACCTGAGAGATTTTTTCAAAACAGATCATGTAGCCCTGCAGGAAGTGTTGTCAATCGATTTTATACAAATGAATGAATACATAAGTGAACTTGAAAAACAGGGCTACAAGGCTTCTACAATTAAACGCAAACTGGCAGCCATCCGGGGTTTTTTTGATTGGCTGATAGCGCTCGGTGTACTCAACCAAAACCCTGCTCATAAACAACTGGTTCGTAAGATCAGACAGATTGATCATAGAAACCGTAGGATCCTTTATCTAACTGGCGATGAGGCCAGGAGGCTGATTGAAGCAACTTCGAAAAGCGGCAAAGCACGCGTTCGCGATCGAGCTTTAATACTCACGCTTCTGTACTGTGTGTTACGTCGCTCCGAAGCAGCGGCCATGGATGTAGAACACCTTCGTCCACTTGGAAGGTATTGGGTTCTAGATATTCCGCATGCAAAAGGTGGAGCGGATCAATATGTAAAGGTACCTGATCGTATCGTAGAAGAAATTGAACGCATGAAGCAACATTACGGGATTACGACAGGACCACTCTGGCGTTCATTTAGCCCTAACAACCGGAACGGTCGTCTATCACCACACTCCATTTATACTATAGTTCGCAAGGCTGCAGAGCGAGCTGGACTATCGCGAATAGGGGCACATACTCTAAGACATACAGGATGTACACTAGCGATTGAGGCAGGGGCAACGATACAGCAGGTACAGAACCATGCCCGCCACAAGAGCATAGAAACAACGATGACGTACGTTCATCAGCGCGATCGCTTGCGAGATAGTGCAGCCGACTTCATTAACATAGACGACATATAATTATGCCTCTCGCCTTTCACAGGTCCTCTGTACCTCATATCACGGTAGAACGACTCAAGTCGATGCTAGATAATGGCGATGACTTCGTTCTTATAGATGTACGAGCTCCCGAGGAACGTGATGTTGCCAGCATTGGTGGTGTACATATTCCCCTGCAGCATTTGTCTTCCATGATAGAAGATATTATTCTTGAAAAGAATAAACTGATAGTTGTTTACTGTCGATCCGGTGCAAGATCGCTCCAAGCTGCACAATACATGAAGGCCATCGGCTATGATAGAGTTATGAATTTAGAGGGTGGTATCTTGTCTTGGATTGAGCGCATTGATCCCACGCTTACAGCCTACTGATATTAGTTTAACATATTATGGATACGGTTAAAGACAATGAAGTAATTTTTCTCGTAGGTCCTACGGCTGTTGGAAAGACAAACCTGAGTATTACAGTAGCAGAGCGACTAGGAGCAGAAATCATTTCATGTGACAGCAGGCAGGTATACCGGGGATTGAATATTGGCACAGCAAAGCCCACGTTAGAAGAACGCCGAGGCATCCCGCATCATTTCATTGATGAACTGAATTTAGAAGAGCCATTCTCTGCCGGGCGTTTCGCTATAGCTGCCAGGCAGCGTATTCAATCGATTCTCGAGAGGAACCGCTTACCCATCATCGTTGGCGGATCGACGTTGTACGTACACGCACTCATGTATGGCCTGCCTGAATTACCCGAGGGGGATCCGGAAATACGTGCTAAGCTTGAGCAGCGCTTGTATGATGAAGGCCAGGTTGCCCTTTACCGAGAACTCGAACGAGTAGACCCGGATTTTGCAAAAACACTTGATCCCACGAAAACACAACGCCTTATACGCGGACTTGAAGTTTATTACCTTACTGGTAGACCCTTATCCTCTATTACTACGCAGGAAGACGGTATACCATTTCGCTATCGTCTATATGTATTGCAACGGGACCGGAGCGATCTATACGACCGAATTAACCAACGAGTCGACGAGATGATTGATGCTGGCCTGATAGAGGAAGTACGCTCATTATTGATTCGGGGCTATGATGAAAGCATCAATGCTCTGAATACAATCGGATATAAAGAGGTTTTCGCCTACCTGAGAGGTGAAGTTACTTTTGCGCAGATGATCTATTTAATAAAGCGTAATACCCGTCGTTATGCCAAGCGACAGATAACCTGGTTTCGACGGTATAAAGAAGCAATATATATATCTTGTGATGGTTTTCACGATCTGCTTTTGCGATAGACAACTTCGGCCCGATCGCACGGTCCTCCGACAGGAGGATTGGGTTTTCGTACAGTTACGTTAACTGCATTGACTACAGGAAATTCATTCAAGATGGTGGTAGCAATAAGATAGGCTAGACGCTCAATGAGATAAAATTGATTTTGCGTCACCAGTTCTTTTATGACATTGTAGATTTTTTCATAGTCTACAGTCTGGGACAAATCGTCATCCTGTGCAGCTTTTTCAAAATCCACTTGCATGGATACGTCGACTTCATAGCGGCCGCCTATTCGGTGCTCTTCCTGCAGTACACCATGGTGCGCATAAAAAATAGCATTGATAAGATTAACTTCATTTCTATTCATGTTCTATTTCTAGCTGGTCCAAAATAACCTTGTCTTCTAATGCAAGGGGTTGTCCTGCTCTGGACTGTTCCAGGAGTGTAGCGACGTACAGGGTAATATAGATTCCGAGTACTGCATCATTTCGACGTCGATGTTCATTGAAAAACGCAGTGATTATCTCGTTTCTAAGTGGTTTGTCAACATAAATATGTCTTTTCCCTTCCGGGCCTGGGGGTGCCAGGCCCGGAAAGCTTTTTTCTGGCTCGAAGAGTCGCGAACCTGTATGGCACCCAACGCATTGTACGGGAACTTTGAGAGGACGGGGTCCCGTGCTTGTTGCAGGTGTGAGGTTGCCATCCGGACCGTAAACAAAAAATTCCCAGTAGGATTGGGATGCTTTACGCATCACGGTTACCTCTGCAAGATCCCCGTCGTGATAATGTTCACCGATAATGACTGTGCCTTCTGGATAGATTATTTGGCCGCCATTTATAATGAAGTTGGAAAGAGTTGTCTGTAGATCGGATCGAGATATGTAAATGCTCCGGCGTGCGGTAGTCATGACGCCGTTTAGTTCAACATTGAACCAGTTAGTTGAATCCGTGTAAGGGTAGCTTTCACGTAGGGACTGTAGATTTTCCGGGGGAGTTACTGCTTCGTAATATCGCGCTAGCAGGAATGCCTCCAGTTTATCGTCGTCGAGTTTGGTTTTGTCGGATAACTGCTTTAGTAGTGAGCTATCCTGATTCAGTTTTGATGGTATGCTAAGGTCTAGATAATATTTTCCTCCCCTTTTCTTGATGAGTTCGGTTTTGAATGGGTCGTCATTTTCAGGTTGCACAAAGGGACCGAAATAATATTGAAAGAGGATCTGAGGGTTGGACTTTTCAGTTTGTATGTAGAACGTGCTGGATGTCTGATTGTTTGTTTTTTGGATGTTACATTGCAATAACGGCATTAACATCAGACTCATTACTATAACCCGGCTCATGCCACCACGATAAGGGAGTGCAATCTTCATTGCACGATGTCGAGTTTGTAAGAAGGGATATGTGCTAATATGCGAAATGCCTCAACCCGTTTCCATATTTCCTCAGGGGCCACACCAAGTAACCTGGATGGTCCAAATTGCTCCACCGCGAATGATGCCATGGCACTGCCAACAATGACACCGCGTCGGAGCGTATCTTCGTCTATAGTACGATTATGGGCAAGATATCCTGCCAGACCACCCATAAAGGCATCCCCCGCCCCTGTAGGATCTTGTATATCCTCTAACGGATAGGCTGGGGCACTGAAAATTTGCTCTTCATAGAACAGCAAGGCTCCGTGTTCTCCTTTTTTTATGATCAGAATCCGGGGCCCTAGTGCGCGAATGATTCGAGCTGCTTTGACGAGGTTTGCCACTCCTGCCAGTTCACGGGCCTCAGCGTCATTTACGATCAGTACGTCCACACGGCGCAGAAGTCGGCGTAAAGTGGGTGCACTGTTTTCTATCCAGTAATTCATCGTGTCACAGAGAACCAGGTCCGGTTCCGCGACCTGGTTCAGTACCTCCAATTGTACTTCCGGACTGAGATTTCCCAGACATACAATCCCTTTACTTCGAAATGGCCGAGGAACATCGGGCCTGAAAGCACTCAAGACATTCAGATCCGTGAACAGGGTCTCACGCTCATTCAGATCGTAGTGATATCTCCCTCCCCATGCAAACGTTTTTCCATCGGGGATCACCTGTACCCCGTCCGTATTCAGCGAGGCATCATCAAAGACACAACGGTATTCATCCGGGAGATCGCCGCCAACTACAGCCACCAGACCTACTCGGGACGTAAAATATTTTGCGGCCAGGGCAATGTACGTAGCACTCCCCCCCAGAGCCCCTTGCACAGACCCGAAGGGCGTCTCTATCGTATCCAGACCTATGGTACCGACAACGAGTACGTGCACGCAGTTAACCTCAATCGAACACCGAGTTACCTGCTCAAACTAACTTCCATCTACGTGATGTGCCATGCAACCTTCATGAAATGGGCTTCTGTGCCGCAAAGGTTACCCACGATAGCCCGATTCCAGAGATCCAGTTCGTGGTGCTGACCTTCACGATGCGCGACGATCAAAGGGGTATAGCCAGGACTTTACGCGACTTACGAAGGCCACGAGTACAGCAGTACGTAGCGTATCTAAGAGGGTCGCCATCAACCCGTAAGTGCGCTGCACGTTCGTACGCGCGTGCTCCTTGAATCCAGCTACCTGCTCCTCGACCAGATGCTCGGCCTTCCGGCGCATATCTTCTCCTTTCTCGACTACCTCCCTGACCACCCGGGTACCGGCATCGACCGAGCGGGCAGCGAGTTCGGTTCCCAACTGCTCTACCCCTTTTCCAGCCCGGCGAAGCAGGGTTTCGGTTCTCTTACGCACCTGTTTCGAGAGGGGCGGTGGAGCCGGAGCAAGACGCCGGCCCAGCAGGGTGCCAGCGAGGAATCCCGTTCCCAGGGCAAGGCCCAGCGAGAGACCCGGATGCTCTCGGATCCATAGGCGGGCTCGCTCGGTAGTCTCGGCCGCATCCAACTGAGCGAGATCACTGCGAAGGCGATTCACGGTCTCTCCCAGATCGGAACGAACCTTCAGCAAACGCGATGTCCAGGACGTATCACCATCACCGTTCACATGCTCCGTACCAGCCTGGTCAACCAGATCGCCTTGCGGCGTGTCCATTTCAGAAAGGACAGAGGGCTGATGCGGGGCATCCTTTTTGCTTTTCATGGATCGTTCCTCAGAGAGGTCAGGTTTTTACAGAGAGGTCCGGTACAACGGATAGTAACCAACACAATATCTAAGCAATCAGGCATGAGAACGTTCCCGGCCCGAAAACCATGAAAACCACGATTTCTGTATTTCATCAACAGTATACTGAAACCTCCGTGTTGCCCGTTGATTCATAGAGCGCCACCCACACACCCATACACCCACACACCCCATCTCCTCCTCCCTCTTCAGGTTTGGTCTTGCACTATCATGATGCGTCTTTCGAAGGTCTTCCTGCTACTAACGCTTCTGCTCCCCTGCGCGGCCCGCGCCCAGCGTGAACCGATCGAACCGGAAGATGCTTATCATGCCGCCCTCGAGCTCTACCACGAGCGGCTTCTCGAACCCGCCATCCGTGCCTTTTCAGCCTTCCGGGCGGCTTACCCCGACCACATTCTGGCGCCAAACGCCCTGTTTTACCAGGCACAGGCAACCCTCGAGATAGGCCGATCCGATGAAGCCGCTGCCCTGCTCCTCGCATTTCAGCGTGCGTACCCGGCCCTTCCCCTCATTCATCAGATACGGCTGACGCTCGGACAGTACCACTTTGCTCGCGGATCCTACCGCGAGGCCATTAACACCCTGCGAGACGTCGTGGCCCAATCTCCCCCTCCTTCCGAAGGGGCACGCGCCCTGTACTGGATGGGGGAATCGGCTCTGAACCTCGATCAACCGGATGAGGCGATCGGGTACTTTCAGCAGGTCGTCGATACGTACCCCGCGACGACGATGGCCCCCGCAGCCCTGTACGCCATAGCTGTCACGGAAATAAAGCGTGAACGCTATGACCGGGCGGTTCGCGCCCTGGAGCACCTCGCCACGCGCTACCCTCACTCCCCCTATACGCGCGACATGGAGTTGGCCCTGGCCGAAGTGTACTATGAACTGGGCGACTATTCGAGGGCGATCAATGAGATCCAGCAACGGCTCCCCGACCTGACCGGCAGCAACCGTGAACGCGCCCTGTTCCTCCTGGCCGAATCGTATAACCAGCTTCGTGACAGCGAGAACGCCATTATTTACTATCGACGTTTCACCGAAGGCAATCCGGACAGCCCGTATTACCGGCGCGCATTGTACGGCCTCGCCTGGAATTATCACTTCGAGGGCGCTTATCAGTGGGCCGCCGAAACGTTTGACCAGGTACGTTCCGGTGCCGACGATGAGCTGGCAGCCGAAGCTACGTACTATGCCGCCGTGAACCGTTACCTGACCGCCCGCCCGCGTGAGGCGCTGGCCCTGTTTCAAGAAGTTGCGACCCGCTGGCCGGGCCATGAACTCGCCGACCATGCCCTGCATGAGGCCGGTCTGATCTATTACGAATTGCGGGAGTGGGACGAGGCCAATCGCATGTTCGGAGAGCTGATTCAATCTTATCCGAACTCCGAGTTGCTGGGCGAAGCCTATTACCAGCAGGGCAACACGTACATTGCCCTGGGACGTTTCGATGAGGCATTGCAGAGCTTCGACCAGGCCGTTGCCCTCGATGCTGCCCCGGCTTCGCTCAAAGAAGAAGTCGTCTTTCAGAAGGCATGGCTGCTCTACCGTAGCCGGCACTACGAGGAAGCCGCGCCCGCCTTCATGGAGCTCTATGAGGCCAACCCACGTGGGCCTAAAGGGGACGAGGCGCTTTTCTGGGCGGCAGAGAGCTACTATCAGATCGGCCAGGTCGATCGAGCCATCCGCCTCTTCCAGCGCTACCTCCAGGAGTATCCCGGTGGACGGCATCTCGATGCGGCACACTATGCGCTGGGCTGGGCCTACTTCAAACAGAACCGCTACGAAGAGGCCATCCAGTCGTTCGAACGTTTCCTTCGTTACTACCAGGACGACACCGGCACCGTGCCGTACCGTACCGATGCCCTTCTTCGCCTGGCCGACGCCTACTATGCCCTGAAGCGTTATCCGGAAGCCATCCGGATCTATAATCAGGTGGCAGAAGAAGGAGAAGACTATGCACTCTACCAGATCGGGCAGGCTCTTTCGAATGCCGGTGATGCCTTCGAGGCCATTACCACGTTCCGGCGCCTGCTCGTCGAATACCCCGATAGCCCTTACCGGGAGGAAGCTCAGTACAACATCGCGTACCTCTATTTCCTCAACCAGGATTACGACCGGGCGGTCGAAGAATACCAGCACCTGATCGAGGCCTACCCACAGGACCCGCTGACACCCAAGGCACAGTACAGCATCGGCGATGCGTACTTCAATGCCGGTCGGTTGGAAGAGGCCATCGATGCCTACCGGCAAGTCCTCCTCCGGTACCCGAACTCCCCCTTTGCGGCCGACGCCGCGGCCGGGATCCAGTATGCGCTGGTGGCCCTGAACGATGAGGCACGGGCCGAGGAGATTATCCAGGCGTTCATCGACGAGCATCCCGACTCGCCCGTCGTCGACGAACTCAAGTTCCGCCTCGCCGAAGCCAAGTTCCAGAGCGGAAAACTGGAGGAGGCGCGTCTGGCGTTCCTGCAGTTCATTCGTACGACGAGCAACGAAGCCCTGCTGCCCGAGGCGTACTTCTATCTGGGCAGCATCTTTGCCGACCGTGGCGACACATCGGAAGCAGAGAATTACTTCCGCCAGTTGCTCGAGCGCTATCCGGAAAGCCGCCGTCGTATCGATGCCGCCCGGCGCCTCGGCGAACTGTACCTGGCCCAGGAACGCTTTCAGGAAGCCCTCCGGGCCTACGAGACCCTCGCCACCGAAGCCGCCAGAGCCGGCGATGGCTACCTCGTAGCACAGGCGCGCTATGGACAGAGCCAGGCGCTCATGCAACTTGGCCGCGCCGCAGAAGCCGAACGCCTGCTCCAGGAAGCCATTGCAGCCGCTCCGGCTTCACCTCAGGTCATTCCTGCCCGCCTCGGCCTGGCTCGGATCTACGAGCAGACCGGGCGTCAGCGGGAAGCGCTCGACCTCTACCGCACCATTGCGCAGCAGAGTAAAGACGAACATGGTGCCGAGGCCCTTGTCCGACTTGGCGAACTGCTGCTGGCTCAGGGAAACCCGAGCGCCGCGGCCGAAGAGCTGGGAAAGCTTCCGGTGCTTTTCCCGGCCTACACCGAATGGCAGGCACGAGGGTATCTGATCCAGGCCCATGCGTTCCTTCGCCTGAACCAGAAGGGCGAAGCCGCCCGAATTTATGACATCCTGATCAACCAGTTTGCCGGGACGCCGTTCGCCGAGCAGGCCGCCCGCGAAAAAGCCTCCCTGTGACGACCCGATGGCTGCTACCATGACGACCCCTGCCCCTGTTTGCCTCGTCCTCATCGCCCTCCTGGGGTTCTGCCAGATCCCTGTGATGGCCCAGCAGAACCCGGAGGATCCGGCACTCCCAGACCTGGCCCCCCGCGAAGTGGAAATCCGGGGACGCCTCGAGATTGCCTTCCCCTCGCTCCAGCGGCAGCCCTTGCTGGGATTCAATCCGCCCCCACGGATACCGGAGTTGCCGGAGCGACGCCGCCCGTACATGGCACCCTACAAACAGGAGAGTGCAGATCTGCCGCCGAGTGAA
This sequence comes from uncultured Rhodothermaceae bacterium, assembly GCA_964552015.1. Lineage (GTDB taxonomy): Bacteria > Bacteroidota > Rhodothermia > Rhodothermales > ISCAR-4553 > Rhodocaloribacter. Next base: position 10,068 of record CAZKFR010000063.1, on the reverse strand, counting down.
CTGCGGCGGCCGAGCCCGCCCGGCATCGCCGGGGGAAGCGGCTATGCACGAGGATACGTCGAGGCCGGGGCCGGCCGCTACCTGAGCCGCCGCGTGCGTGCCAGAGCCGGCGTCCCGGTCGGCTCAGCCCTGTATGTTACCGGGTCGCTCGATTATGACGGTGCCGACGGCTTCACCCCCTTCGCGAATCTGCCGGATCGGACTACCCCGTACGACGCCCTCGAGGCGCGCCTGGGCCTGCACCACCGTGCCGAGCTGTTTTCCATCGGTGCAACCGCCGATGCTTCTTTCGATCAGTACAACCTCTACGGCACAGGTCAACCTTTCCGCTCTCTGTTCGAGCAAAACCCACGACGTGAAGCCCGGGGGGGCGGTCTCGGACTCTGGTTCGAGACGACCGAGGAGTCGGACGTGGCTGCCCGCGTGACCCTCAACTACGACCATACACAGGTCGAAACCGACGTCCTGACGACACAAACCCTGGGGGACAGCCCTTTCGAACGCACCGAGAACCGCATCGACCTGGCAGCCGAAAGCCGCTTCCCCCTGGCCATGGCCGACCTTGACCTCTCGGGACGGTTCACGTCGAGCGGTCTGGACACGGATGGACTCCTGGGCTCGACCGTTCGTTCGTATTCCCTGGGCGCCGGGATACTCCTCCAGAACAAAGACGGCTACCGCCTGCATCTGGGAGGCCGGTTCCTCGGTTTCGAAGCCGTGGGCCAGGCCGTGTCCGGAGGGGACCGCACGGCAACGTACGTCGTGCCCACCCTCCGGCTGGACCTCTACCCCTCTCCGACGCTGAACATCTTCCTCGCCAACCAGCCGGTTCTGGAAACTCCGGGGCTCCGCGCCCTCTACCGGGAGAACCCGTTCCTGGTCGATGAACCCCGGATGCAGCCTAGCCTCAGCACGGTGGATGCCATGCTGGGTGTCCACTACTTCGTCGGCCCGTTCCACCTCTCCGGCCGGTCGGGATACCGCTTCTTCCCGAACTACCGCTATTTCGTGCATGCAACGGGTACGAGCACGCCCATCTACGACCGGGGCCTGACGGCCCTGCGGTATGACCGCGCACGTATCTACTACGCAGAGGGTGACGTAGCTCTGGTGCTGGCCGGCGGCCTCCAGGCCTCTGCCGGTGTCAGTGTGCGCCAGGGCCGGTTGACGGAAGAAGATACCGACATCCCTTACTTTGCCCCGCTGACGGGACGTACGTCGCTCGCTCTGGCCTTCCACGATGGTAAGGGCCAGGTGCAGATGACGGGCCGCTTCGAATCGCCCCGCTACCGAGCGTTCGAACGGACTGCAGAAACACGGGTAGACGCTTACCTCGATGTCGATGTGATGGCCCGGTACCGCCTGACTCCCTGGATCGGGCTGACGGCCTGGGGTGAAAACCTCCTCGGCGGTCACCTGGAACGGTGGGATGGGTATCCGGAGATGCCCACCGTGTTCGGGCTCGGTCTATTGATCGGGTTTTAGTTTTGCAATAACGGTTTTATGCCCCCTTTTCTTCCCGACAAAAGTTAACGTATCTTTGCCTCGGCGAAGACATCCCGAAACGCAGTCCTCGCCTTCGCCGTTACCGCACGCTACGCAACGCTCCCCAATGCCCATGAACCTGCCGGAACCCGTGGCCCGAGCCCTGGCCGACATCATCCGGGAGTCGCTCGCCCGGCATCAACCGGTCTCCATCCCGGGGCTGGGTACGTTCGCCGTCGAGCACCAGCCCAGCCAGATCATGGAAGAACACGGCATCTCGGTCGTACTCCCACCCCGTGATGTCGTCGTCTTTACCCAGGAATCCTGAATCCGCTGCCGACACCCCACCGGCCTATGTCCTCTTCGCTGGTCGATCAACTTGCCGAACGGCTCTCCCTGACGCCGACCGAAGCCGAACAGTCGCTCCGATCGTTCGTGGATGCGTTGCAGGCACGCCTCCAGAAGGAGGGCTCCGTGGTTGTGCCCGGTCTGGGTACTTTCAGCCGGGAAGGCGACCGTATCGCCTTCTCTGCCGATCCGGCGCTGGACCTGGCGGCCAACCACCGCTTTGCGGGCCTCGAACCCCTGCCCGTCTTCTCCCCGCCCGAACAGGAAACGCCGGAGCCAGCGACCGATACCTCACCGGAACCGGAGACGACCTCGGAGCACCCGGATTCCTCGCCCTCGCCTGACCTGGAAACCGCGTCGGAGCCCCTCGAGGAACACACCGGGGACGACGACCTCACCGACGGAGCCTGGATCGAATCGCGCCAGCCCGAGGAGGACCATCCGCTCGGTCCCGCCCCCGAAACGTTCGAGGAGGCCGACTTCGACGTCGTGAAGGACGAGGAAACCGCGACGGAACCCGTCGACGCCGAAGCCGGGACCTCCGCGGACGACGAGGCCGAAGATCCCTTCGAACTGCTTCGCTTCCGCGAGGAAGAAGCGGACTACGCGCAGGATGACGAAGCCGTAACCGGCGAAGCGGAGGCCACCGCCCCGGCCCCCGAGATCGAGGAAACCGAGACGGCCGTTCCTCCGGCCGAGGTTGCCGGAGAAGAGACCACGGCCGAAGATGCCGGGACGCCCCCTCCCCCCACCGCCGAGGCGGCCCCGGCAGGCCCACGCAGCCGGCCTCGTACCGTACGGGAACGCAAGCGTATGGCGCCCGGAATCATCGTACTCGTTCTCCTCGGCCTGGCGGCGGGCGCTTTCGTCGCCTACCAGCTCTTCAGCCCGGCACCGCCTGCCCCCGATAGCAACCCGGCCCGGAGCGAAGCCCTCACACCGTCCACGGACACGACGGGCGTCACTACGACCGCCGTGGATACGACGGCGCTGGCTGCTTCTTCCGACACCTCGCAGGTCGAACCTGCAGCGACGCCCGTCCGCGAAGAGCCCGCCCCACCCCCTGTGACGGGCATCGACCGCGCAGCCGGCGGATGGACGATCGTCGTCGCCTCCGTGACCTCCCGTTCCGACGCCGAAGCCATTGCCCGGCGCTACCGGGATCTGGTCGAGCCGGTGGACGTTCTGACTGCCGAAACGAACGGCATCACGCGCTACCGTGTCGGTGTCGGACAGTATCTCACCCAGGAGGCCGCCCAGGCAGCCATCGAGCAACTGGGGGATCGTCTCCCGAGCGGCAGCTGGCCGCTGCGTATCCGCCCTGGCATGTAGTTTCCTTCGTGCTCTGACCCGCTCACGCCCATGCTCGCACTCATTCAGGAAGCAATCCTCCCGCTTCAAGACTCCACCCAGACGGCCGGCCTGCAGGAAACCACTTCGTTGCTGGACACCATCCTCCTGGGCGGATGGATTCTCCTCCCCATCTTCCTCCTGTCCATTCTGACCATCTACCTGTTCGTCGAGCGGATGCTCACCCTGCGCCGGGCGTCTTCGGACCCGGAAACGATCATGCAGCGCATCCGGGAGTACGTGCAGGCCGGCAACATCCACGGGGCGCAGGCCTACTGTGACGCGCAGGACAAACCCATCACGCGGATCCTGAAACACGGGCTCGAGCGCCTGGGACGACCCATTTCCGAGATCCAGGATGCCGTCAACGCCGCTGGCAAACACGAAGCGTTCGAGCTGGAGCGACGTACCGACCTGCTGGCCAGCATTGCCGGCATCGCGCCGATGCTCGGCTTCCTCGGCACGGTCACCGGTATGATCAAAGCCTTCCAGCAGATCCAGAACCTGCAGGGCAACGTAAACCCGAGCGTGCTGGCCGGGGGCATCTGGGAAGCCCTCATCAGTACGGCGGCCGGCCTGATCGTAGGCATCCTGGCCTTCTTTTTCTATAACTTCCTCCTGAGCCGCATCAACCGCCTGGTCAACGACCTGGAGCGCACCGCCACCGATTTCATCGACCTGCTCCAGGCTCCCGCGCCGGTATCCACGACGCACCGCTACGAAGACACGTACTGACCCCGCGCCGTTCGGAGCACGCTGCCATGTCTGCCATCAACTTTTCGACTTCCAAGAAGCCGCTGACGGCCTTCAGCCTGGCCGGCCTGGCCGACATCGTGCTGCTTCTGCTCATCTTTTTCCTGCTCACGTCCAGCTTCATCCCTCAGTTCGGGATCCAGGTCAACCTGCCGCAGGCCAGCACGTCCGCCCCGATGGAGGCGCAGTACGTCAGCGTCACGATCACCGACGACGGGCGGTTTTACGTAAACCAGCGCCAGGTCCCCCGCGAGGGGCTCCTGGATGCCATCCGGGAGGCCCGGGAAAACCGGACCGCCCTCGTGTTGCGGGCCGACCGGGAAGCCACCGTCGGTGATTTTGCCCGTGTGGCGGCCATCGCCCGGGCGCTCAACCTCCGCGTCCTGATGGCCACCGAGCGTGACGGCAGCCTCCCCTGACCTCCACCGCTATCCCTGCCACCAGCTTCGGTCAAGCGACCGGTACTGGATGGCTTCCGCGAGGTGTTCGGGGCCAATCGCGTCGGTGCCCGCCAGATCGGCGATCGTTCGGGCAACCTTCAGGATACGATCGTAGGCGCGGGCGCTCAGCCCCAGGCGCTGGATGGCCAGCTTGAGCAACCGCTGCCCCTCATCATCCGGCTGGCAGTGCAGACGTACGAGCCGCGACCCCATCTGGGCATTACAATACACCCCGGGCTCGTCCCGGAACCGTTCAGCCTGGCGCCGGCGTGCCGCTTCCACCCGCGCCCGCACGCGCGCCGAAGGCTCGCCGCCCCCCCGGCGCTGGAGCTCCTCGATCGGCACCGGCGTCACTTCGATGTGCAGGTCGATGCGGTCCATCAGAGGACCCGATATTTTCGACAGATAACGGTGCACCTGCGGCGGCGAGCAGACACAGGCACGGTGCGGGTCGTTCAGGTGGCCACAGGGGCAAGGATTCATGCTCGCCACCAGCATGAACCGCGCCGGGTATTCGACGGTGAGCTGGGCCCGGCTGATGGTGACGAAGCCGTCCTCGAGAGGCTGGCGGAGCACTTCCAGCACCTGCCGCTTGAATTCGGGCAATTCGTCGAGGAACAGCACCCCGTTGTGCGCCAGCGAGATCTCTCCCGGCCGCGGGTTGGCCCCGCCCCCACACAGGCCGGCGTCCGAGATGGTATGGTGGGGCGCCCGGAAGGGGCGTGTGGCGATGAGGCCGTGCCCGTTGCGCAGCTTGCCCCCGACGGAGTGGATCTTCGTCGTCTCCAGCGCCTCATCCGGGGTGAGGGGTGGCAGAATCGTGGGCAGGCGGCGAGCCAGCATGGTTTTCCCGGCCCCCGGCGGCCCGATCATGATCACGTTGTGCCCCCCGGCGGCTGCGACTTCGAGCGCCCGCTTCACATTCTCCTGCCCGCGTACATCCTCGAAATCGACCGTTTCGCGTCGAGCTTCGGCGAAGACCTCCTGCAGGTCCCTGCGGTACGGCTCCGGAGCCCCGGGTTCCCCCGCCAGCAGCCGATAGGCGTCCAAGATGGTCCGGATCGGATAGACCTCGAGGCCCTCCACGAGCGCGGCTTCCGAGGCGTTGGGTTCCGGCACGAGTACCCCCCGCTTGCCCTCCTCGCGCGCCCGCAGCGTCATCGGCAGGACACCGGCCACCGGCCGGACCGTCCCGTCCAGCGCCAGTTCGCCCGCAATGAAGAAGGCATCGAGGCGTTCAGGGTCGAAGCAACCGGCCGAGGCCGCCAGCAGGCCCATGGCGATGGGAAGGTCGAGCGCGGCGCCCTCCTTACGCACATCGGCCGGCGCCAGGTTGATCGTGATCGCCCCGCGTGGAACGGGTAGCCCCGTATTCTTCAGCGCAGCCCAGATCCGTTCGCGGCACTCCCGGACGGCCCCGGAGGGCAACCCGACAACCGTATAACCGGGCATCCCCCGGTCGATGTGCGTCTCGATCTCTACGGGGAGCGCGTCGACACCTATCGTCGTGCTACTCCAGACGTGGGAAAGCATGCCGGCCGTGTCCGTGATTGGCTACTTCCCCTTAGACACGACCCGCCGCGCGATCTAACCCGGTCGGGGCGACTCAGGACAGATCGTCCTCGTCGAGCACCCCGATGGTATCCCGTTCGATGAGCACCGGACCGTTATAGCGTCCCTTCCGGGGACCGGTCTCCAGGTTCAGCACACCCCGCGGGCACACGGCCGAGCAGATCCCACATCCCACACACGACGCCCGGATGATGTTCTGCCCGCGCTGGGCATACCACCGCACGTCGATGCCCATCTCACAGTACGTGGAGCAGTTCCCGCACGAAATACATTGCGCGCCATTGGTGGTGATGCGAAAGCGCGAGAAATACTTCTGCAAGATACCCAGGATCGCCGCCTGGGGACACCCGAACCGACACCACACGCGCGAGCCCATGATGGGATAGAAGCCAACGCCAATGACCCCGGCAAACACGGAACCGATCACGAACCCGTACACGCGGGCATAGGCCTGCGACATCCCCCCCAGTACCGCCCCTTCGGTGGCCGAGTTGATCCACAGCAGGGCGGTCGTTAGCACGACGAAGACCAGCACACCGTGGATCATCCACCGTTCGATTTTCCAGGCCCGGAGGGATTTGTCCGACAGGTGTCGCCAGGGATCACCGAGCGTCTCGGCCAGTCCGCCACAGCCACACACCCACGAACAGTACCAGCGTTTGCCGAAGAAGTACGTCAGGATGGGCGTAGCGATGAAGGACAGGATCACACCCCAGAACACCATGAAGACGCCCAGTCCACCGGGATGGTTGAGCAACCAGTTGACGTCGGAGGGCCAGAGGTACGAATACTTCAGCGGCCAGAAATAGCTGAAATAGAACTCGGGCTGGTTCAGGACGACAAGCAGGGACGGAATCAGGTAGGCAAACACGAGCTGAAAGAACATCACGGAAAGCGTACGAATCACCTGATAGCGGTTGTGGCGATACCGGTAGATGGCACGAACGCCCATGACCAGCACGGCCAGGGTGTAAAACGTGCCATAGAGGAACCACTGATCCGCGGCATGCCCCCGGAGGAGGTGGCTGAGCGGGTCCATCGTGCGGATGAGTCCTTCCAGCGAGCCCGGAAACCAGTACAGCAGGACATAGAAGCCTGTGAATACGATGCCCAGGATCCACCCGACCGTGCCGCGCGCCGTCGTTGCGGAGAACATGACACCGTCGTTTCGGATGCCGGCCGGCGCGCCTCCGTACCGCGCGCGGGCGTACAAAACACCACCCGCGCTGAGTGCCCCCACGCCCAGCCCGAAAAACAGATGCGGTGCCCATGCGCCGAGACCGGTCGAGGCCAGAAGCATCACCGCCAGTCCGGCCACGACGAGCCAGAGGCTTCGTCGTGCCTGCCTGTCCAGGCGTGTTGTCGGCGCCATCAGGGGGCCCGTGATCGCGACGGCCAGCCCCGCCACCAGGGCAAGCAGGCCCGTCACGAACGTCCGCACCGGCTCCACCCCCTGCCCGAAGGCCGCGACGATCAGGAGCAAGACGCCCAACCCGATCAGCAGGCCCCCTGCCTTCGCCCCGTGCGCCAGCGCCGTGCCGGCTCCGCCGAGGGCCAGGCTGCGGTCGAAGCGATCCGTATATACGTCTGGTTCTATGCGCGTCGTAGTGGCCATAATCCTCTCTTGCGGTTCCGCTGCACGGCTCGCTCGGGATGCCGTGCATTGTACATTCGAAGGAGTTCGGCTTCGTATCGTGAGTAAAATTCCGGATCGAAATTCGCCCGCTCCAGATGCGAGAGCACGTACGCCATGTCCCGACCCCGGCGGATCCATTCCGCGCAGACGGCATGCCGGTATCGCACCCCCATCAGGTTGAAACCGACGACCCGGTGATCTTTTTTTCTGTAGTTGATCCGTATGCTTTTATCCCCCTCGGGATGTTGCCAGAAAAGCGTCGCCACCTCCTCCCCCGGGTCGGGCTCAATCTCCCCGTACACCTGATATTCCAGATCAAAAAATTTGGCACTGTTGAAAAAAACGTCCGGTCGATACGGCGTGCGCTCCCCACAGATCGTCCGTGCCACGGTTTTGCCATGCGCCCGTGCCGTATACCACAACTGTTCTACCGGCCTCCGGCCCGGAAGGGGCTGGCGAAATTCCGCACAGTCGCCCACGGCGTAGACCTCCGGCACGTTCGTCTCGAAGTACTCATTTACCAGAATGCCACGGTTCGTCGCGATCCCACTCCCCTGCGTCACATCCAGGTTCGGGTGAACCCCCACCGTGAGGCCGACGAAGTCACAGGGAATCTCCTCCCCCTGCTTCGTGACGACGGCCCGTACCCGTCCCGTTTCTCCGGGCAGGATCTCCTTCAACTCGGTCCCCAGGCGGAGATCGACGCCATGCCGGACGATCTGCCGACCGACCATCCGGGATTCCTCGGGCGGAAGGATGTGGTCCATATACCCCAGCTCCCGCACGAGAAACGTTACTGCGATCCCCCGGCTGCTCAACATCTCCGCCATCTCCACCCCGATGAGCCCCCCGCCCACGACCACGGCCCGCTCGATCCCCCGTGTATTTCGTTCCATCCGCTCGAGGTCCTGCAGGCTGTAGAGCCCCTGCACCCCGTCCAGATCCTGTCCGGGCCAGCCGAACCGATTGGACTTGGACCCCGTAGCCAGCACCAGCGTGTCGTAATGGAGGTCGTTCCCGGAGCGCATGCGGAGCACCTTCTCCGTCACGTCCACGAACACGACGTAATCCCGGACGCGCTCGATGCGGTTTTTCGCCCAGAAGTCGTCCTCATACGGTTTGGTCTGCTCGAACGTCAGGTGCCCCATGTAGATGTACATCAGGGCCGTCCGCGAAAAGAAATAGTCGGATTCGTCGGAAATGACCGTGATGCGGTGATCGCTCCACTTCCGCACGAAACGAGCCGTGGTAATACCGCCCACGCCATTTCCTATGATGACGACGTGCTTTCGACGCATGGATGGATTACGACGCCTCCCCGAGATGTTTCCGCGATAGCGCTCCTTACGTCTACCTCCTCCCTCACCCGTTACACGCCGGACGGCTTGCTTTTCGGGTCCCCCGCCGATAGTTTCGTTCGCTTCCGTGCCTTCCTTCCCCGAGCACGACCATGACCTTCGGTATCACAGGCAACATACGCAAAGATCAGCTCTGGCGCCCGGTAGCCGACCTCGTCCTGTGGATGCACGAGCGTGCCATCCCGTTTCTCCTGCACGAGGAGATTGCCGAGGGCCTCATCCGGCAGCATCTCCTGGACGAGCACCTCGGGGCCCGGCACACCGCGCGCGACCTGGCAGCCCGGGTCGACATGGTGCTCTCTTTCGGAGGAGACGGCACCCTGTTGCGTACGGCGCACGAAGTCGGCTCGCGGGGAACTCCGATTCTGGGCATCAACATGGGACGCCTCGGTTTTCTGGCGGATGTGGAAGTCGCCCAGATCCAGCCTACCATCGAACGCCTGCTGCGGGGCGACTACCGGCTGGAGCCGCGCATGGTGCTGGAAGCGCGTGCGACCCCCGACACGTCCCTGGCCGGCCGATGGGCACTCAACGAGTTCGTCCTGTTGCGCCGCGGTGAGACCGGCATGGTGACGATCGAGGTCGAGGTCGACGGCGTGCACCTGAACACGTACTGGGCCGATGGGCTGATCATCGCCACCCCTACCGGCTCCACGGCGTACTCCCTTTCCGTCGGAGGCCCGATCCTCGTACCGGGCTGCGGGGCCATCGTCCTGACCCCGATTGCCCCGCACACCCTCACCGCCCGTCCCATCGTACTGCCAGATACGGTGTGCATCGAAGCACGCGTCCTGCACGACGACCAGCCCTATGTGTTCACCGCCGATGGCAAGAGCACCGTCCTGACGGACCCTTCCATCCGCCTGTCGATCCGGCGAGCCGTTCACACCGTCAACCTCGTCAAATTGCCGGAACAGCACTTTTTCCAGAACCTGCGGACGAAACTCATGTGGGGTGCGCGCAAGGATGCGTGACCCCCTTTTTAAACTCGTGGTGAAACCGCTCCCCGGCGTGCTCGTTGGTTGACAGAGGAAGCCTCCCCGCCCTATATTGGGTGCCCTTCGGTCAGGTAGCTCAGTTGGTAGAGCACAGGACTGAAAATCCTGGTGTCGGGGGTTCGATTCCC
>CAZKFR010000062.1:16566-20359 GCA_964552015.1 uncultured Rhodothermaceae bacterium | reverse complement strand
GGAGGCCCTCGTGGGCCGCTCCCATGCCTGCGACTTCCCGCCGCCGGTGCGGAGCCTCCCCGCCGTCACACGCTCGCGTGTGGCGGAAGACGGCGACACCCGGGGCATCAACGATGCCGTCCGGTCGACGCTGGCGGCGGGGCTGAGCCTCTACGAGGTGGACCTCGACGCCCTGCGGGCGCTCCGGCCCGACGTGGTGCTCACGCAGGCGCAATGCGCCGTATGCGCGGTGGACCTGGCCGGGCTCGAAGCGCTGCTGGCCGGCTGGACGGGTACCCGCCCCCGCCTCTTCTCGATGGCGCCGATGACGTTCCGTGCGGTGTTGCAGGAGGCGATGCACCTGGCCCGCCTCGTGGACCGGCTGCCGCAGGCGATGGCAGTGCTGGGGGAGGGGGAGCGACGCCTCCGGCACCTCCGCGACCGGCTGGGCCTCCCGCGCACCGCCGACCCGGCGACGTTGCCCACCGTCGCGTGCATCGAGTGGATGGAGCCGCTCATGACCGCCGGCCACTGGATGCCCGCGTTAGTCGACCATGCCGGCGGCCGGGCCGTGCTGGCCGAGGCGGGGAAGCCGTCGCCCGTCGTGGACTGGGAGGCCCTCCGGGCCGCCGACCCGGACGTGATCGCCATCATGCCGTGCGGCTTCTCGCTCGAACAGACCCGCCGCGACCTGCCCCTGCTCACCGAACGGCCGGGCTGGGGCGACCTCCGCGCCGTCCGCACCGGGCGCGTCGTCCTCTTCGACGGTAACGCCTACTTCAACCGGCCCGGCCCCCGCCTCTACCGCGCCGCCGAGCTGCTGGCCGCAGCCCTCTACCCGGAGCGCATCCCGCCGGACGTCCACGGCGTGGCGCCCTGGGAGATGGCCCCGCTCGCGCCCCTCGCGGCCTGATGCCTTCGTACCACGATCCACCCCGAACACGACCCGATCCTGCCCTCGAAACGAACCCGCGTACCATGGACCTGACCGTCGAACCCTATCCGAACCTCGACCTGTTCGCTTTCATCACGGAGTTCCCGCGCCCGCTGGGGGAGTTGCCTTCGCCGCCGTGGCTGGTGGCGCTGCTGGATGCCGATGCCGACGTCCCCCTCACACGAGATGAGACGGTGCGGGCGGCGGTGCGCGACCTGCTTCGTCACCGGGGGTACAAGCCCACCGGACGCGGCAAGCCGGCCTCGGAGTACCTGGTGCGGGCGGCCGGGGAGGGCCGCCTGGGCAGCATCAACGCGGCCGTCGATGCCTGCAACGTGGTGTCGCTGCACAGCGGGCTGCCCGTCAGCGTCGTCGACCTCGACCGCGCCACGCCCCCGTTCCGCGTGGCGCCCGGTGCCGAGGACGACGTCTATGTGTTCAACGCTTCGGGCCAGGAGATCCGCGTGGGCGGGCTGCTGTGCCTCCACGACGCCGAAGGGCCGTGCGCCAACCCGGTCAAGGACGCCCAGCGCACCAAGACGCACGACGGCACGCGACGCACGCTCACCCTGGTCTGGGGCACCGACGTGCTCGAAGGGCACACGGCCCGGGCCACCGCCTGGTACCGCGACCTCCTCGCCCGCCTCGGCGCCACCACCGAGGTTGTCTACCCGGCCTGAAAACCCGAAATTCCCCTCAGACTCCCGGTATCTCAATCTTCAATCTTCAATTTGCAATCTTTCAATCCATGACCCTCTCCCGCAAGCTGCTCGTCCTCCTGCTCCTCCTGACGCCGGCCCTGCACGTTGCCGGCGCCCAGCCTGTGGCCGACCCCGACCCGACGAAGGCCGGGCCGTACGACAACGGCAAGATGTGGACGTTCGAGTATCCCCCGCTCGACTACCTGGCCGAGACGTACAATTTCCACCCGGACGACGCCTGGTTCGAGCGGGCGCGGATGAGCGCCCTCCGCATCCCCGGCTGCTCGGCCTCGTTCGTCTCCCCCAACGGGCTGGTGGTCACCAACCACCACTGCGTGCGTGGGCGGGTCTCGCAGGTGAGTCGGCCCGGCGAGAACCTGCTGGACAACGGCTTCATCGCCACCACGCTCGCGGAGGAACGGCCCATCCCCGGCTACTATGCCGACCAGCTCATCGCCATCGAAGACGTGACGGACGAGGTCGACGCCGCGCTCGAGGCCGCCCAGACCGACGCCGAGCGGGCCGCCGCCCGCGAGGAGGTCTTTGCCGCCATCACCGAGCGCCTGAAGGGGGCCCACGGGGGGGACGACATCGAGGTGCAGATCATCCCCCTCTACAACGGCGGGCGCCATTCGGCCTACGTCTTCCGCCGCTACCGGGACGTGCGCCTGGTGGCCGCCGCCGAGCTGCAGCTGGGCTTCTTCGGGGGGGAATGGGACAACTTCACGTACCCGCGCCACGCGCTCGACTTTGCCTTCCTCCGCATCTACGACGAGGACGGCGAACCCCTCCAGACCGACCACTACTTCACCTGGAGCCGGCAGGGGGTGGAGGAGGGCGACCTGATCTTCGTCATCGGCAACCCCGGCTCGACGAGCCGCCACGCCACGGTCGCCCAGCTCGAATTTTTCCGGGATGTGCTGGTGCCCCACACCCTGGGCTTCCTCGACCGCCGTCTGGCCGCCTACCGTGCCTTCTTCGAAGAAGACCCCGAGGCGGGCGAGGCCATCGACATCCGCAACACCATCTTCTCGATCTCGAACAGCCAGAAGGCGTACGCGGGCCGCCTCGACGCTCTCAATGACCCGGTGATCCTGGCCCGCCGTGCCGACGCCGAGCGGCAGTTCCGCCAGGCCATCGAGGCCGACTCCAGCCTGCGGGCCCGGTATGCCGGCCTGTTCGACGAGATGGAGGCCATCCAGGCGGAGAAGAAGGCCATGGCGGCCGAGTACGGCGCGTTCCGGCTGCTGGAGAGCCGCTTCTCGTCGGCGACGATCCGGCGGGCGGTGGCGGCCTACCGCTACCTGACGGCGCGGACCGAAGGCGCCGACCCCGAACGGGTGGCGAAGCTGGAGGAGGCCCTGCTGGGGGTGCCCGACCTGCCGGCAGGGCTGGAGCGGCGGCTGCTCGCCGCCCGGCTGGACGAATGGCGCCGGTACCTGGGTGCGGACGACCCGCTCGTGCAGCAGGCCCTGGGCGGCCGGACGCCGGTCGAGGCCGCTGACGCGCTGCTGGCCGCCTCGGCCCTCGCCTCGGCCGAAGCGACGCGGCAGGCCGTCGAGGCGGGCACGCTGTCCATGGACGACCCGGCCCTGGCGCTGGCGGCCCTCCTGGTGCCCCGCTACGAGGCGTTCGAACGGGCCTTCAACGGGCTCTCGGCACGGGAGCGCACCCTGGCCGCCGCCCTCGGACGCGCCCGCTTCGCCGTCTACGGCACCTCCGTCCCGCCCGACGCCACCTTCTCGCCCCGCTTCACCGACGGCATCGTGAAGGGCTACCCGTACAACGGTACCGAGGCGCCGCCGTACACCACCTTCTACGGGATGTACGACCTGCACTACGCCCACGGGCCCGGCACCGACTGGGACCTGCCCGCGCGCTGGCTCAACCCGCCCGCCGCCTTCAACCGCGCCACCCCGCTCAACTTCGTCTCCACCGCCGACACCATCGGCGGCAACTCGGGCTCGCCCGCCGTCACGCCCAACCTGGAGATCGTCGGGCTCAACTTCGACCGCAACATCGAAGGGCTCTCGCGGGACTACATCTACCTGCCCGAGCGCGGCCGCAACATCATGGTGGACGTGCGCGCCATCCGCGAAGCGCTCGACGTGGTTTACGACGCCGACCGCATCGTGCTCGAACTGACCACCGGCCACCTGGCCGAAACCGAAGCCGAGGC
>CAZKFR010000062.1:0-16466 GCA_964552015.1 uncultured Rhodothermaceae bacterium | reverse complement strand
CCGAAACCGAAGCCGAGGCGGATGCCCTCCTCCGGCAGTGAGGCGTTTCGGGTTCCACGTTTCAGGTTGAACGTTTCAGGTTTCAGGTTTCAGGTTGAATGTTTCACATTGAGGACCATAAACGTGCAACGCGCAACGTGCAACGTGGAACGCACAACGTGCAACGTGGAACGCGCCACGCGCAACGTTAAACGTTATCGGATTGCCCCATGAAGCGACGTGACTTCCTGCAGGTGAGCGCCCTCGGCGGCGCCGTGGCCCTCACCGGCCTGCCCGGCTGTGTTCCGCCCGCAAGGGACGACGAGCAGGCCGGCGCGCCACCCGCCGTTCCCCCCTTCGAGCTGGAGGAAAAGACGATTGCCGAGCTGCAGGAGGGGATGGCCTCCGGCGCCTATACGGCGCGCCGTCTGGCCGAGCTCTACCTGGAGCGCATCGAGGCCATCGACCGGGGTGGGCCGGGGGTGAACGCCATCATCGAGGTGAACCCCGACGCGCTCGCTATTGCCGAGGCGCTCGACCGGGAGCGGGCCGAGGGGCGGGTGCGCGGGCCGCTGCACGGCATCCCGGTGGTGCTCAAGGACAACATCGACACGGCGGACCGGATGCACACCACCGCCGGCTCGCTGGCCCTGGCCGGGTCCATCCCGTCGCAGGACGCCTTCGTGGCGCAGCGGCTGCGCGAGGCCGGCGCCGTCATCCTGGCGAAAGCCAACCTGAGCGAGTGGGCCAACTTTCGCTCGACGCGCTCGTCGAGCGGGTGGAGCGGGCGCGGCGGGCAGACGCGCAACCCCTATATCCTCGACCGCAACCCCTGCGGCTCCAGCTCGGGCTCGGCGGCCGCCGTGTCGGCCAACCTGTGCGCCGTGGCCGTGGGCACCGAGACGGACGGCTCCGTGGTGTGCCCCTCGTCGGCGTGCGGCGTCGTCGGCATCAAGCCGACGCTGGGGCTCGTCAGCCGGTCCGGCATCATCCCCATCGCCCACAGCCAGGACACCGCCGGGCCGATGGCCCGCACCGTCACCGACGCGGCCCTGCTGCTGGGCGCCCTCGCCGGCGTCGACCCCCGCGACCCGGCCACCGAGGGCAGCCAGGCCCACCCCGACTACACCCGCTTCCTCGACCCCGACGGGCTGCGCGGCGCCCGCATCGGGGTGGCGCGTGGGTTCTTCGGCTTTCACGACCGCGTCGACGCCCTCATGGAGGAAGCCCTCGCGGCGATGCGGGACGCCGGGGCGGAACTCATCGATGAGGTCAGCCTCCCGCCGCGGCGTGAGTACGGGCAGGCCGAGTATGAGGTGCTCCTCTACGAGTTCAAGAACGACCTCAACGCCTACCTGGCCGCGCTTCCGCCCGGCGACGGCCCCCGCACCCTGGACGACCTGATCGCTTTCAACGAGGCTCACGCCGAGGAAGAGCTGAAGTACTTCGGCCAGGAGATCTTCCTCGCCGCCCGGGAGAAGGGGCCGCTCACCGACCAGGCTTACCTCGACGCGCGGGCGCTGTGCCTGCAAAAGACGCGGGAGGAGGGCATCGACCGGGCGTTCCGGGAGCACAACCTGGATGCCCTCGTGGCCCCCACCGGCGGCCCGGCCTGGCCCATCGACCTGATCAACGGCGACCATTTCGGCGGGGGCAGCTCCTCGCCCGCGGCCGTCTCGGGCTACCCGAACATCACCGTGCCTGCCGGCTACGTTTTCGGCCTGCCCGTGGGCATCTCGTTCTTCGGCACCGCCTACAGCGAGCCCACGCTCCTGCGGCTGGCCTATGCCTTCGAGCAGGCGACCCGCGTGCGCCAGGCCCCCACGTTCCTCCCCACATTGCCGATGGCGTGAGCGGACCGGCGCCCTCACGCCTCCTCGTCCGGTTCGTACTGGAAGACCTCTTCGAGAGGTACGTCGAAGACGCGGGCAATGCGGAAGGCCAGCTCGAGCGAGGGCGCGTACTTGGCGGCCTCGATGGCGTGGATCGTCTGCCGCGTCACGCCTACGCGGTCGGCCAGCTCCTGCTGGGTCATCTCCCCCGCCAGGAAGCGCAGCGTGCGGATGTTGTTGCGAACAGGGCAGCGTCCCATCAGATCCCCCGGCGGTAGAAGTACACCTGCGTGGCGTACTTGGTGAGGCTGGCGGCGAAAAGGATCAGGAGCAGAACGTGGAAGACGAGGAAGGGCCGGGCGAGCAAGAGGGGCTCGCGGGCGGCCTGCGAGAGCACGTCGCTCACGAACACGTGCACCAGCAGGGCGGCCGAGGCGCTCATGAAGACCCAGTAGGCGTTGCGGTACCCCTTCGCCGCGATGCGCTCGTCCCGCTCGTCGTTCTCCACCGACCCGGCCCGGCGGCTCAACTCCAGCACCACCTCGATCAACACGGCGATCCCGATGACCTTGAGGAAGAGGCTCGAAAGGGCCTCGGCCTGGCGCTCCATGCCCTCGGGCAGCCCCCAGAACATCAACAGGTAGAACCCCAGCAGGCCGAGGTCCATCGCCAGCGAGGACCAGGCATAGATCTCTTGCTTCGACATAGCGCTTTTCCGGTGGGTGAGAAGCAACGTATGCCGTGCTTTACGTGATGTAAAGAAAAGGTTGCGTGAAGTAAAAAATATTTTACGTGTGAGTCACTAATTCCCTGCCGTAGTCTGTTAGAAGCCGGTGGGGCGCCCGTGAAGAATTATCGGAACAGGCACTTGGCCTGTTAGCCTCTTGTATCTTCGGCATCGATTGTAGACCGTTATGCTGACATCCCTGATCAGGGACGAGAGCCTGATGTTGCCCACTTCATGGCCGTATTCTCCCGACCACCCGAATACCTGTTGATCGACCTGGCACTGGGGGCGGTGCTGGCGCTGCTCACCATCCGGGCCACGATCCGGTTCGGGCCGTCGCGGGAGCGGCGATTTTACGCGGTGGCATTGGGGGTAGCGGCCTTCCTGTATGTCGTCTTTGCGATGCGGGGCGGGGGGCTTCGGTGGCTCGGGATCGAGACGGCCGGGCTGGTGGCGTTCGGCCTGCTGGCCTGGCGTGGGGTGTCGGGAAGGCGTCCTCCGGCGCAGAGTGCTCGCTGGCTCGCCTTCGGCTGGCTGCTGCACACGGTCTGGGATGTCCTGCTCCATGCCACCGGCGGTGCACCGTTCGTGCCGCCCTTCTATCCGATGCTGTGCCTGGCCTATGACGTGATCGTCGCGGGGTACCTGATCCTGCGAGGGCGGGTCTGGGCCAGGGCGGCGGCCCAGCATCGCCCCACGCCGCCGCTCCACTGACGCCCGGTGGGGGCCGGATGACCAGACAACGCTTTCGCGTTCCCGGGATCGAGCGTTTGACGCACTCCACGTAACCATCGCAACCCATGACCTTCCCGACCGATTTCCTCTGGGGCGTGGCCACGTCCGCCTATCAGATCGAAGGATCGCCGCTGGCGGACGGGGCGGGCCCGAGCATCTGGCACCGCTTCGTGCGCACCCCGGGCCTCGTGACCGATGGGAGCACGGGCGACGTGGCCTGCGACCATTACCGCCGCTTCGAGGAGGACGTGCGGCTCATGCGTGATCTCGGCGTGAAGGCCTACCGGTTCAGCGTCGCCTGGGGGCGGGTCCTTCCGGAAGGAACCGGGCGGGTCAATCCGGCCGGGCTGGCCTTCTATGACCGGCTCGTCGACACCCTCCTGGCGCACGACATCACCCCGTTCGTGACGCTCTATCACTGGGATCTGCCCGCTGCGCTCGACGACCGGGGCGGCTGGCTCAATCCTGACGTAGCCGGCTGGTTTGCGGACTACGCAGCGACGCTCGTTCGCGTCCTCGACGACCGCGTGCCGTACTGGGCGACGCTCAACGAGCCGTGGGTGGTGATGGACGGCGGCTACTTCAACGGCGGGCTGGCACCCGGCCACCGCAACCTGTTCGAGGTGCCGCGCGTGGCGCACAACCTGCTCCGGGCCCATGCACGGGCGGTCGAGGTGTACCGCGCCCTCGGGCGCCACGCCGTCGGGATCGTGCTCAACCTGGAGCCGAAGTACCCCGCGACCGACAGCGAGGAGGACCGTGCCGCCACGGCCCGCGCCGATGCCTATATGAATCGTCTCTTCGTCGAGCCCGTCCTGGCCGGGCGCTATCCGGACCTGCTCCCGGAGATCTTCGGAGAGGCCTGGCCGGAGATCGCCGGAGCCGACCTGGAGCGCATAGCCGCGCCCCTCGACTTCCTGGGGGTCAACTATTACACCCGTGGCGTGACGGCCTTCGACCCTGGAACGCCGTTGCTGCAGGCGAAGACGGTCCCGCAGCCGGCCTCGACCTATACCGAGATGGGCTGGGAGGTGTATCCGGACGGACTCTACGACACGCTGGCCTGGCTCCATCACAACTACGACGTGCCGCCGCTGTTCATCACCGAAAACGGCGCTGCTTTCTACGATCCGCCCCGGTGCAGCAACGGGTGTGTCGACGATCCTTTGCGCGTCGAATATTTCCGGACGCACCTGCAGGCCCTGCGCCGTGCCCTCGCCGATGGCATCGACGTGCGTGGCTACTTCGCCTGGTCGCTGCTGGACAACTTCGAATGGAGCTACGGCTACACGAAGCGGTTCGGGATCGTGCACGTCGATTACGCGACGCTGGCGCGCACACCCAAGGCCAGTGCCCGTTTCTATACCCGCGTCATCGCCTCGAACGGCGCCTGTCTGGACGAAGGATCCTGACGGGGATCAGCGTTCCCACTGGAGACGCAACGTATAGTTGCGAGGCGGTGCCAGGTAGGCAGGGCGTTCGAGGTAGTAGTACGCCAGGGCGTTTCTGACGAGGAAGGTGAGGTGGAACGCCCCGAAGCGGGCATGCAGGCGAAGATCGAGCACGCGAGTGTCGACGAGGAGGTCGGCATCCGGGACGAAGCGGGCGAAGTCGGAGTCGACCCGGTCGGGTCGGGTGGCATAGCGAACGTCGACGCCGGCTTCGAGGGAGCCGGTCAGCCGGGCGTCGGCCGAGGCGAGGGCGAGGTGGCGGGGGCGAAAGGGAAGCGGGGTTCCGAGCGTGCGGTCGCGGGTATCGAGGTAGGTATGCGCTAGGCGGCCTCGCAGGCGTCCGTCGCCCAGGTAGGCTTCGAGGGTGGTTTCTACCCCACGGATGCGGGCCCTCGTGAGGTTGACGAACTGGAACGCGCGCTGTTCGGCCACGAACCGCGGTTCGATCAGGTTGGTGAACGTGTTCCAGAACAGGGCCACGTCGAGGCGCAGGCCGGCACCGGGTGCGAGGGGGACGAGCAGGCGGGCGCCGGTCTCGAAGCTCGTGCTTTCTTCGGGGAGGAGGCCGGGGTTGCGGACGATGGGCACGAAGTCCCGGTTGTCGGTGAAGCGTTCGGCCAGGCTGGGCACACGGAAGCCCTGCCCGAAGGCCGTCCGGAGCGACAGGCCATCCGTGGGGGTCACGGAGAGGCTCAGGCGCGGGGTGAGCCGTGTGATCGAGCGGGCGGCGTCGAGGCCGTAGGTGTCGAGGCGCAGGCCGGCCAGGGCGCGGGTGGTGGGGTGCAGGTCGGCTTCCCATTGGGCAAAGACGGCGCCTTCGGGCTGGTGGCCGAGTTGGTCGCCATCGCCGGTGACGTAGAACGAGGAACGGGTGGCGTTGGCATCGTAGGCGGCGCCGGCCGTCAGGTGGTGGCCGGGGTACACCTGCCAGTTGATCTGGCCTTCGATGCCGTAGCGGAAGCCGAGTGTCCCCTCGGTCACCGGGCGGGCCTGGCCCGTCACGTCATCGATCGGGCGGATGGCGACGCCGTAAAGCCGCGCTCGGACCTGGTAGAAGAAGCGGTTGCTGACGACGTGCGTAAAGGACGGCAGCAGGCTGATCTGGTTGTTGAGGGCATCGTTGGTGCCGGCCGGGGAGGTCCCGGCGGCAAAGGCGATATTGCCGGGGTTGAGCGCGTCCCGGCCGCCGTTCCAGAAGAGGAAGTTGTCGCGTTGGCGGCTCAGGGCACCCGCCAGCACGGTTAGCCGGAGGCCGGGGCGCGGTTGCCAGCCGATACGGGTGAACCCCTGGACGAGCCGGGTCTTGCCGAAGTGGAGATACCCGGCATCGTTCCGGTAGGTAAGGCTGACCCACAGCCCCAGGCGCTCGTTCAGGCGGCGAGCATGGGTGGCGGTGGCCCCGCCGAACGGGCGGGGGTGTCGGGCGCCCTCCCAGCCCGCTCGCCATACGGCATACCGAACCGGCTCGTAGACCCCGCCGAAAAGCCGAATCGAAGTCTCCGGCCGCTCGGGAAAGGCACGGGTGATGACGTGGATGACCCCACCGAGGGCGCCACTCCCGTACAGGGCCGAGCCGGGCCCCTTGAGCACCTCGATGCGTTCGACCTGCGCCAGCGGCAGGGTATCGAAGGGGAGGCCGTCGGCATCGGGGGAGAGGAGGGGAGCGCCGTCGAGCAGGAGCAGGACGCGGCTGCCCGTGTTATAGGCAAAGCCCGAGGTCCCGCGGATGGTGACCTGGTTTTCCTGTATCTGCACGCCCGGTACGTAGCGCAGGGCCTCGTCGAGGGCCACCACGTTGCGGTATTCCAGCTCGCGCGGCGTGACGACGGACAGGCTCACCGGCGACGACTGGGCGAGCTGGGCACGGCGGGCGGCCGTCACCACGACCTCGCCGGACTGAAGCACCGTCGCCTCCAGGGTGAAGTCGACCGTCAGGGTGTCGCCCGGGGCCAGCCGAACGGAACGTTCGGCACGGCGGAAACCGACGGCCGAGGCCACCAGCGTGTAGGCACCGGCCGGCAGGTTGGGCAGAAGGTAGCGTCCTGTGAGGTCGGTGGCCGTACCGCGGGGGGTGCCTGCCAGGACGATGTTCACCCCGGGCAGCACCTCGCCGTCGGCGCTGCGGACGGTTCCACGGAGCGTTCCCGTCTGGGCCATCCCCGGAGCGGCCAGGCCCAGAAGCAGCAGGGCCAGCACGGGGCCCGGGGCGACGGGTGCGAACAAGGTAGGGCGAGCGACCAACATACCTGCGGCTCAACGGCGTTGGTAGGTCACGGCGGAAACGGCGGCGGGTGCTCGAAGTCGACCGTGATCGAAAGGACGACGGTGTCGCCGGGGAGGACCTGAAAGATGCCGCCATTTTCCACATACAGCCCCACGGGGCGCCATGCCAGCACGTCGTCGCTGAAATGCTGGGCTACGCCGCTGTAAGGAAACGTGCCGGCCACCACGTCGCCTACGAAGAAGGTGTCGGAGGGGACGCCGTAGGCCAGCGTTTCGCTGAACACCATGCGGTTGAGCTGAAGAAAGTCCGACGTGTCGCGTGGGACGAAGCGGAGGGCGACGAAGCGGAGGTCCCGGACCTCCTGACGGGAGGGCCAGGGCCCGACGTACGTGATGACGCCCCGGATGGCGCCGGTCGGCGGCTCCGGAGGAGGGGCCAGGCCGTGATCGCAGCCGGCCAGCAGCCCGGTAAGCAGGAGAAGCAGGGAGCACCGCATCGTATCCCTCCTACGTTGCACCGGCGCAACCTACATCAGGGCAGGAGCTTCCGTCAAGTTCTCGGTGAATTCAAGGGCCGGCGACGGCCGTAGCCGGGTGCCCGGGGCGTTCGGGTTTGGAGCCCGATCGAAACGGGGTTATATTTGAAGCGATTCGGAATCGCTGGTCTGCTCATGAAGGGATTCGCCGGGGAAGGGGAGAATCCTCCGCGTACCGCCAGCCTGGTTTGCCCGGTCGAGCGGCCGGGCCGTGATGGAAGCCGATCCGTACGGGGGCGGCTTCCTCTTTTGTGTTCCCGTTGATCCTGTCTTCCGCAGTATACGGCATCTATGAAGCTATCGGACTTCGTCTACGAATACCCCAAGGAACTCATTGCCAAATACCCGGCCGAGCCGCGGGACAGCGCCCGCCTGATGGTCCTGGATCGCCAGCGAGGCACCATCGAGCACCGCATCTTCCGGGACATCGTCGACTACTTCAAGGACGGCGATGTGATGGTGGTCAACAACACCAAGGTGTTTCCGGCGCGGCTCTACGGGAACAAGGAGAAGACCGGGGCACGCATCGAGGTCTTTCTGCTGCGCGAACTGAACGCCGAGAGCCGCCTCTGGGACGTCATCGTTGATCCTGCCCGCAAGATCCGCATCGGCAACAAACTGTATTTCGAGAACGGGCTGGTGGCCGAGGTGATCGACAACACCACCTCGCGCGGACGCACCATCCGGTTCGTCTTCGACGGGACGAACGAGGAGCTGTACCGGATGATCGACGAGATCGGTCAGACGCCCATCCCGCCGTACATCAAACGCGACGTAGAGGAGGAAGACCGGGAACGGTACCAGACGATCTTCGCACAGAAGCGGGGAGCGGTGGCGGCGCCGACGGCCGGCCTGCACTTCACGCCGGAGCTGATTCAGAAGCTCAAGGATAAAGGCGTGCAGATCGCGCCGGTGACGCTCCACGTGGGGCTGGGTACGTTCCGTTCGGTCGAGGTGGAGGACCTGACCAAGCACCGCATGGACTCGGAGTTCTACGAGATCTCGGAATCGACGGCGGAGGTTGTCAACCGAGCGCTGGCATCCCCCGATCATCATGTGACGGCCGTGGGGACGACGGTGGTGCGGGCCATCGAGTCGAGCCTCTCGGCCGCCTACACACTCAAGGCCAACCGGGGCTGGACGGACAAGTTCATCTATCCGCCCTATGATTTTCACATCACCGAGCGGCTCATCACCAACTTCCACATGCCCCGCAGCACGCTGATGATGCTGGTGGCGGCCTTTGCGGGCTATGACTTCATGATGGAGGCCTACCGGGAGGCGGTCCGGCAGAAGTACCGGCTGTTCTCGTTCGGGGATGCCATGCTGATCATCTGAGACGGCCGGGGGCTGCGGCATGGCGGGCGGCGACGACAGGGAGCACGCGGAGGGGGCGGTGGCGGTCGTGGTGCCGGCCGCCGGCCAGGGGCGTCGCCTGGGCGGGCCGCGCAAGCAGTTCCGCAGCCTGGGCGGTCGTCCGCTGCTGGTGCAGACCCTGCTGGTGTTCGAACGGCATCCGGCCATCGATTACCTGCTCGTGGCCGCGCCGGCCGAGGCCGTCCGTCCGCTCGAGGAGGCACTCCGGGCCGAGGGGCTGACGAAGCTGGCGGGCGTCGTCGAGGGCGGGGCGACGCGGCAGGCATCGGTGCGGGCCGGGTTGCGACGGGTCCCGGCCGAGGTCGCCTACGTGCTCGTCCACGATGCCGTGCGCCCGTTCGTGCACGCGGACGAGGTGAGCCGCCTGCTGAGGCAGGTGCGCCGCTTCGGGGCGGCCTCGCTGGTGTCTCCCGTGGCGGATACGCTGCGCCGGGCCCGGGGCGGCGTCCTGGCCGAGACGGTCCCCCGGGACAGCCTCTTTCGGATGCAGACGCCGCAGGGCTTCCGTTGCGACTGGCTCGTCGCGGCCCACGAAGCGGCGCTCGAGAAGGGCGTCGAGGCTACGGATGACGTCGAACTGGTGCAACGGCTGGGGCATCCCGTCGAACTGGTGATGGGCGGGCCGCAGAACATCAAGATCACGACGGCGGAGGACTGGGCATGGGCCGTCCACTACTGGCCCTGCTGGGCGGCCCGGCTCGAGGAGGCGTAACGAGCAAGAGCAACGCAGAACCAACCGGCACCATGCGCATCGGCATCGGATACGACGTACACCGTCTGGTGGAGGGGCGGCCGCTGATCATCGGCGGCGTGGAGATTCCCCATGAGAAGGGGCTGGCGGGGCACTCGGATGCGGACGTGCTCCTGCACGCCATCGCGGACGCCCTGCTGGGGGCTGCGGCCCTGGGCGACATCGGGCAGCACTTCCCCGACACCGACCCCCGCTGGGAGGGGGCGGACAGTCACCGGCTCCTGGCCGCCACCGGGCGCATGGTGCACGAGGCCGGCTACCGGGTGCTGAACATCGACGCCACGGTGGCGTTGGAGCGCCCGAAACTGCGACCGTACATCGACGCGATGCGGGCGCGTATCGCCGAGGCGCTGGGGCTGAGCCCGGCGCAGGTCTCCGTCAAAGCCACGACCTCCGAGGGGATGGGCTTCGTGGGCCACGGGGAAGGGGCCGCGGCCTGGGCCGTCTGCCTCCTTGCGCCCCACGTCTCACCGCCCGCCTGACCCTGCTCCCATGGGCGAACTCTTCACGGACATCTTCGACTGGATGGCAGCCCTGCCGCCCCTCTACGCCTACGCTGCCATCCTCATCATCGCCTACGGCGAGAACGTCGTGCCCCCGATTCCGGGCGACATGGTGGTCGTCTTTGGCGGCTACCTCGTGGGGCTGGGGCGGTTGGACTTCACGCTGGTCGTCCTGCTCGCCACGCTGGGCGGCGCGCTCGGGTTCATGACGATGTACGCCCTGGGGTACCGCCTGGGGAACGCGTTGCTCACCTCGCCTCGTTTCCGGTTTTTGCCCCGGGATCGCATCGAGCAGGCCCGGCGTCAGGTACAGCGCTGGGGGTACGGCGTCGTCCTGGCCAACCGGTTCCTCAGCGGCCTGCGCTCGGTCATCTCGCTCACCGTCGGCATGGCCCACATGAACGCCTGGAAGACGGCGGTGTACGCCACCCTCAGCGCGGCCGTCTGGACGACGCTGATCGCCTACCTCGGGTACATGGTCGGCGAGAACTGGGAGGCCGTGCGCGGCTACCTGCAGACCTATGGCTGGGTCGTCGGCTCGCTGATCGTGCTCTTCGTACTCGTGCAGGTCGTGCGCTTCGTCCTGCGCCGCCGCGCCGCACGGAGCGAGACGGGCGCGACGACGCGGGACGACGAAGCCGCCTAGACCGAACGACTCAGACGTACTTCGTGAGCTGGTGGGCGTAGAGATAGTCGACGACGTTTTTGACCTGCTGCGCGCTGTCGCGGTGGCAGACGAGGACGGCGTCCTCGGTGTCGACGACCACCATGTCGTGCGTGCCGATGAGCACGACGAGCCGGTCATCGCTCTGGACGAGGCAGCGGCTGGCATCATGGACGATGACGTTGCCCTGCAGGGCGTTGCCGTGCTGGTCCTTCTCGCTCAGGTCGTAGACGGCGCGCCAGTCGCCCACGTCGCTCCAGCCGAACGAGCCGGGCACGACGTACACCTTGTCGGCCCGTTCCATGACGCCGTAGTCGATCGAGATGCGGGGGCTCTTCTGGAAGGCCTCGGTCACGGCGTCGGGCTCGCGGTCGGTGCCGGCCACCTCGGCCACGGGGAGGAAGGCCTGGTAGGCGTCGGGCAGGTGGCAGGCCATCTGCTCGAGGATGCTGTCGGCACGCCAGATGAACATGCCGCTGTTCCAGAGGAAGTCCCCCGAGTCGAGGAAGCGCTCGGCTGTCTCGAGGTCCGGCTTTTCGGCAAAGGTGCGGACGCGAAGGGCGCGGGGCGTCTCGTCGCTGAGGGTGTCCGGGTTGCCGTCGAACTGGATGTAGCCGTACCCCGTGGCGGGGTAGGTCGGGGTGATGCCGATGGTGACGAGGGCGCCGGGCTCCTGGGCGGTCTCGATGGCCGTTCGAAGCACGCGGTGGAACTGCTGCACGTTCGTGATCACATGGTCGGCGGGGAGCACGACCATGGTCGCCTCCGGGTCGAGCGCTCGGAGGCGCACCGCGGCGTAGGCGATGCACGGCGCGGTGTTGCGGCTCATGGGCTCGGCCAGGATGTTTTCGGGCGGGACGGCCGGAAGCTGCTCACGGGTCTGCGCGACGTAGCGCTCGTGGGTGACGACGAAGCACCGCTCGGGCGGAATCAGCCCCTGCAGGCGGGCAACGGTATTCTGGATCAGGGTCGCATCCCCGAAGACGTTCAGAAACTGTTTGGGATGGTCGAGACGGCTCTTGGGCCAGAACCGGCTGCCGATGCCGCCGGCCATGATGACTGCGTAGGTTGCCATGTATCAGCGAGATGGATGATGAAAAGCAAAGCGGAGATCGCGCGCATGGCGATCCGAAGCGCGGGTGAAAAGATAGGGTGGAAGACCTTCTCCCGCACCGGCGTTCGTATTTTGCCCGGCCCCCGGAGCGGTTCCGGGCCGGGTCATCCT
This sequence comes from uncultured Rhodothermaceae bacterium, assembly GCA_964552015.1. GTDB lineage: Bacteria > Bacteroidota > Rhodothermia > Rhodothermales > ISCAR-4553 > Rhodocaloribacter. Next base: position 4,463 of record CAZKFR010000062.1, on the reverse strand, counting down.
ATCACGTGAACGAGCGTTCGTTCCAGGGCAACGCATCGGAGGCGTCTGTGCCGTGACGGAAACGGTTCATCTGGCCTACCTGGGGAACGGTCGGAGCTACCATGTGCACAAGTGGCTGCCGGCGCTGGCCCGGCAGGGGCTGCGCGTCTCGCTGCTCTCTTTCCATCCGCCGGAGGAGCCGCTCGAAGGCGTGGCCGTGCACCCGCTCGTGCCGCCGTTCCACCGCGATCCGGCCCGGGCCAGCTGGATCGACTTCTGCGGGCCGACGGCCGGACTTCGCCGGCTGCTCCACGATCTCGGCGTGGACGTACTCATGCCTTCCTACGCCACAAACTACGGCTGGATGGCGCTGCGCTCGGGGTTCCGCCCGCTGCTGCTCAACACGTGGACGTACGACGTGTCGGTCTATCCGTTCAGCGGCCTCCGGGGCGTGTTGTTCCGTCCGATCGTGCGCCACGTGCTTCGGCACGCAGACGCCATCCTGACCGACGGGCCGGCCCTGGCCACGTTCGTCCGGTCGCATTACCCGGTCAACCCGGAGCGCGTTGTCTCGGCCCTCTGGGGGCCGGATCTGTCCACCTTTCCCTTCTCGCCTGCGCGGCGTGCCGGAGCGCGGGCGCGCTGGCGGGTGCCCACGGAAGCCCCCGTCGTCATCAGCGCCCGCGGGGTCTCGGACTGGTACGGCCCCGGGCAGGTGCTGCCCGCCTTGATGGCCCTGCTCGACGCGCGTCCCGACGTGCACGTCCTCGTGCTGACGCTCGAACACGAACGTAGCGAGGCCACCCGGCGCCTGCTCGACCGGCTGGCCGCCCATCCCCGCGCCCGCGTCGTCGACCGCTTCCTCGCGCGCGAGGAGATGGCGGATGCCTGGGCCGCCGCCGACGTGCTCATCTCGGTCCCGCCCCACGACGGCATCTCGGTGGCCGTGCTCGAGGGCATGTATGCCGGGGTGATCCCGGTCGTGAGCGACATCCCGAGCAACCGGGCGATCGTCCGGGACGGGGAGAATGGCTTCCTCGTACCCTGTGGCGATGCCGTCGCGCTGGAACGAACGCTCCGGCGCGTCCTCGACGACCTGCCGGCCCTGAAGGCGCACATGGCGCCACGCAACCACGCCTGGGTGCGCGATCACGCCTCCGTCGAGGCGACGGCGCGGCAGGTGGCCGACCTCGTGCGGCGTCTCGCGGCCGAGGCACCGCGCCGGCACGATTCGACTTTTCCGGGCTGAAGTGCGATCTTGGGACCGTCCACAGGGCCTGGACGCCCCGACCTTCCCCAGGGCCCGCCACCTTTCGCTCAACGACGATATGTTTTCATCATCCGATCCTGCACGCCGGTGCCTGGTGACGGGCGGTGCCGGCTTCATCGGCTCGCACCTCGTCGAGGCCCTGCTGGCCCGGGGCCACTATGTGACCGCCGTCGACAACCTCGCCACCGGCACACCGCGCAACCTGGAACGGGCGCTGCAGCATCCCCGCTTCCGCTTCGTCGAGGCCAACGTGGCCGACCGGCAGGTGATGGCGCCGCTCGTGGCTGCCTGTGACGACCTCTATCACCTCGCCTCGTACGTCGGCGTGAAGCTGGCCACCTGGACGCCGAGCCAGACGATCCTGAACAACCTCCGGGCCATCGACACCATCCTGGACCTGGTCTCGCACTACCGCCCCCGGTTCCTGCTGACCTCCACCTCGGAGATCTACGGGAAGGCACTCGATGTGCTGCCGGACGCACCGCTCCGGGAAAATGCCGACCGGGTGTATGGCGCTACCGAGGTGCATCGCTGGTCGTATGCCGGCATCAAGGCCGTCGAGGAGTTTCTGACGCTGGCCAAGCATCGTGAGGACGGGCTGCACACGGTCATCGTGCGGCTGTTCAACGTCATTGGGCCGCGGCAGGTCGGGCGGCACGGGCCGGTGGTGCCCCGTTTCGTCGATCAGGCCCTCGCCGGTGAACCCATCACGATCTACGGCGACGGGAGCCAGCGGCGGTGTTTCACCTACGTCGACGACGCCGTCCGGGCCATGCTCCTGGTGATGGAACACCCCGATACGGCCGGCGAGGTGTTCAACGTCGGCGGCTGTGCGCCCATCACCATCCGAGAACTGGCCGAACTCATCGTCCGTGTGGCCGAGAGCCGGTCCGAGATCGTGTTCGTGCCCTACGAGACGGCCTATGGCGCGCACTTCGAGGACGTCCGCCTCCGCATCCCGGATACGTCCAAGCTCGAGGCCTGGACGGGCTTCACGATCGAGCGGGACATGGAGGACGTGGTGCGGCGGATCGTCGAGGCCCACCCGGCCCGTGCGGTTCACCGACCCGGCTGAACTCCGGCCATGGCTGCCTTCGCTCACTTCATCCTGACCCCGTTCAACCTTCGGTATGCACCGGACGACGCCCGGCCCCACGACCCGTCGTGGCTGGCGCACCGGTTCGCGCTGTTCGAACGGTACACGCTGCCGTCGGTAGCCGGGCAGACAAGGCAGGATTTCACCTGGCTCGTCTTTTTCGACGCGGCTACGCCCGCCCCTTTCCGGCAGCGCGCGGAGGGGTATCGCGGGCAGGCGAACCTGGAGCCCTGCTTCGTGGAGGCGTTGCCGCTCGAGCACGTCCGCGCGCTGTTGCGCGAACGGATCCCACCCGGGACGGAGTACGTCATGACGACGCGCCTGGACAACGATGACCTGCTGGCGCGGGATTTCGTGGCGAGCGTTCGGGCCCATGCGCGCCCCCATGAGGGTTTTTTTCTCAATTTTGACCACGGCCTGATCGTGCGAGGGGAGAAGGTGTATGCCGCACGCCGTACTTCGAACGCCTTCCTTACCCTGGTGGAGCCTGTGGCGACGATGCGGACGGTGTGGTGCCGTCCGCACCGCCGGGTCGCCGAGGTGGGGCCTGTCGTCCGTCTCGCGACGCCGCCGATGTGGGGGCAGGTGGTGCACGGGCAGAACCTGTACAACCGCGTCGTGGATTGCTGGCGTGTGCCGCGACGTCTGCTTCTGGAGCGCTTCGCGATCGCGGACGACGTACCGGTTCGCGAGCGTGACTGGGCCGTGCAGGCCGAGGCGGCGTGGAACCGTACGGTGATGGCCTGCCGCGACATCCTCCGGCGGGTGCGCGACGGTGTGCGAGGCCGGGTGCCGTCGCGCGAATAGAGGAGTGCCATGGACGATCGAGACAGCCCGCACGGACCGATGGCAACACGACAGGAGGGTATGGGAAACGACGACATGAAGGCCGAGGAGGGGACGTTGCTCCCCTACAGTCGCCCCCTGGTGACGGACGAGGACATTGCGGCCGTGGTGGAGGCGCTGCGGGACCCGGTGATCTCGCAGGGGCAGCGCCTGGCGGCCTTCGAGGCAGCGTTCGCCGAAGCCGTACAGGCGCGTCATGCCGTGGCCTTTTCGAGCGGCACGGCGGCGCTCCACGGGCTGTACTTCGCCGCCGGCATCGGTCCGGGCGACGAGGTGGTGATGCCCGCCCTGACGTTCGCCGGCACGGCCAACGCGGTGCGGTACCTGGGCGGCACACCGGTCTTTGCCGACATCGACCCGGAGACCCGCTGCCTGGACCCCGGGGCCGTGCGGGCCGTCTGTACCCCCCGGACGAAGGCGATCGTGACGGTCGACTTCGGCGGGCATCCGAGCGCGTATGCGGAACTCCGCGACGTAGCCGAGGCGACCGGCTGCCGGCTGTTGTGCGATGCCGCCCATGCAGCCGGCGCTGCGTACCGGGGCCGGCCCGTCGGGTCGTCGCTGGCGGACGGGACGGCCTTCAGCTTCAACCCGGTCAAAAACATGACGGCGGCCGAGGGTGGGATGGTGACGACCGACGATGACGCGATGGCCCGGCGCCTGCGCCAGTTCCGGACGCACGGCATGACACGCACGCCGGAGGATCTGGAACGACCGTCGCCGGGGGGGTGGTACTACGAACAGCAGTTTCTCGGCTTCAACTACAAGCTGAGCGAACTGCACGCGGCGCTCGGCCTGAGCCAGTTGCGGCGGCTGGCGGCGCACAACGCACACCGACGCCGCCTGGCCGCCTGGTACGACGCGGCCCTCGACGGCCTCCCGCTGCGTCGTCCCGCCGTGCCGTCGGACGGTGTGCACGCCTGGCATCTCTATGCCATCGAGGTGATGGCCGGGCCGCCGTTTCACCGGGATGCGCTCTTCGCATCGCTGCGGGCGCAGGGCATCGGTGTGCAGGTGCATTACATCCCGGTGCCGCTGCATCCGGACTACGTCCGCCTCGGCTATACCATGGAGGGCCTGCCCCACACCACCCGGTACTATGCGCGGGCGCTCAGCCTGCCCTGCCATCCGGCGATGGATGAGCACGATGCGGCCCGCGTGGTCGATGCCGTACGGGCCTTCTTCGAGCAGCGCCCACGGGTATGAGTGAAAAGAGCCGACCACCGGACCCCGAGGCGTTCCTCCGCATGGAGCCGCCGGGAGGGGACCTGA
>CAZKFR010000061.1:9740-20727 GCA_964552015.1 uncultured Rhodothermaceae bacterium | reverse complement strand
AACCGGCGTACGTCGAACAGGCGTACCGAGGGTTCGAATCCCTCCCTCTCCGCAAGGCTACACAGTCTGAACGGGCTGCCCCGGACACCACCGGGGCGGCCCGTTGTCGTTTCCTACGCGCCCGTGCCCGCACCTCGAGGGGAGCGCCTGTGCAACCCGGACACGCCCCTGTGCACGGCTTGCACGACCTGATTCGTCGGACGTCCCGAATCGTTTCGCGGATCTCGGCCCGAATCCTCCGTTACAACGAGTAATCAGCTTTTTTCGCCTCTATTCAAGGCACGGTCCAGGTATGGCATAATGCTTGGCTAACACCCGGGGAGCCTGTGGATCACCGATCCGCTTCGAGAAGCCCCGAGGCCTGCCATGCTCTCTTCCACCGATGTGCCTGCCGCGTCCTCCCGTACCCGGGTTGCGCTTTACTCGCATGATACCTGCGGGCTGGGCCACATGCGCCGTAACCTGCTGATCGCACGCACCCTGGTCGAGGCGCTGCCCGACGCCGAGGTGCTCCTCATCTCCGGTGCCCGGGAGGCCACCCTCTTTCCCGTGCCGCCCCGCGTGGACATCCTCACGCTGCCCGCCCTGTTCAAACAGCCGGATGGCCACTACCGCGCCCGTCACTTCAGCTTCAACGTCCGAGACCTGATCCGGCTGAGGGGACGCATCATCCGCGCGGCGCTGGAGTCCTTTCGCCCGCATCTGCTCGTGGTCGACAACGTGCCCCGTGGCGCCATGGGCGAACTCACAGAGACCCTGACCTACCTCCGGCAGTACACATCGACCCGCTGCGTGCTCGGCCTGCGCGATGTGCTCGACCACCCGGTTCGGGTCCATGAAGAGTGGAACCGAGCCGGCAACTTCCACACCCTTTACGACCACTACGAAGCCATCTGGATCTACGGCGACCCTACCGTTTACGATACAGCGACGGCCTACCGTTTCCCCTCCGATCTGCAGCAACGCGTCGCCTATACGGGCTACCTCAACCGGTGCGCCCGCCGGGAGGGGTCGCCCCCCGAATGGCTCAACGCGCTGCCACTGTCACGGCAGGCCCCGCTGCGTCTCTGTGCCGTGGGTGGCGGCCAGGACGGGACACGCCTGGCGGAAGCCTTCGCCCGGACCCGGCATCCCGACGAAACGACCGGTCTGATCGTCACCGGACCGTTCATGGCGCCGTCCGAGCGGGAGCGCCTGCGCCACCACTACGGCGGCCGCGTCCGCATCATCCCGTTCGTGCCCGAAGCGACGTGGCTCTACGAGCGCGCCAACCAGGTCGTATCCATGGGAGGCTACAACACGGTGATCGAGCTGGTAGCGCTCGAGAAGCACCCGCTCATCGTCCCCCGCCTGCGCCCACGCCAGGAGCAGTGGATCCGGGCGCGACGCCTGCAGGAGCTCGGCCTCGTAGATGTGCTCCACCCGCGCGAGGCTACGCCGGAAGCCCTCGGCCGCTGGCTCCACCTCCCCCGACGCCCCCGCCCCGAACCCCCGCCGCTGAACCTCAACGGACTCGACCGCCTGCCCCTCCTCACCCGGAACCTGCTGTCGGATACGGCAGCGCGTTCCCTCAACACCCCGCACCATGCCGCTGTCTGACTCCTGCCGCGTGGGATACGTACTCAAGCGCTATCCCCGCTTTTCCGAGACGTTCATCGTCAACGAGATCCTGGCCCACGAACGTGCCGGCCTGGCCGTCGAGATCTTCGCGCTGCGCCCGCCCACCGACACGCACTTCCAGGACCTCATCGCCCGGGTGCGCGCCCGCGTCCATTACCTGCCGGAGCCACGCAAAACGACGGACCTGTGGCACGCCATGAAGACCGACGACCTGCCGGGGCTCTGGGCCACCCTGCCACACGCCCGCAACGAAGTGTTCCGCGACGTCTTTCAGGCGATTCATCTGGCCCGCCTGGCCCACCGGCTTCGGCTGACGCATCTGCACGCCCACTTTGCCTCCTCGGCGACCTCCGTGACACGCCTGGCCGCCCGCATGACCGGCCTGCCGTTCTCGTTCACCGCACACGCCAAGGACATCTTCCACGAGAGCGTCGACCCGGAGGACCTGCGGCGCAAGCTGGCCGACGCCCGCGCGGTCGTGACCGTGAGCGACTTCAACCTGCGTTTCCTGCAGCACCACTACGGCGAGGCGGCCGGCAAGGTGCATCGCATCTACAACGGCCTCTACCTGCCCGACTTCCCCTTCCACGCTCCCGACGACCGGCCCCGGCGCATCGTGGCCGTGGGGCGCCTGGTCGAGAAGAAAGGGTTCGCGGACCTGATCGCCGCCTGTGCCCTTCTGAAACGACGCGGGAGGCGCTTCACCTGCCGGATCGTGGGGACGGGTGACCTGGAACCCGTGCTGCGCGAGCAGATCGCCGCACGTGATGTCGCGGACTGCGTCACCCTCGTCGGCCCATTGCCGCAGCGTGCCGTCAAGGAGGAGGTCGGCCAGGCGGCCGTCCTTGCCGCGCCGTGCGTCGTGGGGGAGGACGGCAACCGCGACGGGCTACCGACCGTGCTCCTCGAGGCGATGGCCCTCGGCACACCCTGCGTGTCGACCGACGTAACGGGCATCCCCGAGGTGATCCGGCACGGCGAGACGGGCCTGCTGGTGCCCCAGCATCGCCCCGAGGCCCTGGCCGGGGCCCTCGACCGACTCCTTCACGACGCCCCCCTGCGCGGCCGTCTGGCCCGTGCCGCCCGGTCACTCATCGCAGAGCAGTTCGACGTGGACGCCAATGCGGCCCGGCTCCGCACGCTCTTCGGCCCCTCGCGGGACGTACCCACCGGACGGCATCGCGACTGGTTCAAGATGGCGGAGGTGGCGTGATGCATGTAGCCTACGTATGTGCCGACCCCGGCGTACCCGTCTTCGGAGCCAAAGGCTGCTCCGTGCACGTGCAGGAGATGCTCCGCGCCTTCCGGGCACAGGGGTGCCGGGTGTCGCTCTTTGCGGCGCGGCGCGGGGGCCCACCGCCTGCCGACCTTGCCGACATCCCGCTTCACCGCCTGCCCCGCCCGGTGGAGCGGCACCGGCGCCACCGCGAGCGCGCCTGCCTGGCCGCCAATGAGGCGCTGGCCGATGCCCTCCACCGGCACGGCCCTTTCGACCTGGTCTACGAGCGCTATGCGCTCTGGAGTCATGCGGGGATGTCCTACGCCCGGGACACCGGGACGCCGGGCCTGCTCGAAGTCAACGCCCCGCTCATCGACGAGCAGGCTACCCACCGGGGGCTAGTGGACCGGCCGGGCGCGGAGCAGGTGGCGCGTACGGCCTTCGGAGCGGCCACGGCCCTGCTGGCCGTCTCCCGGGCCGTCGCCGCCTACCTGAACGAGTTCGTGGAGGCCCGCGGCCGCGTGCACGTCGTCCCCAACGGCGTCGACCCCCGGCGCTTCCGGCCGGACGTGGCGCCGGCGCCTTCGGTGGCCTCGGCCCGCCACTTCACGGTGGGCTTCGCCGGCAGCCTCAAGCCCTGGCACGGCCTGCCCGTGCTGGCGGAGGCCTTCGCCCGGCTGCGGGCACGCGCCCCGGAGGCCCGCCTCCTGCTGGTCGGTGACGGACCCGAACGCCCAGCCCTCGAACGGCAGCTGCACGACCTGGGCGTGCACGCGGCCACCCGCTTCACCGGCAAGGTGGCGCCGGCCCACATGCCGGGCCTCCTCGCCGCCATGGATGTGGCCGTGGCCCCCTATCCCGCCCTCCGCGACTGCTACTTCTCCCCGCTGAAGATCTTCGAATACATGGCGGCCGGACGACCTGTCGTGGCCAGCCGCATCGGGCAGATCCCGGAGGTGGTGCGGCACGGCCAGACGGGCCTGCTCTGCCCGCCCGGCGACGCCGCCACCCTGGCCGAGACGCTCGACGCACTCCGGCGCGATCCCGCCCGGCGGCGCTGCCTCGGCACGGCAGCCCGGCAGCAGGTGCTGCGCCACCATACCTGGGAGGCCATCGCCCGGCACGTCCTGGACCTGAGCCAACGATCCCATAACCAGCCTGCCGAGACGGTCTGATGCGGAAACCCCGAACCCTGCGCGCGGCCTTGCCCGGCCTGTGGCGTGCCACACGGCGGTTCTGGCCCTACACCCGGCGCCACCGTACGCTGCTGGCCGGTTCCTTCCTGGCCCTCTTCGCCGGCGTGGCCTTCCGGGCTCTGGAGCCCTGGCCGCTCAAGCTCGTGTTCGACGGCGTCCTGGCCGTCGACCCGACCGGCACCGTGCACGTCGGTCCCTTTCTCGACGGGATGGACCCGACGCTCCTGCTTGCGCTGGCCGCCGCGAGCCTCGTCGCCATCATCGGGCTGCGCGCGCTGGCGACGTATTACCACAAGGTGGGCTTCGCCCTCGTCGGGAGCAAGGTGCTGGCCGAGGTACGCGGCGCCCTCTACCGGCACCTGCAGTGCCTCTCGCTCTCGTTCCACCACAACGCCCGTCGGGGCGACCTGATCGTCCGCGTCATCGGCGATATCGGGCTGCTGCGCGACGTCGCCGTGACGGCCCTGATGCCGATGCTGGCCAGCGCGATGGTGCTGCTGCTCATGGCCGGGCTGATGCTCTGGATCCACTGGAAGCTGGCCCTGCTGGTGCTCGTCACCCTCCCACTCTACGCCCTGCCGACCGTCCGCCTGGGGCGGCGCATCCGGCACGTCTCGCAGAAGCAGCGCCGGCAGGAAGGCGCCATGGCCTCGACCGCCGCCGAGTCGCTCGGAGCCATCCGCGTCGTGAAGGCACTTTCGCTCGAAGACACCTTTGCCGAGAGCTTCTCCGGGCAGAACAACAAGAGCCTCAAGGACGGCGTGAAGGCCCGGCGGCTGGCCGCTCGCCTGCAGGGGTCGGTGCAGGTCATGACGGCCGCCTCCACGGCCCTCGTGCTCTGGTACGGGACCCACCTCGTGCTGCGGGGCACCCTCTCGCCGGGCGACCTGCTCGTCTTTCTCTCCTACCTGAAAGCCATGTTCCGGCCCATGAGCGACTTCGCCAAGTACGCGAGCCGCCTGGCCAAAGCCTCGGCAGCCGCCGACCGGGTGCTCGACCTCTTCGACCGGGAGCCCGACCTGACCGACCGTCCGGAGGCCGTGCCGGCTCCGTCGTTCCGGGGGGCGGTGCGGTTCGAACGGGTCACGTTCGGCTACACGCCCGGGCATCCGGTCCTGCGCGACGTGACGCTGGAGGTCGCCCCGGGCGAGCGCGTGGCCCTCGTCGGCCCCTCGGGGTCCGGCAAGTCCACGCTCGTGAGCCTCCTTCCGCGCCTCTACGACCCCGACCGGGGGCAGGTGTGCATCGACGGCCGGGACATACGCGCCTACACGCTGGCCTCGCTGCGCGCCCAGATCAGCGTGGTGCTGCAGGACAACGTCCTCTTCGCCGCCAGCGTGCGGGACAACATCGCCTACGGGGCACCCGACGTCTCTTTCGAGGCGATCCAGGCAGCGGCCCGCCTGGCCAACGCCCACGACTTCATCCAGCGGATGCCCGAAGGCTACGACACCATCCTGGGGGAACGGGGCGTGACGCTGTCGGCCGGACAGCGCCAGCGCCTCGCCATCGCCCGCGCCGCCGTCCGCGACGCCCCGCTGCTCGTGCTGGACGAGCCGACGACGGGGCTGGACGAAGAGAACGAACGGGCCGTCGTCGAAGCGCTGGAGCGTCTTGCCCGCGGACGCACCACGTTCCTCGTCACCCACGACCTGCGCCAGGCGGCCCGCTGCGACTGCATCGTCTACCTCGAGGGCGGTGTCATCCGCGCCTGCGGCACGCACGCCGAGTTGATGCGGCAGGGCGGGCGCTATGCCACCTGGTTCACCCTCGAAACCACCCCCCTGAACCCGACCCACGCGCCGGAGGAACCCCATGTCGTCTCCTGAACACACCCCGTCCAACCCCTTCGTCTTCGTCGTGGGCTGCCCGCGCTCCGGCACCACGCTCCTGCAGCGGATGCTCGACAGCCATCCGCAGCTTGCCGTGGCGAACGACACGCACTTCATCCCCCGCGTGCTCAAACACGAACGGCAGCCTGACCCGCCCCTGACCGAGGCGCTCGTCGAGCGGACCCGCACCTACCGGCGCTTCTACCGGCTCGGCCTCTCGGACGAGGAGGTGCGGGCCGCGGCGGCCGGCGCCCCGACGTACCGGGCCTTCGTCGGCAACCTCTACACGCGCTTCGCCCGACGGCACGGCAAGCCCCTGGCCGGCGAGAAGACGCCCGACTATGGCCGCCACCTGCCCCTGCTCAACACCCTCTTCCCGCAGGCTCGCTTCATCCACATCCTCCGCGACGGTCGCAACGTGGCGCTGTCGACGCTCTCCTGGGCCTCCGAAGACAAGGGACCGGGCAAGTGGACGCTGTGGCGCGAGAACCCGGTCGCCACGTGTGCGCTGTGGTGGCGCTGGCAGATGGAGGCCGCACGGCGCGACGGTGCCCTCCTCGGCCCCGACCGCTACCTGGAGGTACGGTACGAAGCACTCGTGCAGGACCCCGAGCGCGTACTCCGTTCCGTGGCGGCCTTTCTCGGTCTACCCTACCACCCGGCCATGAAGAACTACCATGTGGGCAAGACGCGCCACCGCCCGGGTCTCTCCGCCAAATCTGCGTGGCTTCCGCCCGTACGGGGCCTGCGCGACTGGCGAACGCAGTGGTCCGCCCACGACACCGCCCTGTTCGAGGCGCTCGCCGGCGACGCACTCACCGCGCTCGGCTACGAACGCGCCTTCCCCGCCATCGCGCCCGACGTACGGGCCGAAGCCGATCGGTGCCTCCGCTGGTGGCACACCCACGGACGGAAACCGGAACGAAGGCCCGTCGCCCCTTCCACCCTCTGACCCTGACGCACGATGTGGACGCACCACGACCAGGCACTCATCCAGCGTGACACCGCCCTGCCCGGGCTGGCGGTGGTCCTCCGCCCTTCGGCGTTTCGCACGACGCTGGAGCGCCTGCTCCCCGACGCACCCCTCGATGCGGTGACGCCCGACTATGTGCGCTACAAGCCCGGCATGAACTGCCTGGTGGCCTACCGCGTCGAGGCCGGCGGCACGACGTACCCGGTGTACGCCAAGGCCCACCGCCCGGACGACCTGGTGAAGCTGGAGAAAGCCACCTCCCGGCCCGCCACGGATACGCCCCTCGGTCCCGGACGCCACGTCCTGCCGGCCTGGTCGGTGGTCGTGTCGCTGTTTCCGAACGACGGCAAGCTGCGCGTGCTGCACCGGCTCGGCGAGACGGACCGGAAGCGGGCGCTCCTGGCACGGGTGCTACCCGCACGGCCCGACCTCTGGGACGCCGGGGTCCACCTGCTCCGGTACAAGCCCGAACGCCGCTTCGTGGCCCGGCTGAGCGCCGGCGACCGGACCGCCGCGCTGAAGATGTACACGACCGCCGGCTACCCCATGGCCCGCTCCGGTAGCCGTGCTTTCGAGGAACGGGGGGCGCTCCGACTGGCGCCCCTCCTGGGCCGCTCCGACCGCCACCACGTGCTCGCCTTCGGCTGGGTGCACGGCCTCCTGCTACGCGACCTGCTTCGCCACGACGCCACGGCGATGCCGGCCCTGCACCACGTGGGTGCTGCCCTGGCCGCATTGCACGGCCAGCAGGGCACCGGGCTCCCGGTGCGCTCCCGAGCGATGGAAGCCGCCCGCCTGCTGGCCGTCGCCGAGGGCGTGGCGGCCCTCCTTCCCCGCCGCTCCCGGTATGCCCGAACCCTGGCCACACGCCTGGCCCGCCGCCTCGAGGACCTGCCGACCACCGCTACCCCCATCCACGGTGACTTCTACGACAAGCAGGTGCTCCTCCGGGACGACACGGCCGTCGTGCTCGACCTCGACGAGAGCGCCCTCGGTCATCCGGCCATCGACCTGGGCAACTTCATCGCTCATCTGGAGCGGGACCGGATGAGGCACGGCGGCCCGGCCCATCGCGTCGAGGCCATGGCCGCGGCGTTGCTCGACGGCTATGCCACCACGGCGCGCGTGCCCCGCCATCTGGATCTACACACCGCCGCCGCCCTCTTGCTGCTCGCCCACCACCCGTTCCGCTTCCGGGAGCCGGACTGGGCCGACCGCATCGAAGCCCTGCTCGAACGAACCGACACCCTGGCACGACGCGCGGACACCTCCCCGTCCTTCCCGGCACCGGGGCGAGCTGCAGAGCCGCCCGAGGCCGCCGAGGACCCCGCCCTGCCGTTCCTCGCCCGGGCGCTGTCTCCGGAGCCGGCGCAGGAGCACCTCCGGCACTTCATCCCCCACCTCGCCGGCCACACGCTCCGCCACATCCGCATGCAGCGACACAAGCCGGGGCGACGCTGCCTCATCGCCTACACCCTGGACCCGCCCGCGTCCGGCGAGCCGCTCCTCCTGCTGGGCAAGGCGCGCGCCAGAGGACTCGACCGTACCACCTACCGCCTGATGAACGCGCTGTGGCAGGGGCCCTTCGGCCCCGCCAGCACCGACGGCGTGTGCGTGCCCGAGCCGGTCGGCTGCATCCCCCCGTGGCATATGTGGCTCCAGCGGGTCGTGCCGGGCCTCCCGTCGACCGTGCTGCTGGACGGACCCCGGGGCCCCGGCCTGGCCGAACGCATTGCCGCCGCCCTGCATGCCCTGCACCGGCATGGCCCGGCACCGACCCGGCGGCACACCATCGACGACGAACTGGCCATCCTGCACGACCGGCTGCCACGGGTGGCGCATCGCCACCCCGCCCTGGCTCCCCGCCTGGCGCGCCTGCTGACGGCGTGCGACCGGCTCGGCGCCACGTTGGCCACCGATACGCTCACCCCCATCCACCGCGACTTCTACCCGGATCACGTCCTCGTGGACGGGCTCCGCCTGTACCTCATCGACTTCGACCTGTATGCCCTCGGCGACCCGGCGCTGGATGCCGGCAACTTCCTCGGCCACGTCATTGAGTGGAGCCTCCGCCAGCACGGCGATGCGCAGGCGCTGGCAACCTGGCTGGACACGTTCACGGACGCGTTCGTCGCCCCGCACGGTGCGGCGATGCGCCGGCGGGTCGAGGCCTATACCACGCTCACGCTGGCACGGCACGTCTACCTGAGTACCCTCTTCGAGGCACGGCGGCCGTTCACCGCGCCGCTGCTCGCCCTGTGCGAGGCCCGCCTGGCCGTCCCCTCGTGCGCGCTTCCCCGAACCTTTTCCGTTTGAGACGAGCCATGACCGCCCTGCGTACGCTCTTGCTCCTGTGCGTCCTGGCGTCCGTGTCCCTGCCGACCGGCGCTCTCGCCCAGACCTCCTCCGGCTTCATGGACCACGTCCGCCTCGACGCGCTCTTCAGCAACGTCTACGAATCCAACATCAACCACGACGAGGAGCCGGTGCCCTCCTATGGCTGGGTGCCTGCCCTCCGCCTCCAACTCCGCAGCCATCCTGACGACCCGTTCCTCACCCTGACGTACCACGTCGCCCGCCATGCGTATTCCAACACCGAGAAGTGGGACCGGGTGAGCCACAAGGCCGAACTCAACCTGGCCCCGGAGATCACCGACTGGCTGCATGCGGAAACGTCGGTCGAGGGTTCGCTGCGCGGCTCTTCCGAAGATCGCGACATCTCGAACCAGCTCCGGGTGGTCCAGGACTTCGAACTGCGCTTCACCCGAAACCACCGGCTGCACCTCTACGGCACACTCCGCTGGAAGCAGATCCCGGACGACCCCGAGGAGGACGCCTTCAAGCCCAACCTGGGCCTGGAGTTCGAACGCCAGCTGCCCGGCGGGCGACGCTTCGAAACCGGCGTCCGCTACGAACAGAACCGGGAGCAGCTGGAACGTGGCAACTACACCCGGTGGACCTTCGACATGGCCTACCGCTTCCCGTTCCTCCATCCCCGGAGCCGCCTGGAGTTCGGCCTCAAGTACCGGCGCAAGGACTACGAAGCCCGCTTCGTGGAGATCGAAGACGAGGACGTGCTGCGCCGCGATCACCGATGGACCGCCGGCCTCGCCTGGCAGATCACGCTGCTCCGCAACACCCGGGTGCTGCTCGACTACCAGGTCGAGACACGGGATTCCAATGACCCTGCGAAACGTTTCGTCGCCCACCAGATCGGCCTGTCCGTCGGTTACCGGATCAACTGAGCCCGGCGGGTTTCGTCCCTTCTCCCCGGGTGAACGTGCCGCCTCCCGGCCTCTACCGCGCCCATCCCGGCCCGGGTCTGAACCCTTGGCCCCGCAACGCCGTACCACCTCGAAACGTGCCGGCCCGGATACGAATCCGCCCGGTACGATCGTTCCTGACGCGATGCACCGGGGGCCCCGGTCGCTCGTCTCCACCGCGTTGCCGCGCGCGCTTCGCCCGCTCCCCGATGAGAACGTTCTGGCGCGAATACGGGCTGATCCTGGTACTGACCCTCGTGGGGATGGGGGGGTATCTGTTCTATGAACTGAACCGCGAGCGCCTGGCGGTCCTGTCGGAGGAGTTGCTCAACACCCGGCTCATGGCGCTGGCGGAGGGATGGGACCGCCCCGCCAGCAGCCTGCTGCAGTTGCTCGGGGCGGACCGTCGTGCCTCGCTCGCGGCAACGACCTCGAGTACGCCTTCCTCCTCCTCGTCCGTGTCCGACGCTCCGCCGACCGGCACCGCCCGGCCGTCCACCGCGCCGGCTCCACCAGACGCCCTCGCCCTCCTGCACGACCTCCCGGCGTCGATCGATCCGGGTGTCGACCCGGTTCGCCTCCTCTTCCCGGATGAAACCTCCATGCACGGGAAACTCGCGGGCCTGCTCCGCTTTCACGGGCAGGGGGAGCGCCTCCGCCTCCTCATCGACGAGGATGCGCCGGGCCTGCTCGATGCGGCCGAGCGCGAGCTCTTCGAGGCGGTCGTACACCGCCTCGAGCGGGCCCGCCGGGTGCTGTGGGTCAAGCACCTTGCCGGCATCGCACGCCGCGCCCCTCGTCCGGGCCTGCGTTGAGGCCCGGCATGGCCCCCGCCCTCTCACGTCCAGCGCAACACGCCATGAAGATCGCCAAGCAGTTTCGCT
>CAZKFR010000061.1:0-9640 GCA_964552015.1 uncultured Rhodothermaceae bacterium | reverse complement strand
CCCGCCCTCTCACGTCCAGCGCAACACGCCATGAAGATCGCCAAGCAGTTTCGCTGGGAAGGCGCGCACCGCCTCCCCTGGCACGAAGGGCTCTGCAAGAACCTGCACGGCCACTCCTACCGGCTCACCGTCGAACTCGAAGGTACGCCGGATGAACGGGGCCTGCTGATGGACTTCCAGGAGCTCAAGCAGGCCCTGGCCCCGCTCATCGACGCATGGGACCACGCCATCCTGGTGGCCGAGACGGACACGCTCCTGCGCGAGGTCGTTGCCCGCACGGGCTGGAAGCACGCGCTGCTGCCCTTCGACACGACGGCCGAGAACCTGTGCCGCCACGTGGCCGAGCACCTCTGCCGCGTGGCCGGCCCCCGCCTTCGCGCGCGGAACGTGCATACCGTACGCGCCCGCCTGGCCGAGACGGGGACGTGCTACGCCGAGGCCGAAGTCGCCGTCCCTACGGCCGAAGCGCTTCCGGCCTCACGGGAAAATGCCCATCTCCATGTATGAGACGGCCACCTTGTCGATGGCGTTGATGAACGCCGCCGTGCGCAGGTCCACGTCGTGCCGGCGCGCGATCTCGCGGATCTCGTCGTACGCCTCGATCATCGTCTCCTCCAGCCCCGAGTTGACCAGGTCCTCCTCGGAGGCCCCATGGGCGATCCGGGCCACGGTCTCCGGCGCAAACTTCTTCCCCGTCGCCTCTTCCACGGCCCGCAAGAGCTGCTCATGGATACTCTCCTCGAAGCGCCGGCTCATCCGCCCGAAGCGCACGTGCGAGAGGTTGCGCAGCCATTCGAAATAGGAGACCGTCACGCCCCCGGCGTTCAGGTACACGTCCGGCAGGATGTAGACGCCGCGCTCGAGCAGGATGGTGTCGGCGTCGGCCGTCACCGGGCCGTTAGCCGCCTCAGCAATGATCTTCGCCTGGATGTTCCAGGCATTCTCGCTCGTGATCTGCCCCTCGAGAGCCGCCGGAATCAGGATGTCGCACGGCAGTTCGAGCGCATCCCGGGTCTGCTTCAGGTTCTGCGCCCCGGGGAAGTCGAGGATGGAGCCGGTCGCCTTGCGGTGGGCTACGACGGCCTCGACGTCCAGCCCGTCGGGGTTGTAGATGGCCCCCTCGTACTCGGCCAGGCCGACGATGACCCCGCCCCCCTCCTGCACGAACTTGGCGGCGTGATACCCGACGTTGCCCAGCCCCTGTACCACGACCTTCTTGCCTTCGAGGCCGGGTTCGAGGCCGAGCGCCTTCATGTCCTCGGCATAGCTGCAGGCCTGCCGGATCCCGAAGAAGACGCCGCGCCCGGTGGCCTCGGTGCGCCCCCGGATGCCGCCCTGCCCGACCGGCTTGCCCGTCACACAGGCCAGCGCGTCGAGCTTGTCGTCCGCGATGGTATTGTAGGTGTCGAGGATCCAGGCCATCTCGCGCGATCCCGTGCCATAGTCCGGCGCCGGCACGTCCACACCCGGCCCGATGAAACTCTTCCGGATCAGCTCGTAGGTATACCGGCGCGTCACCCGCTCGATCTCAGCCTCGGAGTACTTGCGCCGATCGATCATGACACCGCCCTTCGCCCCCCCGAACGGCACGTTGACGATGGCGCATTTGTAGGTCATCAGCGCTGCCAGCGCCATCACCTCGTCCTCGTTGACCGAGGGCGCATACCGGATCCCGCCCTTGACGGGCAGCTTGTGGTGGCTGTGCTCGGCGCGATACGCCTGGATCGTCTCGATCGAGCCGTCGTCCCGCTTCAACGGGAAGGTCATGTGGTAGACGCTGTTGCAGATCTTGATCTGCTTCAGCAGGCCGGCCGGATGCTGCGTATGAGCCGCCGCCTTGTCGAACATCCGGTTGACCTGTTCCAGAAAGCTTGCGTGGGCCATGGCGATCGTCCTCCTCGGAATGGTTGGCTACAGGTGTGCGGCATCCAAGAATACGTTTCCTCCCGGGGCATTACAAGAGGGCGTTGCGACCGGCCCCATGAGCAGCCCGGCCACCGTGTCGCTCACCGGTCGATGGCGGCCCGTAGCTCCGGCCGGTACTTGTCGAGCGAGGCCGTGTTGAAGACGACGACCCGATCGCCGGGGCCGATGACGCCCTCGTCCACGAGCGGCGGGAGGGCGGCCAGGCACGCGGCGCTTTCCGGGCAGACCGCCCACCCCTTCGCCGACACCACCGCACGCAGAGCGGCCCGCAGGTCCTCCTCGGCTACGGCGATGGCCGTGCCGCCACTCTCTCGGAGGATCTCGAGCACCCGGAAGTGCCCCACCCCGCCGGCTACGTTCAGCCCCGTGGCGACGGTGTGACCCGGCTCCACCGGGGTCACGTCGGCCGCGCCGGCCCGGAAGGCGGCGACGACCGGCGCCGTGGCGGCGCTCTGCACCGCCACGATGCGGGGCCGCCGCGTGTCGATCAGCCCCAGCGCCTCCAGCTCGTCGAACGCCTTCCACATGCCCAGGATGCCCGTGCCCCCACCCGTGGGGTAGACGATCACGTCTGGCACGCGCCACGTCGCCTCGCCCGGCGGCGGTTCGGCCAGCTCGAGTCCCATCGTCTTCTTCCCCTCGATGCGCCAGCCCGGCTCCTGAAAGGTGGCCACGTTGAAGAACCCGCGGGGCAGGTACACCTCCCGCACCAGCGCCCCGGCCTCACGGATCGTGCCCGGCACCAGCTCGAAATGGACGTTCGGATGCTGCCGGGCCAGCGCCGCCACCCGCTCCCGGATGGGCACATCGGTGTCCTCGGGCAGCACGACGGCCACCTCCAGCCCGGCCGCCACGCCGTAGGTGGCCAGCGCGTCGCCGGCGTTGCCCTGGGTGGGCACGACGAGCTTTTTCAGCCCCAGCCGCCGGGCCATCGAGACGACCATCGCCATGCCGCGGTCCTTGAAGCTGCGGGTCGGGTTGTGGCCCGGCGCCCCCTCGTCCTTGACCTGCAGCCGGAAGCCCACCTGCCGGGCCAGCGGGTGGTCGTCCCAGTCGTAGACCGGCGTGCCGCCCTCGCCGAGCGCGACGACGTGCCGGGCGTCGTCCGGGTCCGCCACGTCGAGCGGGAGCAGCGCCCCGAAGCGCCACAGGTCGCGCCGCTCCGGCCGCAGCCATGACGTGCCGGGCTGCTCGGCCCGCAGCCGCTCCAGGTCCAGCACGATCTCGACGGGCCGCCCATCCTCCGGGCAGAGGTTCATGATCGCGTCGGAGGGATAGATCCGGCCCGAACCCAGGCCGCGCAAACAGCGCACGTACCCCATGCCAGCGTCCTGTCGTGTGAAGAAAACGCGCGGCCATGTTACGCCGGGGCCGCCCCGCATGCAAGGCAGGGGATATCTTGAAACCCGGGCTTTGCTGGCGTATTCTTCACCCATCCCGCTCACCCTTCCCCCCACCGCCATGAGCCGTTTCCGTCTTCTGTCCGCTTGCAGCCTGCTGGCCTTCCTGCTCCCGACCCTGTCGTCGTTTGCCCAGGAGGCCCCGCTCTCGGCCGACCGGCCCGGCTTCGGCGACGGCTCGGCGGTGATGGCGCCGGGCCGCGTCCAGATCGAGGGTGGCTATGGCTATTCGGAGGACGGCCCGGTCGTTTTCCATGCCCTCGGGCAGGCGCTCGTGCGCATCGGCGTGCTGCCGCGCGTCGAGCTGCGCCTGGGCCTCAACTCGTTCCTGATCTGGGACGTGGCCGACCGGTCGCGCTCCGGCTTTGAGGATACCATGATCGGGGCGAAGGTGGGCCTGCTCGACGGGGACGGCGTGCCGATGGGCCGGCCGAGCCTGACGCTGATCGTGCTGACGAGCCTCCCCACGGGCGACGACCGCCTGAGCGCCGATGTTCTGCAACCCGAGGCCAAGCTCGCCACCGACTGGCCGCTGACGGACGTGCTCGGCCTCTCCGTCAACGCCGGCGTCGCCAGCGTCGCCACCGGCGCGGACGGCCGCGAGGCCCAGTATACCCTGACGCTCTCGCTCGGCGCCGGCCTGCCCTCCGTACCCGGCCTGGGCGTCTACGCCGGCTACCGCCTGCAGGCCCTCCCCGGCCTGGACACGAGCCGGCACGACCTGGAAGGGGGCGCCACCTACCTCCTCAACCCGAACACCCAGCTCGACGTCAACTTCGGCGTCAACCTGCACCCCGCCGGCACCGACGCCTTCTTCGTGGGCCTGGGCGTGGCCCGTCGGCTCGGACGATAGCCCGCGTTCCGATGCCTCCGGATGCCCGCACCCGCTTCGTCTTCCTGCTCGGGGACCCCGTCGCACATTCCCTCTCGCCCCGGATGCACAACGCGGCGTTCCGGCATCAGGGGCTGAACTGGGTGTACCTGGCCGCCCGTGTGCCCGCCGACGCCCTGGCGGAGGCCGTGCAGGGCCTGCGGGCGCTGGGCGCGGCCGGCGCCAACGTGACGCTGCCCCACAAGCAGGCCGTCGTTCCCCTGATGGACACGCTCTCGCCCGCGGCCGAGGCCGTCGGCGCCGTCAACACCATCGTCGTCCGCCCCGGCGACGGCAGCCGCCCCGGGCTGCACGGCGACAACACCGACGTGGCGGGCTTTCTGGCCCCGCTCGAGCCGCGGGCGGCCGACCTGACGGGCCAGCCCATGACCGTCCTCGGTGCCGGCGGAGCCGCCCGCGCCGTCGTCTACGCCCTGCTACGGGCGTTCCGCCCCGCCCGTCTGACCGTCGTGGCCCGCTCCCCCGAACGCGCCCGCCCCTGGCTCGACGCCTTCGCCCGGCACGACCCGGACGCCGCCCTCACCCTGGCCTCCCCGCCCGCGGCCCGCGACGCCGTGCGTGCCAGCCGCCTGGTGGTCAACGCCACCCCGGCCGGCATGCACCCGCACATCGACCAGACCCCCTGGCCCTATCCCGACGACTTCACCGAACGGCATCTCGTCTACGACCTCATCTACACCCCGGAGCAGACGCGCCTCCTCCGCGAGGCCGCCGCCCGCGGCGCCGCCACCCTGGGCGGGCTCGCCATGCTCATCGGCCAGGCCGCCGCCGCCTACCGCCAGTGGACCGGCCGGCCGATGCCGCTGGATGCCGTGCGGGCCGCGCTGCGCACCGAACCGTGAACCGGCGCAGCCCTCGGACTTGAATTTTCTTCCCGGCAGCCGATACCACAGATCGCCCCCTGTCTCTGCCGGGCGTCGTCCGGCCTCCTTGTCGAAAAAAGCTACGATTCGATCATCACCCGTTAACCGGATCACGTGTCCCATGGAAGTCGCCTCGAAGCCACGCACGACCCGCTCGCTGGACTCGCTCGAACTGCAATGTCCGCCGCTGCCTCATACCCTGCTCGAAGCCCTGGAGCTGATGCACCAGCCCGACGGTCCGCAGTTGGACCAGGTCATCCGGATGGTGGAGAACGACCCCGGCGTGACGACGCGCCTGCTGAAAGTGGTCAACTCCGCCTTTTACGGGCAGCGTGGTGAGATCACCAGCGTGCGGAGGGCCGTGATGGTGCTCGGCTCGGTGTCCGTGGCCGGGATGGTCATGAGCATGGGTCTGAACGAGATGCGCCACAACCTCGACGCCCGGACCGCCGGCCCGTTCCTGCACCTCGTGCGGCACAGCATCGCCACGGCCTTCCTGGCCCGGCACATGCTCTCCCATGAGGAAGGGTCGGACGTCTCGCTCAAAGACCGGCCCGGCGATGCCTACACCGCCGGCCTCCTGCACGACTTCGGCAAGATGATCCTCCTCTACAACCACCCGGCTGAGGCCGCCGATCTCTACCTCGAAGCTCAGAAAGGGGAGCTCTGCGAACCGGATCTCCTCGAAAAAGAACGGACGCTGTTCGGATACGACCATGTGGAAACGGGCATCTACCTGACGCGCCGGATGAAATTCCCCCCCGTGCTGACGGCGGCCATCGCCGGGCACCATAGCGACGACGTCGCGGCCGACCTCGACCGGGAGACCCGCCATCTGATCTACCTCGTGCGGGCGGCCAACAAGGCCGCCGCGGCGCTCGGCTTCTCCAGCAGCTGCCCGGTCCCCTGCGAGCACTGTGCCGCCGACCCCATCTGGATGCGCCTGATCGAGGAGCGCGTCGTGGCCCACCCCGACGTGGAGACGCTCCAGGCCGACCTGCAGGCCATCCAGCCCGCCCTGGCGGAGTACGTCGACCTGATCACCTGAGGCAGGATGCGTCGTGCCTCGTGGCAACGCGCCACCGGCACGACGATTCCAGCGGCTAACCCCCGCTCCTTCGACGGAACAGATTCGGACCGGCGCTTCTTCGTATCTTGGCGCTATCGTCCTCCCCCAGCCTGTTCCGTCTGCCGATGACCGTCCCCGTTCCGCCCGGCCTGACGGCCCGGGACCTGCACGTCGCGCCGCTCGCACGCGCCGAGACCATCCCGGCCCGCTGGTACACCGACCCGGCCTTCCATGCCTTCGACCGCGAGGCCGTCCTGGCCCGGTGCTGGCAGTATGCCGGGCACGTGAGCCGCCTCCCCGAGCCCGGCACCTACCTCTGCGCCGACGTGGCGGGGCGGCCGGTCGTCATCGTCCGCGACCGCGAGGGCACGCTCCGCGCCTTCTACAACGTGTGCCGCCACCGGGGCGGCCCGCTGGCCATGGACGCCTGCGGGCGCCTCCGCAAGGGCGTCCTCCAGTGCCAGTACCACGGCTGGACCTACCGCCTCGACGGCTCCCTCCGCGGCGTCCCCCGCTTCGACCGCACCGACCTGTTCGACAAACGCGACTACGGCCTCGTGCCCGTCGCCCTGGCCGAATGGGACGGCCTCCTCTTCGTGCACCTCGCCAACGACCCCCGGCCGCCCCTCGAGGAGGTCGTCGCCGGGATCGGCACACGCATCGCCCCGCAACGGCTGGCGACGAAGACCTTCTACCGCCGCGAGGTCTACGACGTCGCCTGCAACTGGAAGGTGTACGTGGACAACTACCTGGAGGGGTATCACATCCCGCTGGTCCACCCCGAGCTGTGCCAGGTGCTCGACTACCGGGCCTACGTCACCGAGACGGCTCGCTACCATTCGCTCCAGTACAGCCCCCTCCGCGACGGCGAACAGCCGTACGGCACCGCCGAGGGCGACGCCTACTACTATTTCCTCTTCCCCAACATGATGCTCAACATCCTGCCGGGTCGGTTGCAGGTGAACCTCGTCGAGCCGCTGGCGGCCGACCGCTGCCGGGTGCTCTTCGACTATTACTACGACGACGTCGCCTCGCCCGAAGCCCGCCGGGCCATCGAGCGCGACCTGGCGTTCAGCGACCGGGTGCAGCAGGAGGACATCGCCATCTGCGAGCACGTACAGCGCGGGCTGGCGTCCGGCGCCTACGACCGGGGCCGCTTTTCGGTCGAGTGCGAGGAAGGGGTCTACCACTTCCAGACGCTCCTGAAGGAAGCGTACGCGGAGGCCCTGGCGGGCACCACGGCGGAGGCGGGCTCATGACGGCGCCCGTGCTCCTTCGCCCCGCCCTCTTCGACGGCGTGCCCGGCGTGGCGGCCGCCTTCACGACGCGCCACGGCGGCGTGAGCGCCCCGCCCTACGCCTCGCTCAACCTGGGCCTGAGCACCGACGACGACCCGGCGCACGTGCACGAGAACCGCCGGCGGGTGGCCGCGGCGCTGGGGTTCGCCCCGGAGGCCCTCGCCCTGGCCGGCCAGGTGCACGGCGCGGCGGTGCGCGTGGTGACGGCGCCGGGCCTCTACCCCGGCTTCGACGGGCTGGTGACGGCCACGCCGGGGCTGCTGCTGGGCATCACCGCCGCCGACTGCGCGGCCGTCCTGCTGGCCGACGCCGACGCGGGCGTGGTGGGGGCCTGCCATGCCGGCTGGCGCGGCACCGTGGCCGGGGTGGTGCCGGCCACGCTCGACGCCCTGCGCACCCTCGGCGCCCGCCCCGAACGGCTCCGCGCCTACGTCGGCCCCTGCATCTCCGCCCGGCACTTCGAGGTGGGCCCCGAGGTGGCCGCCCGGTTCGACGCGGCGTTCGTCCTCCGCACGCCGGGGCAAAAGCCGCACGTGGACCTGAAAGCCGCTGTCGAAGCGCAGCTCCGGCAGGGCGGCATCCCCCCCGACCACATCGAGGTGTCGGCGCGCTGCACCTTCGCCGAAACGCACACCTTCTTCTCCCACCGGGCCGAGCACGGCCGTACCGGCCGGATGATGGGCCTGATCGGACTGCGGGCGTGAGGCTCCGCCTCCCCCGGTCTTGCACCTGAATGACACAAATCGCTTATTTCTTTCCGTCTACTTCGTAGGCGGAACGTTCCTCCTGCTTTCGGAAACGTCGCCGTGCCACCGCTCGCCCCGACCCTGGATCCCGCTGCGCACGTGCAGGCCTTCCATGATCCCGGCCTCACCGCGCCCTGTCCGCACCACGGCACCCTCCCACACCTCCTCGCACGGCGCTGGCCGTACCTGCGCGCCGTACCAGATGCTTTTCCCGTACCAACGCCTGGATGAAGCCATGAAACGCACCGTCCTCCTCCTGCTCCTCGGCCCCCTCACCCTCTTGCTGCCCGCACAGGCCCAGGTCCCCCGGACCATCAGCTTCCAGGGCCTGCTCACCGACGACCAGGGCCAGCCGCTGGCCGACGGAACGTACACCCTCCTTTTCCGGCTTGCGGCCGAGGAGGCACCGGCCACGACCCTCTGGGAAGAAGAGCACACCGACGTGCCCGTCTCGGGCGGCCTCTTCAGCGTGGTGCTGGGCTCGACGACCCCCCTCGACCTGCCCTTTGACGGGCCGTACGTGCTCGGCGTCAGCGTGGACGGCGGCGCCGAGATGACTCCGCTCCTCCCGCTCACGGCCGTGCCCTACAGCCTGCGCGCAGCGGCGGTGGCGGACAGTTCCGTCACCGGCGCCCAGGTGGCCACGGGCCACCTCCTGCGCAGCCTCAACGGCCTGCACGACGACGTGGCGCTGGTGGCCGGCGAGAACGTCACGATCACGGTCGAGGGCCAGGCGATCCGCATTGCGGCCGCCGGGGGCGGAGGCAACGGTGGGGGCACGGGCGAGGCCTGGAGCCTGACGGGCAACGCCGGCACCACGCCGGGCACCCACTTCGTGGGCACGACGGACGAGGCCCCGCTGGAGCTGCGCGTCAACGGCGCGCGGGCGCTGCGCCTGGAGCCGGGCGACAGCCCGAACGTGATCGGCGGGCACGGCGATAATGCGGCGACCGCGGGCGTCGTGGGCGCCACCATCGGCGGCGGCGGGGCGCCGGACGATGCCCAGGGGGATCCCGACCACAACCTCGTCACGGACGACTACGGCACCGTCGGCGGCGGTCAGAGCAACCAGGCCGGCGACGGGGCCGGCACGACCAGCGATCAGCGCTTCGCCACGGTGGGGGGTGGCAGGGGCAACGCGGCCACGCGCGTGGCGGCCACGGTGGCCGGGGGCAACGCGAACCAAGCCACGGGCAACTACGCCACGGTGGCCGGCGGACGCGACAACACCGCGGCGAACCCGTACGCCGCCGTGGGCGGCGGACGCCACAACGAGGCCCGGGCCTCCTATGCCACCATCGCCGGCGGTGGCCCCTCCGATCCCAACGATGCCGCCAACACGAACAACCGCATCTACGACGACTACGGCACCATCGGCGGCGGAGGCGAAAACCGCGTGGGCACCGACGATGGAGATACCGCAAATGCCCCCTACGCCACGGTGGG
>CAZKFR010000060.1:0-20778 GCA_964552015.1 uncultured Rhodothermaceae bacterium | reverse complement strand
GGGGGCGGCGGGGTGGGGCGTGGCGCCTTCACCGCGGGTGCAGCGGGGGGCGGTTCCGCGGGGCGCTGCCGTTTCTGCGACTCGGCGGCGCGTTGTGCCTTGCGCTGCGCGCGTTCGGCGGCGCGCTGCGCTTTCAGACGCTCACGTTCGGCACGCCGTACCTGGCGCCGTTCCCGGGCGGCATCGCGCCAGGTCTGGAACCGCACCACCAGCTGCTCGATGAAGGCCTCCACCCGATCGATGGAACGCTGGATGTCCAGGTCGATCAGGAGCAGGATCATCACGGCCAGGAACAGAAGGATCAGGATCAGTGAGCCGACCGTGCCGAAGAGTTGCTGCATCCAGGCGGCGATGCCCAGCCCCCAGGCGCCTCCCCAGCGGTGGAGGTCGACCTCCAGCGTGAGACCCAACCAGCCGAACAGGGTCGCGATCACCCCCATCGAGAGCACGAGGAGCGTCGACAGCGTGGGGAGGTAGACGGGCGTCCGGTTACGGAAGAGAACGTATCCCCAGGCGAAGAGCAGGCCGGGGAGGATGAGCACGGTATAGCCCAGCAGACCCGGGACGAGGAAGCGGGCCAGGACGGCACCCAGCAAGCCCAGGGCGTTGCGGGCTCGGTTCTCGCCCGGCTGCAGCAGCGCGTCGAGGGAAAAGGCATCCGCCAGCCCGTCGTCAGCCGAATCGTAGGTGACGATGGCCAGGGCCGTGAGCAGGGCCAGCCCCATCAGGATCAGCCCCAGGATCTCCTTCTTGCGCTGTTGCGGTAGCCGGCCGGTCGCCTTGTTCTTCCCGGAGGTACCGCGCGTTTTCTTGCGTGCCGAGGTTGCCATGCTGGAAACTTACGATGGCACGGGGTACGATGCCAGCCGCCGGCACCCGAACGAGGAGATCAGACGACGCGGGTACGAGCGGACGGTGTGTCCGTCGCCTCGACGGCTTCCGACTCCTGGGGAGACCACAGTACGAGGCGGCTCTCTTCGAAGTAGGGAAGGACGGGCAGGAGGTCCACCTGAGCGCAGTAACGCACGTCCTCCTCGAGACCCTGTTCCTGGAGCCGCTGGGCGTGGTTGCACCGGCGCAGGGCCGCAAAGAGGTCGTTGCCGTCGTGCTGGTAGAGCGTGTACGCGATGTGGGCGGAGTCGGAGGCCTGTTCGGGCTCCCGGCCGCCCCAGAGCCGGTGAAGCAGCAGGCCGGCACAGAGCGTGTCCTCCAGAGCGATGCGGTTGCGCCAGCCGGCACAGACGATGGCGACGTCCAGCCCCTTCTCCAGGGCAAACTCCACGACCCGGCTGGCATTGAGGAAACACCCGACGACCAGGTGTTCGGCCGCTCGGGCGTTGGCAATGGCGGCCGTGCCGTTGGTTGTGTTCAGAATGAGGGTTTTTTCAGCCACTCGCTCCCGGGTGTACTCCAGCGGCGAGTTGCCCAGGTGGTAGCCCTCGATCTTCTCGCCACCGCGCTCGCCCCCCATCAGGAAGCTGGACTGGTCGAGGTTGGCGGCGATCTTCCCGGCCTCGGCCATGTCGGCGGCCGGTACCACGGCGCGGGCTCCATGGCTGAGCGCCGTCACGATGGTGGAACTGGTGCGGAGCACGTCGATCACGATGACGGTGTGCCCCTTGGCGTCATCTTCTGTAAGCGTGTTGCCGGTCAGAAAGACTTCAACATTCATGGGAAACGGCCAGGGTCAGGTCCAGTCCGTCGGCTGTCCTACCGAGCAGTCGGGGCAGCGGGAAAGGAAAACATGAAAGGTAAGGACTTGAAAAGTAAGGGTGGGATCGGGGTTCCGGCTCGAAGCCGCGTCACTATTTTTTATGAAAAGGCGGGCGGGTAACGGTGGCGGCAAGGGTACGGCCCCGGGCCGAAATGCGCAGCGGCTGTCCGGGGGTGGTGAAGGCCGGGTCGGCGGGCACGTAGCCGAGGCCGATGCCCTGGCCGAGCACGGGAGACTGCGAGCCACTGGTCACCTGCCCGATCTCCTCGTCCCGTTCAGGGTGGAGGATGGGATAGCCGGCCCGCGGGATGCCGCGATCTTCTACGACGAAGCCCACGAGTTTGCGCCGGGGCCCCTGTTCCTTGATGGCGGTCAGCGCCTCGCGTCCGATGAAGTCGCCCTTGTCCAGTTTGACGAGCCAGCCCAGCCCGGCCTCGATCGGGTTGGTGTCCGTCGTGATGTCGTTGCCATAGAGGCAGTAGCCGGCCTCCAGGCGCAGCGTGTCGCGGGCGCCGAGGCCGGCCGGTTTGAGGCCCAGCGGCGTGCCGGCGTCGAGCAGGGCATCCCAGAGCCGGGGGGCGTCCTCGGGCCGGACGTACAGTTCCAGGCCCGGCTCGCCGGTATAGCCGGTATGAGAAAGGAGCACCGGTCCGCAGCCGGCCAGAGCGCCTGCCGGGAGTTGGACGAAGTGATAGAACGGAATCTCCGCGATGGTGACGGCCCGGGTCAGCAACTGGGCGATCTCGAAGGCACGTGGTCCCTGCAGGGCCAGCAGGGCGACGTCGTCCGAGGCGTTCTCGAGCGTGGCCCCCATCGGGTTGTTGGCCTGCATCCAGGCAAAATCGCTGTCGATATTGGCCGCGTTGACCACCAGCATGTACGTATCCTCGGCCAGGCGGTAGACGAGCAGGTCGTCTACGATGCCGCCATCGGGGCGGCACATGACCGTGTACTGCGCCCGCCCGTCGGTCAGGCGGGCGACGTCGTTGGTGACCAGGTGCTGCACGAACGCGAAGGCCTGCGGCCCGCGCACGTAGATCTCACCCATGTGGCTGACGTCGAACAGGCCCGCCGCCCGGCGTACGGCCATGTGCTCGTCGATGATACCGGTATACTGCAACGGCATCTCGAAACCGGCAAACGGAACCATGCGGGCACCCAGTTGGCGGTGCCGGTCATCCAACGGAGTTTTCTTGAGCGTTTCGGTCGAGGTCATGGTCGTCGTAGACTTCGCCGGAGCGATGGTTGAGGATGTTGCTGCAGGCATGATACACCGACCGGGGGGGCGTGTCAACGTAAAGAACGCGCCGGGGGAAAAGCTTCAAGAGAAACTAGTTGAGGGGTCGGGATCGAGCCGGGTGCCTGGCGTACGGGACTCAGAGCCGGTAGGCCCTGTACCTGCCCGATGCAAGGGCGGCTACGGCCTGATCGGCCTCGTCGGGCGAGGAGAAGCCCAGGCGGAACGTGCCGCCGGTGCCCTCCCGGAGCTTGAGGAGTTCGATGTCCTTGATGCTCAGGCCGGCTTCATAGAGTGTGCGGGTGATCTCCAGCAACGCACCGGGACGATCCTCGGCATAGACGAAGACGTCGACCAGGGGGTGCAGGAATCCTTTCATGTCCCGTGGAATCTGGTTGCGGACCTCCCGGGCGCGGGCGAAGAGTCGGGCAAGGTCGTCCAGGTCTTCCTCGATGAGGCGGTTGCGGAGCCGTTGCAGGAGGGTGGCGAAGCGAGCCAGGGCATCCAGGATCGGTCCCTGGTTGGCCGGGAGGATGTCACGCCAGATATCGAAGGGCGAGGACGCGATGCGCGTCATGTCGCGGAAACCGCCGGCGGCCAGGGCGAGCACCTCGGGGTCGGTGGCCTGCTGGTCGGCTGCCTGCGCCACCAGCGCCACGGCCAGCAGTTGCGGCAGGTGGCTGACGGTAGCGGCGATGCGGTCGTGTCGTTCGGCGTCGAGGAGGAGCACCCGGGCCCCCGTAGCGCGCACCAGGTCAACGAGGGGGGCATACCTCGCCTCGAAGGCGGTTTCGCCCGGAGGGGGGCAGAGGACATAGGTGGCGTTCTCAAACAGAAAAGGATCTGCGTGGTCGATACCTCCCCGCTCGGCACCGGCCATCGGGTGTCCCCCGACGAACCGGGTGGGGGACCCGAGCACGTCGGCGGCGTGGCGAACGATCGGGACCTTGACCGAGCCAACATCCGTGACCAGGCAGCCTTCGGGGAGGACCGGAGCCACGTGTTCGAGCAGGTGCAGGCTCGTGGCCAGCGGGGTGGCGAGCACGACCAGATCCGCCTCGCGTACGGCGTCTTCGGCGCGTTCGGCCCCCTCGTCGATGGCACCCCGGGCGAGCGCCTTCTCCACGACCTCGGGTCGATCGTATCCCACGCGGTAGAGTCCGGGGCGCTGCCGGCCCCACGCCAGCCCCAGCGATCCTCCAATCAGCCCCACGCCGAGCAGCGCGATCCGTCGTATCATGGGAGGTCTCCTTACGGGCTTGCCTTTGCCCTCGTTGGTTCCCTAGGTTCGAACGCACGGGCAAAAGCATCGGGCCGGCTCAAGTTCCCGGCCGTACGATGCGACGGCCGACGCCCGTGGCCGGATTTCACCCCAGATCAAATCTCCATGCGTACTGCCATCGTGCACGAGTGGTTGCCGGTCTACGGCGGCGCCGAACGGGTACTGGAACAGATGCTCCATGTCTTTCCCGATGCCGAGTTGTACAGCCTGTTCGAGTTTCTCCCGGACGATCAGCGGGCCTTTCTGCAGGGGCGCACCGTACACACGTCGTTCGTACAACGACTCCCCTGGGCCCGGAAAGCCTATCGGTATTACCTCCCGTTGATGCCCCTGGCCATCGAGCAGTTCGACCTGACCGGCTTCGATGTCGTGCTTTCGCAGAGTTACGGCGTGGCGAAGGCGGTGCTGACGAACGGACAACAGCTCCATATCAGCTACGTCTGCACCCCTGTGCGGTACGCATGGGACCTGTACTTCCAGTACCTGCATGAGGCCGGGCTCGAGCGCGGTCTACGGGCCTCGTTCGTGAAACTGGTCCTCCACTATCTGCGCCTCTATGACGTCGCCACGGCCAACCGTGTCGATCACTACCTGGCTAATTCCCGGTATGTGGCGAGGCGCATCGAGAAAATATACCGGCGCCGGGCACAGGTCATCTATCCGCCCGTCGACACTGAGGGCTTCGAGTTGCAACGCGAGAAGGAGGACTATTATTTCACCGTTTCGCGCATGGTCCCCTACAAGAAGATCGATCTGATCGTGGAGGCGTTTCGCGCGATGCCCGACAAGAAGCTCGTCGTCATCGGGGAAGGGCCCGATTTCGATAAGATTGCCCGTAAGGCCGGGCCGAATGTGGAATTGATGGGGTACCAGCCTTTCGACGTCGTGAAGCGGTACATGGCCCATGCCCGGGCCCTGGTGTTTGCCGCCGAGGAGGACTTCGGGATCGTGCCCGTCGAAGCACAGGCCTGTGGCACGCCGGTCCTGGCTTTCGGGCGGGGGGGCGCCCTGGAAACCGTGCTCGATGGCGTGACCGGGTTGTTTTTCCATGAACAGAGCGTTCCCGCGCTCATGGAAGCCGTCCAGGAAATGGATCGCCGCCACCGCACCTTCGATCCGGAACGGATTCGACGTCATGCCGAAGGATTTTCGGCGGACCGGTTCCGGGCAGAACTGGGGACGTACGTCTCAGAGCAGTGGGACCGTTTTCGGCGAGAGGGGCGAACCGTGGAACGTGATCCGATCCCTTGAAGAGGACCTCGTGGCGGGAAAAGTATTTCCGCGATGTTGGGCGTTGACGTTGTGAATGTCGATACACTTTCGTAACATTCTCGATGGCAGTACGCGTCCGCAGGGCAGCCGTTCTGGGGGTGTAAGGAAGACCTGGCTTAAGACGTTAAGGCCGCGGACGATCTTTCTCCATGAGCACGCATCAGTTTCGCCTATCTACGAATGCGTGTTGGCTCCGGTGCTGTATACGGGAGCTAGGCCTGTTTTCTGAAAGAACGAGAAGATAGCCGTCCATACCGACACGTCTCGGCTCGTTCGAGGCGGGCCGGCATCCGGGGGATGCGCGTGATTCGGTTCTCGTTAATTTCCCATGTCCTGGTCGTTGGAAGGGCTGTCTGTTTCCGGCGATGAGCAACAACGACACACCTTGATGTTGGAAAGCGACAACCTTCATCGTACCGAAGTGTTGAGCGGATCCGGAGATGGTTTCAAGCGGTCCGTATCGATACCGGCCATACCCTCGGCCTCCTCTTCAACCATCCGGGTGTTCTCCGACGCCCTCGAGGGCGCCCGCCTGACGACCGGGCAGCGTGTCCTGAAGCGAACCCTGGATATTGTCGGGGCGCTGTTCGGGATCTGCTTTCTGCTTCCGGTCTGGATCGTCGTGACGCTGTTCGTCAAGCTGAGCTCGCCGGGACCGGTGCTGTATCGCCAGCGTCGTCTGGGCCAGGACGGTCGGATATTTTCGATGCTCAAGTTCCGGAGCATGTATGTGGATGCGGATAGCCTGCTTGGCGAGATTCTGCAGGAGGACGCGGCGTTACGGGAGGAATATACCCGGTTTCACAAGCTCCAGAACGATCCCCGGATCACACCCATCGGACGCGTCCTGCGCAAGTACAGCATCGATGAGTTGCCGCAGTTCTGGAATGTGCTCGTGGGAGAGATGAGCCTCGTCGGTCCGCGCCCCTATTTACCCGGGGAAATCGATAAGATGAAAGGCCGGGGCCTGGAGACGATCCTCAGCGTTCGACCTGGCCTGACCGGGTTGTGGCAGACCTCGGGCCGTAACCAGCTTCTCTTTTACGAACGCCTGGAACTGGACATCGAGTATGTGGAGCGCTGGTCGCTGGCCCTGGATCTGAAGTTGCTCTGGAGGACGATTCCCGTGGTGTTGAAAGGAGAAGGCGCGAGTTGACAGAGAGGTGGCGATGGTGTACGTGTGCCAGGACGAGAACGTCATGGTCCGGCGATCGGTGAGAGACGGGGCCAGGGGGATCATGAACGTGCATCGTTGGAGGACCCGGCCGGGCGATTCGGGGTATACCCAGACATACCGGTTAGCGAAACGAGACCAACAGGCAGAAGACGATGGAGCGGCCCTATAGCAGCACGCGGCACGGCCCCGGGTATCCCGGAGACGATGAGCGTCAGGTGAACCTGACGACTGTCATTCAGGCCATCTGGCGGGGAAAGTGGATCCTTCTGCTTTCCTTCGTTCTTATCATGGGGGGGGTGACGGCCTATACGTTCCTCGTCGATCCCGAGTATGAGACATACGCCATCGTCAAGGTCGACACCAAAGGCCCGTCTTCGATGAGCAGCGTGCTCACGTTCGGCACGGAAGACCGTGCGCTGCTGAACGAACTGGAGTTTCTGAAGCAGTCGCTCCGGCTGGCCGAACGGGTGGCTCGCCGCCTTCAGGAGATCGGCACGGATTCGCTGACCGGCAAGCCCCTGCCGATTCTGTACAGTGAGGAAGGCGATACGCTCGCGGTGCCACAGATCGTGGGCAAGTTGTTGCGCGGGCAGGTTACCTTCGCCCTGCAGACCGAGCGGGTCGACATGATCCGTATCACCGCCAGCAGTACGCTACCGGCCGAGGCCCGCCTGATCGCCAACTTGTATGCGGAAGAGTACCAGCGTCTGAGTCGTGAATACAGTCGTCAGGATATCACGGCGTCGCGCCGCTTCCTGCAGGCACAGCTGGCCAAGCGCCGCCGGCAACTCGATTCGCTCGAGACGCAACTGGCCGCCTACATGCGGGAGGAGGGCATCGTGGCTCTCGATGCCGAGAGCAACGTGCTGGTGCAGCAACTGGCCCAGCTCGATGGCGAGATCGAAGAAACGCGCGTGTCGCTGGAACTGGAGCGGGCCTCGTTGAAAGCGCTCGAAGATGAGTTGAACCGGGTCGAACCCGGGCTGGCGGATCGCATTGCTTCCGGGGTGGAGGGGCGGATCACGGCTCTCCAGCACAAGATTGCGACGCTGGAGAACGAGGCCGAAGAGTACTATGCCCGGGATCCATCTCTGCGCGGCAACGAAGAGCGCGAACCCCAGCTGCTCGATATACTCCAGCGAAAGGCCGAACTGCAACGCGTGCTTCAGGCCGAAGCCGACCGGTATGCGTACGAAGTGTCCTCGGTCGGGATCGTCTCGGCCGAAGTGGGGGGCGACGGGCTCAAGGCCGTCGCGGCCCTGAAGGACGAAATCGTACGTAAGAACATCACCATCCAGGGGCTGGAGGCCAAACTCGCGGCCCTGCAGGCGAGGCTCCGTGCCCGGGAGCAGCGACAGGAGGACCTGCCGACCAAGACGATTCGTCTGGCACAACTGGAACGATCGCGTGAGTCGCTGGCCAAGCTCTACGAGTTCCTCAGTGCGAAAGTACAGGAGGCCCAGGTCGCTGAGGAGTCGGAGTTGGGCTACGTGGAGCTCATTCGTGAGGCCCTGCTCCCCGGCCGGCCCGTACGTCCGGATACCGTGCAGAATCTGCTGCTGGGTTTTCTCGTCAGCCTGGTCTTCGGGCTGGGGCTGGCATTCTTGCGGCAGGCGCTGGATCAGCGGATTCACACCCCCGACGATGTCCGCCACCAGGGGCTGAGTCTCATCGGGGTCGTTCCTCGTTTCGATCGCATCATCCGGACCGAACTGGGGAATCGAAGAACCATCGAGGTCAACGGTACGACCTACAGTACGTCCCTCATTACCCTGTATAACCCGCTCTCGCCGATCACCGAGGCCTACCGGGGGATCCTGACCAACATCCAGTTCAGCCGCCCCGACGCCGTGATCCAGACCATCCTGCTGACCAGTACGGAACCCGATGAGGGAAAAACCGTGACGGCCCTCAACCTGGCCATCACGATGGCACGGGGTGGGCGGCGCACGCTCTATATCGATGCCGACCTGCGAAATCCCTCCGGCCACAAGTTTCTGGGGCAGGCGCCGGAGCCCGGTCTGACGGATGTGTTGTTTGCCGACCAGTGGGATGACTTCTTCGCCTATACGTCTTCCGTCGAAAACCTCTATGTGTTACCGGCAGGCAAAACAGTGCCCAATCCGGCGGAGTTGCTCGGTTCCCGCCGCATGCGCGAGTTGCTACACTATGTGCGGGATCACTTTGATTATATCGTGATCGACAGTCCTCCTGTGTTGCGTGCCACCGATGCGGTGTTGCTGTCGACGCAGAGCGATGCTACGATCCTGGTACTGGGAGCGCGGCAGACGACCCGATACGGTCTTACCCGAACCCGGGAAGTACTCGGGGATGTGGGGGCCCAGGTAATCGGGGCTGTGCTCAACCGTTTCGATGCCCGCGAGGCCGGACCCGGTTACGGCTATGGCTACGGCTATGGCTATTACGGCGTGCAGGAAGGGAAATCCCAGAATCGCCTCACCCGGGTTGTCCAGAAAGTACTCGGATAAGCGCTATGCGAACCTACGTCGTGCAGGGCCTGGTCCTGATGGTGCTGGGAGTTGGTTGGTTCGGGTCGCCGGTGCGGGCTCAGGTCACCTCGCCGGAGCTGACCCGTACGGTAGCGTATTACCGGCACGTGTTACCCGGACAGTCTTCCGTACAGGTCAATGTATGGGGCGATGTAACGTCGCCCGGACGCTATGAGGTACGACTCGGCACCGGCTTGATCGAACTCCTGTTTCTGGCCGGGGGGCCCGGGGAGCGGGTCGTCAACACGCGGGAGCTTCGTCAGTCCACCGTGCGCCTGTCGCGTAAAGAAGGGGCCGGGTGGCATATCGTGTACGAGGTATCGCTCGATGAATTGATGTCGCTTCAGCAGCCCGAGCCGGTATTGCAGAACGACGATATCATCAAAGTGGAAACGAGGGTGCGTCAGCGGTTCGGCTGGCGCGACGTGCTGACGATCGTCGGAACGGTGGGTACGCTGGCCCTCATCGGAGATCGCCTCTTCCGGTAGGCACGTCAGCACCTGTCACTCGCACGCGCATGATCCACCCCGGACCCCGTTCTGCTCTCCACCCGCCTTCCCCACGCTCGGAGAGCAGCATCCCGGGGTGTGGTGCGCGGAGGCGGTTCTGGCAGGGAGGCAACCTCGGCCCGGGTCTTCGGAAAAGGAATTGCCGAGGCATCCGGGTTCCGGGACAGGGGGTATCGTACGCAGGGATTGCTGCCAGGCATTTGAGAACGATGAACGCAGAGTATGGGCGGCTCGGAGCGTGACATCCACCGGAGGGCCAAGAAAGGCATCCGCCTGTTGCTCGTGCGACAGGGATTCCTGCAGGTGTTCACGTTCCTGGGGGGGGTCGTACTGGCGCGGGTGCTCAGTCCAGCCGACTTCGGGGTTTTCGGAATTACGACCTTTCTGGTAGGCGTGCTGGCCCTCTTCGCCGACTTCGGGATGTCGCCGGCCCTCATCCAGCGGAAGCGGGAACTGAGTGAACGGGACCTTCAGGTCGGCTTCACGATGCAGCAAGCCCTGGTGCTCGTCGTCGTGGTGTTCGTCTGGCTGGCTGCTCCCTGGATGGCCGGGTTCTACCCGGCCCATGCCATGGAACTGGAATGGCTCGTCCGGGCCATGGCGTTGAACCTGTACCTGGGGACCTGGCGGTCGATCAGTGCCATCTCGCTGGAGCGGGAGTTGCGCTATGAGAAGCTGGCCGTCATCGAGGTCGTCGAGAGCCTGAGCTATCAGATTACGGCGGTGGTGCTGGCCGTAATGGGGTTCGAAGTGTGGAGCCTGGTAGCGGCCGTCCTCGTCCGAAGCCTGCTGGGTACGGTGCTCATCTTCAGGGTGGCACCCTGGAAGGTGCGGCTCGTCTACGATCCGCACACGACCCTGGAACTGCTACGCTTCGGCATCCCGTTCCAGGTTCATCGCATCGTGGGCAACGTGCGCAACTGGGTGACACCCACCCTGGTGGCCTCGCTCATCGGTGCCGATGCCGTCGGTTTCCTGATGTGGGCCTCCAGCAACGGGCGTAAGCCTCGCAACATCATTCAGAACGTGGTTCGTGTCTCGCTGCCGCATTTTTCGCGGATCCAGGATCGTTCCGAGGAGGTGACGCAGATCCTCCGCCAGTACGTGCTGTATTTTTTCGTGCTCTGTGGCGGGTGGCTGGCGTTGCTGGCGTCGATGGGCTATCCGCTGGTCGAAGTCATCTATACGGCCAAGTGGTTACCAGCCGTACCCGCGTTGATCCTCTACGCCGGCTTGCTGAACCTGAATTCCGTCAGCTGGATCATCAAGAC
This sequence comes from uncultured Rhodothermaceae bacterium, assembly GCA_964552015.1. GTDB lineage: Bacteria > Bacteroidota > Rhodothermia > Rhodothermales > ISCAR-4553 > Rhodocaloribacter. The sequence continues at coordinate 9,806 of CAZKFR010000060.1, read as the reverse complement.
GGCCCTGAGCGGTACGGGGCGGGTTAAGTATGTGATGTATGTGACGATGATGACGACGGTGGTGAGCGTCAGCCTGAGTGTGGGGCTCGTGCTGGAGGTTGGCTTCATCGGCGTGCCGGTAGCCGAGGTGGTCAGCATGGTGCTGACGGTGCCCGTGCTGGCCTATGGCCTGCTGGGGAAGCGGTGCCCGTCGCTCTTTACGTCATCGCTCTGGGTGCTCGGACCGCTGCTGGCGTCGGTGGCGGCCGGGATGGGCGTCCGCCTTCTGCCGATCCCGCAGGTCGCCGAGGCGCTGCTGGGTACGGTGGTCGTCGTCGGGGTCTACGGCGGGATGACCTGGCTGCTCGCACCGTCCTGGTTGCAGCGGCGCCTGCAGGGACAATGGGTGAACCTGAAACAGCGTCTGCTTGGGCGCAACCGGTCGGGGAAGGATAACAACGTGGTTCGAGAGAAGGAGCAATCGACGGTGGCGGGTCCCTGAGCATGGAGAAGCAACCTCATATTCTTTTTTTCGGGCATATTCCAAAGACGGCCGGGAGTACGTTCAAAACGATTCTCTGGCGTCAGTACGGGGCCGATCGAGTTTTCTTCTCGATGGAGCCGTCCGGCCATGTGCATCGTTTCGATGAGCTGGCGGTGCGTCTGCTGGCCGGTGAGCGTCCGCCTGCCGTCATCGTGACGCATGCCGGCTACGGGGCGCAGGAACGTTTACCCGATACCTTCTCCTATCCTGCCATCACGTTCCTCCGCGAGCCTATCGATCGGGTGGTTTCCGGCTACTACATGTTTCAGCGACAGGGGCGTATCCCGAAGGATATGCCGCTGGATCGCTTTGTGCGGACATACCTCAAGCCCGGCTGTAACATGCAGACATCGTTTCTCTCGGGCTACTTCTGGGAATGTCATCGGGACGGCCGCGAGCCGGAACGAGAGGCCTTTAACGAGCAGATGCTGGCGCGCGCGCGGGCAAACCTGGCGAACCACGTCGTCGTCGGGCTGACAGAGCGCTTCGATGACTCGCTGATGCTCCTGCGTCAGGCCTTCGGGTGGGACCGGCGGCGGATGCTCTATTACCGCACCAACGTCGGGCACAACCGTGCGCCCACCACCCGGATACCGGCCGACGTGCTCCGGGTCGTCGAGGAATACAACGCGCTGGATCTGGCCCTCTACGATGAGGCACGGCGGCTCTTCGAGGCGCAATGGGCCCGGCATGCCGAGGCGCTGGAGCGCGAGTTGCATGCGTACCGGCGGCTCAACCGGCTCTACCAGCATGTGGCCCCGCGTGTGGTGCCGCTTGCCCGACAGGTCGTCAACGGTCTGAAACGCATCCGATTCCATGGAGCCTGAACACATGACCCGCAACACCCCACAGGCCGGAGGGGCGACACCGTCTTCGCCGATGCTTCGAGGTATCCGCAAACCGGATTTCTTCGTTGTCGGTGCCCCCAAGTGTGGGACGACGGCGATACATACCTACCTGTCCTCGCACCCGGATGTGTACATGGCGAAGAAGGAGCGCCATTTCTTCGGGAAAGACCTGCGTCCCGCCGGGTACGCCGGGCCCCACAACGACCTGGACTGGTACCTGGATTTTTTCAAGGGATGGTCGGGTGAACGGCGTGTCGGAGAGGTGTCCGTCTGGTATCTGTATTCCCGTACGGCGGCACAGGAGATCAAGGCCTTCAACCCGGAGGCCGACATCGTGGTGATGCTCCGCAATCCGGTCGACATGATCCATTCGCTCTACAACATGTTCGTCTGGGTCAAGGACCTGACGCCGGGCGGGGTCATCGACGCGGAGACGAAGCAGGCCCTCACGTTGGAGGAGGCCCTGGAGACGCAGGAACGCCGGAAGGCGGCTTTCGAGCAGTGTGCCCTCGATCCGGCGTTCGGCCGGAACCGACGGGCCGAGCTGCGCCTCTTTCATACCGACGTGGCCATGTATGCGGCCCAGGTGCAGCGGTACTTCGAAGCCTTCGGCCGCGAGCACGTGCATGTGATACTCTACGACGACCTCAAGCGCGATCCTGCCACGACCTATGCCGGCCTGCTGGCATTTCTCGGGGTCGATCCGGTGCTGCCCGAGCGGTTCGAGGTGATCAACAGCAACCGGGAGATCAAAAATGCCCGCCTGCATTACTTGCTCAAGACCCACGACTCGATGGGACGGATCCGTCACTACGGGCGCCGGCTGGTGCCCGTGTCGTGGCGCAAGAAAGTCCACCGCTGGCTCATGGACCTGAACGTCCGGCGCAAGCCCCGGGAGCCCATGCCCGAGCACATCCGCACCTTCCTCCGGGACAAGTTTCGGCCCGACGTGGAGCGGTTGAGTGCGCTCCTGGACCGGGATCTGGTCGCTCTCTGGTATTGAACGATGAACAGACCTCGCCCCGACTTTTTCATCATCGGCCAGTCGAAGAGCGGTACGTCGGCGATGTATCATTTCCTCCGGGCGCACCCGCAGATTTTCATGTGCAGCCCGAAGGAGCCCAACTATTTCGCTCGCGATTTCCTGAGGGATCCGGATCCGGGCGGATCGTTCCATCCGCATACGGAGGCCTGGTACCTCGGGCTTTTCGAGGGAGCGGAGCCGGGTCAACGGTGCGGCGAGGCCAGCGCGTGTTACATCTACTCACGCGAGGCCATACCGGCTATCCGGGCCTTCAACCCGGAGGCACAGCTGATCGTCATGCTCCGCGAACCGGTCGATTTTCTCTATTCCTATTACCTGCAGCAGAGAAAAAACCCGATTACGGAAGGGGAGGACGCGCCCGACTTTGCTACGGCGCTCGCCCTGGAGCCCGAGCGGAAGGCGGGACGGCACATTCCGCCGGGCTGCCTCGTGCCCGAGCTCCTGTATTATTCCGAGCGCATCCGCTACGCCGAGCAGCTTGAACGCGTCTATGCGTCGTTTCCCCGCGATCAGGTGCTCGTGCTCATCTACGATGACTTCCGGGCGGACAATGCCGCCGTGTACCGGCAAGTGCTCGCCTTCCTCGGGGTCGACACCGCCTTTCAGCCGGTTTTCCAGACGCACAACAAAGGGGCGGAGCTGCGGTCGCGTCGTTTGCAGCGCTGGATGCGGGCGGTGACCTTCGGTGAAGGGTGGGCGGCGCCGGCCAAGCGCCTCCTGACGGGGTTGATCCCTGGCCCGGTGCGCAAGCGGGCCGTCCGGGCCGTCCGGGATCGGCTGGTGTTTCGGCCCAAAGCGGGGCCGGATCCGGCGCTCGTGGACCGGTTGAAGCGGGCCTACCGGCCGGAGGTGAAAAAGGTGAGCGAACTGCTGGGGAGGGATCTGGTCCGCCGCTGGGGTTACGACCGGCTGGAGGAGGCAACATGAAGGCAGAGGACCCCATCGTGTTCGACGGACCGACGGTCGTTTCATGCCGGGCGCCCTATGGCGCGGGGGGGCTCGGTCGCCATTTTGCCCGTGTGGTTGAGATCGAGCGGGCCGCCGGGCGGTTGCATCGGTATTTCAGCATCCATCCCCGCCCTGGCGATGAAGGCGTGGGCATCCGGATCGGTATGCCCTACGTGCGCCCGCTCATTCGCATGACGCCCCTGCGTTTTCTGCGAGGATGGAAGAATTACGTCGTAGGAGACCTGTTCGACCGGGTCGTGGCGGCCCGCCTCGAACCATCGGAGGGGGCCTTCATCGGCTTCGTGGGCAAATCGCTGCACTCGTTCCGTGTGGCGCGGGCCGGGGGTACTCGCTGCCTGGCCCTGCACGTGGGCAACAGCCATGTGCGGAAGATCCTCCGGCGGCACGCGGCGGCCTACCGGCAATGGGGGCTCGAGCGTAGCTGGCTCAACGCGGCCCAGGCCCGCAAGGCGATCCGCGAATACGAGATGGCGGATCTGATCTTCGTCAACTCGGCGTATACCTGGGCTTCGTTCGTGGAGGAGGGCGTGCCCGAGTCGAAGCTGCGCCGCTTTCGTCTCGAACCCGATGGGCGGTTCGTGCCGCCGGCCTCGCGGCCGGACGACGACGTTTTCCGGGTCGTCTATGCCGGGAGCCTGAGCGTGCCCAAAGGCATCCCGGTCCTGGTCGAAGCCTTCACGCGGCTGGTCGGTCCGGCCCGCCTCACACTGGTGGGCACGTGGAGCTCCCGGGGTATGCGGCGCTACCTGGAACGCGCGCGTGCCCGTGACCCGCGCATCCACGTTCAGCCAGGCGATCCGCTCCCGCACTACCAGCAGGCCGACGTGTGCGTGCACCCGAGCTATGAGGACGGTTTCGCCTACGCGCCGGCCGAAGCCCTCGCCTGCGGCACGCCCGTCGTCGTCACCGAAGACACGGGGATGAAGGAGCTCGTGCGCGAGGGCGAGAACGGGTATATCGTTCCCACCGGCGACGTGGACGCACTCTACGAACGCCTGGCCGCGCTGCAACGAGCGAAGCAGGGCCGCATCCATGTATGAATGATCCCGTTTCCATAGGTAATGGCATGAAAGAGTTCACGCGAGACGAGGAGCCTCTGGGCCCCGGAAGTGAGGCGGGCGAACGCCCGCTGTACGTGTTCTTCGGACACCACAAATGCGCCACCGGGTGGATCGATAGTATCCTCCGCGAGACGTGTTTCCACCTGGGATGGCGTTTTCGCATCGTTCACCGCCCTCTCGATTTTGCGCGGTACGGCTCCCTGCGCGGCTTCGTGAAGCGCCATCGCCCCGACATGCTTGCCTATACCAATGCCAACCTTCGCTATGTGCGAGGACTGCCGCCCTTCCGCGGCTTTCACGTCGTCCGCGACCCCCGCGACGTGGTCGTCTCGGCATACTTTTCCCACCTCTACAGCCATCCGACCGACAACTGGCCTGAACTGGCGGCACACCGGCGCCGTCTGCAGGCTGTCTCGAAGGAGGAGGGGCTGATGATGGAACTGGCCTTCAGCCGCCAGTTCCTCGAGGATATGGCAACCTGGGATTACGCACAACCCAACGTCCTCGAACTCAAACTGGAAGACATCTCGGTACGGCCGGAGGCCATGTTCTGGCAGATTTATTCCTTTCTGGGCCTGATCGACCCGGCCGAACCGGACCTGGTGGCACGGGTTCGGATGCAGTTGAACGTGCTGAACCAGCGCGGGCGGCGGTTTACGCCCTTCCATATGCCTCTCTCGCCGTTCCGCTTCCCGATGGAACGGCTCCCGGCGCCGTATGTGGAGCGGATCGTGCAGCGCAAGAGTTTCAAGCGGCTGGCCGGAGGGCGGAAGCCGGGGGAGGAGAACGTACGCAGTCATTACCGGAAAGGACAGCCCGGTGACTGGCGGAACCACTTCGGACCGGAACACATTGCCTATTTCCGTGAGCACTTCCAGGGCCTGCTCGAAAAGCTCGGGTACGAAACCGACGATGCCTGGGCCGAGGAACTCCTCTCTTCGTGACGCACCGGAGCGAAAGCATGAAGATCCTTTTTTGCAGCCCCTGCTCGTTGCAGCCTCATCTGGGTGCGGCCCGGATGCTGATGGACCTTGCCGGGGCCCTGGAGCGGCTGGGCTGGAGGCCCACTCTGATGGGGCCAGAGGATCTGGGGGCGACGTCCACCGATTACGGGCAGAAACTGTATGCGTACCTCCGGGCGCATCACCGAGAGTTCGATGTCGTGGACTTCGATTACAAGTACCTGACGTTCCGCCGGTCTGATTTCAGCGAGCAGGTGCTGATGGTGGCGCGCGCCCAGTTGCTGCGTCATCACCACCTGAACAGCCCGCTGCCGCCCGTTTCGGGTCTACGCTCGGCGCTCGACCTGTTGCGCTATCAGCGCTACCGGCGGCAGCAACGGCGCCTGCTACCGATCAACGATGCGACGTTTCGAGAGGCCGACCTCGTCAGCGTGCTCAACCGGCATGCGAAGGACGAACTGGTGGGGCGGGGGGTCCCCGCGGAGCGTATCGTGGTGCTGCCCAACGGGCTGAGTGAAGAGCAGCGCCGCCGCTTCGAGGCGGTGCCGGTCGAGCCGCCCGCGCAGCCCGTGGTGGCTTTCATCGGGGCGTTCGGACACCGGAAGGGGGCGTCGGACATGCCGGCCATTTTTCGGCGCGTCGCGGCGGCGGTGCCGGCGGTTCGCTTCCGGCTGCTGGGCACGCAGGGCGGTCGGTACGAGACGGCGGAGGACGTCCGGCGGCATTTCCCCCCCTCGTTGCGCCCGCATGTGGAGGTCATCCCCCGTTATGCGCCGGACGACCTTCCCGGGTTGCTGGCGGCATGCTCGGTCGGGGTGTTCCCGTCCTATGCGGAGGGGTTCCCGCTCGGCGTCCTGGAGATGATGGCTGCCGCACTGCCGGTGGTGGCCTATGACGCGCCCGGTGCGCCCGAGATGGTGCCGTCCCGCTTCGTGGTGCCCCTCCGGGATACGAGCGCCATGGCTGACCGGCTGATTGCGCTGCTGCGCGACCGTGACGCGCTGGCAGCCGCCCGGGCCGAGGCGCGGGACCTTGCCCGGACGTTCCGCTGGCCGGACATTGCTGCCAGGACGGATGCGCTGTACCGGGATCATCTGGCCCGGCGCCGCTCGGGCCTCTTGGCGGGAGGGGTGGGATGAACCAGAGCACGAACGGGCAACGAGCGAAGGCGCGACCGGGCTCCTGGCTCCTGGCGCTGGGTCTGCTCCTGGGACTGGCCGCCTGTGACGGCCCTCCCACGCGCGCGCAGGAGGCGGGCGTGCCGATCACGTTCACCCTGGAAAGGCCGGGACGGGTCACGCTGGTGATCGAGGATGAGGCGGGGCATCGCGTGCGCAACCTGATCAGCGGTACGCCCTTCGAGGCGGGGACGCATACGATCTACTGGGATGGTCTCGACGAGGGGCGCGTGGTCAACCATCGTCCGAATCGGGGCGATGTGGGCTACCTGTACGACATCGAACGCGCTCCGGTGCCACCGGGTACGTACCACGTCCGGGGGCTTTTCAACCCCGGTCTACGGCTGCGGTATGTACTGCCCGTGCAGAGTCCGGGCACGCCCCCCTGGCACACGCCGGATGGTTCCGGGGCGTGGCTCTCGGATCATACACCCCCCATGGATGTGGTGTACCTGCCCGAAGGGTCGCCGTGGGGCGACGAGCCGCAACTGCTCGTCGGCGCCAGCATCGCGGAGGCCGGGCATGCCCTGATGTGGCTGGACGAGCGAGGGCGCAAGCGGTATGGAATGCGCATCGGGTGGGAGGGGGGGTATGCTCTGGCCCGTGACGCCGACCCGTCGCAGCCGGCTTATGCCTACGCCGTCAACGTGCGGAAAGGACGTCAGTTGACCGTTTTTGCCCTCCTGCGAGACGGTACGCACCGCGATGTGTACACCCGGCGGCTGGAAACCACCTATGCCCGGGAGGACGGGCTCGCGGCGGCTGCCTACCGGGGCACACTCGTCATCAGCCTGCCTCATGACCGGCAGCTGCTCGTACTCGAGGGGGGCGCCCGGCAGGCCCGGCAGGCGGTGCGCGCCACGCTGCCTCTCGACGGCACGCCCCGCGGCCTCGCCGTCGATGCAGGCGGGCGGTTGTGGGTGGTCGTGGATCGGGAGGTGCGCCGCTACCGGATGGACTGGGAGCGCGCCCGGCTCGGCGCCTACGAGGTCGTCGTCGCCGATCACCTCGAAGCACCTCAGCACCTGGCGTTCGATGCACGGGGCCGTATCTATGTGTCAGACTGGGGGAGCTCGCATCAGGTAAAGGTGTTCTCGCCCGAGGGCATGCTGGAACGGGTTCTGGGCCGGCCCGGCGGTCCCCGGCTCGGCGCCTACGACCCGCAACGCATGCATCATCCCGGAGGGATGGCCGTCGACGGAGAAGGCAAGGTGTGGGTGGCCGAGATCAGTTATGCCCCCAAGCGCATCAGCGTGTGGCTGCCCGACGGGACGCTGTACCACGCTTTCTACGGCCCGCCCAAGTACGGCGGCGGCGGCGTGCTCGACCCCCGGGATCCCACCCACGTCTACTATGTCAGCGGCGGCCTGAAGCGCCGCGAGGAGGAGGAAGAGGGAGGCAACAAGGTGGGGTTGCGCTTCCGGCTCGACTGGGCGGCCCGCACGGCGGAACCCGACGCCGTCTACCTGCGCGCCCACGACGCCGACCTGGTGGCCAGCCTGCCCTCGATGGGGCCGGACCAGCCGCTCTATGCCGGAGGACACCGGTACCTGACCAATACATTCTCGCAGGCTTCGCACGGCATGAAGAACGTCGTCGGGCTCTGGCTCTGGCAGCCGGACAGCACCCTTCGCCTGGTGGCCGTGGCAGGGTATCCCATGCGGAACCTCAACCGGGCATGGTTCCCACTCGAACGCCCCGAACTCCAGGCCGGTCGGCCGCCCGACGTTCCGCCGGGACGCCTCTTCTTCGTCTGGTCCGACCTGGACCTCGACAGCCGCGTCGAACCCGACGAGGTGCAGTACCGGATCGTCGACCGGGGACCGGGCCTGACGGCGTTCGACCGCGACCTGTCGATCCTCACCTCCTGGCTCGGCCACGTGGCAACGCCCGAGATCCTGCCCAACGGTGTGCCCCGGTACGATCTGGGCACCTGGTCTGTGCTGGGTGAGATCGAGCGCGGCAACGGCGATGTGATCCGGGGGCAGGACGGAACCGTGATCGTCGCCGGGGGGCCGGTAGAAGGGTTTCGAGATGGTGAGCGTCGGTGGCTCATCCATAGTCCCTGGTACAAACGGGCCGAAGGGCCGGTGTCGGCCGAGCCGGGCCTGCTGGTCGAGACGTCGCGTATTCTGGGGCCGCCGTTCGAACTTTCCGAGGGCGAGGCCGGCGAGGTATGGGCCCTCAACAACGACAAGGGCGGCATCTACCTCATCACGACCGACGGCCTGTTCCTGCAGGAACTCGGCGGGGATGCCCGGGTGCTCCCCGTGCTCCGGGTACCCGATCTGCAGCCCGGCGATTATGTCGACGGCTACAGCTTCGGCGAAGAGCATTTCTGGCCGACAATCACGCGTGTCGAGGCGACCGGCGAGGTGTACCTGATGGCGGGCAAGGAGTTCAGCGCGCTGTTCCGGGTGGAGGGCTTCGAGGGCGTGCGGCGACTGGATCTGGGAACCATCACGGTCTCCGGCGATCAGGCCGGCACGGCGCAGGCAGAACGGATCGAGGCGTCCCGGCAGGCGGCGCGGGTGGCCAGCATACCCATCCGACGTCATGGGCCCCGGCTCGATGGTGACCTTTCCGACTGGGAGGGGGCGACGTGGCTGCCCATCGAGCCGCGCCTGGGCCTCGAGGCCGCCGTCATGGTGGCCGCCGATACGCTCTACCTGGCCTACCGCGTCGGGGACCCCGGCCGCCTGCGTAACGAGGGGCGTGACGGCGTGCGCTACCTCTTTACTACGGGGGGCGGGCTGGACCTGATGCTTCGTGTCGACAACGCCCGGCCTTCGGAAGGACAGGCAGAGCGACCGCGCCGGACCGGCCGAGACCGACGCGAACGCCCGGCACGTGGCGCGGGTGCGGACGGAGACGGCTACGGCGTGCGGCTCTTCATCACCCGCATCGGGGACCCGGAGCACGGTCCGGTCGAGGCGTTGCGGTTCCAGGAGCGTGGGCCTGCCCCGAGGGAGGAAGCGTTCACGTACACCTCGCCCGTGGGTACGACGCGCTTCCGGAGCGTCCGGGTGGTGGGCCCTCAGGTGCGCCTGGCTCAGTCCGGGGGCGACTACGAGGTGGCCCTTCCGCTCGACCTGCTCGGACTGTATATTGAACCCGGGATCCGCATCCGGGCCGACGTGGGCGTGCTCTTCGGCGACGGCCTCGACACCCGGGCTCGCTATTACTGGAGTAACAAGACGTATACGATGGTATCCGATGT
>CAZKFR010000059.1:15848-20948 GCA_964552015.1 uncultured Rhodothermaceae bacterium | reverse complement strand
GCGGGGCCAGGAAAAAAGAAGGCCCGCCGGCAAACCCTTGCAAGGAAAACCGACGAGCCAGAGCGCGCTCCCGTTAAAGCGCGCATCACCGGAAAGGTAGACACCCCGGCAGCGGTCTGTCAATCAGCCGCCGCCAAAGAGGAGCCAACGCGCTTTTTGTAGAACATTTGTAGAACGCCCCAAAAACAAAGGCGCTAACCCCATAAGGATCAGCGCCTTGGCTCAAAAGGTGCTGTACCCGGGGTGGGACTCGAACCCACACGCCCTCAACGGGCATCGGATTTTGAGTCCGACGCGTCTACCGATTCCGCCACCCGGGCCTGGAAAAGCGGACGCACAGTTTATCATACGAACGCCCCATTGTCAATGTGCCGGGGCGTTTTTTGCCGGCCCTTCGCACCGGAGCGTGCGGCCAACCGCCGCTAGAAATCCTGCCCCAGCGGGTGGACCGTCACCTCGTCGGCCACGAGCGGGTAGGGCAGGCGCAGGAGCGTCTCGATGAGCGCGGCCACGGCCTCGGGGCGCATCGACCAGTCGGCCCCCCGGCTGCCCTCCTCGCCTCCGCCGAAGTAGGTGTCGATGATGCCGGGCAGCAGCACGGAGACGCGGATGCCGTGGTCCTTCACCTCGCGCAGCAGCGCGCCGGAGAAGCCCACCACGCCGTGCTTGGCGGCCACGTACGCCGCCATGTTGGGGATGACGCGCCGCCCGATGTCGGAAGCCACGTTGACGATGTAGCCGGTACGCCGTTCGAGCAGGTGGGGCAGCACCGCGTGGGTCATGTGGATGAGCCCCTTCAGGTTCACGTCGAGCGTGACGTCGAGCTCCTCACGGGTCCACTCGGTGAAGGGCTTGTACCAGCTCAGCCCGGCGTTGTTGACCAGCACGTCGAGCTGCCCGAAGGCGTCGAGGGCTTCGGCCACGACGGCGTGGATGCGGTCGGTGTCGCGCACGTCGAGGGGGAAGACGCGGGCGGTGCCGCCGTCGCGCGCGATCTCGGCGGCGAGGGCCCGCAGCTCGTCTTCGGCGCGGGCGCACAGGGCCACGCGCATCCCGGCCCGGGCCAGGCGGAGGGCCGTATGGCGCCCCAGCCCCCGGCTGGCGCCGGTGATCAGGGCCACCTGGCCCGTGAGGTCGGCCGGGGCGGCGGGATCGGCGGGAAGCGAAGCGGGCGTCGGCATGTCAGCGGGTGGCGGCGTAGTGCGTGTGGAAGCGGATGATCGATTCGATCCCCTGGCGGAACCGGTCGAGGCCGAAGTGCTCGTTGGGCGAGTGGATGGCGTCGGAGTTCAGCCCGAAGCCCATCAGCACGCTGTCGAGCCCGAGGATCGTCTTGAAGTCGGCCACGACGGGGATGGAGCCGCCGCTGCGGATGAAGAAGGGGTCGCGGCCGAAGACCTCCTTCAGGGCGCGGGCCGCCGCCTGCATGGCCGGGCTGTGCGTGTCGACGAGCACCCCGTGACCGCCGTGCAGGTTGCGGAAGGTGAGCTTCATGGTGGGGGGGCAGTTCGCCTCGAAGTAGGCGCGGGCCTTCTCGGCGATCTCGTCGGGCGTCTGGTTGGGGACCAGCCGCATGGAGATCTTGGCGTGGGCCTGGGAGGGGAGCACCGTCTTGGCCCCCTGCCCGGTGTAGCCGCCCCAGATGCCGTTAACGTCGAGCGTCGGCCGGGCGGAGATGGCTTCGAGGACGCTGTAGCCCTTCTCGGTCCTGGTCACGCGCACACCCACCTCCTCGGCCCACGCCTTTTCGTCGAAGGGCAGGGCGCGGAAGGTGGCGCGCTCCTCCTCGGTCAGCGGCACCACGTTGTCGTAGAAGCCGGGGATGGTGACGCGGTGGTCCTCGTCGTGCAGCCCGGCGATGAGGCGGCAGAGGGCGTTGATGGGGTTCTCGATGGCGCCGCCGTACATGCCCGAGTGGAGGTCGCGGTCGGGACCGGTGAGCGTCACCTCGATGTAGGCCAGCCCCCGCAGGCCGTAGGTGATGGAGGGGATGCCGGGGCCGAAGAGGTCGGTGTCGGAGATGAGCACCACGTCGGCGGCGAGCCGGTCGCGGTGCGCCTCGATGAAGCCGGGGAGGTGCTTCGAGCCGCTCTCTTCCTCGCCCTCGAGGAGGAACTTGAGGTTGACCGGCGGGCCGCCCTCGGCGGCCAGGTAGGCCTCGGCGGCCTTCAGGTGCATGAAGAGCTGGCCTTTATCGTCGCAGGCGCCACGGGCGTAGAGCACCCCGTCGCGGATGACCGGCTCGAACGGCGGCGAGGTCCACAGCTCCAGCGGGTCGGGGGGTTGCACGTCGTAGTGGCCGTAGACGAGCACCGTGGGCAGCGCCGGGTCCACGGGGTGCTCGGCGTACACGATGGGGTGGCCGTCGGTGTCGATGGCCTCGGCATGGGCCACCCCGATGGCCTTGAAGTGGTCGACGAGCCAGCCGGCCGCCCGCCGCACCTCGGCCGCATAGGCGGGGTCGGTGCTGATCGAGGGGATCCGCAGCAGGTCCTGCAGCTGCGCGACGAAGCCGTCGAAGTGGGCGTCGGCGTAGGCGAGGGCTTTTTCCATGTGGATTGCAGATTGCAAATTGAAGGTTGCAAATGGAAGAGGGTAGATGGCACGTGGCTGTTGTTCGGCCCTGTCGTGCCTTCGTGCCTTTGTCGCAAAGGAACACGTGGGGCACGTGGCCATCGGAGGTTAGGGCGGCCGCGGGTAAAAATCAAAACGTGCTCTCGTCGCGCCAGCGGCGAAGTTTCCAGGCGGCGGTGGTATCGGGACGGACGAGCAGGAAGTTGACGTTGCCGTCGCCGCGAAAGACGTCGCCGGCTTCGAGGGTCAGGGTCAGGTTGAACGAGCGGATCACGCGCGTCTGCAGGCCGGGCACGAGGTCATCCTGCGAGAGGATCTGGTTCCACTGGAGGCGGATGAGGCTGGCGTTCTGGAAGAGACGGCGGGTGGCCTCCAGGTCCTGGGCGAAGCCCCACTCGCGGTCCACCTGGGCATCGAAGTCGTACCAACTGAACGTGAAGGCGGAGTCGAGCAGGGGTTCGTAGAGCGAGAGGTCGCGCAGTTCGTAGGCGTTGCGGAAGTTGGTGAAGAAGCCCTCGATGGTGGTCGGATCGCCGAGCAGGTCGCCGAACGGGTCGCCCTCTTCGAGGGCGGGTGCGAACGGGTTGCACGCCGCCAGCCCGGCCGCCACCAGCAGGGCGAGCGCGAGTCCCCGGAGACGGGGCGCGGCGGGATGCGTGCGGGAACGCGTCATTGGACGAAGGCAGCCTTGAGGTCGCTCCACGACGGGTTGCCCCCCAGCTCGCGGTCGGTCCACTCGTGCAGGCGCCAGAGGCCGTCGGTGCCTCGTGCGAGCACCCACTGGAGGCGTCCCTGGACGGTGGTGGGGACGTCGGCCCGGGTATGGTTGACGATGAGCAGGTAGGTGGCGTCGAACACCTGGCGGTCGTCGTCGATCAGGGTCAGCGTGCGGTCGTTGAGGTCGAGGCGGTGGCCGGTGCCGGTGCGGGCGGCCGCCGCCAGGGTGCTGAAATAGCGTTCCTCCTCGGCAAGCCCCCAGTTCGTCCACACCGGGTCGCGGGCCTCGGCCGTGGCGGTCGGCGTGAAGGTCAGGTCCTCGGCCAGCGAACGGCGGTAGTTGAGCGTGTTCAGCTCCGCGATGGCCGCCTGCAGGTTGGCGATGACCTGCTCCGGCGTGTCGGGCTGCTCGTACGTGCCGGCTCCCTCCAGCGGCGGCTCGGGCGTACGCGGCGAGAACACGTCACACCCGGCCGCCCCCACCAGCGAGGCCAGGAGCACGAACACAAGCAGGCGATGCGGGCAGCGAGGGTTCACGGGCCGGTTGGATGCCGTTCAGGGGCTCGGAGTTACACCGTCGTCCGGCACGGATCGTTTCCGGGCATAGAGGATCAGGCGGGGGGCGTCCTCGTGATAGGAGCTGCCGTCGTAGTCGCCGAAGGTGGCGTGCAGGTCGAGGCCGGCCGCCGCGTAGAAGCGCCGGAAGTCGTCGAGGATGAGCAGGCGGACGGACTCGCAGAAGGTGAAGGTATGTCCATCCCGGCGGATCTCGATCTGTTTGTTGATGCGCCCGTCCTCGATCCATCGTCGCTGCCGGATCAGCAGGTCGTCCTCGCGCCGGACGTCTTCGGGGACGAGGTGGCGCTGCACGTAGGGCGCGTTGAGAAAATCCTGCACGAGCCAGCCGCCGGGGCGCAGGTCGGTGGCCATGGCGCGAAGGGTGCGGAGGTGGTCGGCATCGTCGTCGAAGTAGCCGAAGGCGGTGAACAGGTTGACCACACCGTCGAAGCAGCCCTCGCACACGGGGTCGCGCATGTCGCCGCGCAGGAAGGTGATGGCGAGGCCTTCCTCGGCGGCCAGCTCGCGGGCGCGGTCCAGGGCACGCTCGGAGAGGTCGATGCCCGTGACGCGGTAGCCCCGCCGGGCCAGGCTGCGGGCATGCCGCCCCCGGCCACAGCCCACGTCGAGGATGCGGGCGCCGGGCGCCGGACGGGCCACCCGCTCGATCAGGTCGACGACCTGCTCGGCCTCCTCCTCATCGCGCTGCTGGTACACCAGCTCGTACTCGTCCCGGTCGAACCATTCCTTGTACCAGCTCATGGGACCTCAGGCGGCGACGGCTTCGAACGGCGCCAGCGCCTCCTCCACACGGCGCGCCTCCGGAAAGAACGTGAGCACGCGGCGGATGACCTCGTCGAGCAGAGCATCCGGGCAAGAGGCCCCCGCGGTCAGGACGAGGTCGAGCGGGCGGCGGGCGGGGAGCCAGCCGGTGGTGCGGCGCCGGGCGTGCGTGTGCAGGTCGAAGTGGTGGATGACCGTCGCGCTCTCGATCTCCTCGGCCCCGCAGATGAAGTACGTGGGCATCACCGCCTCGGCCAGCTCGACGAGGTGGCTGGTGTTCGACGAGTTGTAGCCGCCCACGATCAGAGCCAGGTCGCCGCCGCCGGCCAGCAGGGCCTTCGTGGCGTCCTGGTTCTCGTTCGTCGCGTAGCAGAGCGTGTCGCGCGTGTCGGCGAAGTGCTCGTGGAGCTCGTCCTCCCCGTAGCGGTCGATCATGGCGCGGCGGAGCAGGTCGGCGATGGCCTGCGT
>CAZKFR010000059.1:0-15748 GCA_964552015.1 uncultured Rhodothermaceae bacterium | reverse complement strand
CCTCCCCGTAGCGGTCGATCATGGCGCGGCGGAGCAGGTCGGCGATGGCCTGCGTCTCGGTGGCGAGCATGGTGGTCTGGTTGACGACGCCGATGCGCCGGAGGTCGCGGTCCGGGTCGAAGCCCTCGGAGTGGCGGTCCGCGAAGCGCTCGAAGAAAAAGGTGCGGTCGGCCTCGCCCCGGATGACGCGGGCCAGGTCTTCCGCCTCGGCCAGGTCGCGCACGACGACCACCGGCGCGGCCTCTTTCGCGTGCGAGAACGTGGCGCGCGTCTCCTCGTGGTACCGCTTGCCATGCACCACCACCGTGTAGCCCTTCGCCCCGATCTGCTCGCTCCGTTTCCACACCTTCTCGACGAACGGGCAGGTGGTGTTGTAGCGCTGCGTGTCGACGCCGCGCCGGGCCAGCTCGGCCTCTACCTCGAGCGAGGCCCCGAAGGCCGGGATGATGACCAGGTCGCCGGGTGCGAGCTCGTCGAACGGGATCAGCTGCTCGCCCTGCGTCGTCCGCAGGAAGCGGATGCCGCGTCGCCGCAGGTCGTCGTTGACGCGCGGGTTGTGGATCATCTCGGAGAGCAGAAACAGGCGGCGGCCGGGGTTCTCCTCGAGGGCCCGGTAGGCGATCTCGATGGCGTTCTCGACGCCGTAGCAGAAGCCGAAGTGGCGGGCCAGGCGGAACCGCACCGGCCCGAAGTCGAGCACCGACGGGCTGAGGTCGCGCTTGCGCGGATCGGTGACGCGGCGGGCCTCTTTCACCCGCCCGATGATCGGGCTGCGGTAAAAGGCGGGAACGTTGAACTGTCGGGCCATCCTCGGTCCATCGGTGTCGTGAAAAAAGCGGTGCTCTAACGCGGGAGTCCCGCGGTATGTTGCGGCCTGCGCGGGCCTTCACGGCGTCGCCACATCCGTCCCGAAGAGTGGCCGCAGGTTGGCATCGCGCAGTCCCACGAGCAGGGCGTTGCCGTCGTCGTCCACGCGGAGCTCGGCGTAGCGGGCGGCGGCATAGCGCGCGGCATGGCCTTCCTGGAAGAAGTAGGCGGCCGGGCCGAGCCGCACCTCGCCCCGCAGGCGGCGGAAGCGGAGCAGGCGCTCGCCGGGTGCCAGCGCCTCGCCCGGCACATACGGCCGCACCGGCGTGGCCACACCCCGCGCATCGACCCGTACGACCAGCCGGCCCGACTCGGGAAGGCGCGCGGCGAGCGCTTCGGGCAGGTCGTAGTGGAGCGCCATGAAGTCCCCCTGCATCGGCGCGCGGGGATCGTGCACCGCCAGCGCCACGAACAGCGTCTGCCCCGAAGCCCGCAGTCGCTCCTTCTGCCAGACCATCAGGTTGAGCACGACGAGCACGAGCAGGCCCGTCGCCAGCAGGCCGGTATGTCGGTCGAGGCGGATCATGACGCACCGGATGGAAGCGGCCCGGCAACGCGCCGGAACACCCAGCGAAGCAGGAGCAGCACCCCGCCGGTTGCCGACAGCAGGAACGCCTTCTCCAGCAGCGTGCGGCTCATCTGGTAGTAGAAGATGGACAGAAAGACGGCCAGAAAGGCCACGGCGAGTCCCATCACGACGGGCCGCCCGTGCCGGAAGCCGAGGGCCAGCAACAGCAACGCGCCGACGATGCCGGGGGTATCCCGGGTCAGCAGGACGACCACGGCCAGCACCATCAGAAGCACCAGGCCGGGCGTGCGGGTCCAGGCCGGAACGTCCAGGTCACGCAGGAGGCGAACCGCGACGACGGCGAGCAGGCCCGCCAGGCCGAGCGTGACGGGCCACCAGGGCAACGAGGCGAACGGCGGCGCATCCGTCACCGGCAGCAGGAGCAGCCCGGCCAGGCTCACGGCCAGCCCCCGGGCCACGGGCCGCGTCCGGTCGGCGAGGCCGGCGACGATCATCCGTTGCTCCGCCTCCCACAGCCCCACCATCCCGGTGGCACAGCCCAGCAGGAGGAGCTGCACCAGCCCGGGCATCTCCAGCTCCGCGATCGCCAGCGTCAAGGCTCCGACGGCCAGTCCCGTCGAGACCAGGCGGTGCAGCGCATCGGGATAGAGCAGTACCAGCAGCGCTTCGAGGAGGCCGAGGGCGGCCCAGGTGGAGGCCTCCCACCCCACCAGACGCCCCAGGCCGCTGGCTACCATGAACTGCCCGGCCAGGCTCAGCGCAAAGGCCAGCTGTTCGAGGAACAGCCCCCGCAGGCGGGGCCGCAGCCCCAGGGCTCCCGCGACCAGGACGAGGCCCGTCGCCAGCGAGGGGCCGGCCTCACGCAGCCACGACGTGGCACTCAGAAAGAGGACGAACAGCACGCCGGCCATCCATGCGCCGACCACCAGCAGCGTGCGCACATACCAGGGATCGGCCCTCGCCGCAGGGCCCTCATCGAGCGACGGAGCCGCGTCGGCCTCGTACAGCCCTTCTTCCCGCAGGCGGGCCAGCACGTCGTCGAGCGTCGGTGTCATGGGACTTCCTCCCGCGCCACCGCGCGCAGCCAGGCCGCCGCCCCGGCCGAGAGCGCCGCCATCGCCAGCCCCACCACCAGCCCGCCCCATCCCTGCACCTCCACCTGTTCGAGGAGCACGCACAGCACCACCACGAGCCCACTCAGCAGAGCCGGTGCCATCAGAAGCACGTCGCGACGGGACCGGTAATAGACCAGCATCAGGAGCACGCCGGCGACGTACACCCCCAGGGCCAGCCCCCGCGCACCGTCGAGACGATAGCCGGCGAAGATGGCATCCGTGACGAGGAACGTGAGGGCCGCCAGCCCCGTCGCGGCGATCAGGGCGGGCCCCCAGCGTCCACGCAGCCACGCCACGCCACGCGCCACGCCGAGCTCCCAGGCCACCAGGGCACCGGCGTGCATCAGCGCCACGTACAGCATCGTCGCCGGCCAGTTCTCCGGCCCGACCACCTCCTCGCCATGGGCCAGCACCGTCGCGTCGAGCAGCGCCAGCCAGAGCAGCCACAGGACGGGGAGGCGTCCCAGCATCACCCATGGCGCCACGAGCACGGCCCACGTGCCGAAGAGTTCATAGGCGGCCGCCGCCGAAGGGTACACCTGTCCGAACACCGCCAGGAAAGCACCGACGAGCACCACGGCCGCGACGAGCGCCACCTGGCCGGCCAGCCGCCCCGCCCATCGCCAGGCCGCGCCGATCATCAGCACCAGGACGCCCTCGATCAGCGCGAGCTTCGTCAGAGGGCCCATCCCGGCCCAGTTGTAGGCAAAGAAGAACACGATGCCGGCCAGCACGAAGGCCGCCCCCGCCACCAGCAACGCCCGGTCTACGAAGCGACAGGCCGCCATGACATCGGGCGTGTGCCCGGCCAGGCGCAATGCCCGGGCCAGCGCCGCCGGCGAGAGCCACCCCGCCCGCGCCAGCCGCTCGAGACGGTCCCGCGTAGCCGGCCGATCGTGTGGAGGAGACGTGGACATGAGGATGCAGGGCGAGGTTGTCGGGCCAATATACAACGTGCAGGGCATCAACCTCCTCGCCGGCCCTTCGGGCAGAAAGCACGGCACCGTGCAACCCGACGGCAGCGCTTCCGTAGCCTCGTCCTTCATCGTGAGCGCCTCGCCCCCTCCCTCTCACCGCTCACCGGCACGCACCATGAACCAACGCTACCAGCGCCTGACCATGCTCTGCCTGAGCCTGCTGATGGCAGGCTCTCTGACGGCCCAGACGGCCCGGCCGGCCCAGGACCGGCCCCTCGCCGACCGCGAGCGCTTCATCCCGAACGTCCGCCCGGTCCTCGCCCCTCGCCCCGCCCCCGCCGCCATCCGCATCGACGGCGAACTCGATGACCCGGGCTGGGCAGGCAGCGAGCGCGCCACCCACTTCTCCGAAACGTTTCCCGGCGACCAGACCCGTCCGCCCGTAGGCATCGAAGCGTGGCTGACGTACGACACGAAATACCTCTATGTGGCTTTCCGCATCGAAGACGACCCCGGAGCCATCCGGGCCAACCTGAGCGACCGGGACCAGATCTGGCAGGACGACTACGTCGGCATCATTCTCGACACCTACGGCACCAACGCCTGGGCCTACTTCATCGCTGCGAACCCCCTCGGCATCCAGGGTGACACCCGCATCATCAACGGGGGCAACGAAGACATGGGCTTCGACCTCATCTTCCACTCGGCCGGCAGGGTGACCGAGACGGGCTATCAGGTGGAAATGGCGATCCCGTTCCGCAGCCTGCGCTTCCCGGGACGTCCGGTACAGAACTGGAACGTCAACTTCTGGATCACCCGGCCGCGCGAGAGCCGCAACACGTACTCGTGGGCCGCCATCGACCGGGACGACCCCTGCTGGCTCTGCCAGATGGGCCGCCTCACGGGCATCGAGGGCGTCGCCCCCGGCGGCCGGCTGGAACTGCTGCCCGCCGTCACCGGCTCGCAGGCCAGCGTCCTTCGTGCCGAAGACAACCCCGCAGCCGGGCTCGACGCGGGCCGCCTCGTCGTCGACCCCTCCTTCAGCGCCAAGTACGCCTTCTCGTCCAACCTGATCGCCGACGTGGCCGTCAACCCGGACTTCAGCCAGATCGAGTCGGACGCGGCGCAGGTGGACGTCAACACCACGTTCGCCCTCTTCTTCCCCGAACGCCGCCCGTTCTTTCAGGAAGGCGCTGAACTGTTCGAGCAGGAGATCCAGACCGTCTACACCCGCTCGATCAACAACCCTTCGGCCGTCGCCAAGGTGACGGGCCGGTTCGACCGCACCAGCTTCTCGTACGTCGGCGGCCTCGACGAGGACAGCCCCATCATCCTGCCCTTCGAGGAACAGAGCCGGTTCGTGCAGGCGGGTACCAGCATGAGCAACATCGCGCGCGTCAAACACACGTTCGGCACCAGTTCGTACGTCGGCGCCATGCTGACCGACCGGCGCTTCACCGACACGGGCACCTCCGGCTCCACCGCCTCGCTCGACGGCAGCCTCCGCCTGGCCCGCACCCTGGCCCTCCAGTTCCAGCTCGTCGGCAGCCGCACGCAGGAAGGCACCGACGACGACCTCTCGGCACAGGCCGGCGATCTCACCTTCGACGACGGGCGGACGGCGGCCTTCGACGGGGAGGCCTACAACGGATGGGCCGCCTACCTGGGCCTCCGCCAGAGCACACGTCACTGGGATGTCAACCTCTGGTATACCGGGCTGAGCCCCACCTTCCGCGCGGCCAACGGGTTCGTCACCCAGAACAACACCCACCAGGCTATGCTCTTCTCCCGGTACACGTTCTACCTGGACAAGGGCTTCCTCCTGCGCCTCTCGCCCGACGTCATGGCCGGCTACTTCTGGAACTTCGCGGGGCACCGCAAGGACGAGTTCCTGTGGGTGGGCATGCAGGCCCAGATGAAGGCCCAGACCCACCTGGGCGTACGGGCGCTGCTGTTCAGCAACGAGCGCTTTGCCGGCCGGGACTTCCGCGGGCTTCGCCGGCTCAACGTGTGGGTCAACTCGAACTTCAGCGCACCGGTCCGTCTGGGCGGCTTCGTCAGCGTGGGGAAGGCCATCGCACGCAACCTCGAAGAGCCCTCCACGGGCCACTCGGTGAACGCGGAGGTCTGGGGCACGGTCAAGCCCACGAGCCGCCTCAGCATCCAGCCCTCGCTCACGTTCGCCCGCCTGACGGACGAGGCCACGGGCGACGAGGTGTTCTCGGGCTTCATCCTCCGCAACCGCCTCGGCTACCAGTTCACCCGCCACCTCTTCCTGCGCGTGGTCACGCAGTACAACGACTTCAGCCGCTCCCTCGAGGTGGACCCGCTCCTGACCTACAAGGTCAACCCGTTCACGGCCATCTACGTCGGCTCCACGCACGACTTCCGCGACTTCCGGGGACCCACCGACGGCCAGTTCCCCGGCTACTACCCGACGCAGCGGCAGTTCTTCTTCAAGCTGCAGTACCTCGTCCGCGTTTGAGCGCGAACCGCAAGAAAAAAGCGGGGCCGAAGGGCGATGCGATGCCCTCCGGCCCCGATGCGCCGGGCACGGGTCAGCGCTCCGGCTCAGACGGCGCCGGCCGTCACCGGGACGGGCGTGAGCCAGCCATACGGGTCGTTGCCTCGGTGGACGATGTCGAAGAAGGCCTCCTGCAGCGCCTTCGTGATCGGGCCACGCCGGCCCTCGCCGACGGTGTAGTGGTCCACCGAGCGGATCGGCGTGATCTCGGCCGCCGTGCCCGTGAAGAAGAGTTCGTCGGCAATGTAGAGGGCCTCGCGCGGGATGACCTTCTCCTCCACGGAGTAGCCCATGTCGCGGGCCAGGCGGACCACCGCGTCGCGCGTGATGCCGGGCAGGATCGAGAGCCCCACCGGCGCCGTGTAGATCTTGCCGTCGCGGATGAGGAACAGGTTCTCGCCGCTGCCCTCGGCGATGAAGCCGTCGGTGCTCAGCATGATGCCCTCGGTATAGCCGCCCAGCACGGCATCCATCTTCGCCAGGGCGGCATTGAGGTAGTTGCCGCCGGCCTTGGCCATGGCCGGGAAGGTGTTCGGCGCCATGCGGTTCCACGACGACACCTTCACGTCGACCCCCTGCTCCAGCGCCTCCGCCCCCAGGTAGGCGCCCCACTCCCACACGGCAATCACCGTCTCGACGCTATTCTTCAGCGGGTTGACGCCCAGACTGCCCATCCCGCGAAAGACGAGCGGGCGGATATAGCAGGCCTCCAGCCCGCTCCGGGCGATCGTCTCCAGCGTGGCCGCCTCCAGCTCGTCGAGCGAGTAGGGGATCTCCATCCGGTAGATCTTCGCCGAATCGATCAGGCGGCGCAGATGCTCGCGCAGCCGAAAGACCGCGGTCCCTTTCTTCTCCGTCTTGTAACAGCGGATACCCTCGAAGACCGACGAGCCGTAGTGCAGCACATGAGAGAGGACGTGAACGGTGGCTTCTTCGTACGGCACGAGCTTGCCGTTGAACCAGATGGGATGCTCCATGGAAACGCAGGGTTTATGGTGAAGGGATGACGTTCGGTTTGCGCCGACAACAAGCGTTTAAAAAACGGGAGCGAAAGCAAAAGGTTCGGACAGAACGGTTAAGTCCCGATCAAGTTACGGAAGCGCTTTTTTCTCGCCATGGCCGGCGCATGCGGCGAGTACGCAGGCCGTACTTCGCAATCGTCCACAGGATCTTGGCCGAGGCCCTGACCGTGCCCGAGACGGTGCCGGTGATCTTCGAGACGCCCACCCGCCGCCGGTAGGAAACAGGCACCTCGGTATAACGGAGCCCGGCCAGCACGGCTTTGATCTGCATCTCGATGGTCCACCCGAAGGTTTCATCCTCCATCTCGAGGGCCAGCAGGTCGGCGAAGCGGATGGCCCGGAAGGGACCGAGGTCGGTATAGCGGGCGCCCCAGAGGAGGCGCATCAGGAAGCAGGCCAGGCGGTTGCCCACGAGGGCCTGCGGAAGCAGGGCGCCCGGCTCGCGCCGCCCCCGCATCCGGGAGCCGACGACGAAGTCGGCCTCGCCGCGCAGGATCGGCGCCACGAGGTCGGTCATCTCCTCCGGGTGGTCGCTGTAATCACCGTCGAGGAAAACAACGATGTCCGGGTTCTTCTCCCGGGCATAGGCGAGGCCGCGCAGGCAGGCCCGACCGTAGCCGCGCCGGGGCTCGCGCAGCACCGTGGCGCCGGCCGCCCGGGCGTTGGCCTCCGTCTCGTCCGTCGAAGCGTTGTTGACCACCACCACCTCGTCGACCAGCCCCGGCGGGATGTCGCCGACGACCTGCCCGATGGAGCGGGCCTCGTTGAAGGCGGGAATGATGACGAGGATGCGCGGCGGCATGGCAGGGTACGGCGGAGCAGAACGACGAACGAGGAAGGCGAGAACGTGCCCGTCCGGGGCGGGGTTTCGGGTCTTTGCGATGAAACCGGGAGCCGTTTCGTTACGCCCCCGCGCTCACAGCAGCCGGGGCGTGGCCTCGCGGTAGTGCGCGGCGATGCGCTCGGCCTCCTGCGCCAGCCGGCGACGCAGCGACGACGGCGCGAGGACGCGCACGTGCCCGCCCCAGGAGAGCAGCCAGGGCAACACCTCCGCCTCGCGGCGCACGCGGAGCGTCACGTAGAGCCCGTCCGGCCGCTGCTCGGTGTCCTCCACGAAGAAGCCCGGCACGTCGCGTACCCAGGCCGCCACGTCCGGATCGAAACACACCAGCACCTCGATCGTCTGTGCGGCCTCGCCGTGGGGAGCGGCACGGTAGGCGGCCGGTCGCGGGGCCGCCTCGTCCGTCACCGCCACGTCCTGCATGCGGGCCAGCCGGAAGGTGCGGACCTGCCCGGCGGCCCGGTCCAGCCCCAGCAGCGTCCAGCCTTCCTCCCCGTGCACCAGTCCGTAGGGATGGACGTGGTGCACCTCGGCCGGCGCCCCGGCCCGGCTCGGGTAGGTGAACCGGACAGCCCGTTCGGCCGCCAGGGCCTCCCGGAGGTCCTGCAACACCGCCCGCTCGGCCGGGTTGTCGAAGGCGTTGACCGGCACGAAGCGGATGCTCTCCTGCAACGTCCGCACCGTCTCACGGAGCGCCTCCGGGAGGGCCGCCTCCACCTTCCAGGCTGCCGCCCGGGCGGCGGTCCGGTAATGCACCTCGAAGTGCCGCGCCATGAAGTCCGCACCGAGCAGCAGCATCACGGCCTCACTGTGAGAAAAGACGAGGGGCGGGAGGAAAGCCCCCTCATCGAGGCTGTAGCCTTTGCCCGGAACGGCCTGCAGCGGCACCCCCGCCTCCCCCAGCGCCTGCATGTCCCGGTAGATGGTTCGCGTGCTGACTTCGAACAGGTCGGCCAGATCGGCCGCACGAAGCCAGCGCGTGGCCTTCAGCTCGTGCAGAATGGCAAGCAGGCGGTCGGTTCGGTCCATGGCCGGCTCCGGTCGGTAAGCAGGGTCAGGGTGAAGATGGCACAGCGAAGGTGGGACGATGGAACATCGGGGCGAGGTGGAGCGGGGTTGGCTGCACTATCGGCAATCTGCCATCGGCAATCCGCCATCGGCAATCTGCAATCATCAATCCGCCACCCCTCAGCTTTCGCGCAGGGCCAGGCGCACCAGCTCGTCGGGCGAT
Organism: uncultured Rhodothermaceae bacterium; assembly: GCA_964552015.1. Lineage (GTDB taxonomy): Bacteria > Bacteroidota > Rhodothermia > Rhodothermales > ISCAR-4553 > Rhodocaloribacter. The sequence continues at coordinate 6,702 of CAZKFR010000059.1, read as the reverse complement.
TGCAGGCCCGGGTGCTCGCGGAGGACCTTGCGCAGCGCCTTCTCGGCGGCGGCGCGGCTGAGGCCGAGCGTCTCCAGGGCGGCCAGCGCGTCGGCACGGGCAGCGGCGAGTACCTCCGAGTCGCCGCCCAGCGGCGAGACGCCGGCTCCGTCGAGGTCGAGCCGGACCAGGCGGTCGCGCAGCTCCACCACCAGGCGCTCGGCCGTCTTGCGGCCCACGCCGGGGATGCGCGTGAGCATGCTCGCATCGCCCTCGACGACCCGGTCCCGCAGCTCCACCGGCGACATGGCCGAGAGCGCCGCCAGCGCCAGCTTCGGCCCCACGCCCGAGACGCCGAGCATCACCTCGAAGACGGCCCGCTCGGCCTTCGTGGCAAACCCGTAGAGCTGCACCGCGTCCTCGCGGACGTAGTGGTGCGTGTGCAGCTTCACCGCCTCCCCCGGGGCGGGCAGCACCTCGTACGTCGAGGTCGGGATCATCACGTGGTACCCCAGCCCGTGCACGTCCACGACGGCCCCGGTGGGTTTCTTCTCGACGAGCTTGCCGGAGACGTAGGTGATCATTTCCGTGTATGGGTGTATGGTTGTGTGGGAGGTGTGGGTGTGTGGGTGTTATTGAACGGTTGAACGTTGGAACGTGGAACGTTGAAACGTGGAACGGTTGAACGTTGAACGGTTGCCGCATCAGCGGCGGCTGAGGGCCAGGAGTGTGCCGGCGGCGAGGGTGGTGAGGGCGGCGGAGACGAGGAACGCCACGGCCATCCCCAGGCGTTCCCAGAGCACCCCGAAGAGGAGGGCGCCGGGCAGGGCCAGCAGGCCCGCGAGCATGTGGTAGAGCCCGAAGGCCGTCGCCTTCTCTCCTTCGGCGGCGGCGTCGCCGATGAGGGCCCGTTCGGCGCCCTCGGTGAAGGCCGTCGTGGCGGCATAGGCCAGGAACAGCGCCCAGGCCCCGACCAGCGACACCGGCGCCAGCGCCAGCGCCACCAGCATCGCCACCCGGGCGCTCCAGCCGATGAGCACCACCGGCAGCCGCCCCCGGCGGTCGGACAGCTCGCCGCCCACTCCGGCCAGGAGGCTTCGCACTCCGTGCGCCACCGCCCACAGCAGCGGCACCCAGGCCAGCTCCACCCCGCGCGCGCTGGCCCAGAGGACCAGGAACGCATCCGGGGCGGCGGCCAGCGCCAGCCCGCCGGCGGCCACCACCAGCGCCCGCAGCCGCCGGTCGAGCGCCCGCCACGCCAGGCGGGGCAGCGGCGCCGGGGCCGCCACGGGCCGGTCCGCCGGGATGCCGCGCCAGAGCAGCGCCATCAGCACCACGCCCGGGATCACCGAGAGGAGGAACACGTCGCGCAGGCCCACCCCGGCCTGGAGCAGGACGAAGGCCGCCAGCGGCCCCACCGTGGCGCCGGCGTGGTCCATCGCCCGGTGGAACCCGAAGGCGCGGCCCCGGCTCCCGGGCTCCACCGCCGCGGCGATCAGGGCATCGCGGGGGGCCGTGCGGATCCCTTTACCCACACGGTCGAGGAAGCGGAACAGAAGCACCGCCCCCCACCCCGTCGCCAGGCCGATGAGCGGGCGGGCCGCGTTCGAGACGCCGTAGCCGCCGAGCACCAGCGCCTTGTGCCGCCCGTGCCGGTCCACCCACCGCCCGGCCCCCAGCTTGAGCAGGCTCGCCGTCGCCTCGGCCACCCCCTCGATCAGCCCCACCACCGCCGGCCCCGCCCCCAGCGTCGCCGTCAGAAACAGCGGCAGCACCGGGGTGATCATCTCGCTGGCGATGTCGTTGAAGAACGACACCAGCCCGAGGACGACGACCGTGCGCGGCAGAAAGCGTCGGTGCATGGTTCGCGGATCCATCGTACGTTGGCGTCGAAGGGTTGAACGTTCCAACGTTCAACCGTTCAACGTTCCAACACGTTGTCGCTCCGCCTCACTCGCCCCGGTATGGCACGCCCTTCTCGATCCAGGCCGGCGCGGGCGCCCCTTTCAGGTAGTGGTCGAAGTATTCCTTCATCTTCATCGCCCAGTCGAGCTTGTTGGCGTAGGTGGCCGGGTGGTGGTCCTCGCCCCGGTACTGGAGGAAGACGGCCTCCTTGCCCAGGCGACGCAGGGCCAGGTAGAGCTCGATGCTCTGGTACCACGGCACGGCCCCGTCGTCGTCCCCGTGGATGATGAGCAGCGGCGTGTGGATGCGGTCGGCGAAGAACACCGGCGAGTTGTCGATGTAGCGGTCGCGGGCTTCCCACAGGCTGCCGCCCAGGCGGCTCTGCGTCTTCTCGTACTGGAACTGGCGGGCCAGGCCGCTGCCCCACCGGATGCCGCTGTAGGCGCTCGTCATGTTCGACACCGGCGCCCCGGCGATGGCCGCCCGGAAGAGGTTCGTCTGCGTGACGATGAAGGCGGTCTGGTAGCCGCTCCACGAGTGCCCGTGCAGCCCGATGGCGTCGGGGTCGGCCAGCCCCATCTCGATCAGCTTCTGCACGCCGGGGACGATGGCCTTCGTGGCCGAGAAGCCCGGCCGCCCGATCTCGAAGCGCACGTCCGGGAGGAAAATGAGGTAGCCGTTCGAGGCGTAGAGCGGGAAGCTCGGCCGGTGGTTGACCACGGGCGCGTTGAACTCATGCAGCCGCTGCGACATGAAGCGGTAGAAGTAGACGAGCACCGGATAGCGCTTGCCCGGCTCGTAGTTGCCCGGCTTGATGACCACGCCCTGGAGCGGGATGCCGTCGTCGCTGCGCCACGCGATCAGCTCCGACGTGCCCCAGGCGAAGGGCGCCAGTTGCGCGTTCAGGTCGGTGATCCGCCGGGGGTTCGCAAAGTCCGGGTCGCTCACCCACAGGTCGGGGAATTCGTCGTAGTCCTCGCGCGTGAAGAGGTAGACGTCGGCGTCTTTTGCCTTCGCGAGGAAGCGGAAGCGTTTGTCCTCTTCGAGCAGCCGCGTGACGCCCTCCTGCCCGATGACGGCACGGTAGAAGCCGTCGTTCTTCCGGCGGTTGTGGTACGCAGAGAGAAGCACCGTCTCACCGCGCGCGAAGAACCGCTGCTCGGGGTCGGTCTGGACGATGCGGAAGGTGCGGCCGGAGGCGCGGCCCTCACCGCCGGTGAGGCGCGTCGGGGCGGTGCCGTCGGTGGGGAAGAGCCAGACGTCGTACTTGTCGTAGATGAGCACGCCGGCATCCCCGGCCAGCCACCCGCCCACGCCGTAACCCGGCGCCTCGCTCGGGTAGTCGTGGTCCTCGTCGGCAAAGGGCACGGGCAGGCCCTCGGTGAGATTACGCGTGGTGCCGCGGGCGACGTCGTAGAGGTACCAGTGCGGCATCCTGTAGTAGACCACGTACCCCCCTTCGGGCGAGAGGCTGACGGCGTCGCTCAGCTTCTCGGCGATGCGCGTGCGCGCGCCGTCGGTGAGGCGGATGACGTAGGGGTCGAAGAAGAACCCTTCCCAGGTGCGCAGGCGGTAGTAGGGGGCCTCGGCGCGGCCGAGCATCACGCGGGGGTTCTCCGCCTCGCCCTGCCCCAGCACGACCCGATCCGCCAGCGGGACGACGCGCCCGTCGCGGCGGTGGTAGACGGCCTCGTAGGTGCGCTCGCGGCTCTGCTTCCACTGGCGCTTCTGGTTGGGGATGATGAGCGAGTCGCGGGTGTGCCAGACGTCCACGGTGCGGTCTTTGAGGATCGCGTCGAGGGCGTACGGGTCGGCGGCGGTGGTATCGGCCTCGTCGTCCTCCTCCGCGTCGGGCCAGTCGGGGCGGAAGCCGAAGAAGAGGCGCTCGCCGTCCTCGGTCCAGCGAAGGGTGTTGTCGACGGGGAGGGTCCAGCCGGCAGGGGCGTCGTCGGGGGTGGCGGCCGGGCGCGTCGCGGTGCCGTCCCACACGTAGAGCGTGGCCGGCCCGGGCTCGCCGTCGGCGTCTTCGGTGGCGGCGGTGAAGGCCAGGCGGCCGCCGGCCTCGCTCCAGGCCAGGGCCTCGTAGCGGCCGTGGGGGCGGGCGTCGAGCACCGTCTCCGGCGTGCCGTCGGCGCGGAGGTCGCGCACGTAGAGGCCGTCGCGGGTGCTGTCGTCGGCGGCGACGGCGTAGGCCACGAAGCGCCCCGCCTCGTCGAAGGCGAAGGTGTGCACGTCCGGCACCGCGAGCGCCGTGCTGTCGGCCAGGCGCAGGAGCACCAGCGGCGCGCCGCGCGTGCGCTTGTCGTTGTCTTTCGCCGCCTTCGACGTATCCTTCGGCGCGGTACGGTGGTAGGCCAGCCAGGCACCGTCCTCCGAGAAGGCGAACGCCTCCACCGAGTCGACGGTGGTCACCGCGCCGTCGCGGGTGCGGAGCAGCGCCAGCCCCGGCTTCGGCTTGTCCTTCCCGTTCTTCGCCTTTTCCACCTCAGCGAAGGGGGGCTCCACGCGCATCGCCACGAAGGCCCCGTCTTTCGAGAAAGCCGGCCGGCTGCCGCGCGGGACGACGTACCGGGCTTCGCCCCCGGTGGCGCGGACGACCGCCTCGCCGTCGCCCCGGTCCGGCGCGGCGGTGAAGGCTACGTAGGCACCGTCGTCCGAGATCACCGGGTCGTCGATGGTCCGGAAGCGCATCAGGTCGGCAAAGGTGAGGGGGCGCGGCTGCCGGGCCTGAAGCGGGACCACGAGCAGGAACGACACCACGAGGAGCAGCCCGGAAGGCAGAGGACGAACACGCATGGCCGTCTGGGGTCGATGGAGGAGAGAAAAAACGAGGACACCGGGGGCGCCGGGCGTAGGATACAGGGCCGGGCGGGGATGTGCAAGATTCGCCGCATGGAAGGGCTTCCAATCCGCGACAACCGGAGTCTTTAACCTTGACATTACCGCTCGCAAACCTTTTCATTCAAAACGCAATTTCTCGGCGATGTCACAGGCCATCCGCTTCCCCACCCAACCGTCCGACCTATGCATCGATCATTGAGCGCGCGCCTGAGCGCGATGATGTTCCTGCAGTTCTTCATCTGGGGTGCCTGGTACACCACCGTGGCCGTCTACATGAACAACCACGGCATGGGGGACCTGACGCACTGGCCCTACACCGTCAACCCCATCGCGGCCATCGTGGCCCCCTTCTTCCTGGGGCTGGTGGCCGACCGCTACTTCGCCACGGAGAAGGTCCTCGGCGTGTTGCACCTGCTCGGCGGCGTAGTAATGCTGTTCGTGCCGCAGACCTCCGGCACACCCACCGTGTTCATCCTGCTGCTGCTGCTCTACAACCTGTGCTACATGCCCACGCTGGGGCTGACCAACTCGCTGGCCTTCCACCACATCACCGACCAGGAGAAGGAGTTTCCCCGCATCCGTGTCTTCGGCACCATCGGGTGGATCGTGGCCGGGCTGTTCGTGAGCTTCGTACTGGGGCAGTTCGTGGCCGAGAACGTGCTGCCCGAACAGACCGCCCTGCCGCTCTACACGACCGCCCTGGCGAGCATCGCGCTGGGGCTTTACAGCTTCACGCTCCCGCACACACCCCCGCCGGCCGCCGGCGAGAAAGTATCCGTCCGCAGCATCATCGGCCTCGACGCCTTCGAGAAGCTCGGGAGCAAGCCCTTCTACATCTTCCTCGCCAGCTCGCTGCTCATCTGCATCCCGCTGGCGGCCTACTACAACTTCACCCAGATCTTCCTCGAGGCCACCGGCTTCGAGAACATTGCCGGGACGCAGACGCTCGGGCAGATGTCCGAGGTCGTCTTCATGCTGCTGATGCCCTTCTTCTTCGCCCGGCTGGGGGTGAAGTGGATGCTGGCCGTGGGCATGGGGGCCTGGGTGCTGCGCTACGTGCTCTTTGCGCTGGCCGCCCCCGCCTCGGTCTTCTGGATGATCATCGCGGGCATCCTGCTCCACGGCATCTGCTACGACTTCTTCTTCGTCACCGGCCAGATCTACGTGGACAAGAAGTCGACGCCGGCCATCCGGGGGCAGGCCCAGGGCTTCCTGGTGTTGCTCACCTACGGCGTCGGGATGCTCATCGGCGCGCAGGTGGCGGGCAACCTGTACAACAGCTTCCTCGGCGGCGCCGGTGCCCTCACGCTCGAGCAATGGCAGGACTTCTGGTTCATCCCCGCCGGGTTTGCCGCCGTCATCCTGCTGTTCTTCATCCTGACCTTCAACGACCGGGTCGAGGAGGGCGCCCCGGAACCGCTGGAGGAACCCTCACCGGAGAGCCAGATCGCCCCGGCTCCCTGACAGCCTCCGAACCACCGCATGTATGACAACATCTACGTGAGGCGCCGGGAGACGTACGACGCCATCGTCGTCGGCTCCGGCATCACCGGCGGCTGGGCCGCCAAGGAACTGACCGAAGGCGGCCTGAAGACGCTCCTGCTCGAGCGCGGCCGCCATGTGGAGCACGGCAAGGACTACGTCGGAGAACACAAAGCCCCGTGGGAACTACCCTTCCGCGGGCGCGGCGACCGGCGGCTGTACGAGACCGACTACCCGGTCCAGAGCCGTTGCTATGCCTTCGGCGAGGCCACACAGCACTTCTTCGTCAACGACCGCGAAAACCCGTACGAGCACGACCCCGACAAGCCGTTCACCTGGATCCGCGGCTACCACCTGGGGGGGCGTTCGCTGATGTGGGGGCGGCAGTGCTACCGCTGGAGCGACCTCGACTTCGAGGCCAACGCCCGCGACGGCTTCGGCGTGGACTGGCCCATCCGCTACGCCGACCTCGAACCCTGGTACGACTACGTCGAG
>CAZKFR010000058.1:14720-21144 GCA_964552015.1 uncultured Rhodothermaceae bacterium | reverse complement strand
GTCAGCCTTCGCGGCGTTTGAGCACCACCAGCGAGAGGTCGTCGTGTGGGCGGGCGTCGCCGATGAAGTGCTCGACGGCCGAGAGGATACGCCGGCCCGCGTGTTCGGCCGAGCGGCCGGGGAGCTGCGGCAGGATGGCGTGCAGGCGGTCCTCGTCGAAGAACCAGCCGTAGGCGTTGCGGGCCTCGGTGACGCCGTCCGAATAGATCACGAGCAGGTCGCCCGGGGCCAGGTCGAGGCGTTGTTCGGGGAAGCGGGCGCCCGGCATCAGGCCCAGGGCCGGTCCGCCGCGCGGGGCCTCCTCCACCGTCCCGTCGGCGCGGACGAGGAGGGGGGGCGGGTGCCCGGCGTTGAGAAGCCGCACCGTACCCGACGCGGGCTCCACCTCCAGGTAGACGAGCGAGGCGAAGCGGCTGCGGAGGCCGTCCCGGTAGAAGATGTCGTTCAGGGTGGTGCCCAGGTCGGCCAGGGTGGGGGCGTCCGGGGCCAGGGCGCGCAGGGTGGCCTGCAGGCGGGCCATCAGCAGCGCCGCCGGCAGCCCCTTCCCGGCGATGTCGCCCAGGGCCAGGCCCAGCCGTCCGTCGGGGCGTTCGAGGTAGTCCACCAGGTCCCCGCCCACGTCGTTGGCCGGGCGGGTGTAGAGCCAGGTCTCCCAGCCGGGGAGCGCCGGGCTGCGGTCCGGCATCAGCGCCATCTGCACGGCCCGTCCGGCCGCCAGCTCGTCCTGCGCCATGAGCTTGTCCTTGAGCTCGAGCAGGAGGATGAAGAACAACACGCCAAAGCCGACATAGATCTGGGTCGGCTCGCCCACGCTCCCGTTGAAGACGAAGAACAGGCTCAGGATGAGAAAGAGGCGGCGGGCCGGGGTGAGCTTGAAGAACATGCTCTTGAGCATCCACCACGTCGCCACCAGCCAGCGCCGGAACTCGCCCATGCCGGAGAGTTCCTCCCGGCTGGCTTCGTCCAGGTAGAACTGGTACGTCTCGCGGAGGTCGTCCCGTAGCGAGCGCCGCAGGTCGCTGCTCGTGAGGTCGTCGAGGAGCGTACGGCCCAGGCCGGGCTGCTCGCCGGTGGAGGAGGAAGCACCCGAGGGTGGTGGCTTTTCCATGTCGAACTCGTTTTTCAGGACACCGTCAGCCTGTGTACTGCCCCCGGGGCGAAAGGTTAGCCCCCGCGCCACTTTTTGTCCGGGGTGGAAACGTGCACGGCCTCGCGCATCCGGGGGGACAGGTAGTTGAGATGGCTTGTGTTAGAGCGAGCCATCGCCTATCATGAGGCAGAAGGCATGACGCGACGCATCGCACCCGGCCGGGGTGAATGATTGAGGCAAGGATTCTGGGCGGCGCGTCCCGGCACCTCTTCGCAAGCGTCGCATCGGGAATAATGAAAGGGTTGGAGGTTCGCCATGGCACAGCGTATCGTGGTATCGCTTTTCGTCGTTCTACTCGGGATGGGATCGGCCCGGGGCCAGACGTCCGTCTTCATCAACGAACTGCACTATGACAACACGGGCACCGACACCGGCGAGGCCGTCGAGATCGCCGGGCCGGCCGGAACCGACCTGACGGGCTGGAGCCTGGTCCTGTACAACGGGTCCAATGGTGAAGCGTACAACACGACGTCGCTTACGGGCCCGATCCCGGACGTGTGCGACGGCTTCGGGGTGGTGGTGCTCTCCTATCCGACCAACGGCATCCAGAACGGCGCGCCCGACGGCCTGGCACTCGTCGACGCCGGCAACAACGTCGTCCAGTTTCTCAGTTACGAGGGTTCGTTCACGGCCGTGGACGGGCCGGCCGCCGGTCTGACGAGCACCGACATCGGCGTGAGCGAGACCGGCAGCACGCCGGTGGGGTATTCGTTGCAGCTGGTGGGGACGGGCTCGTTCTACGAGGACTTCGCCTGGCAGGCGGCCGCGCCGAACACGTTCGGGGCCTGCAACACGGGCCAGACGTTCGTCGATCCCTGCAAGGACCCGGGGACGGCCCCCTTCTGGGATGGCACGATCGACCTCCTCGGCGGGGGCGTGGCCGAGGTGCCGATGACGGCCGCCACGGGCTTCGCGGCCCTGGCCCTGGATACCGGCGCGTCGACGAACATCGCGCTGGTGGCCGTGCAGGACGGAGGCGGGAACGCGCTGGCAGACTACGTCGGTTCAGACCCGATTTCGGGGACGAAGCACAGCGGCTTCGCCCGGTTCGACTACGCGGGCACGCCCGGGGGTGAAGCCACGAGCGTGCGGCTCGTCATCGCCGCCCCCGATTCCGCCGAGTCGACCTTCTTTCTCGACGTGACGGATACCTGCGGGCGCACGCTTCACGTCGACCCGCAATTCCGCCTGCACACGGCCGTGACGACGGAGAGCGACGCGTTGCCCGTCCGGTTCGGGCTGGCGCCGGCCTACCCCAACCCGTTCGCCACGACGGCGACGTTCCGGTTCGATCTGCCGGAGGCCGCGCCCGTGCGCCTGGCCGTCTATGACGTGCTGGGGCGGCGCGTGGCGGTGGTGGCCGAGGGCGTCTACCCGGCCGGGACGCATGCCGTGACCTGGGCACCCGGCACCCTGCCGGACGGCGTGTACCTGTATCGCCTGGAGGCGGACGGACGCGTGGCCTCGGGCCGCCTCGTGCGCCGGCGCTGAGGGTTTCCCGGGCCGTCGGCCACCCGTATATTGACCCCGACGGACGACACCGAACGGGCTGATGCGGGAAGAACCGATGTTGCTTTTTGGCGGGGTGCCGGCGGCGCGGCTGGAGACGATACGGCGGGAGGGGCTGCCCGGGGAGGTGTGCCTGTGGGCGACGCTGGAGGCGGCCCTGCAGAGCGGCGCGGAGGCGGTGCTCGTCGTCGATGCGGGCCGGCTGCCGGCGCCGCCCGTGGCCGCCGGCGAGGGCCGCTGGTGTGCGCCGGGGGTGCCGCCCGGGGCCCTCGCCAACGCCGATCCCTACATCCCGCCCGTCCCCGTGACGGCGGCCGGTGGCTACGTGATCCGGCCCGGTGCCCGCGAACCCGAGGTGCTGCTGATTTTCCGGCGCGGGGTCTGGGACCTGCCCAAAGGCAAGTGCGACCCCGGCGAGACCGTGCCGGATTGTGCGGTGCGTGAGGTATGCGAGGAGGTGGGCGCGAAGGCCGTGCGGCTCGTCGCGCCGGTGGGCACGACCCTCCACGGCTACCCGCGCCGGGGGCGCTACGAGGTCAAGACGACGCACTGGTACCTGATGACGACGGACAGCACGCACTTCACGCCGCAGGCCGAGGAGGACATCGAGGCGGTGGCCTGGGTGCCGTGGTCCGAGGCCCGGTTGCGCGTGGGCTATGCGACGCTGCGCCGGCACATGGACACCGTCGCGCCGCACCTCGAAAACGTCTTCGGGTCGATCGAAGGGAGGAAGGAGCCATGATGGCCATCTCGCCCACCCGCACGGCGCTGGTCGCCGGTGCCACGGGCCTCGTCGGCCGGCACGTACTGGCCCGTCTTCTGGCGGACGAGGCGTACGGGCGCGTCGTCTCCATAGGCCGGCGTCTCCTGCCGCACACCCATCCGAAGCTGACGCACCACATCGTGGCGTTCGACGCGCTCGAGGATTTTGCAGACCGCCTCCGGGCCGATGACGTCTTCTGTTGCCTGGGCACCACGATGCGCCGGGCCGGCACCCGCGCCGCCTTCCGGCAGGTCGACTACGTCTACCCGTTCACGCTGGCCCGGGTGGCCCTGGGCGAGGGCGCCCGTCAGTTTCTGCTCGTCTCGGCCCTGGGGGCGCACCCGCGCTCGCCGTTCTTCTACAACCGGGTGAAGGGCGAGGCCGAGGAGGCCATCGCGGCCCTGCGGTACGAAGGCGTCTACCTCTTTCGCCCCTCGCTGCTGACCGGGGAGCGGGAGGAGCACCGTCCGCTCGAGCGGATGGGCGAGGTCGTGCTCGGCGGGCTCTCGTTCCTGCTCCGGGGGCCGCTGCGCCGGTACCGCCCCACTCCTGCGGCCCTGGTCGCCGGGGCCATGGTGGCCGTGGCGAAGGCGGCCCCGGGCGGCTGCCGTGTCTACGAGCCGCCGGACATGGAGACGGTGCTTCGGGCCGATCCGTCCGCGGCCCGCTGAAACGTGCAAAGCCCGGCCTTACGGGACCGGGCTTTGTACGAACCGGAGGAAAAACCGTTGTTGCGTAGCGTCGCCGGCGAAGGTGCGCGTTCCCTTGCCGGGCGGCGTTGTCTGCTGCGTCTTTTCGCACACAAGCCGCGTGCCATCCGGCGGAAACGGGCCGTGTGCCCGCGGGTGCCCGTTCGGGGCGGTCCGCGGGGAGAAAAACGTGCCGGGGAAGGGAAAGAAGCGCCGCCGTCGGGTGGGAGGGAAACAAAAAGGAAGATGGCGACCTGAAAGGACGGTTTACACAGATCAACGGCACGAACGACCTTGAACCGATCGGACCGGATGCGGGAGCGCGGGGCGGAGGAAGGCCGGGAGCGGCGTCCGCCCGTGGCGCTCTGGAAAGCGATGCGCCGCATCCTGGCGCTGGCCCGCCCGTACCGGGGGCGGCTGCTGGCGGCCATCGCGCTGACGCTGGTGGGGTCGCTCGTGTGGCTGGTGGTGCCGCTCGGCCTGCGCGCCCTGCTCGACGCCGTCTTTCAGGAGGGCGACCGGGCCATGCTCAACCTGCTCGCGCTCGGGTTGCTCGGCCTTTTCCTCGTGCAGGGCTTCTTCTCGTTTGCCGGCGCCTACCTGCTCGGGTGGACGGGCGCCCGCGTGGTGGCGGATCTGCGCCGGATGGTCTTCGAGCGGCTCAACCGGCTCGGCCTGCGGTTCTTTGCCGGCCAGCGCACCGGGGACCTGACCTCCCGCCTGACCAACGACGTGGCCACCATCCGCGAGGCCGTCACGAACGCGCTCGTCGAACTGCTCAGCCAGTCGCTCTCCCTCATCGGTTCGGTGGTGCTGATGGCCCTGCTGAACTGGCGGCTGACGGCCATCGTCTTCCTCATCGTGCCCGCCGTGACGCTGCTGGCGCGCCTCTTCGGGCGTAAGATCCGGCAGATCGCGCGGGAGGTGCAGGACCGCCTGGCCGAGACGACGGCGCTGGCCGAGGAGACGTTGCTCGCCATCCGGGTGGTGAAGGCGTTCGTGCGCGAGCCCTACGAGACGCAGCGCTTCAACGCGGCCGTCGAGGACCTCTTCGAGGCCAGCCGCCATCGCGTGTGGGTCACGGCGCTCTTCGGCACGGGCATCGGTATCCTGTTTCTGGCTGCGCTGGTGGGCATCTTCTGGTATGGCGGCACCGAGGTGCTGGCCGGACGCCTGACCGCCGGCGACCTGGTGGCCTTCATCTTCTACGCCTTCAACATTGCCCGGAGCGTCGGCGGCATGACGCGGCTCTACGGGACGTTCAACAGCGCTGCCGGGGCCTCCGAGCGGCTTTTCGAACTGCTGGCCCAGACGCCCGAGGTGCTCGACGATCCGGCGGCCCGTCCGCTGCCGCCGGTGCGGGGGGCCGTCCGCTTCGAGCACGTCGGCTTCAGCTACGACGCGGGCCATCCCATTCTGCGGGACATCGACTTCGAGGTGGCGCCGGGCGAGACGATCGCCCTCGTCGGGCCGAGCGGGGCCGGCAAGACGACCCTGCTCAACCTGATCCCGCGCTTCTATGATCCCACGGAGGGACGCATCCTGATCGACGGGTACGACCTGCGCACGGTGCAGATCCGATCCCTGCGCGAGCAGATCGCCGTGGTGCCGCAGGAGGTGCATCTGTTCAATGCCTCCATCCGCGAAAACATCCGTTACGGGCGGCTGGAGGCCACCGATGCCGAGGTGGAGGCGGCGGCCCGGGCGGCCAACGCGCACGACTTCATCACGGCGCTGCCGGGCGGGTATGACGCGCCCGTGGGCGAGCGCGGCGTCAAACTCAGCGGCGGCCAGCGCCAGCGCATCGCCATCGCGCGGGCGCTCCTCAAAGACGCCCGCATCCTCCTGCTCGACGAGGCCACCTCGTCCCTCGATGCCGCCTCGGAACGCCTCGTGCAGGAAGCCCTCGAGCGCCTCATGCAGGGACGCACCACCTTCGTCATTGCCCACCGGCTGGCCACCGTCCAGCACGTCGACCGTATCCTGGTCCTCGACGGGGGGCGCATCGTGGAGATTGGCACGCACGCCGAACTGGTGGCCCGCGACGGCCTCTACCGGCGTCTGGCCGCGCTGCAGTTCCGCCAGACCGTCACCCTCGACTGACCCGGTGGCCTTCGAAACGGCCGGATGCGTATATTCCCGGCGCGCCCCGGGTTTGGGCGCCGGTCGTTTACCACCCATCCCTCATGTTTGAGACCATGAAAGAGTTGCCGGAGCGTCCGGGATTGAAGCCCGTCCGGGTGAAGCAACGCCGTTCCGGGTCGTCGCGTCGTCACCGGCGTCGGCGCTGGTGGCGGCGTTTCTCGGCGCTGG
>CAZKFR010000058.1:0-14620 GCA_964552015.1 uncultured Rhodothermaceae bacterium | reverse complement strand
GGGTCGTCGCGTCGTCACCGGCGTCGGCGCTGGTGGCGGCGTTTCTCGGCGCTGGCCGTGTTTCTGGCCCTGTTGCCGGTGGGCCTGTTGGGCATGGCGGCCATGGTCGTGTACGGCAAGCCGATGGCCGTCGTGTCGCTGGCCGCATGCGGATTGATCGGGTGGGCGCTCTACGTCAATGATCAGAAAGGTTTCCACCGCTCGAAGGAGATGCGGCGCGCGTACGATCCCCGCAGTCACTTCAACGCGCTCGAGGTAGTGATCCTCTTCGGACTGATCCTGATGAACGTGCTCGTGATGGCGTACGTGTTCGTGGCGCGATGAGGTCGGTCAGCGCACCATGAACACGGCGTTGGTGAAGAGGAGGCGGCCCCCGTACCAGAAGGCACGGAAAAGCGGGTCGTCGGTGAGGTAGACAACCTGGCCGCGCCCCACGGGCTGGACGCCGAAGACGAGGCTGTCGCGCAGGCGCTGGCGGGCGCGGTACCCGGCGAAGCCGGCCACGTGGGCGTCGCCGTCGAGGCGTCCCACGTTCCACCCGTCCCTGTTTCCCAGCAGGTCGAAGGCCGTGTCGCCGCGTTTAAGGGTGTAGTACGTTGCGCCGTAGCCGAAGGCGAGGGGATGGGTGGGGTCGAGCGTGACGCGGAAGATGGCGCCCGGCACGTCGTCCGAGAGGGCGTCCCGATCCCGGTCGGCGAAGCGGCGCTGCGTCGTGTCGGCGGGTTCGGCGTCCTCGTCCCGGTCCTCCGGCTTTTTCCGCCGCAGGGCGAAGCCGTCCTGGCCGGCGAGGAAGGCGGCGGCGCTTTCCAGGGCAACGAGCCGGCCGCCGCCCCGGAGCCAGGCCCGCAGGTCGTCCAGGCGGCCGGGCGTCAGCAGGTCGCCGTAGCGCCCCGCCGGGAGGACGAGCACATCGTAGTCGTCCAGGTCGATGCCGGCGAAGTCGTCCGGAGCGATCAGGGTGACGGGGTAGGCGAGCTGCCGGTCGAAGAAATGCCATATTTCGCCGACGGCGCCGGGGGAGAGGCCCGTGCCGGCGAGGACGGCCACGCGGGGCGGCTCGAGGTAGGCCACGTCCTCCGAGCCGAAGTCGGGGCCGCGGGCGACGAAGCCGGTGGCGACGGGGTGGAGCGTCCGTCCGTGTGCCCGGGCCGCCGCCCGGACGGTGGCGTCAAAGCGGTCGCCGAGGGCTTCGTTGCCGCGTCGGGTCAGGATGAGCGTGCCGGGGTCGTAGGCGCGGCCGTCGATCTCGAAGGGCCGCATGGCATAGCGAACGCGGACGCCGGCCCGGAGCACGTCGGCCAGGAACTGCGCATCGGCGAAGCTTTTCCACGGCACGAGGTAGGCGTAGGGGCGTTCGAGGTCGGCGGGGGGTGGCGGCGGTGCGGGCGGCGTGGCTGTGTCGGGTTCGAGGCGTTCGGTGAGGGCGACAGCGGGGAGGCCATAGGCGTAGGGAAGGGCCCAGGCCGTCACGTCGTACGTGAGCGAGTCGGCCAGCGTGGGGCGCGGCTCCAGCAGCACGCGGGCCAGCACGCCGCGGGGCTGGTAGGCGCTCACGACGAGGTCGCCCGGCCGGACGGTCACGGGGCCGGTCTGGCCGGTGGCGTAGTCGAAGCCCCGCCGCCGGTGCTCGCGCGTGGCGTAGCCGTAGGCGATGCCCTGCGCGTCGAGGTGGGCGGCCAGCGCGGCCAGCCGGTCCGGGGCGTCACCGGGGCGGACGATGTAGGCGGCGTAGGGTCCCTGCGGGCGGGTGCGGGCCTGTGCGTAGTAGTCGCGGAATGCCGCCAGCACGCGCGTCCGGTGCCGGGCCGTGGCCTCGACGGTCGAGAGGCCGGTGGTGTGGTGGTGGGCGATGCGCTCGGCCAGCGTGAGCGTGTCCCCTTCGGCGGTGCGGATGGCCAGGCCGGCGCGGCCGCTGCCGCCCTGCTCGTACGTCATCCCGACGGCCCCGTTGAACGTCGGCCAGGTGTCGCCGTAACCGGGGTAGAACAGGTCGAAGACCTGCCGGGTGAAGTAGAGCCAGCCGCGCTCGTCGAAGTAGCGGGCGTGATTCTGCCCGATGATCGTCTGCAGCTCGCGTTGCCAGGGCGTGATGGCTTCGTGGAACGGCTCGGCCGCCGGGGCGAAGTAGTAGGGCTCGTCGACGCCCTGCTCGTGGAAGTCGACGTGGACGTGGGGCAGCCAGCGCTGGTAGAGGGGCAGGCGGTGGCGCGTCTCCTGCTGCGTGGCCCAGGCCCAGTCGCGATTCAGGTCGAAGTAGTAGTGGTTGGTGCGCCCGCCGGGCCAGGGTTCGTGGTGCTCGCGGGCGTCCGGGTTCGGGTCGGGGAAGCGGCCGACGGTCTGGTTGTACCAGTGGACATAGCGGTCCCGCCCGTCGGGGTTGATGCACGGGTCGATGATGACGACGGTGCTGTCGAGCCAGGCCTGGGTGCGGGCGTTGTCCGGGTTGGCCAGGTCGTAGAGGGTCAGCAGGGCCGCCTCGGTGCTGACGGCCTCGTTGCCGTGCACGTTGTAGCTGAGCCAGACGAGCGCCGCCGTCGGGCCGTCCACCGCGCCTTCGGCCAGCCCGGCCAGGCGGAGGTTGTTCGTGCGGATCGCGTCGAGCCGGGCCAGGTAGTCGGGGCGGGCCACGTAGGCCACCAGCAGCGGCCGCCCCTCGTACGTCTCGCCGTAGTATTCGAGGCGGACGTTCGGCGAGGCGGCGGCCACGTGCTCGAAGTAGGCGACCACGCGGTGGTGCGGCGTGAAGCGCGTGCCGGGCTCGTAGCCGAGGAAGTCGGCCGGCGCGAGGAGGCGGTCCTGGCCGGAGGCCGGCAGGGCCAGGATACACAGAAGGGCGAAAGCGAAGAGACGTCGCTGCGGCATGGCACGTACGGGTCGATGAAGGCGGCACGGGCCGCCGCGCCGGCGGCCGCCGGAAAGGTACAGACGCGCCGAGCCTTCCGCAACGCGCCCGTTCAGCCGATGCCCAGCGCGTCGATGGCCGCACGCAGGGTGCGGGCGCTGTGCTCCAGGGCCGCCTGCTCGTCCGGGGAGAGCGTCAGCGGGAGCGTGTCGAGCAGGCCGTTGCCGCCCACGACGCGGGGCAGCGCCAGCGTCACCCGCTCCACCGGGCCGACGGCCCCGGTGGGGGCACAGACGGTCAGGATGGCCCGCTGGTCGTCCCGGATGGCCTGCACGATGCGGGCCAGCGCCGCGCCGATGCCGTAGTACGTCGCGCCCTTGCCCTCGATGATCCGGTAGGCCGCGTTGCGTACGCCCTCGTCGATGCGGCGGCGAGTCGCTTCGTCGAGGGTGAGGCCCCGCATCCGGCAGAAGTCGTCCAGCGGGATCGCGCCGATGTTCGTCACGGACCAGGCGAGCACCTCGGTGTCGCCGTGCTCGCCCAGCACGTAGGCGTGCACGTGGTGCGGGTCGACCTCGAGGTGGCGGGCCAGCAGGGTGCGGAAGCGCGCCGTGTCCAGCGTCGTGCCGGAGCCGAGGACGCGGTGCGCCGGCACGCCATGCTCGGCGGCGAAGTGGGCCGTCAGGTGGGTCATGATGTCGACCGGGTTGGTGGCCACCACGATGACGGCCTCGGGCGCGTGCGCCAGCACCTGCGGCACGATGCTGCGGAAAACCTCGGCGTTGCGCGCGAGCAGTTGCAGGCGCGTCTCCCCCGGTCGCTGCGCCACGCCCGCCGCGATGACCACGACCCGCGCCCCGGCCAGGTCGGCATACCGGCCGGCCCGCACGATCAGCGGGTGGGCGAAGGGCGCCGCGTGCGAGAGGTCCTCGGCCTCGGCCACGGCCCGCTGCTCGTTGAGGTCGACGAGGACGATCTCGCGGCCGATCCCGCGCAGGATGAACGCATAGGCCGCCGTAGCGCCTACGTAGCCGGCCCCAATGATTCCGATCTTCATGGCATACAAAGGGTGGGTGAGCGGATGCTTTTCCCCACCTACCCGGCCGGGCGGGAAAGGTTGGAAAAGACCGGTCGTGGAAGCCCTTTCTGCATTGAGAAATGAAAAAGAGCTACGTATTATCCCGGACTCCGACCCCACCCACACCCCCACACACTCACACACCCCGAACCCCCCATACACCCATGGATGCGATGATGCGTGCGCGTAGGACCTTCAAAAAACGCTGGATCATCCCGGCAGGCGTGGCGATGCTGCTCGTAGCCGGATGGCTGCTGTTCGGCCTTCGTTCTTCGTCGCCGGGTTATGACGACACGCCCCGGGGCCTGACCGCGGCGGACGACGGCGAGCGGCGGTCGGAGAAGGCGCGGCGCATGACCGGGGACCCCATGGGCTACCCCGACTATTTTGCCGAGTACCATGCCGGCATCCGTACGCGCCCGGACGGGACGACCTACCCGCCCAACTACCGGCAGGAGGCGTTGCGGAAGGCACGGGCGGCGGCCAAAGGACGCGCACGCCGGGCGCTGCCCTGGCAGGAGCGGGGGCCCGCCAACGTGAGCGGACGCACCCGGGCCATCGTCGTCGATCCGGATGACCCGACGCACAAGACCTGGTTTGTGGGGAGCGTGGGCGGCGGCATCTGGAAAACCACCGACGCGGGCAAGACGTGGCAGGCGCTCGGCACCGACATGCCCAACCTGGCCATCAGCGCGCTCGTACAGGCCCCCTCCAACCCGAACGTCCTCTATGCCGGTACCGGCGAAGGCTTCTTCAACGTCGACGCCGTCAGCGGCGCCGGCATCTTCAAGTCGACCGACCGGGGGCAGACGTGGACGCAACTGGCTTCCACCGCCTCCGGCTTCGACTTCAAGTGGGTCAACCGGCTCATCGTCGACCCGGCCGATGCGAACGTGGTGCTCGCGGCCACGAACGAGGGGATCTTCCGCACCACCGACGGCGGTCAGTCCTGGACGGCGGTCTACCGGCGCGGGCAGGCCACGGGCGGCTTCGGCGGGCGGATCCAGCAGATCGTCGCCACGCCGGGCAACTTCGCCGTGCAGTATGCCACGGAAAACGGCGTCGGCGTGCTCAAGTCGACCGACGGCGGGGTGACCTGGGCCCTGTCCTCGCAGGGCCTGCCCGAGGGGATGGGGCGGATCGAGGTAGCCATTGCCCCGACGCAGCCCTCCCGCCTCTACGCCGCCATCGAAGGGGGGACGTCGTTGCTCTACATGACCGACGATGCGGGCGCCCAGTGGCGGCCCGTCGTCGAGGTCACCGAGGCCAACGAGCCGGACTGGCTCGGCGCCCAGGGATGGTACGACAACGCCATCGCGGTGCATCCCTTCTCGCCCGACACCTTGTTCGTCGGCGGGATCAACATGTGGAAGATGTACCTGTTTCTGGGGACGCGCGAAGTCAACGACTTCACCGGCCTCGACGAAGAGGGCACCGACGCCTTCATGTCGTTCGTCAGCTTCAACAGCGGGACGCAGTTCGGCGGGCGGCTGGCCACCGGCCCCGACGTCGGTGCGACGAACATCAGCACGGACGACTTCGTCTCGGTCGAACTGCGCTTCGGGCCGGGACGCAGCCAGAAGGCCCACCGGTTCACGGTTTCCGCCACGGGCGGCACCAACGGCGACGGCGGCGCGGGCATCGCGTTCAGTGAATACCAGTACGCCGGCTACGTGGACGTCCCCTTCGAGGCGTGGGACATCACCAACAACCGGCAGCTCATGGTCTCCTTCCGCGACCAGGCCGACAACGGCGTCTTCGACCTGATCGAGAACAACACCGCGGGTCCGCGGGACACGCAGAGCCGCGAGTATTTCTTCATCCATGCCGAGCCGTACGACGCGCAGAACCCGGTGCCGCAGATCGCGCAGGACGGCGGCCTGACCTACCGGATGATGTACTTCATGTGGCCCTACCTGACGCCCGGCGCCACCTGGGATCCGAACAACCTGCCGGCCTCGACGCTCCGGATCCGGTTCGAAACCTTCGAGGCCCAGTTGCGGATCTCCGCGCGGACCGACGAGGTGGGCAGCCCGCACGTCGATCATCACGTGCTGCAGGTGGTTCCGCTCGACGCCGAGACGGGCGCTTTCATGATCATCAACGGCAACGACGGCGGGGTGTACTATTCTGAAGATGGCGGTCGTTCCTGGAAGAACACGCTCAACGGCTACAACACCACCCAGTTCTACGGCGTCGACAAGAAGCCCGGCTTCGACGTGTACATCGGCGGGATGCAGGACAACGGCACCTGGCGTTCGTTCGCCAACCCCGGGCCTTCCAACGGCTGGATCTTCTCGGTGGGCGGGGACGGCTTCGACGTGGCCTGGCACGCGGACGGCCAGAAGATCGTCGCCTCGTCGCAGTTCAACGGGATCGTGCGTACCACCAACGGCGGCATCTCCTGGGCTTCGGCCACGACCGGCCTCGGGGATACCGGACAGGCGGGTGGCGGGCAGTTCATCACCAGCATTGCCAGCACCGACGACGACCCCGACCTGCTCTTCACCATCGGGCAGAGCGGCGTCTGGCGCTCGACCGACTTCGCCGCCTCCTGGCAGGCAGCCACCATCGAGTCGGACAAGTGGGGCGCCAGCGGCTCGGGCAAGGTCCGTATCTCGCTGGCCGACCCGGACGTCGTCTGGGCCGGCTACCGGATGGACTCTCAGGGACGCCTGCAGGTGTCGACGGACCGGGGGCTGACCTTCACGGCGGTCAACAACCCGCCGGGAGTCAGCGGCCGCTTTTCGGGGCTGGCCACGCACCCGACCGACCCCCAGACCGCCTATGTGCTCTTCTCCCAGTTCGGCCTGCCCAAGATCTACCGGACCACCGACCTGGGACAGACCTGGGAGGACCTCTCCGGCTTCGAGAACGCGACCGACGGGCAGAGCACCAACGGCTTCCCGGACGTGGCCGTCTACGACCTGCTCGTGATGCCCGACAACCCGAACGTCCTCTGGGCCGGCACCGAGATCGGCCTGTTCGTCTCGTACGATAACGGGGCCTCGTGGACGTTCGAGGACAGCTTCCCGGCCGTCTCGATCTGGCAGATGCGCGTCGTGGACGACGAGATCGTGATGGCCACGCACGGGCGCGGCGTGTGGACCGTGGACCTGGCGGCCGTTCCGACGGCCGTGGAGCCGGTCGCGGAGGCGGCCGTGCCGGTGCGGTTCGCGCTGGGCGTCAACTACCCCAACCCCTTCAACCCCTCGACGACCATCAGCTTCGACCTGCCGCGCCCGGAGACGGTGCGCCTGACGGTCTACGACGTCGCGGGACGGCGGGTCGCCACGCTGGCCGAGGGGACGTACCCGGCCGGCACGCACCGCGTCACCTGGGAGGCCGGCGGCCTGGCCAGCGGGGTGTACCTCTACCGCCTCGAAGCCGGCGACTTCGTGCAGACCCGCAAGATGATGCTCGTCAAATAATCCCGCCCGGCGGGAATCCCGATGGAGATCGACATGATGCGCTACCTGATGATGGCCGCCAGCGTCCTCGCGCTGGCGGCCTGTGCCACGCCGCGCCAGGACGGCACTGCGCCGGACCGGCCGGCCTATGAGACGCTGGCGGCCGAGAAGTACGGCGAGGCGGCCGAGATCGTGATGAACGCGGACGAGTCGTACGTGCTGGTGCGAGACCGTGCGCCGTTCGAGGCCGCCCGGCCGCTGCCCCGGGTCCGCTTCTTCGTCTACGATATGAAGGCGGGGGAGGTGGTCTATGAGGACGAGGTGCAGGGCGAGGTGGCGTGGGCGGATGCGCACCACCTCAACGTGTACCTGATGCCGGGCAACGTGCAGGCCGACGGGCGACCCTCGGGGTACCGCCTCGACGTGCGGACCGGCACCCGGCAGCCGCTGGAGACAGGACCGGACGACTGACCTCAGAAGAGGCGTCCGAAGAGCAACGTGATGGTGGGCGTCCCGAAGAAGTGCCGGGCCTTCTGTACGGTAGGCTCCAGGAGCTGGATGCCGTCGACGAAGTACGTGAAGGTGTAGCCGATGCGGAGGCCCTGGGTGAGGTGCCGGTCGCGCCCGAAGTGGGCGCCGAGGGCCAGCGTGCCGCCCACGCCGGGGCGCAGGTGCCCCCGCGGCAGGGCGCTCAGAGCATCGTAGACCTTCTCGCCCGGGTCGAGGACGTCATTGCCGTTCTCGTCCCGGAAGTAGGGGTACTCCCAGCCGAGCGTGGGGCCGGCCGAGAGCTGCACGTACGGCCGGAAGTTGTCCTCGATGGCCTCCTGAAACAGACGTTCGAGGAAGCCGATCTGGACGGGCATCATGAGCAGGTAGTGGGCTTTGTTCGGGATGTCTTTGCGCCCGAAGCGGTCGAAGAAGGCGACCTCCCGCTCATCCTTGCCCGCCCCGAGGCTCAGCTCCAGCAGGAGCGACGTCGAGCCGGTAAGGGCGCGGTGGTAGTAGCCGCCCAGGCCGAAGCCGCTGTTGGTCAGCAGCACCTGGCCGCCGAGGCCCGTGCCGTACGGGTTCTCCGCATCCCCGGTCGAGTCCGCCTGCCGGGCCTGGAGCGGACCCGGCAGCAGGCCCGCCACGAGGAGCAGCAGACCAGGCAGGACAGAGCACGTAGGCTTCATGGTGATGGCAGAAGGGCGAAGATCCTCGGTTTCGAAACCGGAGCCCCCCTGTTTTGTTCTGGGCGATGTGTATTTTGCCGGATCCCTTCCCTACCCACGTTCGTGCCATGAAAGCCCCCACCTGTTTCTCCGTGTTCCTGGTCCTGGCGGCGCTCGGTGCCGCCGGCTGTAGTCGTCCGGCGCCCCCGCCTCCCTCGGTGTCGCTGCCCCCCATCGAGACGAAAGCCGACTCGGTGGCCCTGCAGGTCTACGAAGCCATGGGAGGACCGGAGGCCTGGGCCGCGCTGCGTTACCTGGGCTTCACGTTCGCCTTCCAGCCCGAAGGGGGCGAGCGCCGTCCCGGCCGCCGGCATTTCTGGGATCGTCACACCGGCGCCTACCGCCTGGAGTGGCCGGCCGGCACGGACACGACCTATACGGCCCTGTTCAACGTCACCACCCGCGAGGGGACGGTCTACCGCAACGGGGTGCCCGTGGACGCCGCGGAGCAGGCGGACCGCCTGGCCGATGCCTACCGCGCCTTCATCAACGACACGTACTGGCTGCTCATGCCCGTCAAGCTGCTCGACCCCGGCGTGAACCGGACCTATGAGCCCGACTCGTCGGATGCGTCGACGGATGTGATCCGCCTCACCTTCGGGGAGGTCGGCCTGACGCCCGGCGACACGTACTGGGTCTACGTCGACCGGGCCACCGGGCTCGTCCGGCACTGGGCCTACGTGCTCCAGGGCTGGCAGGACCGCCCCCCCGCACACTGGGACTGGACCGGATACGAAGCGTTCGAGACGCCGGCGGGCACGATCCGCATGGCGACGCGCAGGGTGGGGGCCGGGGCCACGCTCTTCACGGATGAGATCGCCGTACCGGTCGAGCCGCCCGAGGGCATCTTCACCAGGCCGGTGTTGCCCTAGCCGTCCGGAAGGCCGGCCGGGGTCGTCGCTTCGTCCTTCCACACCCCATCGCCCGATGGACTACCGTTTTCTGATCGCCCGGCGGTATCTGGTCAGCCCCCGACGCATCACGCTGATCTCGACCATCACCGCCATCTCGATGGCCGGGGTGGGGCTGGGTGTGGCGGCCCTGCTGGTGGTCCTCTCGGTGATGAATGGCTTCTTCGACTTCGTGCGGGACATGCTTGTCTCGTTCGACCCGCACGTACGGATCGTGAGCGCGGAGGAGCGCGGGCTGCGCCAGGCGGATTCGCTCATGGCCGTGGCGCTGGCGGTACCGCACGTCGAGCACGCTTCGCCGTACGTCGAGGGCAAGGCGTTGCTGGTGCACGAAGGCCTGGCCGAGGTGAACAAGGTGGTCATCGTGCGCGGCGTCGACCCGGCGACGCTGACGGGGGTGAGCCGGGTCGTCGAGCGGACCGAACTCGGCGCGTTCGACCTGGCGCGGCGGGACGGACGGCCGGGCATCGTGGTGGGGCAGCGGCTGGCGCGGCGCCTGGGGCTCAGCGCCGGCGGCAACGGCCTGCCGGCCAGCACCGTCGGGCTCCTCTCGGCGCCGGCCATCGAGCGGCTGTTCATGCAGGTCTTCGGCGGTCCGCAGATCCCCCGTTTTACGGTGCGCGGGCTCTATGAACTCGAACCCGTCTACGACGAGAACCACGTGTTCATCGACCTCGACGAGGCCCGGCGCCTCTTTCGCATGGGAGACCGTGTCTCGGGCATCGAACTGCGGCTGGACGATCTGGAGCAGGCCGACCGGGTCAAGCGGGCGCTCCAGGACCGCCTGGACCCCGGCCGGTTCCTGGTGCTGACCTGGTACGATCTGCAGAAGGCTCTCTACGATGTCATGATCCTGGAGAAGTGGGGGGCTTCGCTCATCCTGGTGCTGATCGTCATTGTGGCCGCCTTCAGCCTCGTCGGGTCGCTGACGATGGTGGTGATCGAGAAGCGGCGGGACATCGGGGTGTTGCGGGCGCTGGGTGTCTCGCGGCGGAACATCCGGCGCATTTTCCTGATCGAAGGGCTACTCATTGGCGGGGTGGGTACGGGCGGTGGGCTGGCGCTGGCGCTGGTGCTGCTGGTGCTGCAACAGCAGTTCGGGCTGGTGTCGCTGCCGGGCGCCGAGGCGTTCCTGATCGACGCGTACCCTGTCGCGATCCGCGCACTGGACGTGGTGCTCATCGGGGGCGTGGCCATCGGGCTGTGTGTGCTGGCGTCGCTTTATCCGGCTGCCCGTGCGGCCGCCATCGAGCCGGCCCGCGCCGTGCAGATCGACGGATAGCCGCCGCTGCTTTCACAGACATTTGGCAGAGGAACCGGGGATCGCACCGTGCGTTTGGTTGCGCGCCGAAGGGATAAGTCCTTATCTTCGCAGTCTTGTGCCGCCCAGCGGCATTTTCTGTCTCGGACGAGAATCGACCCGCTGCCCGGATGGCCCGGCGGCGACAACCGAAGAAGAACGATGGCACGCAAGGATCAGTTGACGGGCAAAGGCCCGGTGGCCGGGCACCACATCTCCCACGCCCACAACAAGGCGAAGCGCCGGTTCGAAGTGAACCTTCAGAAGAAGCGGTTCTACGTACCGGAAGAGAACCGCTGGGTGACGCTGCGGGTGTCCGCCCAGACCATCAAGACGATCAACAAGAAAGGCATCAAGGCAGTGCTCGACGAGGCCCGCAAGAAGGGCATCCAGCTCTGACGTCATCTGCCTCATAGACCAGGGAATTGCGTCATGGCCAAGAAAGGGAAAGATGTACGCATGAAGGTGATCCTGGAGTGCACCGAAGCACCGGGCACCTCGCGGTACGCGACGATGAAGAACCGCCGGAACACGCCGGGGCGGCTCGAGTTGCGCAAGTACAACCCCGTGTTGCGCAAGCACACGCTGCACCGGGAGATCAAGTAACGCTTAGACGAGCGAGGCTGCTATGGCTAAGAAAGTCAACAAGAACCAGCGCACTGACCGCCTGAAGAACTCGCGGAAGAACAACATGGCGAAGGTGGTCGTGGCGGTCAAGAAAGAGAACGGGCAGTACACCTTCCGTCAGAAGATGGTGCCGCTCGAGAGCGTGCAGGACGAGCTGAAGGCGGCCGCGGTGTAAGGACGTGGGCGGGGGTGCCCGGCCCGCACCGGCGGGGTGTAGCGCAGCCCGGTTAGCGCGTCTGCTTTGGGAGCAGAAGGTCGCCGGTTCGAATCCGGCCACCCCGACTCTTTTTTGTTTCGTGCGCCCGTAGCTCAACTGGACAGAGCAGCGGACTTCTACCATCGTGGGCCGCTGGGGAGAAATCCGCAGCGTGTAAGCGGTCAAATTCGGGGGAACCTACGGTGCGGCTCGTGTCGTGCTAGGGCAATCCCGAGCCAAGCCCCGGTCTGCTGCCGGGGAAGGTGTAGAGACTAGACGGCCGCCACCTACGTCCCGCTCGTTGGGATAGGGTGAAGGGATAGTCCGGGGAGCCGGGAAACCGGCACAAACCTGAATCCGCAGGTTGCAGGTTCGAGTCCTGCCGGGCGTGCATGGCTCCTCATTGGTACCTACGCGAAGGCCCGCGTTGCCAGACGGCAACGCGGGCCTTCGCGTAGAAGTCGGCATCGGCAGGTGTTCAGGACAGGCCGGGGGGATAATGTACGTACCGTCGTGCCGGCCGGTCCGGCCCGGGCATGGGCGCCCGCGGGACGGCATACCGCCAGGTTTCTTCCGTGGAAGGACGCTCTTGACGGGCCGCGGCCAGGGCTTCGCAGGCCATGTGGAGCCACTCCCGGGCTTCGTCGTCCCAGAGCAGGGTCGTCAGGACGGCCTGGCGCTCCTCATCCGACAGCGTTCCGGAGATGAAAGCAGCCATCGTGCACGCGTCGAGCGTCGTGGTCATGTACATACGACAACAGGGCTTGGGTTCGTAAACGGGGATCGGGAGAACACCCCGGAGGGGTATCGGATACCGGTCCGCTTTTCTTAAGCCCGTCGGTTACGAACTTGATGCCATCGCGTGAAACGACCTCCCGGAGGCCGTTTTTTGGGGGCCTTGCGCCCCGGTCAGGGAAGGAACTGACCGACCGGGCGGCAAAGACTGCCGACCTGCCAAAAGAAAGCGGCGGCCTCCCGTCCGGAAGCCGCCGCCTGGTTACCCGAGGGGTCGGAATGGTTACTCGGCCGTGAGCGCTGCGATGCCCTGCTCGAAGACGATGTCTACCGGGATGCCGGCGTCGGCCAGCCGGTCGAGGTCACGCTGCAGCTCCGGCTCGACCTGCGCGTATTTCGCGACGAACGCCGCCACGCCTTCATAGTCGCCGTCTCCCTGGAAGCGGAGGATCTTCTCCGAGAGGGCGTTCATGGCCTCGGTCATCTTGTCGAAGTGGACGCGGTAGGTGCCTGTGGCCGCGTCCCGTTCGAAGGCCCCCATCTCCTTGAAGAAGTTGAACCGGATCATGTTGGCGCGGCCGTGGGCGCTGGAGGCGCCGAAGCGCACCGAGCGGAAGATGCCGGCCAGGAACGTCACGTAATGGTCCATCAGGTCGGCGTCGAGCTCGCCGGCCTCTTTCAGCTTCGTGACCATGTAGAGCCCCAGGATGTCGGCCTTGCCCTCTTCGAGGGCCGAGGCATGCTCGCGCAGGGCCTCCCGCACGGTGCCCCGGCCATCGAGGGTGTTCTTGATCCCCAGCCCGTGCGCCACCTCGTGGAACATGGTGTTGCCGAAGAAGGCGTCGAAGGTGATGTGCTCACGCTGGTCCTCGGCGATGAGGACGTCGGCAATGGGGAGGAGGATCTTGTCGAACTTGGCCCGCATGCTGTTTTTGAGCTGGAGCCGCCGCGTGCCCTTCTGGAGCTGGACCTCCTCGTCGTTGGGCAGGTTGATGGCGATGGTCTTGGAGCCGGCGTTGGCGTCGCCCGCATAGTAGATGGCGTCGTAGGCGTTCAGGTCGGAGTCGGTGCCGGGCGTCTCCTGCTTGTATTCGGGCGGGACGGGCAGCCCCTCCTGCAGCATCGGCAGGAGCTCGGCGTAGCGGGCCAGCCGCTCGCTCCATTCGCGGTCCTTGACCAGGATGAAGGTCTCGGCGGCGGCCTTGTAGCCGAAGAGCTGGTCTTCGTACGTCTCGATGGGGCCGATGACCACGTCGAGCGTGTTGTCCTTCATGTCCATCCAGGCCAGGTCGCTCGGCTGGTAGTCGCTCGTCAGGAGGGCCTCGGCGCGGAGCTCGAGGTAGCGTTTCAGGCCGGGCTCCTCGGCCAGCGCGGCGGCGGCCCGCAGCTTCTCGGCGGCCCGCTGCATGGGTGCGGCGTAGGCCTCGTGGTAGGGCACAGCCCGCAGCCCGCCGTCGTCCCCGCGCACGACGACCGTGTACAGGCTCCGGAGGGTCGGGTCTTCGGCCGCCGCCGCCTCGAACTCCTCCTTCGTCATGTCGGCCGGGTAGAAGTTAGCGCCGGCGGGCTTGGGCCCCACGCCTTCGATGAAGGGCGCGTTGTTGGCGAGCCGGTCCCACGGCCCGTAGTTGATCTCGGCGAAGCGCTGGAGTGCGGGGTCGTCGATGCGGGCCATGAGTTCGTCCTTGTCTCCGTAGGCCTGTTGCCAGAAGATGGCGTCCATCTCGTGCGCGGCCTCGAGGAGCAGCGGGATCATGCGGCACTCGGCCTCGGAGAGCATGCTCAGGTCGGTCGTCAGGCGAAACGTGGTGTACTTGGCCAGCAGCGCCCGGGCCTCGGGGCTGCCCTGTTCGACGTCGTACATACCGGTGGGCTCGGGGATATTTTGTGTGGCCAGAAAGTCGCGGCAGATGAAGTCAGTCTCCGGGGCGGGGCGGTCGCAGGCCGCCAGCCCAATGAGGCCAAGGACCGGGATCAGCGAGAAGAAACGTTTCATGGTCGGATAGGTCACAGATGGTTGGCAGATGGGACAGGGTCTACGTTATCACGACGGCAGGCCCCGCACAAGGGGGCGCCTGCGAAGACCGCAAGAACCCCGGGGGCATCAGAGGGGGGACGAAGGAACGCGGCCGGGCCGGATCAGGGCGTGACGCCGGGGCCGGGCCGGCCATCCGGGCGGCCCCAAACAACGCGAGCGCCGGCAGGGACAGGCGCTCGCAAAAAGAAAACGGCCGAAGACATAGGCGGGGCGGCCTCAGTCGCTGCGACCGCGCCGGGGGCCGCCCCGGCGTTTGCCCCGGCCGC
>CAZKFR010000057.1:17416-21647 GCA_964552015.1 uncultured Rhodothermaceae bacterium | reverse complement strand
CGCCGGGCGATGTGCTCCACGTCCACCTTCGCCTGCAGCATCGGCTCATAGACCGGCTTGTAGGCGAAGAGCAGGAAGACGTTGAGCACGAACACCACCGCCCCCGCCGCGATGCCGGCCGGGTCCAGGAAGAGGTGGAACGCGATGATGTTGACGGAGACCGGGGCGAGGAGCACCAGCGCCAGCGGCACGAAGCGGTTCGCCAGCAGCAGTACGCCCACGGTCAGCTCGACGAGCTTCACCAGCGGCAGCAGGTAGCCCGTCTCTATCATCGCGCCCAGGAAGCGACCGGCGGCTTCGGGCGGCGTGGGCATGGGCAGGAACTGCAGGAATCCGTTGAGTCCGAACACGACGAGCATCAGCCCCAGGACATAGCGGGCTGCTGTGATGGCTTTAGGGTTCATCATGGTTCGCTATCGGGTTGGTTAACCGGGTTGGTTCAACGGGAAGGATAAACATGCTCAGGGGGTGGGCGACGGGACGAGCGCCGCACGATGGGCTTCCAGGAAGGCGCGCACGCTCGTCGGCGGGTGGCCCGTCAGTTCGCGGACGGCGTCGCTGGCCGGGCCGAGCAGGCCGCGCTGCATGGCCACATCGAAGGAGGCCATCAGCCGGGCCACGGGCTCGGGCAGGCCGGCGGCCACCGCCCCGGCCACGTAGGTCTCGACGTCCACCGGGACGTATTCGACCGTCCGTCCGGAGAGCTCCGAGGCCAGCGCGGCCAGCTCATGGTAGGTGACGACGGCCGGGCCGGTGATGTCCAGGCGGCGCGTTCCCTCGAAGTCCGAAGCCAGCGCCGCGGCAGCCGCCCGGGCGCAATCCTCGCGCGTCACGTAGGCCGCCCCCCCGTCACCGGCGGCCGCGTAGAGCTTGCCGGAGGCCACGGCCGGCGGCAGGCTCATCAGCAGCAGGTCCGTGTACAGGTTGTTGCGCAGGGCCGTAAAGCCAAGGCCGCTGGCCTCGAGGGCCTGCTCCGTCTGCAGGTGATCGTCGGCGATCGGGATGGGCGAGCCGGGCGCGACGCCGAAGAGGGACGTATAGACGATGTGCCGGACGCCTACCTGCACCGCCGCGTCGATGGCGTTGCGGTGCTGCGCGAAGCGCCGTCCGGGCCGGTCGACGGCGTCGGTGCTGATGAGCAACAGGCGGTCGGCACCGTCGAAGGCCGCCGGCAGCGTCTCGGGCCGGTCGAAGTCGGCCGGGCGTACGTCCACGCCGCGCGCGGCCAGGTCCGAGAGCTTCTCGGGATGACGCGTGGTGGCGATGATCGGGCCGGCCCCGCGTTCCAGCAACCGTTCCACGACGCGGCGGCCGAGGTGGCCCGAAGCACCGGTCACGAGGAGTGTCGGTCGTTTCATGTCTTCACTCTTGTTGTTGGAACGAGTATTCGGGCGGAAAAAAGAATCAGCCGCGCACCTTGTCGAGCAGTCCGTTGAGCTGGTGCGCCTCCTCCGGGGTGAGGGTGTGGAGGTGTTCGAGCCAGGCGGCCTCCTCCCGGTCGATGCGTTCGAGCAGGTCCAGGCCGGCCTGCGTGATCACCACATCCACGGCGCGCCGGTCGTGCGGGCACGTACGGCGTTCCACCAGCCCCTTCTGCCGGAGCTTCTCGACCAGGCGCGAGACGTTCGACATCTGGTCGAGCATGCGCTCTTTGATGGCCTGTACGGTGACCGGCTCGGGGTGCTGGCCCCGGAGAATCCGCAGAATGTTGAACTGCTGGGGGCTCAACCCGTAGGGCTTCAGCCCGCGCAGGCTTAAGGTCTGTAGCCAGCTGCCGGTATACATGAGGTTGAGCGCCAGCTTGTGATATTCGCTCTTGAAGCGTTTTTGCTTGATGGCGTCTTCAATTCGCATGAAGAATCCCGATATTGTCTTCTGGAAGCCAGGGGCTTTTACGATGTTGAGACAATTAATGTTTCAACATCGAATTGTGCGACAGACAGACCTGCCAGAGCCGTGAGTATTGCCACATCACCGTTTGCGCGAGAAGGGACGCCGCTGGAGCGGGCGGTCAAAGCGGCCCGGGTGTACCGCCGGGCGCACGGGCCGTCGATCCTGCGGGAGCTGTGTGCCCTGCTGGCCATCCCGAACACGAGCGCCGATGCGGAGGGGCTGGTGCGCAACGCGCAGTTCCTGCAGGAGGCGTTTACGCGGCGGCGGGCCCGCATGGAGCTGTTGCGGGTGGCCAGCGCGCCGCCCATCGTCTTCGGCGAGTTGCGCTCGCCCGGGGCGAAGCGCACGCTCGGCATCTACATGCACTACGACGGCCAGCCGGCCGGTCCCGATCAGTGGGTGCATCCGCCCTGGGAGCCGACGCTCTACAACCGGACCCTGGAGGAGGGCGGGCAGCCGCGTCCGCTGCCGGAGGAAGGGGAGCCCATCGACCCGGAGTGGCGCCTCTACGCCCGCTCGGCCAGCGACGGCAAGGCCCCGTTCGCGGCGCTCCTGGCTGCCCTCGATGCGCTCTATGCAGCCGACATCGCCCCCACGGCCAACCTGAAATTTCTGTTCGACGGCGAGGAGGAGAGCGGCTCGCCCAACCTGCCGCGCTACCTCAAGCACTATGGCGAGTCGTACCACGACGTGGACGCCTGGCTTTTCCTCGACGGGCCGGTGCACCCGAGCCGTCGGCCGCAGCTGGCCTTCGGGGCACGGGGGCAGGCCAGCCTGGAACTGACCGTCTACGGGGCGGTGCGGCCCCTGCACAGCGGGCACTACGGCAACTGGGCGCCGGTGCCCGGCACCATGCTCGCCCACCTGGTCGCCTCGATGGTGGACGAGGAGGGACACGTGCTCATCGAAGGGTTCTACGACGGGGTCGAGCCCGTCGGCGAGGCGGACCGGGCCCTGCTCGATGCCATGCCGGACTATGACGACGACCTCCGCCAGGAACTCGGCCTGCTCGGCACGGGGCTGGAGGGGCTGCCGCGCATGGAGAGCCTGATGCTGCCCTCGCTCACCATCCGCGGCCTCGAGAGTGGCAGCGTGGGCGAGACGGTTCGCAACGTCATCCCGTCCCAGGCGACGGCCTCCATCGACATCCGCCTGGCGCCGGGGAACGACCCGGAGGCCGTCATGGAGCGGGTCGAGGAGCACATCCGCCGGCAGGGCTACCACATCGTCCGTGTGACGCCCAACCACGAGACACGGCTGCGCCATCCGAAGATCGCCCGGGTGGTGCGCGAAAAGGGGTATCCGGCGGCCCGGACGCGGGTGGACCAGCCGCTCGTCGAGCCCATCGTGAAGGTTGTCGAGGCGGCCGTGGGCCAGCCTCCGGTGCTGGTGCCCACGCTGGGCGGCTCGCTGCCGCTCTACCTGTTCACCGACGTGATGGAGAAGCCCGCCGTCATCGTGCCGATCGCCAACCACGACAGCAACGAGCACGCGCCGAACGAAAACCTGCGGCTGGCGAACCTGTGGTACGGCGTCGACCTGTTCGCCGGGCTGCTGGCCATGTGAGGCCGCCTCAGGCCGGGTCCCACGCCGGTGCCAGCCCCGGCGGGTCGACGACGCGGCCGTCCGGGCGGGCCAGCCCGTGGATCTGCCGCATCTCCTCGTCGGTCAGGGTGAAGTCGAACACGTCGATGTTGGCGGCGGCGTGTTCGGGGCGTGCGGCCTTGGGAATGGCGACGACGTCATCCTGCTGGAGGAGCCAGCGGAGGGCGACCTGGGCCGGTGTCTTGCCGTAGCGTGCCCCGAGGGTACGGAGCACCGGGTCGTCGAGAAGGCGGCCCTGGGCGAGCGGGCTGTAGGCCGTCAGGCACATGCCGGCCTCGCGGAGCACGGCGAGCACGGCCCGCTGGCTCAGGTACGGATGGTACTCGACCTGGTTGGTGACGAGGGGCACGTCCGTCAGCGCGAGGGCCTCCCGCAGCAGCTTCGTCGGGAAGTTCGAGACGCCGATGTGACGGGTCTTGCCCGCCTGCTGTACCTGGTTCAGGGCGCGGATCGTCTCCGCGAGCGGCACGTCGGGATTGGGCCAGTGCAGCAGGAGCAGGTCCACGTAGTCGGTGCGGAGGCGCCGCAGGCTCTCGTCGACCGAGGGGGCCAGGCGGTCCGACGTGAACCGGTCGATCCAGACCTTGGTGGTGAGGAAGACCGCTTCGCGTGCCACGCCGCTTTCCGCCAGCGCACGCCCCACCTCGGCCTCGTTGGCGTAGATCTGGGCGGTGTCGAGATGGCGGTAGCCGAGGTCGAGGGCGTGTCGCACGGCCGCATAGGCCGTCTCGCC
>CAZKFR010000057.1:0-17316 GCA_964552015.1 uncultured Rhodothermaceae bacterium | reverse complement strand
GAGCAGCGGGCGCGGATCCTGCGTTCCTCGAAGATGGAGAACGTCATCTTCAACGGGACGGCGAAGCGCCGGCCGCTGGGGATGGCCGAGGTGCAGCTGACGATCGAGAACACGCGCGGGGTGCTGCCGACCGAGTATACCGAGGTGACGATCGGGCGGCGGCTCTACCGCTCGGGCGAGTCGGAATACCTGCTCAACGGGGTGCCGTGCCGTCTCCGGGACATCACGGACCTGTTCATGGATACCGGCATGGGGGCCGGTGCCTATTCGGTCATCGAGCTGAAGATGATCGACGACATCCTGTCGGACAATGCACAGGACCGGCGGCATCTGTTCGAGGAGGCGGCGGGCATCACGAAGTACAAGTTGCGCCGGGCGCAGACGCTGCGCAAGCTCGAAGGGACGCAGGTGGATCTGACGCGGCTGCGCGATCTGGTGGAGGAGCTGGAGAAGCGGGTGCAGGGGCTACGGCGACAGGCCAACAAGGCCGAGCGCTACCGGACGCAGGAGGCCCGGCTGCATGCGCTCGAACTGGCGCTGGCGCAGGCCGAGTACGACCGGTTGCAGGAACAGGCCCGCCATCTGACGGCGGGGCGGCAGCGATTGCGCGACCAGCTCGAAGCGCATCAGGCCCGGCTGGCCCGTGCCGAGGCGGACCTGGAGGCCCTCCGCACCCGCCACATCGAGCGGGAGCAGGTGCTCGTGGCGCGGCAGGCCGCCCTGCAGGAGCACCTCGACGCCCTGCGGCAGCTGGAGGCCGAGCGGCGCCTGGAAGAACAGCGCCTGGAGACGACCCGGCGCGACCTGGAGCGCCTGCAACGGGAACAGGATGAGGCGGGTCGCCGACGGGATACCCTGGCACGTACCCGTGCGAAGCTGGAGGCGGAGCTCGCGGCGGCGGAGCCGGTGCTGCGCGAGGCCGAGGCGCGCCTGGAGGCAGCCCGGCAGGCCCGCCAGGCCGCCGAGGCGGACGCCGAGGCGGCACGCCGCCACCGGGATGCGGCACGGCGCGAAGAGCAGCAGGCCGCTGCGGCGCACGCCGACCTGCGGCGACGCCTCGACCGGCTGACGGCGCGTCGCGACTGGCTCCGCCAGGAGGTCACCACGTTGGAGAGCCGCGAGGCGGACCTGGCGAACGAGACGGCGACCCACGACGAGCGTGTGCGCGACGCCGCCCGACGCCAGGCCGAGGCGGAAGCGGCCGTGGCGGAGGCCCGCGAGGCTCTGGCCCGTGCCGAAGCGCTCCATGCCGACCGATCCGCTGCCCTGGAGAAGGCCCTGGAGGCCCGTCGTCAGGCCGAACGCCGCCGGGATGCCGCCGCGGCCGAGGTGCACCTGCTCGACAGTCTCCTGAGTACGCACGACGACCTCGATGCTCCGGCCCGTTTCCTTGCCGAACGCCCCGCCTGGAGCCGAGGGGCCGTGCAGACTGTCGCCGACCTGCTGGCCTGCGACGAGGGCTACCGTCCGGCGCTGGCGGCGGCGCTGGGGCCGCTGGCGGCCTGCCTGGTCGTCGATACGGTTGCCGAGGCCCATGCGGCCCGTGCCCTGTTGCGCGAGCACGAGCAGGGCACGGCCACGTTTCTCGTCCGCGAGCGGTTGCGGCCGGTCGAGCCGTTGTCTGCGCCGGAGGGGGCACGGCCGCTGGCGGAGGTGGTGCGTGCGGCGCGGGGGCACGAGGGGCTCGCCCGCACGCTGCTCTTCGACACGTTCCTCGTCGACGATCTGGCGACGGCGGAACGGCTGGCTGGCGAGGCGGCCGCACCGGCGCGTTTCTTCACGCTCGAGGGCGAGGGCGTCGATGCCCGGGGCTGGCTCCAGGCCGGAAGCGGGGGCCGCGGCGTGATGGCGGCCGGACGCCTCGGACGCCGTGAACAGCGCGAGGCCGCCGCGGCTGCCCTCGAACGCTGTGAGACCGAACTGACGGCGGCCGTTGATGCGGTCGCGGCAGCCCGGCAGGCCCTCGAGGCCGTGCCGCTGGCCGGGGCCCGCACGGCGCTGGCGACGGCCGAGCGGACCCTGACCGAGGCCGAAAAAGCCCAGGCGCGCCTCCAGGCCGAGCATGAGGCCGCCGTCCGGCGCCACGCCGAGCTCGTCGCCCGGCGAGAGGCCCTGCACGCCGAGTTGGCCGGCATCGAAGAGGAGGTCGAGGGACTGGCGGCTGAGACGGAGCGCGCCCGCGTGGAGGTCGAGGCGGCCCGCACGGCGCTGGAGGAGGCCGAGGACGCCTTCCGTACCGCCGACGCGGCGGCCCGTACGGCGCTGGCCCGGCACAACGACGCACAGGTAGCCGCGCTCGAAGCCCGCAACCGCTGCGACAACCTGCGACGCGACCTGGAGCGGACCCGCGCCGCCCTGGCCGACCTCGACCGCCGCACCACCGAACGGGAGGCCGAGCGCGAACGCCTCCACCAGCGCCGGGACACGCTCGAAGCCAGCCTGGCCCGCCTCGAAGCGGAACGGACGACCCGGCAGGAGGAGTCCACCGGGTACGAGGCCGCCGTCAACGCGGCCAAGGATGCACTCATGGAGACGAAAGCGGCGCTTTCGGACCTGGAGGCGCACCTGCGCGACGTGCGCCGCGAACGCGAACAGGACCTGCGCGAGGAAAGCCAGTGTGAGGTCCGGCTGGCCGGCGTGCAGACGCGCACCGAGGATCTGCTGGCGCATATCGCCGAGGCCTTCGGGCGTGACCTGCGCGAGGAGCCGGTCGAGGTGCCCGGCGATTTCGACGAGGAGGCGGCCCGCACCGAGGTGCAGCAGCTGCGTGCCGCGCTCCGTGCCATGGGACCGGTCAACGCGCTGGCCCTGGAGGCGTACGAAGAGGAGAACACCCGCCTGGAATTCCTGAAGACGCAACTCGCCGACCTCGAAACCGCCGAGGCCACGCTCCTCGACACCATCGAGGAGATCAACACGACCGCCTCCGAACGTTTCCGGGAGACGTTCGAGGCCATCCGGGCCAACTTCACGCGTCTCTTTGCCGAGCTCTTCGGCGAGGAGGCCGCCGCCGACGTCTTCCTCTCGGACCCGGACGACCCGCTCGAGTCACCCATCGAGATCACCGCCCGGCCCCGCGGCAAGCGCCCGAGCACGCTTGCCCAGCTCTCCGGCGGCGAAAAGACGCTCACGGCCATCGCCCTGCTTTTCGCCATCTACCTGGTCAAGCCCAGCCCGTTCTGTATCCTCGACGAGGTGGATGCCCCCCTCGACGATGCCAACATCGACCGGTTCATGAAGCTCATCCGGTCCTTCGCAGACACGACCCAGTTCATCCTGGTGACGCACAACAAGCGCACGATGGAGGCCGCCGACCGGATGTATGGCATCACGATGCAGGAGCAGGGCGTTTCGCAGCTCGTCGGCGTGCGGTTCGACGAGGCGCTGGAGCTGGCCGGGTCGTGATGCCTCACGCGCGGAGCACCCGCTCGAAGGCGTCGGTGATGCGCTCCAGGTCGAAGGTGCGTTCGGCGTAGGCGCGGGCGTTGCGGCCGAGGCGGGCGCGGAGGTCGCCGTCGGCCAGGAGTGCCTCGGCGGCCCGGAGGAAGGCGTCGGCATCGCCGGGGGCGACCACGCGGCCGGCCTTCTCCCGCGCGACGATCCGGGCGGCCAGGTTCTCGGGCGGCACGGCCAGCAGCACCGGCCGCGCGGCACACAGGTACGTGAGCACCTTCGAGGGCACGGAAAAGACGCCGGCGTCGGGTTCGAGGAGGGCCAGCAGCACGTCGGCCGCGCCGAGGACGTCGGGGAGCCGTTCGAAAGGCTGGAAGCCGAGGAGGAGCAGGTTGTCGAGCCCGTGGGCGGCCTGCTGTTCCCGCAGCCAGTCCGCCCCCAGGCCTTCGGAGACGACGACGACCCGCACGTCCGGCGCGTCGCGGAAGTGCCGGGCCAGGTGCACGAGCAGGCCGGGGTCGTGTTTCATGCCCAGGTTGCCCGAGTAGAGGAGCACGCGCCGGTCGGCCAGCCCGTGGGCCCGGCTCCAGGCGTTGTCCTTCGGGCGCACGGGCGTCTTCTCCAGCGGGGCCCAGTTCTCGATCACGTGCAGCCGGTCCGCCGGCACGCCGCGCCGTGCCAGCAGGGGGACGAAGTCGTCCGTGATGACCACGGCGGCATCGCTCTGGCGGAGCAGGCGCCCTTCGAGGCGGACGTAGTACCGCCCCACGAGGTCGCCGGCGAGGGGGAGCTTACGCCGGAGGACCCGGTGGGCGGCCTCCCCGAGCAGGTCCTGCACCCAGAACACGAACCGCGTGCCCCGGCGACGGCAGGCGTCCAGCAGCCGGCGCTGGGCGTCGAGCGGGGTGTTGCCCGAGAGGACGACGTCCGGCCGGAAGCGCGCCACCACGCCGGCGATGCGGCGGCCGTAGTCCACCTCCTGCCGCCACCGCCGGACGTAGCGGTACTTGTCCAGCGTCGCGGGCAGACGGACGGCCTCGACGTCGAACGTCGGCGGGTCTTCGTCGAGGCGGTGCATGATGCCGTGGGCCGTGTTGGGCAGGGAGCCGCAGTAGGCGTGCAGCACGTCGTGCCCGCGCCGCGCCAGCGCCCGGCTGAGCTGCACCTGAAACGGGTGGCCGGCATAGTCGTGGACGAGGATGCGCATGGAGAAGGGCGGGTGGTCAGTTGGTGTCGGCAAGGAGGGTGCGGCGGGTCGGGAGGGGGCTGTCGGGCCGGTACAGCGAGATCTCCAGCGTGTCGAGCACGTCGAAAGCGGCGCGTGCGTCTTCGGCAGAGACCGTGTGTTGCCAGGCTTCGATCATCTCCCGTGCGGTCTTTTCGGAGGAGAACGTGGAGTGGAGCTTTTTCGTCGAGCGGGAAGCCCGATGGATCCTGCGGCGCATGCGGTCGAGGTCGGACAGGTCGAGCTGGTCGGCCAGCCATTCGAGGGCGCGTTCGGGGGCGAGGAGCATTTCTTCGTAGCTGAGGTAGAGCCAGTGGGGCCGGTCGGGAAGCAGCCGCAGCGGGATCAGGTTCTCCAGCGCCCAGTTCATCACATGCTGTTGGAGGTGTGAGCCCCGCTTCAGCAGGTCCCAGCAGTAGGCCAGGCGTGCGTCGTCCAGATAGCGGGTGACAAATCCCTCGTGGCGCAGGTAGGCACGGGCGGTGAGGCTCCATGTGTTGCGGATGATGGAGAGCGCCGTCGGAATCGGATGGCGCGTGGAGTAGACGATGTGGACCTCGAAGTGGGTGTCGATCCAGTCGATGAGACCCTTGGCATCCAGAATTTTGAGGACGAGTCGATCCGAGACGAAGTCGAAGTCCGGCCGCCACCATTCCCAGGGGGCGCGCACCGAGAGGGAACCGTCAAACAGACGGCTCAGGTACCGGTGGACCTGCCGCTCCTGGACGTCATCCAGGAGGATGAACTGGCTGTCTTCGACGAGGGGCAGATGGGCGAGTTGCCCCGGTGTGGCCCCGTAGAGGGAAAAGGGCTGGTCGATGTACCGCACGCCCCGGTTGGCAGCGACGACGTCCATGAGCAAGGTGCTCCCACCACGCCGGGTGGAAAAGAGACAGATGTTTTTCCGGGGTCCGGGGCGGTGTCGGTTGAGCAGCCAGATCGTTTCTTTGATAGCCTGCTTCCAGGCCATACGGAGGCTGTCGGTTCGCTTCATGGCATCAGGTAGCATGCGGGCGGTGGGCCTGTAGCGTGGACACCAGGTGGCGGACCGAGGCGTCCCATGCGTGCGTCCGGGCGACGGCGTAGAGGGCGTCCCGCGTGGCGGCCGGGATGCCGTCGCGCCGGACGGCTTCGATGCGTTCGATCCAGGCCCGCGGATCGCTAGCGATGAGACTGGGGTAGCGACCGGCATCGGCCTGGGCCTTCACGGCATCGGTGGCCAGGAAGGGGACGCCGTGGGCCAGCGCGCCCAGGAGCTTGAGTTTGGCGCCGGTCGCGTACGGGAAAGGCAGCAGCGCAAACGTGGTCCGTTCGTACAGGCGCCGCAGGTCGTCGTCGGAGACGTCCGGGTGCAGCGCCCAGCCCTGCTCCCGGCAGAGCGCACGTACGGCCGGCGAGGGTGTGCTCCCGGCCACGGCGACCTCGAGGGCCGCGCCGAAGTGTTCACGGAGGGGCGGCAGGTAGTTCCGGGCGAAGTGCACGAGCGCGTCCAGGTTCATCTTCACGCCGAGGGCGCCCACGAAGAGCAGGCGGACGGCCTGCACGCCGGGCGGGCGCGGCGGAACCGGCTCCGGGGGCACCTCCACGCCGATGGGGACCACGACCGAGGGATGGCCGGGGTAATGCCGGGCATAGCCGGCCTGATCTTCCTCCGTAACGTGCAGGAAGAGGAAATCCTGTGCGTGCCGGCGGAAGAAGGCGTGGAGCCAGCGCTCCGAGAAAGCCGCTGCCAGCTTGCCCAGGGGGTTGCGGGTAGCACGGCGCAGGTTGTCGAACCACCTGAACTCATCGTTGTGGGTCCAGATCATCGCCAGACGCTGTGCGGGCGGGGGGGCGGTCCGGTCGAGGAGCAGGCAGGCGGTGGTGAGGTAGCTGCACATCACGGTGCCGTAGGCCGGGTCGCTCAGGAGGGGCAGGGCCTCGGCCCGGTAGGCCGGGGTGAGGAACTTTTCGAGGTAAAAATGGCTGCGCTGGAGCAGGGTGCGCATCGCTGCCGTCTGTTTGTGCCGCATGGCGTTGCCGAAGGGACGCCGTTGCTGAACAGTGCCCCGTACGTACCGCCGCACCTCGCACTCGCCCACGAGGTCAACGTACGGCACGTGGTCCGAAAGGGCGTGGGCCGTTCGGTCCACGAGAATGTCGGCGCCGTTGCGCGTCGGGTAGCGCAGGTGCGGCGCGAGATAGAGGACCGGAGCGGACGGATCGAAGGCGTTCACGACGGGAAGGGATGGGTGGTGATGGACGGACCGGTGGCAGGGCGGGATGCGGCGCCATCAGGGATGGGTCTGGAGAACGGATCGGTAGACGGCTTCGGTTTCCCGGATCATGTGATCGACCGAAAACGCCTGTATTTTCTCCAGGGCATGGCGACCGAACGTGGCGCGCAGGTCGGCGTCGCGGGTGAGGCGTTCCAGGGCCGAAGCCAGTGCCAGTACGTCGCCACGGGGTAGCACGAAGCCATTGTAGCCGTGTTCGACGGACTCACGGTTTCCTCCCACGTCGGATACGACGCAGGGCAGTCCGGCAGCCAGCGCCTCCAGGATCGAGTAGGGAAAGCACTCGAACCGGGAGGGTAGGACGAACAGGTCGCTCGCGGTCAGGATACGAACGACGTCCGGAAGGGGGCGGGCGCCCAGGAAACGGACCCGCTCGGTGATACCCAGGGCCCGGGCCTGTTCGGCCAGCCGTTCACGTTCTTCGCCGTCGCCGACGATGGTTGCAAACAGGTCGGGTGTGTCGGGGCTTCGTGAAGCCACCTGGTGCAGGGCCTGCAGCAGATAGTCGATGCCTTTCTGCACGGAGAGCCGTCCGACGGTGCAACTCAACACGGCCTCCTCCGGGATGCCCAGTTCGGCGCGCACGGTGCGGCGGAGGCGAGCACGTTCACGGCGTGCTGCAGTAAAGGGCGACGGGTCGATGGCGTTGTGGATGACGGTGGCGTTGTCGGGCCGGAGGAGGCCCTGCTCAGCATAGCGCCCGTAGTCGTGGTGCGAGACGAAGATGAGTCGGTCACTGAGATGCTGGTTATAGACGGCCTCGATGCGCTGGTAGAAGCGTTGCCGGAGCGGCGACAGGTCGTCGTAGCTCAGGGCAGACATGTGGAACGTGTGGACGGCCGGGATCCCTGCCCGGCGGGCCGCCAGGTGCCCCAGGAGGCGGCTCCGGGGCTCGACCGTGTGGACGAGCCCGGCACCGATCTGCCGGAACAGGCGCTGTAGGCGATGTACGGCGATCAGGTTGAACTTGGAGACGCGGGCCATCGGGTGCAGGGCAATCGCCGCGTCGGTGCTGCGCACGGCCCGGGCGAACTCTTCCGCGATGACACCGGCCACGTGGAAGCTGTAGCGTTCCCGCAGGTGTTCGACGAGCTGAAGGAGCTGGCGTTCGATGCCGCCGACCTTCAGCGTGGCAAACGAGAGGAAGACGACGCGTGGTTTCATGCTTCGCGTGTCGGTATGGCTGCTGCTCGCCAGTCGCGCGTGGCGAAGTGGTACTGGAGGCTGCTGGCTGCCAGAATGCATGCCTCGCTGCCTAGCAGGGCGATGGCCGTGCCGTAATAGGCGAGATGGGGCACCAGGAGCACGTTCAGGAGCGGGTTCACCAGGACGATAAACCCGAACAACCAGGCCAGAAAACGATACTGGCCGACGGCCGTCAGGGTTGCGATCACGAGGTTGTTGAGCGTCATCAGGGGGAACGTCCAGATGACGACCTGGAGCAGAGGGCCGGCCGGGGCGAACTCGGGGCTGGGATCGAGGAGGCGGATGATGGTCGGGCCAAAGAGCATGACGGTGGCCGCGGCTGCGACGGACAACAGGCCCGCACCGAGCAGGCTCTGCCGCAACAGACGCTGAAAAGCGGGCGCATCGTTCTCATTGAACAGGTTGGACAGCCGGGGCAGTACGGCGGCGGCCACGACCGTCGGCAGGAGTTGCAGGGCTTCGGTCACGCGAAAGGCCGCCCCGAACAGCCCGGCGGCCACCTCGCCTTCCATCCCCTCGAGCAGAATCAGGCCGATCTGGCGGTAGAACTGGTTGAACAGCGCATAGAGTCCCAGCGGCAGGGCGGCCCAGAACACCGTTCGCAGGAACCCGAGACTCAGCAATCGCGGTCGCAGCCGCGCCAGCGTACGATGGATCCAGCTCACGTTGAGCAGCAACGTCAGGAGCATGCCGGCCGCCATGCCGAGCAGCGTACCGTGCGGCGTGCCGGTCGTCCAGAGCATCGCCAGCCCCCCCCCTACCACCAGCATCTTTTCCAGCACGATGGAATACGATTCGTACTGCAATACCTCGAAGGCCCGGTAGAACGTCCGGCAGAACTCCAGGAGTCGGAGGGCAGCTGCGTAGATCCCGGCAAATACGAAGGCTCGCAGTTCGGCGGTGCCATAGCCGAGGCTCCAGCCGACACCGAGGGCGACCAGCCAGGCCAGCGCCAGCAGTACCACCCGGGCCGCCAGCAGGTTGGAAAAGTAGCGTGAGGCCAGCCGGCGCGCGCGCGCCACCTCCCGGATCGTGAAAGCATTCGTCACGAAGTCACCGAAGGAGGCGGCCAGGGTCATGAAAGAGAGCGCGATGGTCATGATCCCGTAGCCGCTCGCTCCCAGGGTGCGCATGCAGAACAGGGTGATGAAGACGAACCAGAGCGGTTTGACCAGTACGCTGGCCCCGGTCAGCCACGAAATGTTGCGTAACACGCTGGGTCGCGCAGGATGGGGCGAAGACATCGTGGATCAGGTTACCTCGAAGGTTCGGGCGCGTGGAGGGCGGTCGAGCGGTGGTAGAGCCCTGCAGCCCAGCCGGCGAGGAGGGCAAAGGCCAGCGCCGTGTCCGACATATAGAACTGCAGGGAGGTGTAGGTGGAGGGCAACAGCGAACCCAGCCCGACGGTGGCGATCAGGGCATAGATGCGATCTCGCGAGGTGAGGGCGGTGCGGATACTGGCCCTGAGGCCCATCCAGAGACAGCCCCCCCAGGTGTAGAGCAGCGCCACCAGGCCGACCAGGCCGAACTTGAACCAGATCAGGAGGAAACTGTTGTGGATGAAGGGCTTGAAGAACGTCGTGTCGCTGATCAGGTCGAAGACCCGGTACCGGGCTCCCAGGCCGTACCCGAGCACGGGGTTTTGCAGGATCAGGTGCCACGCGGCCCGGGATTCATAGAACCGGTTGATGAGGGAGATGTCTTCCTGCGTGGCGGTGAGGAGGCTCAGCAGCCGGTCGGCCAGGCCATAGGCCATGAGCCAGATCAGGTCGCCGAAGAGGAGCAGGCCCACGACGATGGTGCCGGCCAGGCCTGCCAGCGAGAGGCTGATCAGACGGAGACGCTCCGCCCTCCGAACCAGGAAAAACAGGAGGATCGTGCCCAGCGCAAAGTCCAGCCAGTAGGCCCGGCTCTGCGTGAGGATCAGGCTGGCAAAAAAGAGCAGGAACGCGCCCAGAAGGATGGCACGCCCGAGGCGGCGGTTCGTGTGCAGCAGGAGCACCAAGGCAGCCAGGGCCGGGAGCAACAGCAGGACCTCGTTGGTCGTGACGCGCCCACGGGCAATCTGCCAGGCATAGGTAGCCGAGACGACGATCTCCTGAAAGTTCAGCAGATTGCGCAGGGCGACGAAGACGCCCAGAAAAAGGAGGACGCCCAGGATCGCCTGAGGCCCACGTCGGTAGCGGATGCACGCTTCCTTGACGGGAAAGTAGAGGGCCAGCAGGATGAAGGTCGACCATTCACGGAAGGCGATCCCGAGCGCGTGCTGGAAGAGGAGGGTCAGGAAGAGCGATCCGGTCATCCAGCACAGGAAAAGCGCCAGGGCCCTGTCGACGCGGTCGACGAAGATGCGCTCCCGGTACAGGTAGCCGCGCGTGACGAACCAGTGGGCCAGAAACGTGATCAGATACAGGCCGTACAGCACTTCGGAAAGTTGGAGTCCTTCTTCGAAGTCGGCCACGATGGCGAAGCCGCCCAGCACCACGCACAGGTTGAGCAGCGGGTGGCGGAACAGGTACCAGGCGCCCACCCCCCCCAGCAGTACGATCGGCAGGAAGACGACGAGGTCCGGGGCGCTCCAGGTCAGGTAGAGCACCAGCAGCAGTCCGAAGGCCAGCCCGCCCTGGAGCACGAGCCGCCCCCGGGCGCCCAGGTTCTCCGGTGTCAGGGCTAGCCCGCTCATGACGTAGCGGCCTCGCGCAGGCGCTGCGCGAAGTACGGATGGCGGCGTTGCCACCACGTGTAGACGAGCACGAACACGACGGCCAGGATGAAGGCCGACAGGGTGGCGGCGATGCAGAGGATCGAGCGCTTTGGTTTGGCCTTCCGCTCGGGGGGCACGGCCGGATCGACGACCTGCACGGCCTCCACCTGCCGCTGCTCTTCGAAGCGGGCCTGCTCGAGCAGAGGGGCCACCAGTTCCAGGATCCGCTCCTGAATGATGCGTTCCATCTCCAGCTCGGCATACCGGCGGGCCATGCGAGGGGCCTCGCCCCGGGGCACCGGCAACACCTGCTCGCGCCCGGCCAGCGCATCCTGGTACTTCCTGCGGGCGGCCTCCACCAGGGTAGCCAGCCGGCGCACCTGCGGGTTCTCCGGCCCCAGTTGCTCGCGGAGTGCCTCGTACTGGATCTCCAGTTGCAGCGCCTCGGCGCGCAGATCGGCCAGCTGGGTGAAATAGGCGGTCGTCTGGGCCTGGAGGTCGAAGACACCATAGCGCTGCTGGAAGGCCTCCAGCGAGTCCAGCAGCGCTGCGCGGGTTCGGGCCGCCTCCTCGTAGCGCGCCTCGACGTACTGCCGGAACAGCCCGGCCGACTGCGCCGAAAGCTCGGCGTTGAGCCGGTTCAACTCCTCGACGAAGAAGTTCGCCATGGCGGCGGCCCGCTCCGGATCGGTGTCGAGCACTTCGACGGAGAGGAACTCGTACTCGTCGTCGATGACGAACGCGACGTTCTCGGCCAGCGCCTTGCGGGCGGCGTAGCGGGGCGTCTCGCTGTCTTCCAGCTCGTAGACCCGGATCAGGTCGAAGCGGTCGATGACGTTGTCAAAGACGGTGCGGCTGCTGAGGATGGCGAGGTAGCGGGTATAATCGCCTCCGGTGCCGCCGATGAGGGAGCGGGCGGCCGAGGAGAGGTTGCCCAGCAGGGCCGAAGCCAGCCCGCCGCTGCTGCTCTCCGGCAGGAGCAGGCGCGTCTGGGCCCGGTACCAGTTGGGCAGGAGCAGGCTGATGACGACCGACAGGACGGCCACGACGCCGGTAACGCCGGCGATGAAGCGGCGCCAGCGGTAGAGCGTTCCCAGCGTCTCCCACAGGGTGTCCTCGGCCCGGTCCGCCCGGCCGGGGTCGGAGGGCAGGGGGGCGTGCGCTTCGTCGGGGTCGGTGAGGGGCTTCTCCATGGGACGGCAGCGAAGGCGTACGGTCAGCGGTTGGCGAGGATGATCAGGGTGATGATGGAGGCCGCGGTGCTGGCCGCCTGAAGGATCGTCTGGAAGGTGCGGAAGCGGGTGTCGGCGCGGGCGCGGCGATCCTCGAGCACGAGCCGCTGCAACTCCGGCGTGTCGGCCACATCCTCCCGGCGGTCGACGAAGAGGAGGTCGCCCGAGTGGATCACGGCCTCGCGGGCCGGACGGTACGTGCCGGTGGCCGCGTCGATCACGTAGGCGTCGCCGGCGCCGGGGCCCGGCCCGCCGGCGGCGCTGAGGTAGTAGCCGGCATCCCGGCCAGGCGCGAACGCTACGAAGCCGGGGCGCACCACCTGGCCGAAGACGTACACCGCCTGTTCGTCCCGGGGAATGACGAGACGGTCCCCGTCGCGCAGGTAGACCGGGGCGGCATCGCCGTGCAGGGCCTCGTCCAGGTTGACGGCCACCCGGTTGGGCAGGCGGAGTTCGCGGGCGAAGTAGGTCCGGCTGAAGAAGTCGAGGTCAGCGAGGCGCAGGTGCTGGTAGAGGGCCAGCGAGTCGGGACGCAGCCGGAAGGGGCGGCCGGTGGCAGCGAAACGGTTGGGGGCGTTCGGCCGGACTTCGGGCATGGGCAGCACCCGGCGCTCGAGGTACGCCAGGCGGGGCGCGGCCTCCGGGAGCAGCCCTCCGGCCCGTTCGATCAAGTCCTGCACGGTCGTCGTGCCCTGTTCGATGGGGTAGGTGCCGGGCCGGGCCACGAGCCCCTCGACGGTGGCGGTGCCGCCGGGGAGCCGGTTCGTGCCGACGGACAGGTGGTCGCGCGGCTGCAGGGGTAGTTCCAGGTCGGCCGTCGTCAGTGTGCGTGTTTCCGTGGTGCCGTCGGCGTGGGTGCGGGTCAGGTGTAGGGAGCCGAGCAGGGCCGGATCGGTCTTGCCGGCGGCCAGGATCAGCAGGTCGCGGACCGTCTCGCC
This sequence comes from uncultured Rhodothermaceae bacterium, assembly GCA_964552015.1. Taxonomy (GTDB): domain Bacteria; phylum Bacteroidota; class Rhodothermia; order Rhodothermales; family ISCAR-4553; genus Rhodocaloribacter. The sequence goes on along the minus strand of CAZKFR010000057.1, from coordinate 4,342 downwards.
CGGGCGGTGGTCGTAGGCGCCGGGGAAGGGCACCTCACCGTCCACGTAGACGCTCGCGAAGCGCGGGTCGTAGGCCGGCACGTAGAGGACGTCGCCGTCGCTCAGGTACGGGTTGTGGGCCGTCTCGCCGGTCGTGAAGTATCGCAGCAGGTCGAGCGAGTGCTCGGAGCCGTCGCGGCGCACGAGGGTGACGTTGCGGAGGGAGGGCTGATAGACCGTGTGGGTCACCGGGGCCCGGCTCGTGTCCGCAAACGCTATCTCGAGCACGGTCGATACGCGGGCGACGGGCATGGCCAGGTAGCGGCCGGGGACGGGCACGGCGCCGGAGACGTGCACGTAGAACTGGCGGGGCTGGGCCAGCGTCACGTCGGCCTCCACGTTGCGGTAGTGCGCCCGGAGCGCCCGCCGGATGCGCCGTCGGGCCTCGGCCAGCGTCAGCCCGGCCACGGGGACGCTCCCCGCGTCGGGCAACACCAGGTGGCCGTCCGCCGTCACCGGCAACGTCGCCATCGGCAGGCCCAGCCCTTCGAGCATCACGGCGAAATAATCCCCCGGCCCGACGATGTAGGCGCTCGAATCGACGGCACCTTCCAGGGGTAACAACGCGTTCGACAACGCCGACTCGGCCAGACGGCGGCGTAGTTGTTCGAGCGGGTGGGCGTCGGACAGGGAGGGGGCCTCACTTCGGGACTGGGCCGGCACGACGCCCGGCAGAAGGGCCGCCCACAGCACAGGCAGGACGAGGACCGCCTTCCAGCGCGAAAGGGTCTTCATGCGAATACGGAAACAGAGGGACGAAACAAACGGATCGGGACGTGCCCCGGCGGGCCGTGTAAGACGGGGCATTCGTAACGATGGACCGATAGGCGCAGCGTGCGGCAGGCGATTTCAGAAATGCGTCGGCGCGCCGTAAACTACGGCATCACACCGGCCGGTGCAACGAACCCTCTGCAAACACATACGCTCTTCAAGTGCTCCTCGAACGCCTCGTCCCCGCCAAGATCAACCTGGGCCTGCATGTGCTGCGCCGCCGCCCGGACGGCTACCACGACCTCGAAACCGTTTTTCTTCGTATCGGCTGGGCGGATCGGCTGACGGCCCGGCCCGGCGAAACCCTGCGCATGACGTGCTCGGACCCCGCCCTGCCCACCGACGAGCGTAACCTGTGCATGAAGGCGGCGCGGGGGCTGCAACGGGCCTTCGGCGTCACGCACGGCGCGGCGCTGCATCTGGAGAAGCACGTGCCCTACGGCGCGGGCCTCGGTGGCGGGTCGAGCGATGCGGCCGCGACCCTGCTCCTCCTGTCCGACCTGTGGGGGCTCGATGCGCCGCCGGACCGGCTCCATGCCCTTGCCGCCGGGCTGGGCTCCGATGTCCCCTTTTTCCTTGGCCCGGAAGCCGCCTTTGCCACGGGGCGCGGCGAGCGGCTGACCCCGCTCCTCGACCCCGCTACCGGGGCGCCGTACCGCTTCCCGTTTGCGCTGGTGGTGGCCGTGCCGCCCGTGCACGTGGCCACGGCCGAGGCCTACCGGCTCGTGCGTCCCCGCGCCACGGGCCGCCCCGACCTGCGCGCCGTCGTCACGTCGAACGACCTGGCCCGCTGGCGTGCCGAGCTCGTCAACGACTTCGAGGCGCCCGTGATGGCGGCCTTCCCCGGCATCCGCACGGCCCGCGAGGTGCTGGTGGCGGCCGGGGCGGGGTATGCGGCCCTCTCGGGTTCGGGGGCGGCGGTCTTCGGGGTCTTCGAGGCGGAGGCTGCCGCGCGTACTGCCGCCGAGGCCGCCCGCCATGCCGGCTGTCGCGTCTGGACGAACGTGGCACCCTGACACCGAGTGCGTTCGCAGACACAACGCGGGACCGGCCCCGCGTACGGAACCGGCCCCGCGTACCGTCGATGGTGCTGCGGCCCTCTGCTCAGGATTTGACCCACAGATTGATCGATCCCGCGTGGATCGACAGCATCCCCTCCGACGTCAGCGCCGGTGCTTCGTAGTCCTTCTTCGCCCCTGTCGCCGGCACCTGGCCGGGCTGTGCAGGCCCCCGTGTCGGCTCCCGTCCGTTCGGTGTTTCGTGCTTGTTCATGACCCTGTTTCCTGTCGTTGTGTTCACATTCGCTCGTGGGGGTGCCGGACGCCTCACTTGAGCAGCGTCATCCGGCGTGTCTGCGAGAACGGTCCGGCCTCGAGGCGGTAGAGGTAGACGCCGCTCGGCACCATCGCACCGGCGGCGTCGCGGCCGTCCCACGTCACCGCGTGCGTGCCTGCCGGGTACGAACCCGAGGCCAGACGCACCACCTCCCGGCCCAGCACGTCGTAGACCGTCAGGCGGACGTCCGAGGCAACGGGCAGCTCGAAGGTGATGCGCGTCTGCGGGTTGAACGGGTTGGGATAGTTGGGCCAGAGCGCATACGCGCCGGGCACCTCCTGCGTCGCTGTCCCGACGGCGCCCTGGTAGAGGTCCAGCACCGGATCGACCCGCAAGGTGTGGCCCTGCGTGTCGGTGATGTGCAGGAAGAACGAGGACCTTGCCGAGTCCGGGGCTGCAATGATCAGGTCGACGGCTGTCGGGGCATCAGCGTCGGGGCCGTTCCAGTCGAAGCGGATGCAGCCGTCGCTGATGCTGAGCGTACACTCGAACTGCCCGGCCGCAACGAGCGAGGCACCGCTGCGCTTGCCTACGAGCGAGGACCCACCCTGGAGGATGTCCTTGAGCACCAGGTTGTTGTAATCGACGAGTTCGACACTTTCGAGGCCGAGCGGGACGCTGAGCGGGATCGAGCCGGTGCCGTCGCCGTTGTTGACGATGGTGCCGTCCCAGAAGGGCAGGTCGTTCGGGTCGATGCCGCCGTCTTCCGGCTCGAACACACAGGCCGAGCCGGCGTATTTACCGTTGTCGTCATCCTGCCACACCCCGAGGAGGACGCGGTCGCCGTCGAGCGCGACGGCATGGCCGAACTCGTCGCCCTCGGCTCCATCGAAGGCCGACACCTTGGCGATGAGTTCCCAGCCGGAGCCATCCCACTCGAACAGGTAGGCGGCGCCGGCACTGCTACCCCGGTCGTCTTCACCGGGGGCTCCGATGAGGGCGCGGTCGCCGTCGAGGGCGACCGACCAGCCGAAGACGTCGCCGCTCGTGCCATCGGGGGCCATCAGCCTGGCGGTCTGGTTCCAGGTGGTTCCCGTTCGTTCGAAGATATACGCCGCTCCTGCGGCGCCACCCAGGACATTGTTTTCGCTGCGGGCTCCGATGAGGGCACGGTCCCCTTCGAGGGCTACCGAAGCCCCAAACTCGTAGAGAGAACCTCCGTGGGAGGCCAGTAGCTTGGCTTGCTGGACCCAGGTGCCGTTCGTGTCGCGCTCGAAGACGTAGGCCGCGCCGGCATTGGGGCCGCCGTTTTCCTCGTCGAAAATAGCCCCGATGAGCGCACGATCCCCGTCGAGGGCCACCGAACGCCCGAAAGCGTCGTTGGCGTCCCCGTCGGAGGCCAGCAGTTTGGCTTGCTGGACCCAGTTGCCGTTCGTGTCGCGTTCGAAGACGTAGGCCGCACCGGCGTTGGGGCCGTTGTCGTCATCGCCTGTCGCTCCGATGAGGGCACGATTTCCCTGGAGTGACACCGAGCGACCAAAGTGGCCTGCGATGACACCATCGGAAGGAAGCAGTTTGGCCTGCTGGATCCAGTTGCCGTTCGTGTCGCGTTCGAAGACATAGGCCGAGCCGGACTCACCGCCGAGGTCGTCATCCCGCCAGGCACCGATGAGGGCACGGTCGCCATCGAGCGCAACCGATTCCCCGAAATTCTCTCCGCCTGTGGCGTCGGAGGCGACCAGTTTCGCCACGACGTTCCAGTTACCGTTCGTGTCGCGTTCGAGCACGTACACCGCGCCGGCATTGAGGCCCTGGTCGTTGTTTCCGGTGGCGCCTACGAGAGCCCGATCGCCATCCAGGGCCACGGCATTGCCGAAGAGGTCATACGGTGCGCCATCGGAGGGAAGCAACTGGGCCGTCTTGATCCAGGACTGCGTCGGAATGATGGTGAGACTGTGCTGGTTGTTCGTCTCGTCCGGGTCGATGGCGTCGCTGGCGGTGATGGCGGCCGTGTTGACCCAGGTGGCGGGGTTGTTCACCGTGGCGGTGATCTCTATCGTGGCGACGCCGCCGTTGGCGAGGGTGCCCACGACCCAGAGGCCGGTGTCGGGGTGGTAGGTGCCCTGGTTCAGCAGGGCCGAGACGAAGGTAAAGCCGTCGGGGAGCAGGTCGGTCACTTCCACGCCGGTGGCGTCGTCGGGGCCGTGGTTCGTGAGCGTGACCGTGAAGACGATGTCATCGCCCACGCGGGGGCTGA
>CAZKFR010000056.1:6428-22106 GCA_964552015.1 uncultured Rhodothermaceae bacterium | reverse complement strand
GATCATTACGTGAGCAACATGACCATGGGACCCGTCGACGGTCCACGACGTACTGCTCGCCCCTCCTCCCGCTTCCCGGGCTCCAACCTGCCCATCGTCTGACCCCCTCCCGGACCCGAGTATTCCTCGCACCTCGAAAGAGCCCTTTCGGCGTTTATCCCTATCCCCCTGCCGGACTGCCGTGGACGACCTGTGATGTTCGTCCACGACCCGGAAAAAGTTCATCCCCGGGCCATACGAAAGCCGGCTGATGCTTCGTTGCTAGGAGCGTCGTCCGTCCGGCATGTTTTTTTCAGGCGGTCGCGACGACGACGTTCCGGCTTCCTGCCTGCCATTTTGGCCGAAACCAGGGAGTCTGTGCCCGGACGCCTGCCTCCATGTGTCTGCAATCCTGAACAGCGTTCTTACCAGATAACGATCATGCGTATCCGAAACGTTTCCCTGCTCGTCCTCATCGCCGCCGCGTTCGTGGCGGGCATCCTGTTCACGTCGGCCGGCGCCAGCCTCTTTGGCGGGCGCAGCCTGACCGATGAGAGCCGGGCCTCCGGCCTGGACTTTGCCCACGCCGTCACGGTCCCCGCCAGCCCGGCGATCACCTCGGCCATGGACTTCGAGACCGCCTTCATCCAGGTGGCCGAGGCCGTCAACCCGACCGTGGTCCAGATCCACTCCGAAAAAGTCATCGAGCGGCGCTTTGCCAACCCCTTCGAGGGCACCCCGTGGGAAGACTTCTTCAACTTCCCGGGCCAGGACCGGAACCAGACGTTCCGATCGCAGGCGCTCGGCTCCGGCGTCATCATCCAGCCGGACGGGTACATCATCACCAACAACCATGTCATCGATGGGGCCGACGAACTGGAAGTCAAGTTGCTCGACGGCACCTCCTACCCCGCCACGGTAGTGGGCAAAGACCCGGAGAGCGACCTGGCCGTCATCAAGATCGAGGCGGAGAACCTGCCGCACATTGCCTTTGGTGACATCGACGAGGTGCACGTGGGGCAGTGGGTACTGGCCTTCGGGTCGCCGCTGGCCGAAGAACTGAGCAACACGGTCACGTCCGGCATCGTGAGCGCCATCGGGCGGACGAGTGTCAACCTGGGCCAACTGAACCAGTTTGCCGCCTTCATCCAGACCGACGCAGCCATCAACCCGGGCAACTCGGGTGGCCCGCTGGTGGACCTGCGCGGGCGGCTCATTGGCATCAACTCGGCCATCTTTTCCCGTTCCGGCGGGTATCAGGGCATCGGCTTCGCCATTCCCGTCGATGTCGTCGAAAACGTTGTCACGCAGTTGATCGACGAAGGCACCGTGCGCCGCGCGTTCCTGGGCGTGCTCTTCGGCCCGATCAGCCCGGCCCTGGCCGATGCCATGGACGTGCCGCGCGGCGCCGCCCAGGTGACGTCGATCGAGGAAGACACCCCGGCCGAGAAAGCCGGGCTGCAGGAAGGCGACCTGATCGTAGAGGTGGACGGCAAACCCCTGCAGAACTACCTGCAGCTGCGTACCATCATCGGCAACAAGCGCCCCGGCGACCAGGTGAAACTGGTCGTGGTACGCGACGGCGAGCGCCGCACGCTGACGGTCACCCTGGCCGAGCGCCCCGCCGAACTGGCCTCGGCGGAGGGGGATGAGCGGCCCGGCCGCAACGACGGTAACCGCCGCGAAGAGGCCCTGGGGCTCTGGCTCGACAACCTGACCCCCGCGACCATCGAACGCATGGGTCTGCAGGAGGACATCAAAGGGGTGCTGATCACCCGGATCGACCCGGACAGCTACGCCTACCGCCAGGCGCAACTCCGGCAGTATGACATCCTTACCGAGGTCGACCGCAAGCCCGTGCGCAACGAGAAAGAGTTCTGGGAAGTGTACGACAAGATCGAGCCCGGCAAGGCGTTCCTCGTCAAGGTCGTCCGGGTTGTCGACGGACGCCCGAACACGTTCTTCACGGCGCTAGAGAAGCCGGAGTGATCGTCGCCGGGCACGAGGCCCATGCCGCGGGGCCGGTCCTTACGGGCCGGCCCCTTTTTGTGCTCCGTTCGGACCGGTCGTGTGGAGGGAAAAAGATTATTTTGGTATGTTGCCTTCCCTCCTTACCGGAATGCTGCTCACGTACGTATCACCCTCCCTTCGCCCCCTAGATGACCGATATCCGACGTCTCGTAGAACGTGTGGCCGATGCGATGGGCCCGGAGGCCGCACCCGAACGGGTGGAAGCCGTAGCCCAGGCCGTGCTCGAGGAGGTCCTCGGCGCCTCGGCGGGCGCTGCGCCCGTCGAACGGGCCCCCTACGATGCCCCCGAGCCCGGCGAACGCGCCATCCTGACGGCCTACGGCCTCGATCGCCCCGGCATCCTGGCTGCCATTACCGGAGCCGTATCCGATGCCGGCTGTAACATCCTCGATGTGACCCAGAAAATCCTCCAGGGCTACTTCACGTTGATCATGCTGATGGACGTGACAAGCCTCCACGGATCGCTTCAAGATCTGCAGAAACGTCTGAACGACGTGGGGCAGCAGCGGCAGGTCCGGATCCTCGTCCAGCACGAGGACCTCTTCAATGCCATGCACCGCCCCTGACCCGGCCCCTCGCCTTCCCCTACCCTCCGGACATCATGCATTTCGACCTCCGCGAAGTCATTGACACGGTGCAGATGCTCGAAGTGGAGCACTTCGATATTCGCACCGTCACGCTGGGCCTTTCGCTGCGTGATTGCAGCAGCCGGCTGCCCCAGACCGTCCGGGCCCGGGTCTACGACAAGATCCGGCGTATGGCGGCCCATCACGTGCGCGTGGCCGAAGAGGTGGAGGCCCTCTACGGCGTACGCATCGCCAACAAGCGCGTCGCCGTCACGCCCATGGCCCTCGTGGCCGATGGCGCCTCCCGGGACGAACTCATCGGGCTGGCCCAGATCCTTGACCAGGCGGCCGAACACGTGGGCGTGGACTACATCGCCGGCTTTTCGGCCCTGGTCGAGAAGGGCATGACCGAAGGCGACCGGCGGCTGATCGAGGCCATCCCGGAAGCGCTGGCCACGACCGAGCGTGTCTGTGCCTCCGTGAACTGTGGTTCGACGGCCGCCGGCATCAATGCCGACGCCGTGCTGGCGATGGCCCACGCCGTGAAGGAAACGGCCCGGCGGACGGCCGACCGCAACGCCATCGGATGCGCCCGCCTGGTGGCTTTCTGCAATGCCGTCCAGGACAACCCCTTCATCGCCGGCGCCTTCCACGGGCCGAGCGAACCCGAAGCCGCGATCAATGTGGGCATCTCCGGTCCCGGCGTCATCCTCCGGGCCGTCCGTGAAGTGGGCCCCGGCGCCGACTTCGGCACGCTGGCCGACGCGATCAAGCGGATGGCCTTCAAGATCACCCGGGCCGGCGAACTCATCGGGCACCGGGTCGCCGAGCACCTGAGTGCCCGGACCGGCGTACGCATCCCCTTCGGCGTCGTGGACATCTCGCTGGCCCCCACACCGGCCGAAGGCGACTCCATCGCCGAAATCCTCCGCTCGATGGGACTCGAAGACGTGGGCGCCCCGGGCACGACGGCGGCGCTCGCCCTGCTCAACGAGTCGGTCAAGAAGGGGGGCATGATGGCGGCACGCTACGTGGGCGGCCTCAGCGGCGCCTTCATCCCCGTGGCCGAGGACGAGGCCATGGTGCAGGCCGCCATGAAGGGCCACATCACGCTGGAAAAACTGGAAGCCATGACGTCGATCTGCTCGGTCGGCCTCGACATGATCGCCCTGCCCGGCGACACATCGGCCGAGACGCTGGCCGCCATCATGCTCGACGAGTTCGCCATCGGCATGGTGAACAACAAGACCACCTCCTGCCGCCTGATCCCCGTCGTCGGGAAAACCGTTGGGGACGTCGTAGATTACGGCGGCCTGCTGGGGCGGGCTCCCATCATGCCCGTTTCGGCGCTGTCGAGCACCCCCTTTGCCCTGCGCGGCGGGCGCATACCGGCTCCCATCCGGAGCCTGACGAACTGACCCCCTTCCATGGACCTATCCGTACGAACCCGCACCTTACGCCTTCGTACCCCCTTCCGCATCGCCCACGGCACCAGCACCGAACGCCAGAACCTCTTCGTCCACCTCGGCGAAGGGATCGGCGAAGGAGCCCTTCCCCCCTACCTCGGTGTGTCGATCCGCGAGGCGGTGGCGTACCTTCAACGGCTGGACGTTGCCTCCCTGCTCGCCGCCGATCCGCCGCCGCTCACCCACGTGCTCGAGGCCCTGCCACCGGGTCCGGCTCCAGCCCGCGCCGCCGTCGACCTGGCCCTGCACGACCACTGGGCGCAGCGCCTCGGTCATCCCCTCTATCGCCTCTGGGGCCTGGATCCATCACGGGCCCCGCTGAGCACCGTCACGCTGAGCATCCCCGACCATCCAGCCGCCCTCAAACCCGCCCTTCAGCGCCTCGACCACCCTCCCCGGATCAAGTTGAAGCTGGGCTCGGGCGATCTGCACCACGACCTGACCCTGGCCCGCGCCGCCCGGCAGGCGACCACAGCCGAACTGGGCATCGACGCCAACGGCGCCTGGTCCCTCCGGGAAGCCGCCGAGGTGATCCCGCGCCTGGCCGAGCTCGACCTGCTCTTCATCGAGCAGCCCATCCCGGCCGGCGACCCCGACGACTGGCACCGCCTTCGCCGGCTCCTGCCACGCGACCTCCCGCCTCTCATCGCCGACGAGAGCGTCCGCCACACCGACGACGTCTTTGCCCTCGCCGGCGCCGCCGATGGCATCAACGTGAAGCTGGCCAAAGCCGGCGGCCTGCTCCCGGCCCGCCACCTGATTGCCGTGGCGCGCGCACTCGACATGAAGGTCCTCCTCGGCTGCATGATCGAGAGTTCGCTGGCCCTCACGGCCGCCGCCCACCTGGCTTCGCTGGCCGACTTCCTTGACCTCGACGGCATGCTCCACCTCGCTGACGACCCCTTCGAAGGCCTGCACTTCGAAAGGGGCCGGGTCACACCGCCCGACCGGCCCGGTCACGGCGCGATCCCCCGGAAGGAGGACCGCAGGGATCCCACCCTCTGACGAACAGCGGCCCGGGTCGGGCCTCACGAGGAGGGGACCGAACCCCGGCCGGTGCGTTAAACCCATGTCCCACGCCGCCTCACGGCGGCCGCCATCCCCATCCTCTCCTTTCCGACGACCATGCGTATTGCCTGCCCGCGCTGTTCGTACGAACCCCGCGCTGAAGACCGATGGATCTGCACCTGCCAGACGAGCTGGAACACCTTCGACACCCAGGGCCGGTGCCCGGGGTGCGGCAAGATCTGGCGCCAAACCTGCTGCCCTCGCTGCGCACGCTGGTCACCGCATCACGCCTGGTACCATGACCTGCCCCCCGTCGACGAACTGCTGGAACAGCGAAGCGACCCCATCCTACCCTGAGCCGGGGGACCTGCACGAATGACGGCAAAAAAATCGCAGGTATACGCCCGATACTCCTGCCGGACTCCCGCCAAAATTGAAGTTTTGACTAAATTGAAACCCTTGCGGGTGTCATGGGTCACATGAGATGTACGTTTTTTACCGCAGAGCATAGCACGGAGGCTATATGGCGACCGAGACCATGAACGAGAGTTGGCGTCGTGTCAAGTCCCAGATCCAGACTATCTGGAGCGAGTACGAGTTCGGGGACAAGGAAATGAAGAAGGCGCGTGGCAACCTGAACAAGATGGTCAACCTCATCCACGAGAAGACCGGGGAGCCCCGCTCGGAGATCATCCAGAAGATTTCCGCTTTCCTCTGATCCAGCAGGGATGTACGCGGCCCACAGGGTCCCTCCCGGTCCGGTTCCCACCCCGGACCGGGCTTTTTTTTGCCGGGCGGTCCCGCAAGAAGACCGGAAACACTCCCCGCCGCGCGGCATACATTCGGATTTTTCGGGAGACCCTGACCGGTTCTCCGTCAAACCCGACGTAGCCCGTCCCCAGACCTTTACGTTCGCCTATGACTTCGCAGCCTACCACGTCTACGCTGGGTACCCCCGTCCCGACCGAAAAAAGCGCTTTTCGCGAACGCGACGCCCACTACCGAGCCCTGCTCGAGGAGCTCCGGCGTGCCGCCGAGCAGATCCGACAGGGCGGTGGCCCCAAGCGCATCGAGCGGGAGCACCGGCGCGGCAAGATGACGGCACGGGAGCGCATCGCGGCCCTCGTCGACGACCCGGACGACTTCATGGAGCTGGGTCTCTTCGCCGGCGACGGCCTGTACGAGGACGAAGGCGGCTGCCCGGCCGGTGGCACGGTGATGGGCCTCGGGCACGTCAGCGGTCGGCTGTGCATCATCGTGGCCAACGACGCCACCGTCAAGGCCGGAGCCTGGTTTCCCATCACGGCCAAGAAGAACCTCCGGGCGCAGGAAATCGCGCTGGAAAATCACCTCCCCATCATCTACCTCGTCGACTCGGCCGGTGTGTACCTGCCCATGCAGGATGAAATCTTCCCCGACAAGGAGCATTTCGGCCGGATCTTTCGAAACAACGCCGTGCTCTCGAGCCGGGGCATCCCGCAGATCGCCGCCATCATGGGGAGCTGCGTGGCCGGCGGCGCCTACCTGCCCATCATGAGCGACGAAGCCCTCATCGTCGAAGACACCGGCTCCGTGTTCCTGGCAGGCCCGTTTCTCGTCAAAGCCGCCATCGGCGAGGACGTAGACATCCAGACGCTCGGCGGCGCGGAAACCCACTCGCAGATCTCCGGAGTGACGGACTACCAGATGCCGGACGATGCCACCTGCCTGGCCACCATCCGCGACCTGATGGGCAAACTGGGCCCGCGTCCCCGGTTCGGCTTCAACCGCACCGAGCCCGTCCCCCCGGCCTTCGACCCCGTCGAGATCTACGGGTTGATGCCGCCCCAGGGGCACCTGCCGTACGACATGTACGAGATCCTGGCCCGGCTCGTCGACGCGGGGTCATGGACCGAATACAAAGCCGGCTACGGGAAAGCGATCATCACCGGGTACGCCCGGATCGACGGGTGGAGCGTCGGGATCGTCGCCAACCAGCGTAAAATGACGAAGGCCCGCATGGGGAAGAAAGCCCACACGGACGAGCTGCAGGCCGGCGGGGTGATCTATTCGGATTCCGCCGACAAGGCGGCGCGCTTCATCATGAACTGCAACCAGAAGCACATCCCGCTGGTCTTCCTGCAGGACGTGACCGGCTTCATGGTGGGCACCCGGGCCGAGCACGGTGGCATCATCAAGGACGGCGCCAAAATGGTCAATGCCGTGGCCAACTCGGTCGTCCCCAAATTCACCGTGGTGGTGGGCAACTCGTTCGGAGCCGGAAACTATGCCATGTGCGGCCGCGCGTACGACCCGCGCCTGATGCTGGCCTGGCCCACCGCCCGCATCTCCGTGATGGGTGGCCAGCAGGCAGCCCGGACGCTGCTACAGATCCAGGTTGCCAAACTGAAACGCCAGGGCAAAGAACTCTCCGAGGCGGAACAAGAGGAACTGCTGCGCACGATCGAAGCCCGGTACGAGGAACACATGCAGCCCCGCTACGCCGCCGCCCGGCTCTGGGTGGACGAGATCATCGATCCGGTCGATACCCGCCGGTGGATCAGCCGGGGCATCGACATGGCGGACCATAACCCCGAGATGCCACGCTTCAACGTCGGAGTCATCCAGACGTGACCGGCGCCCGTCGAGCCGAGAAACCTCCTGCCCGGCCTCGGGGTTCGTTGAAGAAATACGTCAATTTCTTCGAAACAACTAGCCGTTTTCGCTTGCGAGCGATTATATTTCGAGCGAGCCGAAGCGGGCATCGATTCCACTGAACCAAACCGTAAAGAACCATCGCTACGAAACGAGTACGCATCAACGAGCAGATCCGCGCCCCCCGGGTGCGCGTGGTCGATCCGCGCGGAAACCACGGCGTCTACGACATCGAAGAGGCGCTGCGCATGGCCCGGGAACAGGAGCTCGATCTGGTCGAAATCGCCCCGAACGCCGACCCCCCGGTCTGCAAGATCATCGACTACGGCAAGTTCCGGTACGAGCAGCAGAAGAAAGAGAAGGAACTGCGGAAGAAGTCGCACACGGTCGAAATGAAGGAGATTCGTTTCGGCCCTCACACCGACACGCACGACTTCGAGTTCAAGACCAAACACGCCCGCACGTTCCTCGAACAGGGAAACAAGGTACGGGCCTACGTGCAGTTCCGCGGCCGCAACATCGTCTACAAAGATCATGGGATGGACCTGCTGCGGCGCTTCATCGAGGAACTCTCCGACATTGCCAAGATCGACCAGCCCCCCCGCATGGAAGGCCGGCGCATGACCACGATCCTGGCCCCGCAGAAGAAGAAGACGTGAGGCCCGGTCCGGCCCCGCTCGGACTTCACCGTAAATTCCCTCCCCGGAACGGTCCGGACGCGGCCTTCTTCTTGCGCCAGAAAGGCGGATACGCTAGTTTGGGCGGCTCGAAATGTCCGGCAGGAAGAGGCCTTCCGAGACGGAACCCCTCCTTTTTCATCTGGTTTCAGCCTGCTCTCGCCCACGTCGGGCCAGGCCAAGACGTTGACCCGAGGAGTCGTTATGCCGAAGATGAAGACCAACAGCGGTGCGAAGAAGCGGTTCAAGCAGACCGGCACGGGCCGCCTCCGCCGCAAGAAGGCGTACCACAGCCACATCCTGACGAAGAAGTCGCCCAAGCGGAAGCGCAACCTGCGCACGAGCACGCTGGTCGACGCGACGGACGAGCCGCGCATGAAGCGCCTGCTCGGGCTGTGAGTCCCTGGATGTGTCACCCCGTTTAGACCTGAAGAAGAACCATGCCGCGAGCAAAAAATAGAGTGGCCTCGCGCCGCCGTCGGAAGAAGATCCTGCAGATGGCCAAAGGGTACTGGGGCCGTCGGAGCAAGATCTACACGGTCGCCAAGCACGCCGTCGAGAAGGCGCTTCAGTACCAGTACCGTGACCGTCGCCAGCGGAAGCGCCAGTTCCGGCGCCTGTGGATCACCCGCATCAATGCGGCGGCCCGGCTCAACAACACCACTTACTCCCGGCTGATGGGGGCCCTGCGTAAGGCCGACGTCCGGCTCAACCGCAAAGTGCTGGCCGACCTGGCCGTGCACGACCCGCAGGCTTTCGCCCGCGTCGTTGAGCAAGCCCGGTCATGACGCACGCCATCCCGCTGCGATTTTTTGCCGGCGCGCCTCGCATGGTCTGAAGGCAGCGGCCGGTTCCGGCAAGCGCGCATCATCGCGCCCGTCCCGCCCCCTGTCCGACAGGCCCGGCGGGATTTTTTTTGATACCGCCCAGCCTTTTCGCTCTCCGCCGACACCATGTCCACCACCCACACCGACCTGTTCGACGAACTGCTTCAGGCCATCGAAGCAGAGCCGCTCGACACGGAAGAGGCCCTCGACCGCTTCCGCATCGCCTACCTGAGCCGCAAACAGGGCCGGATCACGGCCCTGCTCAAACAGATCCCCACCGTTCCGCCGGAGGAACGCAAGGCCTTCGGGCAGCGCGTCAACCAGCTCAAACGGCGCGTGGAGGAACGGCTGGAAGAGGCCCGGCAACGCCTCGCCACAGGAAAGGCGGCCGCCGGCCCTTCCATCGACCTGACCCTGCCCGGACGACGTCCCCTGGCCGGGTCCCTCCACCCCCTCACCCAGACGCTCGAGGAAATCAAACGGGTCTTCGGCAGCTACGGCTTCACCGTGGCCGAAGGCCCGGAGATCGAAGATGACTGGCACAACTTCACCGCCCTCAACTTCCCGCCCGACCACCCCGCGCGGGATATGCAGGACACGTTCTTCCTCGAGCCGCCCTCCGAGGCCCACGGAGGCATCCTGCTGCGAACGCACACCTCGCCGGTACAGATTCGGGTGATGGAATCGCAGCCCCCTCCCTATCGGGTCATTGTGCCCGGGCGTGTCTACCGCAACGAGTCGATCTCCTACAAATCGTACTGCCTGTTCCACCAGGTGGAAGGCCTGTGCGTGGACGAGGGCATCACGATGGGCGACCTGAAGCAGATCCTGCACGTCTTTGCCCAGGCCCTCTTCGGGGACGACGTCGTCATGCGGTTCCGCCCCAGCTTCTTCCCCTTCACCGAGCCAAGCGCCGAGGTGGACATCTGGTGGCCCGATGCCTCGCTTCCCGGCGGGGGGCGCTGGCTCGAGATTCTCGGCTGCGGCATGGTGGACCCCAACGTCCTCGAAGCCGTCGGCGTGGACCCGGAGCGCTACACGGGCTATGCCTTCGGGATGGGGGTCGAGCGCATCGCCATGCTTCGCTACGGGATCAAGGACATCCGTATCCTCTACGAGAACGACATCCGTTTCCTGGAACAGTTTTAATCCGGCCTCGCCGAGGGCGCACCCCCGGAAGGCGAGGCAACCACCCTGCTCCCACGATGAAAATCAGCGTTAACTGGCTCAGCGACTATGTACAGCACGGCCTCAGCCCCGAGGCCCTGGCCCACCGGCTGACGATGAGCGGGCTGGAGGTCGAAGCCATCGAAGCCACCGGCCCGGCGCTCGACGGCGTCGTCGTCGGGCACGTGCTGGCGGTGCGGCCCCACCCGAACGCCGACCGACTGACCCTCTGCGAAGTAGACCTGGGCGACGGCGAACCGGTGCAGATCGTCTGCGGTGCGCCAAACGTGGCCGCCGGACAGAAGGTCCCCGTCGCCACGGTGGGTTCCCGCCTGCCCAATCCGACCGACCCCGAGAAGCCGTTCAAGATCAAGAAGGCCAAAATGCGGGGCGAAGTATCCATGGGCATGATCTGCGCCGAGGACGAACTCGGCCTTTCGGACGACCACAGCGGCATCATGGTGCTCCCGGACGACGCGCCCGTCGGGATGGCCTTCACGGCGTACCTGGAGACGATCGGACGGACCGCCGGCGATGTCGTGCTGGACGTGGCCATCACCCCGAACCGCCCCGACGCTGTCAGCCACCTGGGGGTGGCGCGCGACGTGGCGGCGCTCACCGGCGCACCGCTGCGGCGGCCGGAGGTGCCGCTCCCCCCCCCCGGCGGCGAGGCGGCCCGGCAGGTCGAGGTGGACATCCAGGCGCCCGAGGGCTGCGGCCGCTACGTGGCCATGCTCGTCCGCGGCGTCCGGATCGGCCCTTCGCCCGAATGGCTCCAGCGGCGGCTCCGCGCCGTGGGCCTGCGCCCGCGGAACAACGTCGTGGACATCACGAACTACGTGATGTACGAATGCGGGCAACCCCTGCACGCCTTCGACTTCGACCAGATCGCCGGGCGGAAGATCATCGTCCGCTTCACGGAGCGGGAGCAGCCCTTCATCACCCTGGACGACAGGGAACGCCTCCTGCCCGCGGGCACCCTCATGATCGCCGACGCGGAACGCGACGTGGCCATCGCCGGCGTGATGGGCGGGCAGAACTCGGAAGTGACGGAAGCGACCACGAACGTGCTCATCGAGAGCGCCTATTTCGACCCTTCGTCCATTCGCCGCACGGCCAAGGCCCTCCAGCTCTCGACCGATGCCTCGTACCGTTTCGAACGCGGTGTGGACCCGGAAGGGCAGGTGTGGGCCGCCGCCCGCGCCGCCCAACTGATGGCCGCACTGGCCGGAGGCGACATCGTGCCGGGGATGGTGGACGCCCACCCGCGCCCCGTGCCCCGGCGCACCGTCCGGCTGCGCCGGGCCCGCATCCCCCGGATCCTCGGCGTGGACGTGCCCGAAGCCGACGTGCGCCGCCTGCTGACGGCCATCGGCTTCGAGATCGAGACCGGCGAGGACGGTGTCCTCCTCTGCCACGTCCCCTCCTTCCGCCCGGACGTAGAGCGCGAGATCGACGTGATCGAGGAGGTCGGCCGCCTCTTCGGCTTCGACCGCATCCCCGAGCCGACGCACTCCGCCGTGCCGGTGTTCGTCCCCCGTGAGGATCCCGGCCATGCCCTGCGACGCCGCACGCTGTCGATGCTCAGCAGCCTGGGCTTTCGCGAACTGTACACGAACTCGATGCTCCGCAAGGAGACCGCCGAGCGCTTCCTCGTACCCGACCTGCTCGGGTTGAGGCAGCCACGGGGCATCATCGAGACACTGAACCCGATCTCGCAAGAGATGGCGGCGCTGCGGCCCACCCTGTTGCCCGGCCTGTTGCAGGTGATGGCGCACAACCGGAACCACGGGCAGCGGCTGCTGCGCTTCATGGAGTTCGGGCACGTCTACTACCGGAGCAACAACGGCACCTACCTGCCCGGCTACACCGAGTACGAATCGTTTCTCATCGGGATGAGTGGCCCACGGGACGCGATGACCTGGGACGCCCCCACGCAACCGGCGGACTTCTTCGACCTCAAAGGGATCGTCGAGGCGTTGCTGGAGCAATGGCACCTCGCGGACGTGACCTGGACACCGGTTCCGGCTCCCACCCCGCTGACGGCCTATCACCTCGAGGTGGCCTCCGGGGGGCAACGGCTGGGCTACGTGGCCCGGCTCTCCGATGCACTCACGGAAGCGTATGACCTGGACCAACCGGTGTTCGCGGCCGAGTTGCACTGGCGGGAGGTGGTCGAACGGGCGGCGCCGAACCTGCAACGCACCTACGTCGAAATCAGCCGCTTCCCGATCGTCGAGCGGGACCTGGCCGTGCTCGTCGATGTCGACCAACCGGTCGGCCCGCTGCTCGACACCCTGCGCCACGCCGGTGGCCCGCTGCTCCGGCACGCCGACGTGTTCGACCTCTACCAGGGCCAGGGCATTCCCGAAGGAAAGAAAAGCGTGGCCTTTGCCCTGCGTTTCGGCGCCGACCGTACCCTAACCGACGCCGAGGTAGATGCCGCCATCGCGACCATCTTGAAGCGACTCCGCCAGGAACACCGCGCCGAACTCCGGCAATAGGCGTATATTGGACTGGATGCCAGGCGGCGGTTCAACCCGGTTTAGCGAACGACCTTGCGTAGCCCCATGAGCGCTCAGAAGAAAGAATCCGGCAAGCAGGCCGTACCCGAAAGCGAAACGCAGGCACCCGCTGAAGGTGTGGCCCGGGAGAACGGCGGCAACAGGAAGCAGCGTGGAGGCATGATCCATCTCAAGAGCCGCCAATCGCTGGAGCGTCTGCGGAGCCGGGTGCAGGAAGCCACGCGCGAGCTTCGCCGCCTCCGCGAAGAAAACGAACGGCTGAGCGAACGCATCGCGGCGCTGGAATCGGCACCCGCCGGATCACGTATCGGCCTGGACGAAGACCCCGAGGTGCTCGAACAGAAGATCAAAGGCTTCATCGAAGCCATCGACCGTTATCTCGAATCCGACGAAAAAGGCTGAGCGATGCAAGCCGCCGTCTGCCATGGATAAACCGATCCGCCTACGCTTGCAGGGACGTGAGTACGGTCTTCGGGTCGCACCGGAACTCGAAGGCCGGATGCGTGCTGCGGCAACCTACGTCGAGGAGAAGCTGAACGCCTTCCGCACCGCGCACCCCGAACAGAGTGAACTGACGGCCGCCACCATCACGGCCCTGGCCCTGGCCGATGAACTCATGGCGCTGCGTGAAACCCTTGCCGCCGAGGACGATGCGCTTGCCCGCGATCTCTCCGCCCTCGAGCAACACCTTCGGGACGTCCTGCCTCCCGCCTGAGGCCTCCTGCGAAAATCATGTAAACGCTTGCGCTTCCGTCCGGCTACGCCTTTATTGTGCCGAGGCACAATCCCGCAACGAACGCAAAAGTAAGAACCTAACAATTCTACTTAGGGAGCTTACCTTCGGGTTTGGACAACAGGCCGCAGCCCTTCGGGGTCTTTCCAAGCCAGGAAAGCCGCGGAAGTAGCGAAGAACCCGAGCGGCACCCACCGTGTGGTATGAAGGAGGTTCTTCATATCCCTTCGTTGCGGGCCGGTGCCAGCCTGTAGGCTACGCCCCGATGGGACCCCGGCCACATGCCGGAACCTATCGGGGCATTTTTTATTTGTGTAGTGTCTCCGATCTCGCCGGCCTCCGGCCCACCGGTACCGGCGCACACGGAGTACTGTGTTCACCAGACCTACCTGACGACCATGGACGTAACCGGCGTTGTTATCGGCGCCGTCGTGCTGGTCGCGCTTGGCATCGGCATCGGTGTTGCCGTAGATAGATTCCTCCTCAAACGGCTGGGTCTCAACCAGCTCGCCAGCGCCCGGGAACAGGCCGAACGCCTCCTGGCCGACGCGGAAAAGGAGATCGAACAACTACGGTTCGAACGCATCGAGAAGCGAGAGGCTGAACTCGACCGTCGGGAACAGGCCCTGACGGAAGAAACCACCGAGACCAGGCGTGCCCTACGACGTACGAAAGAAAAACTCGACCAGCGACAGGAGAAGCTCAACCGGCGCGCCCAGAAGATCAACGAGCGCGAACACCTGCTCCACAAGGCAACCGATGCCATCGAGGGCCTGCGCAAGGAGGCCGAACAGATCCGGCTCCGGGCCGATCTCCTCCACGGCAAAGCGACCGCCCTCTCCGAAGAGGCGCGCAGCCGCTACGAGGAGGTCATCCAGCGCGAACAGCGCGTCAAGACGCTCGAGGAACAGCTCGAAGCCCAGCGCCAGGAGCTGGCACGGATGCAGGAAGAACAGTTGCGCCGGCTGGAACAGGCCTCCGGCCTGAGTCGCGAAGAAGCACGGCAGGCCCTTATTGAGCAATTCACTGAAGAAGCCCGCCTGGAAGCCGCTTCCCACATCAAGGAGATCCGGGACGAAGCCCGGCTCCGGGCCAACCGCGAGGCACGCAAAGTTATCCTGACGGCCATCCAGCGCACCGCGGCCAACCACGCTATCGAGAACACCGTCTCGGTCGTGAACATCCAGTCGGATGAGATGAAAGGGCGGATCATCGGGCGCGAAGGCCGCAACATCCGGGCCTTCGAGGCCGCCACGGGTATCGAGGTCATCGTGGACGACACGCCCGAGGCGGTCATCCTCTCCGGCTTCAACCCGGTTCGTCGCGAGATCGCCCGGATTGCCATGAACCGGCTGATCCAGGACGGCCGCATCCACCCGGCCCGGATCGAAGAGGTGGTCGAGAAGACCCGCGCCGAGATCGAGGAAGAGATCGTCGAAACCGGTGAGCGCACGGTGATCGACCTGAACCTGCACGGCCTCCATCCCGAACTCATCCGCCTCATCGGCCGGATGCGCTACCGCACGAGCTACGGGCAGAACCTGCTTGCCCACTCCATCGAGACGGCCCGCATCGCCTCGCTCATGGCCGCCGAACTCGGCCTCGACGCCACCCTGGCACGCCGGGCCGGGCTGCTGCACGACATCGGCAAGGTGGTCGAAGAGGAAATCGAGAGCCCGCACGCCATCGTAGGCATGGAACTGTGCCGCAAGTACAAGGAGGACCCGGTCGTGTGCAACGCCGTCGGGGCCCACCACGACGAGATCGAGATGACCTCGCTGATCGCCCCCATCGTGCAGGCCGCGGACGCCATCTCCGGCGCCCGCCCCGGTGCCCGGCGTGAAGCCCTCGAAGCCTACATCAAGCGCCTGGAAAAACTCGAAGCGCTGGCCGCATCGTTCAAAGGCGTCGAGCGGGTCTTCGCCATCCAGGCAGGCCGCGAGATCCGCGTGCTCGTCAACCACGACCTGATCTCGGACGCCCAGGCCGAGCAACTGGCCATGGATATCTCGAAGAAGATTCAGAGCGAGATGCAGTACCCCGGCCAGATCAAGGTCACCGTCAT
>CAZKFR010000056.1:0-6328 GCA_964552015.1 uncultured Rhodothermaceae bacterium | reverse complement strand
CCATGAGGCCGGAAGCCCCCGGCATCCGCATGGCTTTTGGGTGAAGACACACGATCTTGCCGTCAGGGCATTGACCGCGTACCAGGGTCCACCGATATTTAGGATATATGACTCCGTTAACCTTTTAACACATCGGCTTGCATCATGGAACCCACGAACCTCATCGAATGGCGGAACCGGACGGTTGGCGACGTGGTCGCCGAAGACTATCGGCGGGCCGCCATCTTCAAGCGGTTCGGCATTGACTTCTGTTGTGGCGGCGGCCTGACGGTCGAAGCGGCCTGCGAGCGGAAAGGGATCGACTATCAGGAGGTCGCTCAGGCCCTGCTGGCCTTCGACTCGGCCGGCTCCGGGACGACAGAACCCGACCCGCGGTCCTGGTCCCCGGATTTTCTCTGCGACTATATCGTGAACGTACATCACCGGTACGTACGCGAGCATCTGCCGACGCTGGTGCAGTTTTCCCACAAGGTCGCCCGCGTTCATGGGAAGGACCACCCGGAACTGATCGAGATGGCCGACCTCGTCGAGGCCCTGCGCGAGGACCTCGAGCAGCACATGATGAAGGAAGAACAGGTGCTCTTCCCCTACGTGAAGGCCCTCGTAGCCGCGCGCATCCAGGAGGTGCCGGTCAACCCGCCGCCCTTCGGCTCCGTTCGTAACCCCATCCGGGTCATGGAACACGAGCATGACCGGGCCGGGGAGTTGATGAAGCAACTCCGCACGTTGAGTGACAACTTTACTCCTCCCGAACACGCCTGCAACACCTACCGCGCCCTGTTTGCGCTGCTCGAAGCCTTCGAGGCCGACCTGCACCGGCACGTGCACCTGGAGAACAACATCCTCTTCCCCGAGGCGGCCCGGCTGGAACAGGAGCTGATCGGCCCGGCGGAAGCATGAAGCGAAGGGGACGGCATATGCTCTTGCCCCCGGCAGGTCGATCCCTTAATTTAGGAATACTAACCAATCTGGAAAGGTATGCCGGACCCTGTCTCCCCCTTCGACCCCGAAGCACAACACGAACACGTCGACGCCAAGATTGTGGCGGCCCTGGAGCGCCTGAGCCAGGCGCTCCGGGTTCTGCTGTGGGAGGTCGCCACGGAGACCGGACTGAGCCCGATCCAGATCCAGTTCCTCGTGTACCTGCGCTTCCTCCCCGGCAGGACGTGCCGGGTCGGCGACCTTGCCCGGCGGTTCGACCTGACCCCCGCCACGGTCAGCGACGCCGTGCGTACGCTGGCGACGAAAGGGCTGCTCTCGCGGGTCCCCGACCCGGACGACCGGCGTGCCCGGCTCCTCGCGCTCACGCCAGCCGGACGCGAGGTCGCCGACCGTCTCGCCGGCTGGGCCGGGGTCCTGCAGGAGCACCTCGTCGGCTACAGCGAGGCCGAGAAACTCACCGTCATGCGCTTCCTGATGGACCTCATCGCCCGGCTCCAGGTTGCCGGCGTGATCACCGTGGCGAAGATGTGCATCACATGCCGCTTCTTCGCGCCGGAGCGGCATGACAACCCGGAGGCCCCGCACCACTGCGTCCTGCTCGACCGACCGCTGCGCCTCCATCAGCTCCGCCTCGACTGCCCCGAGCACGAGCCGGCTTCCGGATGACAAGGGGCCCCAGCCCTCACTCCTGCGTGACGGCGTACGGCAGGCTGAGGTCGCCCGAGAGCACGTCGTAGACTTTGTAGACACCGAGCATCGGCCGGTTCGGGTCGGACTGATTGACCTGCATGTAGGCCGTCACCCCGTCGAACCGGAAATCCGTTCGCCCACCGACGCGGTCCACCGGCACAGGGATCCGGAGCACCTTGCCCCGCAACAGCACCGCATACCCCGGGGAATCCAGGTACATGGGCATACCGGGCGCCGTGGGCGGGAGGTCCTCCTGGATACGCTTCGTCTCCTTCACGGCCAGCCCTCCGGGCACCCGCTCATCGGGGACGAGCACCACCCAGTGTGTGTGGTAGACCCGGCCGTCGTTGTCGTAAATCCGGTCGCCGTTCTCGTCCCAGAGGGGCGTGTCGTCGAAATCCGGGTGGGACGTGGCGGCGAGCGCCACCACCCCTTCGCCCGGAGCAAAGCCCACGTCCTCCGGGGCCAGCGTGGTCGGGAAGACGTAGCCGAGAACGGGCGCCCCGTCGAGTTGGCCAGCGGCTTCGGGCACCGTCGCCCCGGCCGTCCCGGCCACCTCCTGCTCGAAGACGAGCACCCCCAGGTCGGCCAGGTGGCGCACCCGTACGGCCGTGAGGTCGAGATCGTCGGTCGCCGCCGTCGGATTGACGGCCGGCTGGGCAAACGCCCGTTCGTGACCGGCACATGCGACGAGGCCGATCAGGATCAGAGGTAGATAAGGTACACGCATGGCGGAACCGCAATATATATTTTATTAGGACTCCTAAATATATAGGACACACCAAGCTTCTGTCAAGGTCGAAACCATAAAAAAACGCCTCCGGCGCAAAGTCGGAGGCGTCCTGGCGTGAAGGGATGAATCAGAATCGGCTCCGGCGTGCCCTGCCGGTCCGGCAGAGGTCATCGGATGAACTCGACGACCTCAGCGCGTAAGGAGATCGCCGGCTTCGAAAAGCGAAAAAACGACGGTGACCACACGCCCGTCACTATTTATAAAACTCCACGACGTCGGCCCGCACGGAGATCGTGGGTTTCGTGTAGAAGAAAAGCACGTTCTGCGCGTCGGAGTCGAAGCGGACGTTGACCAGTGCGAGGCTCCGGCCTTCTACACTACCATGCGCCTCGGCAAAGTTGGCCCACAGGTTTTCCAGCGCGGTCTTGAAGAGCAGGCGATTGCCACCGAGGGGAATCAGCGCCAGGGTCTGCATCTCCCCGCGCTGCGCCACGCTGAAGCCGAGCAGATAAGCCGCCGAGGCTTCCCCGTACACGTTCGTGGCGACCACCCGGTAATTGTCCCCCGAGAGCTCCACGTTGGTCAGGTTGGCGGCATTGAACACGCCCGTGCTCGCGCAGCCTGTCAGGAACACCAGGGCGAGGGTGAAAACGACGGTTCGAACAAGTAGCTGTGCAGGTTTCATTGCGATATCCAGCGGCAAGGGGTGGATCAGGATGAGGTCACAGGCTCTGTCCTTACGCGCCTTCACGGCCCCGGTTACAAGTCCCCCATCCGATGACTCTATGTTAATCCTACAGGGTCGCCCGGGGTGCCCTCCCCCATGCCTGGTAGAGGGCGCGGAGATCCTCGTCGGCCCGCTGCGTCCGTGCCGTGTCCCCGTCGGCTTCAAAGCGGGCGCGGGCGGCTAGCAGAAGCGATTCGGCCTCGGGGAACTGCCCGGTATGAACAAGTGCTTCGGCCAGCCTGATGCGGCTCCGTGCGACCTCCGGGTGGTCCTCTCCCTGCAGTTTGATGTGCATCGCCACGGATTCCCGCAAAGGTGGCTCCGCTTCGGCATACCGATCGAGGGCCATGAGGATCTGACCGACACCGTTTAGTCCACGCGCGATGGTGCGGTGTTCGGTTCCATAAACCTCTCGCCAGATGGCCAGCGCTTGCCGCCGTTCCGTCAGCGCTTCCGCATAGGCGCCCTGACTGAAAAGCAGGTTGGCGAGCGATCCGAGGTCTCCGGCAACCCGGGGATGTGCCGGTCCATAGCGCTTCCGGTTCAGGGCGAGCGCCTTCCGGCGGAGCGAGTCGGCCGCTTCGTAGGCCCCCGTGTGGGCATACAGCCGGGACAGGGCATCGATGACGCCCACCGTCCAGGGATGCTCGTCCCCCAGGGCCTTCCGCTGAATGCTCAGGGCTTCCAGGAGCAACGGCTCGGCTTCGTCATAGGCCTTTCGGGTGATGAGGACATTCGCCAGGGAGGTGAGGGCGGAAGCGATCAGCGGGTGTTCGGGTTCGTAAAGCGTACGCCGCATCGCCAGGGCTTCGCGGAACAGCGCTTCGGACGCCGCCAGGTTTCCGGCCTCACGCTGCAGGATGGCTCTGTTTCGGAGGGTGGTGGCGATATGAGGATGCATCTCCCCATACAGTTGGGCAAGTACGTCCAGCACCTCTTGATAGAGGGAATCGGCGGCTTCATACTTGCCGAGGTTGGTGTAGACCAACGCCAGGTTGTTGAGGCTGGCGGCGAACCCCTCCCGGTTGGGATCGGGCGCGGCCCGGTGCAGGGCGATCGACGCCGTATGGAGCGACTCCGCCGCGGCATAATCGCCCTGACTGTAGGCGGAAAGGCCCATCTCCGTCAACAGAATGGCCATTTCGGTTTTGTCGGCGTCCGGGAGCCGACGCATGCGTTCCAGCGCCCGGCGATACAAGGAGTCGGCCGCCTGATCGTCCCCGAGCAGCCGCATGGCCTCGCCGAGCTGGTGCAGGCTCGTCGCCACCGCTGCGTGCTCGTCGCCGAAAAGCTGCACGCGCAGGTCGAGCGCCTTCCGCCGCATCGCCCGGGTGGGTTCGTACAGTCCGAGCCCGGTATACACGTCGCCGACGACGTCCAACATCTCGGCCAGCACGACCGGCTGATCGGCCAGGTCGGTTTCGAGTCGCTCCGCGCCCCGGTCCAGCAGCTCCCGGGCCGTCAGCGTCTCCCCGAGGTTTTCGGAGGGGTTCGAGGTCGTAAAGACGCTCTTCAGGAATTCCGCCACCTGCCGTGCCTTCTCGGCCTCGACCTGCGCGCGGTCGCGCTCGTGTGAGAGCCGCACCGTATAGAACCCCACCACCGCCGACAGGAGCAAGATCACGGCGGCGGTGAGGGCCACGCCCGTGCGATGCCGCCGGACGAACTTCCGCGTCCGGTACGGCAGCGTGTCGGGGCGCGCCCGCACCGGCAGCCCGTTGCGATGGCGTTCGATGTCGTCCGCCAGGGCCTCCACCGACCCATAGCGGCGCTCCGGCTCCGGGCGCAGGGTCTTCAGGCAGATCACATCGAGGTCACCCGAAAGCTTCCGGCGAAGCTTCTCCGGCTCCGTGCCGCGCGCCCGGCTGATCGTCTCGGCGGTGTCGGGCTCCCGCAGGGTGCGCTCCACCACGCTCGAAGGCCGCTCGGGCTCCGTCGCCACGGTCGTCGGCGACGGCGCGGCGTCCCCGTGCGGGCGTTGACCCGCCAGCAGTTCATAGAGCACCACGCCCAGCGAGTAGATGTCCGACGACGTCCCGATCGGCTCCCCGCGCATCTGTTCCGGCGAAGCATACCCCGGCGTGAGCACCCGCATACCCGCCTGCGTCAGCCGCGTCCCGTCGTCCTCCTCCAGCACCCGCGCGATGCCGAAGTCGAGCAGCTTCACCGTGCCCTCCGGCGTCACGAGGATGTTCTCCGGCTTCAGGTCGCGGTGGACGATCAGGTTGGCGTGGGCGTAGAGCACGGCCTTGCACACCGTCACGAACAGGTCCAGCCGTGCGTCGATGGAGAGGTGGTGGGCGTCGCAATAGGCGTCGATGGGCACGCCGTCGACGAACTCCATCACGAAGTACGGCCGTCCGTCGTCGGTGACGCCGCCGTCGAGCAGCCGGGCGATGTGCTCGTGCTGGAGACGGGCCAGGATCTGCCGCTCGGCCTCGAAGCGGCGGATGATCCGGTCGGTATCCATGCCGCGCTTGATGAGCTTGAGCGCCACCTGCTGTTCGAACACCCCGTCGGCCCGCTCGGCCAGGTAGACCAGCCCCATGCCGCCTTCGCCGATCAGCCGCACCAGCCGGTACGGCCCGATCCGGGAGCCCGCCGCCGACAGCTCCTCATCCCATGCCGACACGTCGACGCCGTCGAGGGCATGGCCCTCCAGAAACGAATCGGCCTGTCCGTCGGCCTCGAGCAGGGAGGCCACCTCGCGGAAGAGGGCTTCGTCCGACCCACAGGCGTCGCGCAGGTAGGCCGGGCGCGCGGCCGGCGTCTGCGCCAGCGTGGCTTCAAAGAGGGCCTGTATCCGTTCCCATCGCTCCGGTGTCATCGCCATCCTTCATTCCTCTTCCGATAGTTCTCTGAGCAGCCAGGCCTTGGCGATGCGCCAGTCCCGCCGGACGGTGGGCACGGAGACGCCCAGCGCCCCGGCGATCTCTTCGTGCGTGAGCCCCCCGAAGAAGCGGTACGTGACCACCTGGCTCTGCCGGGGGCTGACGGCCGCCAGCCGTTCCAGCGCCTCATCGAGGGCGATCAACGTCTCGGCGCGGGTCTCCCTGCCGCCCATCAGCGCCTCGTCGAACGTGGCCACGACCTCCCCGCCGCCGCGCTTCTGCGCACGCTGCCGGTGGACGTAGTTGATGACGATCTGCCGCATCGCCATCGCGGCCACCGAAAGGAAGTGCGTCCGGTTTTCCCACGTCGCCTCCTGCTGGTTGACCAGCTTGAGGTACGCCTCG
>CAZKFR010000055.1:18670-22148 GCA_964552015.1 uncultured Rhodothermaceae bacterium | reverse complement strand
CCGTACCACCGTTGCGGGCTTCGATGCGCGTGGGCACCACCTCGACGCGGCGGATCGGACCGGCGTAGACCTTCTGACCCGACTCGGCATTGTAGGCATAGGCCTGCACGCCGAAGAAGTAGGTCTGGTAGTTGGTCAGACCGTCGATGATGTGGTGGTGCTGGATGCCGCTGTCGGTCCCGTCGGCGGTGAGGAACGTCAGGCCGGTGCCCTCGATCACGCGCGTGATGCCGTTGGGCACGTCGTAGACGGCGATCAGCTCACCCTCCTGGTCCTGCGGGCTGTCGAAGCGGAAGATGTTGTACCCTTCGAAGACGTAGTCCCGGTCCTGGACGTCGGGCGAGAGCAGCGGGTCGATGACGCGGTAGCTCTCCAGGTAGTTGTTGTCCGTGGGCAGGTAGCTCCACTCGAGGATCACCCGGCCGTCGAGCGGCGTGGCTTTCACGCGCGGGGCCGCGGGCGGCGCCGGCAACTCGAAGTCGATGTCGAAGACGGCCTGCGCCAGCGCGTCATCCTGCTTCAGCTTGGTGACCGAGTTGAGGTTGTTGGAGCCGCGCGACCACACGATCCCGAAGACGATTTCCTGTTCGTCCCCCGGCTTGATCGTGAACGGACCGGTCGACATCACGAAACGGCGGTCGGCCGGCGCGATGGCCGTGTTGGCGCCGTCGGAGTTGAGTTCCGACCAGAAAGCACCGCTCTCGGGGTCACCCGGGAACATGAACTTGGTCGGGATCTGCGAGAAGTTACGACCGTCGCCACCGAAGGTGATCGGCACGCCGTCCTTCCAGAGGGCCCGCATGTAGTTGTAGTACTCCTCGGCCGTGGAGGGGTCGCACGTGTCCGAGCAGCCACCGTTGTTGTAGAAGACGAACGAGGTCATCTGCAGGCGCTCGTCGGCCTCGTCGACCTCGCCGTCCTCGTCGTTGTCGATGCCGTCATCGTTGACGAGCGGCCCCTGGAAGAAGTCGTAGCCCAGGGCCGGCGGGTTGGCGCCGTAGCCGCCTTCGTCGTCGTTGTCGGCGTTGTAGACGAAGCCGAGGCCGAGCGTCGTGTCGCTGCCGACGTAGTCATCGTCGAAGTTCCCCAGGTCGGGGTCGACGAAGATACCCATGTAGGTCTGCGTCAGCGGCACGTTGCCTTTGTAGAAGAAGCGGTACTTGTAGAAGGTGGTGTTACCGACGGCACCGGCCGTATTGAAGGCGAAGGCGGTACCATGCACCTCCAGGCCGATGGGCAGGCCGTTGGTCCGGCCGTGGACGTTGCCGCGGTCGTTCATGACCCACCAGAGCATCTGGTCACCCAGGATGGCCGGGCGCTCACCCGCCCCCAGGTTGATCAGACGCGCCTTCCGCTCCTCAAACGAGAGCGCCTCGGTCTGCAGCACCTCTTCCGTGCCATCGTCACGCTTGACGACGTGGTCGAGCGAACCGTCCGGCCGCAGCACGATGTCGACGCGCGTCAGGCCGGTGTCCGTATCGACCTCGTAGAAGGTGGGTGCGCCGAGCCCCGTGGGCCACTCGAGCAGGTCGTTCGAGGCGATGCCGCTGCCTTCGAAGGCCACGACGTCCTCTTTGCTGACCTTGTAGATCCGGTCGAACGCGTTACAGTCGTCCGGCGGGTTGCCGTTGTCATCGAGGGGGCCGGGCCAGAACTCGTAGGGTCCGTAGGTGGAGCCGGCCAGGTGGAGCTGGCCGTCGATGAGGCCACCGACCCAGATACCCGAGGCGAAGATGGCATTGACGCCGCCGCTCTTGGGCACCTCGTAGACGTTCGGGTCGCCCCGCCAGAAGAGGTTACCGTTGTTCAGGATACGGGCGCGGACGTTGTTGATGTCGAGGGTCGACTCCCCGATCGACTGATCACAGTCGCCCGTGACCTGGGCCATGCCCGGGAGCGGCGCCCCCAGCAGCACGGCCAGCAGCAACAGGGGAATAAATTTTCTATAGTGACGCATAACGCTTTTTCCTCATGCAAGTCATTGGGGAACCTGTCTGCAAGATCCCCTTCCGGTGCGGGAAGCCCGTGCGGGAAGCCCGTGCGGGTCGTCCCGCACCGGAAGGGTTGCAGGGCTACCGGGTCAGAAGTCCAGCCGGAAGCCGAGACGGATCATGCGCGGGATGCCGAAGTTGCTCGGAACGCGGTTCCGGTGCCGGTAGAGCACCTCGGCCGTCTCCGGCGATGTGCGCGCGGCGAGGAACTGCTGTCCTTCGTCGGTCGCCAGGAACCCGTCGTTGTCCGGCAGGCCGGTGGCGCGCCACACGTTGATCACGTTCTTCGCATCGAGCAGGTTCTGCACCCACAGGAAGGCCGACAGGTTAGCCCGGTTGCCGAGCGGGAAGCGACGGTCGACGCGCAGGTCGACGCGGCTCGTCCACGGCATCCGTGCTTCGTTGACCCCCCCGACGGGCAGCGGCGCACGCGAGACGGTCACCGGGAAGGTGTCGGCCACGCGGGTGTAGGGGAAGCCGCTGCCGGCCGTGAAGAGCATGTTGACGCCGAAGTTCTGCAGCAGCTTCACGCCGCCGACGGTCGGCCCTTCGCCTTCACCCAGGCGGTAGTCCACCGACAGGTTGATGCGGTGGCGCTGGTCGAAGTCGAGCGGGCTGATGAAGTTCGGCTGCGTCTCGTTGACCCAGACGATCGTGCTCGTCGTCGTGGCGTTCGAACCCGTACCGGCGGCAAACGACAGCGTGTAGTTGGCGTTGACCGACACGTTGTTCGTGCGCCGCAGGTCGAAGCCGAGCTCCATCCCCTTCACGGTACCGAAGTCCACGTTCTCGAACGTGGTGTAGTCGTTCGGGAAGGCGTTCGTGATGATGCGCAGCTGCGCCAGGTTCTTGATCTGCCGGTAGAAACCGGAGATCGTCAGCGCGGCGCGGGCCCCGAGGCGCTGCCGGAAACCGAGTTCGTACTCGATGGTCTCCTGCGGCTTCAGGTCCGGGTTGTTCACGCGCAGCACGCGGCGGTTGAGCAGGCGCGCCATCGACTCGAAGTTGGCCTCGCTCGGCCGCTGCGACACGATGCCGTAGCGGGCGAAGAACAGCGCCTGGTCCGTCACCGGGAAGCTGACACCGATACGCGGCATCACGGTGACCTGCGGCTCGTAGTCCTTGAAGACATCTTCGGTGATGGTGCTGCTCGACTGCTGCGGACGGCCTACGAGCACGACGTTACCGGCCTGCGTCTGCTGGCCGTTGGCATCGTAGAAGTTGCCGTTGAGGTCGCGGTAGCCGACGATCCGGTCCGGCGAGGAGCAGTCGCCGCTGATGCAGTAAACGGCGTAGTCGCTACCGATACCGGCCGGCGTGCTCCCGATGTCCCCCGCCCGCACGATGGGCAGGCGCGCGAACTTGTCGCGGTAGACCCGGGTGTTGTTGTCGAACACGTCGACGCGCAGCCCGAGGTTCAGGACGATATCGCGGAACTCGATCTTGTCCTGGATATAGCCGCCGTAGTAGATCGGCTGCCAGGGCTT
>CAZKFR010000055.1:0-18570 GCA_964552015.1 uncultured Rhodothermaceae bacterium | reverse complement strand
TACTCGCCACCGAACTCGAGCTGGTGCAGCCCGATCTGCGTGGTGGCCGTGGCCGAGACGCGGAACTGCTGGTTGTGGAACTTGGCGTAGCCCGGCGGCAACCCGCCCGGCACACGCACCAGACCGGCCGCCGACTTCGACGAGGGGATGCCGTCCTTGTAGAAGTTCGTGTAGGTCGGCACGTCGACGAACACGGTGTCCGTGCCCACGACGCGCATCTCCTCCACAAAGGAGAGCGCTTTGTAGTGCGTCAGCAACTCGTTCGAGGGATGATCGATGTCCCCGTAGAAGAGGATATCCTCGATATCCCGACCGAAATTCGGGCTATGGTTCCACCCTTTCCGGTCGCTGAAGTCCACCTGCAGCTGGTAGAACGTGCTGTTGGAGAGGTAGTGCGTCCAGGTGGTGTAGAACTGCACGTCCTGCCGGTCGAACTGGGTAAAGCTCTCCGGCGCGAAGGGCATGCTCAGGGTGCTGATGCCCTGCGACTCGCTCTGAATGTACCGACCGCCCGTACGGATCCGGATGGACTCGCTGGGGCTGAAGGTCAGGTTCCCGTCGAGCGAGAGGCGCTGGAGTTCGCTCCCCGGATACTCGTCGTCGATGAAGAACTCGCTCGCGGGCACCACGCCGGCCGCCTCGGTCGGGCTGAGCGAGAGCGACGCCGGATCGGCACCTTCGGGCAGGCGGATGACCGTGCCGTCCGAAGCCGTGATCGTCCCGTCTTCGTTGACGACCAGGTTGCCGTTGTCATCGACGGGCAGCGTGGCCCCGATGCCCAGCGACCCCGGCAGTTCGACCCAGACGCGGTTGCCGTCGGCGTCCGAGGCCGCCAGCACCTGCGGGTTCTGGCGCAGGTTGGCCAGCACGTTCTCGTTGACCTTCAGCACCCCCGAAGCGCGCGGGCTGCTGTCGAGCTGGTCGGTGTACTCACCGGCCAGGAAGAACTGCAGCTTGTTCGGCACGATCGGACCACCGAAGGAGCCCGAGACCAGGTTGTACCCGTAGGGGTCCAGCGCCTCCGACGTGATCCCTTCGATCGACCCGAAGAATTTCGGCGAGCCCGACTTCGTGGTGATGCTGATGACGCCACTCATGGCATCCCCGTAGCGGGCGGAGATGTTACCGATGATCATCTCCTGCTCCTGGATGGCCGACTGCGGCACGGAGATCGAGCCGATGACCTTGACGCCGTCGATGTAGTAGACGACCTCCTCGTCACGGCCGCCACGCACGTGCAGGGCACCGTCGCCCTCCTTGTTCACGACGCCGGCCTGGATGGCCGCCACGCTCGTGACGCCACGTACGGGCAGGTTCACGATCTCCTCGGCGGAGACGATCTTCGGCGCCCCCACGGCGTCCTTCTGGATGAGCGGACGCTCGTACTCGACGACGATCTCGTCGAGCTGCACACCGGGGTTGAGCGTGAAGTTCAGTTCGCGCGTATAGCCCGCGTTGATTTCCACACCCGTCTGCGTGACGGTCTGATAACCAACGAACGAGGCTTGCACGTCGTAGGTACCGACCGGCACGCCGAGCAGGACATAGTTGCCGTCGACGTCGGTGATGGTACCCAACTGCGTGCCCACCAGCACGATACTCGCGCCCGGCAGCGGCTCACCGGTCTCACCGTCGGTTACCCGACCGGCAAGCTTACCGGTGTTCTGCGCCAGGGCTAGCATCGGCGTAATGAGCACCAGCAGCAGCGCAAGCGTGCCCCATTTACGTAACATATGCTACCTCCTCTAAATGCTTGTGGATGTGTGGCGTCGAACGGGAGCACCATGGATGAGGATATACCCGCTCAGTGAGTACGTGCTATGGATAGCGTGTGGCTTCCGGCAAAGCGCTCACAGGTCCACGGTGCTTAACGGGGTTCCCCCCTGAAAGCAACCAACCTCCCTACAGCCCCCCTGTAGCACGGCGAACCCGTTGCTCCCGGCTTCCTGGCCGCGAAAACAAACAGATCGTGCCGAACTGTTTTCGATGTGTGGTGGGGGAGTAATGAATAGCTGTAGCGAGGTTCGGGTATGTGAGCTTCACCGATGGGTTCGTGGGGTTCTCCTTTCGGGGCGTCAATATATTGGGGTCAGCAACCTTTGTCAAGGGAATGCGAAATCCCCTGCGGGAAGGGGACGCCGTTTTACCGGGGCCACGGCGTGCCCGTCAGACGGAAATCAGGTGGACGTCCTGCACGCCTTCGAGGGCTCCGATCTGCTTCAGCACCGGGGCCGGCACGGCCTCATCGACGCTGATAGCCGTCAGCGCCGTGGCGCCCTTGCCGGTCCGTCCCAGGGAGAGAGCCCCGATGTTGATGCCGGCGTCGGCCAGCAAGCCACCCACAGCCGCTAGCATGCCGGGCCGGTCCACGTTACAGTAGAACAGCACCCACCCCTCGGCCCGCACTTCGACGTCGTAGTCGTCCACCCGCACGAGCCGGGGGTCCTCGCCGCCGAAGAGGGTGCCGGCCACCTGGCGCTCCCCCCGCTCCGTCTCCAGGATCACCTCGACCAGGCTGGTGAAACTGCCCCGGGCCGACTGCGCGCCGGCCTCCACGACCAGCCCCAGTTCCTCGGCCAGCACCGGCGCGTTCACCAGGTTCACGGGGCCGCTCTGCGAGCACTGCAGTAACCCCTTGATCGCCGCCACCTTGAGCACCTCGACGTAGCGCTGCGGCACGTCCCCCTGACACCGGACGGACAGGCGCCGCACGGGCCCCTCGGCCAGCTGCCCGACCACGTGCCCGAGCTTCTCGGCCAGGCGCACGTAGGGCTGCACCTCGCGCTGAGACGCCATCCGGATCGCCAGGGCATTGACGGCCGACGTCACCGGCTCGTCGCGCAGCGCCCGGATGACCTGCTCGGTCACCTGGCGCGCCACCTTCTGCTGGGCCTCCTCCGTCGAAGCCGCAATGTGGGGGGTGGCGACGACGTTCGGATGCGCCAGCAACGCGGCCAGCGAGGCCGGAGGCGGCTCCTGCGAGTAAACGTCGAGCGCCGCCCCGGCTACCTGACCGCGCTCGAGGGCGTCCAGGAGGGCGGCCTCGTCCACGATGCCCCCCCGCGCGCAGTTGACCACATAGACCCCCCGCTTGCACCGCGCCAGCGTGTCCGCATCGAGCAGGCCGCGCGTGGCCTCGTTGAGCGGCGTGTGGAACGTGATGAAGTCGCTCTTTTCAAAAATTTCGTCGAGCGTGACGAGCTGGATGCCCAGGCGCTCGGCCACCTCGGGCGCCAGCACCGGATCGTAGCCGAGCACCGTCATGCCGAAGCCCTGCATCCGCGCCGCCACGGCCCGCCCGATCTTGCCGACCCCCACGACCCCGAGCGTCTTCTCGTAGAGTTCCGCCCCCTGGAACGCCTTGCGGTCCCACCGCCCGGCGCGGAGCGAAGCGTTGGCCTGCGGGATGCGGCGGGCCAGTGCCAGCAACATCGCCACCGTGTGCTCGGCCGTCGAGATGGTGTTGCCGTCGGGCGCATTGATGACCAGGATGCCGCGCCGCGTGGCCGCCTCCAGGTCGATGTTGTCCACGCCGACGCCGGCCCGCCCGATGACCTTCAGGCGGCCGGCCGCCTCGATCAGGTCCGCCGTGATCCGCGTGCCGCTCCGGATGATCCACCCGTCGGCCCGGGCCGCGTGGGCCTTCAGCACCTCCGGCGGCTGCTTGATGTGTACGTCCACCTCCATGCCGGCCTCACGCAGCATCGCCTCGCAAACCGGGTCGAGGGCATCGGTGATCAGAATCGTGTGCGCCATACCTGTCCTCCGCCTTCACGGTTCGTTCAAAGGACAAACTACTGCGCCCTCCGGCTGTGAGGTACCGGGCCCGTATGATGAAATGGTGAAAGCGCGGGACGGAAGCGCTTCGGCCGGGCGTCGCCGGCCTCTTCAGCCGTCGACCAGGTCGTCGATCCAGCGCAGGACCTCCTCCCGCCCGCGCCCGTCGACGGCCGAGGTGAGCAGGATCGCCGCCTCGCGGCCGGCGGCGCTCAGGGCACGGCGCACCTCGGCCACGGCCCGCTGCCGACCGTTGCCGGAGAGCTTGTCGGTCTTCGTCAGCACCACCAGATACGGCGCCGTGCTCTCGTGGGCCAGCAGCATGATCTCGCGGTCGAGCGCCGTGGGCGGATGGCGGCTGTCGATGAGATGGAAGATGGCCCGCAGGGTGGGGCGTTCGGTCAGATAGCGCCCGATGAGCCGCTGCCAGCGCTCCCGCTCGGTCCGGGCCACCTTCGCATACCCGAAGCCGGGGAGGTCTACCAGGTAGAAGCGGTCGTCGACCCGGTAGAAGTTCAACTCGCGCGTCTTGCCGGGTGTGCCGCTCGTGCGGGCCAGCGCCCGGCGCCCCGTCACCAGGTTGATGAGGGAGCTCTTGCCCACGTTCGAGCGCCCGATGAAGGCCACCTCGGGCAGGCCGTCATCGGGCAGGCCAGACCAGGCCGCCACGCCCCGGACGAACTGCACGTCGCGCATCTTCATGGGTCTGCCGCCCGTGGCCGGGCGCCTGCTCGGGCGGACCGGCCTCAGGCCGGCGCCAGGTGCTCCTTCACCGTCGCGCCGATGAGGGCGGGGTTCTTCACGACGACGGCCCCGGCGGCCTCGAGCGCGGCGAACTTGTCCTCGGCCGTCCCCTTGCCGCCCGAGATGATGGCGCCGGCGTGGCCCATGCGGCGTCCCGGCGGCGCCGTGCTCCCGGCAATGAAGGCGAACACGGGCTTGGTCATGTGCTCCTGGATGTAGGCGGCGGCCTCCTCCTCGGCCGTCCCGCCGATCTCGCCGATGAGGACGACGGCCTCGGTCTGCTCATCCGCCTGGAAGCGTTCGAGCACGTCGACGAAGCGGGTGCCGATGACGGGGTCGCCACCGATGCCGACGGCCGTGCTCTGCCCGAAGCCCTGCCGCGTGAGCTGGTCGACGGCCTCGTAGGTGAGCGTCCCCGAGCGCGAAACGACGCCCACCGAGCCCGGCGTGAAGATCATCGCGGGCATGATGCCCACCTTGGCCTCGCCCGGCGTGATGACCCCCGGGCAGTTCGGGCCGATGAGGCTGGCCCCCTTCCGCTTCACGTAGTGATACACGGGGATCATGTCGCGGGCCGGGATCCCCTCGGTGATGCAGATGATGACCTCGATGCCGGCATCGGCGGCTTCCAGGATGGCGTCGGCGGCGAAGGCCGGGGGCACAAAGATGATGGACGTGTTCGCCCCTTCCTTCTCCACGGCCTCCGAGACCGTGTTGAAGACCGGCCGCCCCAGGTGCGTCTGCCCGCCCTTGCCCGGCGTGACGCCGGCCACCACCGGGGTGCCGTACTCGATCATCTGCTCGGCGTGGAAGGTGCCTTCCTTCCCGGTGAAGCCCTGCACCACCAGGCGCGTGTTCTTGTCGACGAAGATGCTCATGCTCGGTACGTGTCGATAAGTCGGGTTGTGAGACGTCAAGTTAGGCCGTACGCGGAAAAAGCTGAACCCGCCACCTTGAAATTTTGGACGATTCAGGCCGGGGCGACGTCCCGCGTGAGCGCCGCGCCGAGGCGCAGGAGCCGTTCTTCCCCGAAGTGGGGCCCCAGCAGCTGCACCCCGACGGGCAAACCCGACGGGTGCCGCCCGGCCGGCACCACCAGCCCCGGGATGCCGGCCAGGTTGGCCGTGACGGTGTAGATGTCGTTCAGGTACATCGCCAGGGGGTCGTCGCGCTTCTCGCCGAGCCGGAACGGCGGCGTCGGCGTGGCGGGGGTCAGGAGCACGTCCACCGTCTCGAAGGCCCGCTCGAAGTCGCGGCGGATGAGGGTACGCACGCGCTGCGCCCGGGCATAGTAGGCGTCGTAGTAGCCGGCCGAGAGGACGTAGGTGCCCAGCATGATCCGGCGCTTGACCTCGTCGCCGAAGCCCTCGGTGCGGGTCTGGGCGTAGAGCCGGTCGAGGAGCGGCTCCTGGGCGTCGAGACGGGCGCGGGCCTCGGCGGCGGCCGCGTCGTCGCCGGCCTCCTCGGCGGCCCGGAGGGCGGCCTCCAGCGCCTCCCGCTCGGCCTTCATGGCGCGGCGCACGGCCTGCTCGTCGGCGCGGTAGCCGTAGCGCACCCCGTCGTAGCGCGCCAGGTTGCTCGACGCCTCCGCCGTGGTCAGGATGTAATAGGTGGCGATGCCGTACGGGGTGTGAGGCAACGAGACGTCGTGCACGGTGGCGCCGGCGGCCTCCAGGCGCACCACCTGCTTTTCGATGGCCGTGCGGATGCCCTCGTCCAGCCCTTCGCCGAAGTACTCCTTCGGGAGGCCGATGCGCAGGCCCGCCACGCCACCGTCGAGGGCGGCGCGGTAGTCCGGCACGGGCACGGGGGCGCTGGTGGCGTCGTGAGGGTCCTGCCCGGCCATCACGGCCAGCACAGCGGCCAGGTCGTCCACGTCCCGGGCGAAGGGGCCGATGCAGTCGAACGAGGAGGCGTAGGCCACCAGGCCGTAGCGGCTGACGCGCCCGTAGGTGGGCTTGAGGCCCAGGACCCCGCAGAAGGCCGCGGGCTGACGGATGGAGCCGCCGGTGTCCGAGCCGAGGGCGACGTGGCACATCCCCGCCGCCACGGCCGCCGCCGAGCCGCCCGACGACCCACCGGGCACGTAGTCCGGATCGAGCGGGTTGCGCACCGGGCCGAAGTGCGAGTTCTCGTTCGACGAGCCCATGGCGAACTCGTCGCAGTTCGTCTTGCCGATGAAGACGGCGCCGGCCGCGCGCAGTCGCTCGATGACGGTGGCGTCGTAGAGCGAGGTAAAATGCTCGAGCATGCGCGAGGCACACGTCACGCGCTGCCCCCGGATGCAGATGACATCCTTGACGGCCACGACCATCCCGGCCAGCGGCAGGTCCTCACCCCGGGCGCGGCGGTCGTCCAGCGCCCGGGCCTGCGCCCGCGCCCCCTCGGCGTCGACCGCCACGAAGGCGTTCAGGCGGTCGTTCTCGGCCTCGATCTTTTCCAAAAAAGACGAGACCAGCGCCTCGCAACTGGTCTCGCCCCGTGCCAGCGCCTCGCGGGCAGCACCGTACGTGAGGTCGGTCATGCGTCGAACGTTGGACGTTGCACGTTACCCGTTGAACGTTGCCCGTGTCAGGAGGCGGACGCCGTGCCGGACGAACCCGTCTCCTGCTTCGCCTCGGTGCGCGGCGTCGGCGTCTGGGCCGGCGGGCGCGGCGCCTGGATCTGCGGCGAATCCTCGACGGTCAGCTCACGCTGGATGTCGCGCGTGGCGTCCTTGAACTCACGGATCCCCTTGCCCAGCCCCCGGGCGATCTCGGGAATGCGCTTCGCCCCGAAGATGAGCAGAATCGCCAGGAAAATGAGAATCAGTTCCGGCATGCCAATGCTACCCATGGCCATCACCTCGATGTCGTGTGGAAAAACGCGGCGGCACGGCCCCGGCGGGCGGCCACCTCGACAGCGGCCCGGAAATCCGGCCGACCTGCAAGATAGCAGCGCGACCGGCCGCGGAGCGCGGAAATATAGCGAATTTCCGGGCCTTTTCCGCACCCCGGTTCGGGTCTAATGCACGAGACGCGCCGGGGTTCTTCGCCGGCCCGCTCCTCCCTCGGATGAACTTTTCATCATCTCCCCGCGGGCACCGGCTTCGGCCTTGCCTGCCCTGCCCGGACCTTCACGCCATGCGTGTCGATGAGGCTTCGATCCAGGAAGCCAGTTCGTCCTCTTCGACACGTCCGGCGGCCAGACCTTCCATCATGCTCACCGTCGCCGCTTCGTCGGGCAGAAAACGATAGCCGTTCCAGAAGAGAAAGGCACGTATGGACAGGAGCGCCGTCCGCTTGTTGCCGTCCACGAAGGGGTGGTTGCGGGCAATCCCGGAAGCATAGGCGGCGGCCAGGGCGAACAGCGACACGGCCTCACCATAAGTCCAGCGATGCCGGGGCCGGGCCAGGGCACTGCGAAGCAACCCCTCGTCGCGCACCCCGGGTGCTCCACCGAAAAGCCGCACCGTCTCGGCATGGAGCATCCGGACCTGACCCGGCGTGAGCCACCGGGGCTCCTCCCGGCCGCCCTCGCTCATCGGGCCAGTTCGCGGAAAGCGTTTCGGTGGGAATGCATGAAGGCCCGTGCATCCTCCATCATCCCGGCGACATCCGGATCACACGGGATCAGCAGGATGCCCTCGGGCGTGACGGATAGCTCGAACGCATCGCCCTCCTGCATCCTCATCGCCTCGGCGACCGACGCCGGGATGATGAACCCGAGGTCTTCCCCGAAACGGCGCACATTCGTCTTTTCCGGCATATCGTTTCCGCGGATGATCTGCCATCGTTCTGCCCGCGTTGTACCTGTTCCCGTTTGGCTTTGTTGCCATGAACGACCCGCTCCGTACCTGAAAACGCGCCGGATGAACTTTTCATCATCTCCCCGCGGGCACCGGCTTCGGCCTTGCCTGCCCTGCCCGGACCTGCTATCTTTTTCGCGAAAAAAGGCTATGACCGCACCGCACCTCACGCGTGACGACATCCTGGCCTGGCCCAAGGCCGAACTGCACTGCCACCTCGACGGCTCGCTGCGCCTGAAGACGGTCCTGGACCTGGCGCGGCAACAGGGCAAGATGAGCCTGCTCCCGGCCGACAGCGAGGAAGCCCTTGAAGAGATCCTCCGCCAGATCGACGACTCGCCCACGCTGGAGGCCTACCTGGCCTGGTTCCGGTACACCATCCCGCTGATGCAGACGCCGGAGGCGCTCCGCCGCGTGGCCTACGAGCTGGCCGAGGACAACGCCCGCGAGAACGTCCGCTACCTGGAGGTCCGCTACGGCCCCATCCTGCATACGGAGGAAGGACTCACGCTCGACGAGGTCAACGACGCGGTGCTCGACGGGCTGCAGGCAGCCGAGCGCGACTTCGGCATCCGTACGGCGCTGATCGTCTGCGGCCTGCGCGACCGGTACGAGAGCGCGTCGCTGCAACAGGCCGAACTGGCCGTCCGCGCCCGCAAGAAGGGCGTCGTGGCCTTCGACCTGGCCGGCGGCGAGGCGGGCCACCCGCCCAAGCACCACCTCCATGCCTTCTACTACGCCCGCAACCACCTGCTCAACCTGACCTGCCACGCCGGCGAGTCGTGGGGGCCGGAGTCGATCCACCAGGCCCTCTTCTACTGCGGCGCCCACCGCATCGGCCACGGCATCACGCTCCACCGCGACCCCGAGCTGATGCAGTACGTCATCGACCACCAGATCCCGCTCGAGATCTGCCCGACCAGCAACGTCCAGACGCACGTGGTCGAAAGCTTCGAAGCCCACCCGATCCGCCTGTTCGTCGAGCGAAGCGTCCCGGTGACGGTCAACACGGACAACCGCCTCTTCAGCCGCACCACGGTGACCGACGAGCTGTGGCGCGTTCACCGCTACTGCGGGATCCAGGCCGGGCAGCTCCGTGAGATCACCCTCAACGGCTTCCGGTACGCCTTCCTCCACTGGGAGGAGAAGCAGGACCTCCTGCGCAGCGTCCTCGACGCCTTCCCACTGCCTCCCTCACAGGAAAGCCCCGTATGGTGAAGGCGTTGTGCGTTGAACGTTGGGCGTGCACGGCAAGCATCTTCCATCCTCAATTTGCCATCTTCCAACCCTCTCCCTTCCATGAACCAGACCGTCTATCCGGCCGCGTCGGTGCTGGGTGTGGTGGAGCTGCCGGCGGACAAGTCGGTGGCCCACCGCGCGGCGCTGCTGGCGGCGCTGGCCGACGGCACGTCGCAGATCGTCAACTACCCGGCCTCGGCCGATCCGCAGTCCACGCTGGCGTGCCTGCGCCGGCTCGGCGTGCGCATCGAGGAGGATGCGGAGGGGATCCTCCACGTGGAAGGCGTGGGGCTGGAAGGGCTGCACCCGCCGGACGGGCCGCTCGACTGCGGCAACTCGGGCACGACCCTGCGGCTGCTGGCGGGTATCCTGGCCGGGCAGCCGTTCGAGACGACCCTCACGGGCGACGCCTCCCTCAGCCGTCGCCCCATGGACCGCATCGCCGCCCCCCTCCGGCAGATGGGCGCCACGGTCGAGCTGACGGACGGTCACGCCCCCGTACGCCTGCGCGGCGGGCGGCTCCGGGGCATCGAATACGTGCTGCCCGTCCCCTCGGCGCAGGTCAAGTCGTGCGTGCTGCTGGCGGGCCTCTTCGCCGAAGGGACGACCACGGTGATCGAGACGCTCCCCTCCCGCGACCACACCGAACGGATGCTGGGGCTCGACGTGTTCGAGGACGGAGCGGGCCGGCGGCATATCAGCATCCACGGCGGCCACCGCATCGCCCCGCGCCTGTGGGCCGTCCCGCGCGACTTCTCGGCGGCCGCCTTCTTCCTCGTCGCCGGCTCCATCGCCCCGGCGGGCGAGCTGCGCCTGCCCGCCGTCGGGCTCAACCCCTCGCGCACCGCCTTCCTCGACGTCCTCCGCGCCATGGGGGCCGACGTCACCGTGGAGAACGAGCGCACGCACGGCGGCGAGCCGCTGGGCGACCTGGTCGTCCGGCCCGCCCCGCTCCACGGCGTCACCGTGGGCGACCCGCTCATCCCCAACCTGATCGATGAGATCCCCGCGCTGGCCGTGGCCGCCGCCTGTGCCGAGGGCCGCACCGTCATCCGCGACGCCGCCGAACTGCGGGTCAAGGAGACCGACCGGCTGGCGGCCCTGGCTACGAACCTCCGCGCCCTCGGCGCCGCCGTCGAAGAGCACCCGGACGGCCTCGTCATCGAAGGGGGGCGGCCGCTCCACGGCGCCACCGTCGAGAGCTTCGACGACCACCGCATCGCCATGGCGATGGGCGTGGCCGCCCTCCGCGCCACCGGCCCCGTCACCATCACCGGCGCCGGCTGCGCCCGCATCTCGTTCCCCGGCTTCTGGTCGGCGCTGGCCCGGATCGTCGGCCACTGACACCTCCCGAACACCCCCTCGAAAAAAAATTTGCTCCGGTGTGATCGCTTTTCCGAAAAAAAAGCGCATATAGGTACAGACACCTCTCACACGCAATTCTGGCGAGACGGGGACCCGTGTCATGGTGGGGACACGCGGGTCCCCGTTATCGCATTTCAGAGGTGATGTCTTCAGGTCTGGCCGGGTCCCAGAGGTGCTTTTCGAGATCGACCCGGCCGTCCTCGGTAAACGTGATCCCTTCGTTGCGGAGCAGGTCTTCCATGATGTGGGGACTGCCGAAGTGCATGCGCCCCGTAAGCGCACCCAAACGGTTGACCACCCGATGACAGGGCAACGCCGTTCCCGCCGCCGCCTTCAACGCCCACCCCACCGTCCGCGCCGCGCTCCGGGCACCCAGAAACGCCGCAATGTGCCCGTACGTCGTCACACAACCCTCCGGGATCCGTTCGACCACCGCCCACACCCGGTGAAAAAAGTCCTCTCCGGATCCGTTTTGTCCCATCGTTTCTTGTTCGCGTGGAGGAAGGCTCACCCGGCCCGGCGTTGCAGGGTAAAGCGCAGCGATCGTTCGGTCGTCTGACCGGTCGTCTCGTCCGTGACGCGCACGTGCACCTCCAGTTCGCCGCTCCCCTCCCACTGGCTCAGGTCCAGCACGATCAACTCCCGCGCCATCCGACCCGCGCTCGACCCCGCATACCGCGACGTCGTGCGCGCCTCGTCCCGACCGCCCAGAAAACGCAGCAGGCCGCCGGTGGGCTCCCGGCGGGCTAACTCGTACTCGACGCGGTAGTGCGCCCGGTCGTCGGCGCCGAAGGCCAGATGGTAGATCTCGAAGTAGAGCGCCAGGTTCACCTCCGGCGTGATGACCGCGAACGGGTAGGGCTCGGCGTGGTCGGGGGCATCCGGAGCCAGGAGCGCCTCCCCCCCGTCGCGGGCCAGGAGCGGCTTGAGGTCGCTCATCTCCAGGGTGCGCCCGTCCGAACGCAGCGCCCGGAGCGAGTCGATGCGGAACGTGGTCGCCTTCACCCAGGGGCCCATCACCACCGGTCGGCCGTCCAGCACCCGGACGGCGTACTGATCCCACTGCAGGGCCAGGTGATACAGCCCGGTATCGCCGCGCACGACGTACTGCCGGGGCGACCAGCCTTCTCCTTCTTCCACATCGCGCACCAGGTGCCGGTGGTGATGCACGGCCCGCTCCACGTAGGCATCCGTCTTCTGCACCAGGCTGGCCACGACCAGGAAATCGTACGGCGCCAGAAAGCCCGCACGCTTCAGCTTCCGGCGTCCGGCCTTGCCCGGGTAGAGCGCCCCGTCGGCCGGTGCCCAGTAGACCTCCGTGCGCGTGGTCCCATCCGCCTCCAGAAATCGAGCTACCCGGAGGAACGACGGCAGGGCCTCCACCTCGTCGAACGTGTTGGAGTAGACCTGCGGCACCCACGCCTGCCGGTCGATGGCATCGGCTTCATCCGCCACGTGCCCCGCGCTGAGGATGTGCTGGACGAACAGGTCGGGCCGGTCGGGAGAAAACGTCCCGCCGGGCAGACCGACGTCGCTCAAGGCCTCCACGTCGACCGGCAGCCGGTTCCCTGCGAGAACCTGCATCTGCCGGGCCGTTTCGGCCGCCACCTCTTCCTCGTCGAGCAGGCTGGCGAAGGCAGCCACGTCCTGATACCGCGTGGCATAGGCCGGATGATACAGGGAAAGCTGGCCATAAATTTCCTCGAGCACACGGACGACGGCACGTGCCCGGGCCTTACCGCGCTCGCTTGGGCCGATGCCGGTCCGGAGCGTCC
The DNA here is from genome assembly GCA_964552015.1 of uncultured Rhodothermaceae bacterium. Taxonomy (GTDB): domain Bacteria; phylum Bacteroidota; class Rhodothermia; order Rhodothermales; family ISCAR-4553; genus Rhodocaloribacter. The sequence continues at coordinate 5,883 of CAZKFR010000055.1, read as the reverse complement.
GGGGCACCAGGTCCTGCACTTCTCCCAGTTCGAACTTCTGAGGAGATCTATAAAAGACGTACTGGGCTTCCCGATCGACGTGCTCATAGACCCAGAACTCGTTTTCCGGAAAGTCAGAGAGGTGCAGCGTCAGGTTACGGTCAATGACCTTCTGGCGGAGGCGCGTCCGGTCGAACTGGACGCGGGTGACATGGGAGGGCTTGCCCAGGCGGATGTACAGGAGGCCGCGGTCGTCGAAGCCGTCGCCGTGACGGTAGTGGCGGCGGGCGTAGGCGACGCGTTCGAGATGTTCTTCGAGGCGTTCGTTGTTGCGTGTGGCCGGGGCCGTATCCTGGCTGCGCCACCAGGCGACGAGCCGATCGGCGGCTCCGGGTGCGAGCCGCACCGGACCCTGTTCCGGTAGCGCCGCCAGGCCGGTTTCTCGCCGGAGGTCCGGCGGCAGGACGAGGGCCAGTTCGCGGAGGTGGGCCCCGATCAGGGAGACCTCTTCCCCGTCAAGGCCGGGATGGCCGGCACCGGCCAGGAGACGCAGGTAGGCGGCCGCTGCGAGCGGGTAGTCCGCGTGGTGACCGCCGGCAAAGACGTGCCGGATGAAGGCATCGGCCGTGCGCACGTCGAAGGTGCCGGCGTCGTCGAGTGCTGCCAGCCCGTCGCGCCAGACCCGCAGCGCCGTCAGGGTATCCCCGGCGGCCCATGCCGTGGCGCCCAGCCAGTAGGCCACGGCGCCGTCCCTGCCGGTGCGGAAGGCCGGGTCGGCGCTCCACACCCCACCGAGCCACCGGCGGGCCGCCGCCAGGTTGCCGTCCTCATAGGCCGCCCGTCCGGCCCGGAACGACGCCGCCAGCGCGGCCTCGTCGTCCTGCGCCACCACCGGCGTGCTCGCCAGCACCGCCGCAAGCCCGATCCACACGATCGTCCTCCTGCCTCGCATACCGTTGTCTCCGGGCACCTTCTCCCTTCTTCCAACGCCCTGGTTCACAGCAAGATGCAACCCCGACCCAGGAACGGCAAGACCCTGTGGCGGTACCCTAAAAAAACGGCGGGGCCGCCCTCGCACCGGAGCGACCCCGCCGGAACGACCCGAACCCGCTCAGAAGTTCGGGTTGATGTTTCGTTCGTTCTGAGTGATGGGGAAGTACTGCCAGGTATCCGGGCCGAGATGCCAGCGGTCGAAGCGGCGCTGATCAAGCAGGCGCAGACCCATCGTGAAGAGCTCTTTTTCACGCTCCAGGATGAGCACCTCCATGTCCGCCGAAGCCAGCGGCTCGAGGCCGTGGCTGGCCCGCACCGCGTTGATGCGGGTCAGCGCCGAGGCGGCATCGCCGTCGCGCAGGTCCAGTTCGGCCAGCATCAGCGCGTTCTCCTGCCAGGTGGTAAACGGCAGCGGCGTCTCGCGCTCGGTGTACCGGGCCTGGCGGTAGAACGTCGTCGGCGGGTCGTCATTGCCCTGAATGGCCTCCAGCTGGATACGGGCCGCCTCGGCCGGATCGGCGTCGACGTAGCCCTTGAAGCGGAAGTCGACCACCCACTGGGTGCGGCCGGGCCCGGCCTGGCTCCACCAGTAGTTGGTGTTGTCCGTGCTGAAGAGCGTCAGGAAGGGCTCGTCCCCCTCCTGCAGGCCCTGCTGGGCCGCCGCCCGGGCCTGGCTGAAGTTGCCCTGCAACAGATGGATGCGGGCAATGAGCGTGTTGATCACCCGGGTGTGGTAATCGTCGGCGAAGTTCCGGGCCGCTTCGAGCTTCTCCAGCGCCAGGCCGTACATCTGGGCCGACGGGATGAAGGGGCCCGGATTGTCCGGATCCTCGGAGATGACCCCTCCGCCCTCACGCGGGTTCAGCCCGTAGTAGGCCGCATAGAAGTAACGGGCCACCCCGCCGTAGAAGTTGCCGATGAACTGCGCCTCGCGCTGCAGGTCGGCATCCTCGAACTGAATCTGTGCGATGCGGGTGAGCAGGTTGTCCGCGAAGAAGCGCAACTCGCCCAGGTCGTTGTAGACCCCGTCGTTCGAGTTGTTCGCCAGCGTGATGTTCCCCTCGTCGAACTCCTGGAACGTGGGGAAGGTGGCGTTGGGCACCCGCTGGTCGAAGAACAGCTCGTCCGAGAGGCCGCCGGCATGCACGGCCAGCCGGTCGTACGTGGTCGAGAAGCGGGACTGGATGCCCTTGATCAGGAAGGGCACCTGGGATTCGGTCGTCAGCTGGTCGTCGTTGATGCTGTCGATGGGATCATCCACGTCTTCGACGAAGCTGTCGCAGGCGGTCATGAACCCCAGCAGCAAAAGCATCGCCGACAGGAGATAGGATCGTTTCATCGTTCTATGCCTCAAGCTTGATCGTTCGCTAGGAAAGACACGCAACGGCTCAGAGGCCGATGGTCAGCGTACCGTAGAGCACGCGCGGCTGCGGCAGCGTCAGGAAGTCCTGCGCCCGGCTGGCGCTGCGCGCCCCCGCAAAGTTGACCTCGGGGTCGGCCCCGCTGTATTTCGTGGTCATCCACAGGTTGCGCGCCGAGAGCGTGAAGCTGGCCGAACGCACGTACCGGCTCAGGTTCGCCTTGCGCAGCAGGTCCGTGAAGTCGTACCGGATGCTGATCTCGCGCAGCTTGAGGAAGTCGGCATCTTCGATGAAGTTGCCGTCGACGTCGACACCGCCCACGGAAAACTCGGTGCGGGCCACCGTCTCGGCCGCCTCGCGGTACTCGGGTGAACCGACGGGCAGGGCCTGCACGTTCCGGTCCCGGAATTCGGGCCGCAGGTTCCCGCCGGCATCGCACAGGTTGACGCTGCACGGATCCTCCACCAGCCCGACCTGCACCAGCGCGATGTTGCGCTCGGCCAGCGCCCCGAAGCGACGCATGAACAGCCGGGTGTTGTTGAAGACCTCGTTGCCAATGAACCACTCGGCCAGGGCCGTAACGGTGAAATTCTTCAGGAAGCGTACGTTGAGCGAGAACGAGCCGTTGTGCTCCGGATACGGCGTCCCGAAGAACTTACGGTCCGGCTGGCCGTCGCCGTCCTCGTCGGTGGTCGTCAGCTCGGGGCCGGCATAGCTGCCGTCCTCGTTGAACGTGGCCCGGGAGGACCAGGTGTAGAACGCATCGCGCGGCAGCCCCTCTTTGATGACGTTGAGGTCGAAGCCGTCGAAGATGGGCTGGGCGCCGCCCAGGTCCTTGACCTCGTTCTTCTGGTAGTTCCACAGCACGGCGAAATCCACGCCGAAGTTGCGCGTGCGCACGGGCGCGGCCGTCAGGCTGGCTTCGAAGCCCCATCCCTCGGACTCGCCGACGTTGAACGGCACGGCGCTGGCCGTCAGGCCGGTCGAGGGGGCGTTGTTGAAGTCGATGATCGAGTTTTCGGCCTGCTGGAAGTAGTAGGTCAGTTCCAGCCCGACGTTGTTGAAGAACTCGGACTCGATGCCGACTTCGATCTCACGCACGCGCTCGGGTTCGATGGCGGGGTTGCCGATGAAGCTGGTCACCGCGCCGGCACCGTAGCCCGAGGGTTCGGCCTGCCAGCGCAGGAACGACCCGTCGAGCAGGCCGGGGAGCTGACCGGTTTCGCCGTAGGCGGCCCGCAGCTTCAGGAAGCTGATCTGGCGCGGCAACTCGGTCAGGTTGTCCACCCGGAGCGCCAGGCTGGCTTTCGGATACCAGATCGACGGGGCGCGATCCCCGACCGTGCTGGCAAAGTCGCGCCGCAGGCCGAGCGTTACGAACAGCTTCTCCTGGTAATTCAATTCCTGCTGCCCGTAGATGCCAGCCTCGCGTGTATGCAAGAACCCTTCATCCCCGTCGATGAAGTCCGCCCCGGCCCCGATGTTCGTAATCAGTTCCGTGGAGAAGTTCTGCTTGGTAAAAAACGAGTTCCGGTTGATCTGGTTGAACGCCTGCGTCCCCACGATGGTGGTGGCACGGAAGGAAGGCGTGATGGCATAGCTGTACCGGGCGTTGAAGTCGTACGTGTACTGCTCGTTGCGCCGGTTGAAAATGTTGCGTTCCCCGCTGATGATACCGGAATAGCGGAAGTTGGCGGGGAAACTGTTGTCGTTGCGGAGGTCGGTGGCATCGAGGCCCACGGAGGCGCGCAACACGAGCCGGTCGATGGGGCGGTATTCGGCCTCGACCGACCCCAGGAAACGCGTGATGCGTTGCACATCCTCGATGGCTTCGATGGCCGCACTGTCGGTAAAGATGAACGGCGTGGTCGAGAGCAGCGTGTTGCCCAGGTAGCCGAAGATGTTGTTGTCGTTCTGCGGCCGGTTGACCTCGTTCAAGGTGTAGGCCGCGTTGGCCCGGAGCGTAACCTTGTTCGAAGGGAAGGCTTCGAAGTTGGCCCGGAAGCTCTGGCGGTCCTGCTTGTTGTTGCGCAGGTGGCCTTTCTCGAGCCGTCGGTCGTACGAACTGAAGAAACGCACGGTCTGCGAGCCGCCCGAGGCGCTCAGCGAGTGCTGGCTGATCAGGCCTTCGCGGAAAAATGCGTTGGCGATGTCCGGGTTGGCAGCATTGAACGGATTGTATTCTTCGGCCTGTTCATTGACCCCGAGTACGCCCTTATAGTTTACGCTGAAGGGTACGGCGGCCCCGGCAGCCAGCTGCCCCCGTTTGGTGGTGATGAGGACCACCCCGTTCGAGCCGCTGGTGCCGTAGAGAGCGGCTCCGGCCGGTCCCTTGAGGATGTCGATGCTCGCGATGTCTTCCGGGTTGAGGTTGGCCAGCATCGAGACGCCCTGCCCTCCGACGCCGAACCCGTTCACCTGGGCATTGTCGATCCGGACACCGTCGACGTAGATGACGGGCTGGCCGTTGCCGTTGAGGCCGGTGCTCGAGCGCATCACGAAGCGGATACCGCCGGCCACGTTGCCCGAGGCAGGTTGCACACTGACACCGTTCACCTTGCCAGTCAATAGCTGCGAGACGTCCTGGTAGGCGTTCAGCTCCTGCAACTGTTCGGCATCGATGCGGCCGACGGACACGTCGGCGGTAGCCTTCGAACGCGACGAGGCGATACCGGTCACGACCACCTCTTCCAGCCCGGTATAGTCGGGTTGCAGGGCCACGTTCAGTTCCACCGGGCTCGTACCGATGGTAACCTGCTGCTCCTGGGTCCGGTACCCGACGAAGCTGAAACGCACCGTGTAGGTCCCGGGCGGCACCTCCCGGATGACATAGTTACCGTCGAGGTCGGTGGCCGTCCCCATTTGCACGTCGACCAGCAGCACGTTGGCGCCGGGAAGGCCGTCGTTGGTCTCAGCGTCCGTGACGCGGCCCTGCAGACTGCCCTGCTGCGCCAGGACCGGCGCCGGGGCCAGCAACATGAGCACCAGCCACAGGCCGAGGTACTTGCTCGTGTTCTTGAGATCTGATCGTCTCATGGCGTCTTCCGATGGGTGATTGGAGGATCGGTTTACCGGAATGCCTGCACCCAGGCACCCTGTATGGTCATCACCGAAGCCTTGCTGGATACACTTCGGCTACGACCGTGACCCCCTACGGGAATGCCCCTCTGCCCAGGTGCTGTAACCGGACGGACCAGAAGCGATTCCGGACCCTCAGACCCGAATCGCCGGAGAACACCGTATTGTCCCGTATCGCACGCATGGAGCTGACGAGGCGTCGCAGTACGAGGGAGTCTACAAGAGACCGCTCTCGTGAGCAGCCCGCATATTACCTGTCACAACAAACATAATCAACGAGAGGACCAATCCCCGCTGTTTCAACCAGTCTGACTTCTCTAATTATAGCCTAGCGAAATCGTATAATCGCCCGGGAAGGCATAAACGGTTGTTAGTGCACCGTGACCGGTACAGATGCGACGGTAAATAGCCACGGGCCTATCATGAACCGGCATCGGTGCGGAACCTACGACGCCTCGACCGCGGCCGCCGG
>CAZKFR010000054.1:0-22451 GCA_964552015.1 uncultured Rhodothermaceae bacterium | reverse complement strand
CCCGCGCCGAGGCGGCGTTGATGGCCTCGAGCGGCAGGGCGACTTCGATGAGTTTTTTTCGATGCATGGTCTGGGAATCTGTCAAGGCCGAAAGGGATGTACGCTCCCCGTGGATCGGACTACCCCTCCGTCGCGGCGTTTATCCCGACCGCTCCCGACCCTGCCGGGCCGCACCGTATCGGCGGCAGCCCTTCCCCCTGGGCAGGGGGAAGTCCCCGGAGGGGGATGGGGGTCAAAACCGGCGCATCGCCTCTGCGACGGGAGCTACCCCTCCGTCGCTCCGCGACACCTCCCCTTGCCAAGGGGAGGATCTGGTTCGCCGCACACCATGACGCCAGGCCCTTCCCCCTGGCCGCAGGCCGCACAGGAGAAAGTCCCCGGAGGGGGATGGAGGTTGTTATTCGGGTCAGGTTGGTCATGGTGTTCGGATTGCGGTAAGAGCGGGCGGGTTGACCCCTCCGTCGCTTCGCGACACCTCCCCCTGGCAAGGGGAGGGGCTGGTGCTGGTGCTGGGGCGCTCCTCTGGCCGGGGCAGGCACGTTATGATACAAATGCCCCTGACCGGTATAACAAAACAGCTTTCGTTGTACAAACATAACATAACCACCCCTCGCATTTTTTCCCTCTTCCGTTTCACAAGGACAGCAGGTATAAAATGGCGTAGGGACACCGGGGAGCGCGGTTCGGGGTGTCATGCGGGTTCTTCGGAGCGTGCGAGCAGTTCGCTGAAGTCGTAGTTGACGCTGGTGACGCCGAAGTCCGGCTCGCGCCGGAAGGGGCGGCGCACGTAGCGCACGCGGTAGTGTCCGTAAGCTCGCGTTAAAACCATCATTTGTTAAGGACCAGTCGATATCGAGCAGGATACAGGTGAAGTCTGCCCTGGTTTTTGAGTGCCTGAAGGTGAGTGCCTTTAATGGCAATGGGTTTCCCGTCAGATGTCCTCAGGATCAGCGTATAGAGATCCGGCTTTTCTTCGAGGAGGTCCCAGGCTTCCTTCTCCAGTTCGAGCGGTCTGTCTTCAAGGCAATGGTCAATGGGCAAGTAACGGTGTAGAATGGTGGCATCAGGGCCAAAGTGTACCCAGGGGAATACGGAACCTTGAGCGAAACGGATTTGCGATCCATTGATGTGGACGAAGTGTTCGCCCTCCGCATCCTGTTGGAAGCCGAGGGCCTCGGCATACCGGGTCATCAGTTCGTGATCCGCTCTCCGATGGGTGCGTCTAGCATGTGCGTGGGATAGAAGGGGTGGAATGTCGTCTGAAGTTTCTTTGGGGTTCTCCAGTTCAGCCGGTACGTTGACGGGCTCCGGAAGATCGATGGGCGTCTCCTCCTTCCGAGGAGGCAGCGGGGGCAAGGTAGCGGCCAGGCGGAAGTTTTCGCGGAGGTACTCGTGGATGGTGGCTTCGTCCCGGTCGACGGCATAGTGGAGTGCCTTTCGAACGCCCTCGTGGTCAAAAACGCGCGCCAGTTCATCGGGCAGGCAGCGAGCACGTCGCGCCTGGTTCATGGGCACGACGTACAGGCGCTCGTCGAGCCAGGCAACCTCGGCCGTGCGTGGGGTGCCGGCGGGCTTGCCGTCGAGATAGGGCTCAACGGAGAGTTCGGGCACTTCGCACCACCGGGATCGGGCCAGCCGTTCGGCCAGTCGATGGATGCGCTGGGCGTGGACGTCGTCGTCGAGGTGCAGACGCCGCAGCCCCTCGGCGAGCGCCTTCAGCCACGCCGGCAGTGGAAGCACCTGTATCTGGAGAGATCCGGCCAGGCGTTCTTCCAGCCGGGTGGACAGCGAGGGGAGGTCCGCAAACGGAGGGCTTGCCGCATCTTCGGGCAGCAGATCGCTCAGGTCGGCTATCTTCCCTCGAACGTTCGGGAAGAGGTGATCGAGGCGGGGAAGGACATCGCTCGGGAATAGCGCATGGGTCAGGGTATGGGTGGGCGCCCATTGGCCGGCCAGGTTGAGCCAGTGCCCGCAGGATTCCCAGATCCGGCGATGATAGCGCTTCAGGAGAGGGCGCACGCGGTTGAGGTCATCCCCCAGGTCGCCGGCCGGCAACTGTTGGAGCCAGGCCAGAATGAGATCCTCGGTCGGATGCTCGGCCACGCCTATCCGCCTCCACAGGCTGAGGTCCTTCACGCTGTCGCGGATGACCCGCACGCCGGGCACGCGAAGTTCATCCGTCGCCAGAAAGACCCCGGAGGAAACGGTCCAGCTGCCATCCTTCGCAAGAATGAGCTTTTCCTGCGAGAAAGCGCCCCGGATCTTCGCCACATCCTCTTCTGTGCCCATTCGGGCCAGGTGATCCAGGCTTCGATACCACTGGTCGACCTCCTGTTCGGGAGGACGCTCGGCCTCTGCCAGGGCGCGCAGCCGGTCGAGGATGCGGTCCGGACCGCTCGGCGTCGTGCGCACGCCCAGCAGGTCGAACAACCACCGGTTGCCCTCCGTGTCCAGTTCTTCAGGGATGAACGGCTCGATGCGTTCCAGGGGCCTTGTTTCTTGGGTCCGGCGCATCAGGTCGGCGGGACGCCGGTAGTGCCCCCACGTGTCGGGCAGGCACGGCAGGCCCTGCAACCGGAGCGCCCAGTTGGTTAAGGGTAATAGGCAAAGTGGATATTCGGTCCCCTGCTGGGACACCTGAAGGAGTAGCGCGCCCTTTGCGTTGTCACGTTCGTTTTTGTTCCCCCTGAGGAGATGTTGGACCAGGCGGTACCAGAAGTCCGGCTCGTCGGCGGCTCGCTGCTCCCAGTAGGCCCAGAAAGCCTTGTCAAAATCCTTGTCCTTGATTAAAAACTCCCGCAGTCTGTACTTAAAGTGAAGATCATGATTGCACCCCCGTTGCCGTGCTATCTTTTCCACTTTTTCTTTGCTAGAGGTCGTAAAGCGCACTTCCTTGTCTTTCACCTTCAACGTCGTCGCCAGCCCGGCGCGGCCCGAGGCTACCCAGCGTTCCCACTCCTTGCTGAGGGATTCGTCGTGGAAGTCGAGATAGGCGTCATGCAACAGGCAGGCATCTCGCAGTTCCGGGGGAATGAAGTCCTCGAGGGTTCCGTCACGATCAAAGTATAGGTGCCCATCGGCCGGGTGTAGTTCCCCACTGCGGGTCACATACTGGAAGTGCTCCTCAACCTTGACGTCGAAGCGGGCCGCGAGACGCGCAAGGGTTACACAGTCCTGGAGACGCGGTTCGTCCTGCTCGAAGAAGCGTTCGGCCACGGTGTTGATCACCGTGCTCCGATCACTGTCCTCGTGGAGCCCCATGTACTCCAGCAGCTTCCGCGCATGGTAGAGCTCATCACCCGGAGGCTCGGATTGCTGCTCTAACCGATCCAGGAAGCGCAGCCAGCCGGGGTCCAGGATGTAGTCGGTCAGGAAGGCCAGATCGTTCTCGTTCTCGAGCCCTTGGTACTTCCCCAGCCTAACGACATCACCGGCACGCATGAGGGTGTCGCGGCCTTCGACCGGCACGATATGGACATCCCTGGCAGCATAATCTCTGTACCAGGAAGACCGTGTGAACTCCGGGGCCAGGTAGTGCCAGAGCGCCAGTAACCGGCCCCAGGTTTCAGGACGCGGAGGTGCTTCTTCCTCCAGCACCGAGATGACCTCTTGCCGGTCGACGACGTCAACCAGATTCCAGCGGGAAAGCTTGTCTCGATGCCTTTTTCGGATATGCTGAGACAGGGGCGGACGTTCTTCGGCGTCAAAGAGACGGGAGGCTACACCGGCAGGCCAAACTTCCAGCACAGGGTCAGGGAGGCTGATGGCCTGATGGTGACGGACGACCGCACCCGTGTGCGTCAGCAGGAGCGGCTGATCGGTGATGGCCGCCTCTACGGCTTCCTCTACGATGGTTGCACAGCGCCCGGCAAGGTCGGCATCGTCGCGGTCGACGTTGGGGAGCAGATCATAGGCTTTTGCCCGCTCGTCATGCGGAAGGGTGACGCGCTTCAACCACGCCAGCATGGCCTTAGCAGCAAGACTTCCTATGCGCTGCAGGAGCCAGCGGTTGGTGGGCGAGGTGTCCGGGCTCTTGATGCCGTGCCGCGCCGGATCCTGCAGAAAGGGCGCATTGGCAGCAAAGGGAAGGTTGGTTTTTACGTTCGTCGGGAGGATGACGTAGAGCCGGCCTTCGGCACCGAGGATGAGTTCGACCCGGCAGGGTGGGAACGTGGACAGATCCTCCTCCTGGATCATCCGCTCTTCTCTGATTTCCGCCAGCGCCTCCGGGGGGAAAGGGGCTTCCTCCGAACGGATCCGCAAAAAGAGCTTTTTTTCACCCTCCAGCTGTATCCATTCGCTGTCCTGCACGGGGCCCGGCCCATGCTCCTGCCACCGAACCTCCTGTCCTTCGATCTCCAGATGGCGGATGTGGGTGAAAAAAAGAAGGGAAACAGGATGTTCAAGCCACTCTTTCAGATTCTTCTTGAGGGCTCCCAGCCGATGCTCATCCGAGATAGTGACCTCGATGCGGGTCCATCCGAGGGTCTGGTGTGGCTGGCTCCAGTGAGGCTGGGTAAACCGGCCCTGATCGAAGCGTACGGCAAGCGTGGGGGTGAACAGGTAGACCTCGGGGCCGAGGCTGAACGTGCTTTTGAAGCCGATGCCGCGAAAGCCAATCGTATGAAGTGCGCGCTTGTTCGAATAGCCAAAGCGGCAGAGCGAGCGAAACTCGTCTTCGGTAAAGTCTCTTCCGTTGTGTTCAAAGAGGAAGGTTCCATCCTCGATAACGGCACGGGCCTCCGTAGCCCCGGCATCGTCCGCGTTCTGGAGCAATTCAGAAAGGACATGCCGCGGGTTTTGCACCTGGTTGAACAGGAGGCGCCAAGGGCCCGCCAGTACCGGGTCGGCTTCTAATTGATTCCATCGCTGTTCAGCTTCACGCCGAACCGATTCGAAGTAAGGGGGAGGTTCCATCATCGCGGTTCTTCGGAGCGTGCGAGCAGTTCGCTGAAGTCGTAGTTGACGCTGGTGACGCCGAAGTCCGGCTCGCGCCGGAAGGGGCGGCGCACATAACGCACGCGGTGGCTGCCATCTTCGAGGAACTCGACGAGGGCGAGGATGAAATCGTCGGGTTTGTTGAGGCTGTAGAGGATCTCGTTCTTCGTGACGGTGACCGTCTCGGCGCCGGTGATGCGGCCCTTGACCTCGATGAAGCGGAGGCGGCCGGTCTGCGGGTCGCGGCTCTCGATGTCATAGCCGAGCCGCTCGAACTCCCGGTCGACGGGCTCGTAGCCGAGGCGGCGTTCGACCTCCATGACGGCGGCGCGGGCGCGGGCGGCGGCGGCCTGCGTGTCGGCGATGCGGGTCCGCTCGGCGGGGAGGGGGCGGCCCTGTAGCTGTGCCAGCAGCCCGGCCGGGATCACCACGAGCCCGCCCAGGGCCACCGGCGGCTGGGCGGAGATCTGTGCCTCGCGGTCGAGCTCTTCCATGCGTTTCTGCAAGCGGGCCTCCAGTTCGTCGGCACGGCGGCGGGCCTCCTGCGCGTTGAGCCGCGTCACGGGTTTGCCGGCCTGCTCGCGAGCCTTGAGCTCCTCGGCCCGGTGATCCCAGTAGCTGATTTCCTTCGTGAGGCGATCCTTGACGGCCTTTCGCGTCTTCTCGATCCAGGCCAGCCGCCGCTCGCGCACCTCTTTCACGTGTGCGGGGACGACAGTCTCGATGGCGTGCTCGCGTGCGGTGCGCTCCAGCTCGCGCGAGATCCAACCGCAAGCCGGATCCGCGAGAACCTCCTCGATGGCGGGCTCGTCCTCGCGGAGCGGGCGGTAGTCGAGGTACGGAGCGTAGTGAAGGTCGCGCGGTGTGCCTGCCGCGTCGAACTCGACGTAGAGCAGACGCCGAGAGATGGTGCGGCGCTCGCCCGAAGCCAGGATGTGTGCGTCCTGTATGGCGTGCTCGAGGGTGAAGAGCACGCGCGGTTCGGTGCCGTGGTCCCGCTCGTCGACCAGGACGGTGCCGCGGCGGAGCAGGTCCCGGTGGCGCTCCAGCGTGAGGTCGAGCACGGCGTCGAGGAGGGGGTGGCCGGGGCAGACGAAAGCGGCCAGCGGCGCGTCCGGCACGGCGATGAGGTCTTTCTCGAAGGTGATGCGCTCGTAGCGGCGGAGCACGGGCTCGCCGGTGCCGATCTGGCGGTCCCGGTTGCGGACGGCGGCGGGCACGTGGGTGACCTCGTAGCGGCGCGGCTCGCGCTCGTGGAGGGTGCCCCCGAGCCGCCGGAAGGCCTCGAGGAAAAACGTCTCGATGAAGTGGGGCTGCAGGCGCCGGGCCTCGGCCCGCTCCATCTCCTCGCGCACGCGGGCCACCCGGGTGGCGTCCATCGTGTCGTGCGCCAGCGCCTTCTCCTCGAGCAGCGCCTGCAGGTGCTCCCGGTCGACACCGCGCTCGACGACCTGTTCGAGGCGGGCCCGCACCTCCGGCTTCTCGCCGTAGCGGATGGCCTCGATGAGGAGGTCCCGCAGGGGCTTGCCCTCGAACTGGAGCTTGCCCAGCACGTCGAAGACCTTGCCGCCGAGGGCCTTGCGGGCCTCCTCGATCTTCTCGAGCAGGCGCAGGTAGACGTCGCCCTCGCGCGTCTCCTCGGCCACCAGGTTCCAGAGGTGGCACACCTCCGTCTGCCCGATGCGGTGGATGCGGCCGAAGCGCTGTTCGAGGCGGTTGGGGTTCCAGGGCAGGTCGTAGTTGACCATCAGGTGGGCCCGCTGCAGGTTGATCCCCTCGCCGGCGGCATCGGTGGCCAGGAGGATCTGCACCTCCGGGTCGTGCAGGAACGTCTCCTGGGCGGTGCGGCGCTGTTCGCGCCCCATGCCGCCGTGGATGGTGACGACCGCGCCGGGCCGCCCGAGCAGGGTGCGGATCCTGTGCTCGAGGTAGGAGAGCGTGTCCCGGTGCTCGGTGAAGATGACCAGCTTCTGCCGGGGCGAGCGCTCCGGGCGCGGCAGGTTGCCGGTGCCGTAGGCCGGCGTCGGCTCGGCCGCGACCGTCGGGGCGGTTAAGATGTAATGGAGCAGGTCGGCCAGCTGCTGCCACTTGGCGTCCTGCCCGCTGCGGCGCACCTCGGCGGCCTGTGCCTCGAGCCGCTTCAGCGTGGCGATCTCGGCCTCGAGTTCGGCGATGGTGGCCGCCGCCGTGGCCAGGTCCAGCACCCGCTCCTCGGTAGCCTCGAACTCGTCCTCCGGCACCTCCTCGAGGTCCTCCAGTTCCTCGGCATCGAGCACGGGCACGGCCAGCGAGCCCCGGTGCAGCAGTCTCGTCTCGCGCAGCCGTTTCTCGAGGCGCTCCCGGCGACGTCGCAGCGACTGGTAGATCGCCTCCGGCGAGGAAGCGAGCCGTCGTTGCAGGATGGTCAGGGCAAAGCCCACCGTGCCGGCGCGCTTCTCGTCGCCGAGGGCCTCGGCCCGGCCCCACTCCTCGCGCACGTATTCGGTGACGTCTCGGTACAGGCGGGCCTCGGCGTCGGAGAGCTTGTAGGGCACCGTGTAGGCGATGCGCTCGGGGAAGAGGGGACGCCCGTCGAACTTGAGCAGGCTTTCCTTGACCATCCGGCGCATCAGGTCGGAGGCATCCACCTGGTGCACCCCCTGCCGGAAGCGCCCCTCGAACCGGTCGCCGTCGAGCAGGGCCAGAAAGAGCTGGAAGTCGGCCTCCTTACCGTTGTGCGGCGTGGCCGTCATCAGGAGGAAGTGGCGGGTGATGCCGGAGAGGAGCTGCCCCAGGCGATACCGTTTGGTGTACTTGACCTCTCCGCCAAAGAAGGTGGCGCTCATCTTGTGCGCCTCGTCGACGACGATCAGGTCGTAGCGGCAATCCGGGGCCAGGAGTTTCTGCTGGACGCTTTCATCACGGGCGAGCTTGTCGAGCCGGCCGATGGCCAGGTCGTTCTCCAGGAACCAGTTGCCCGTGCGGGCAGCCTCCAGCTTGTCGTTGGTCAGGATCTCGAAAGGCAGGTGGAAGCGGCGGTACAGCTCGTCCTGCCACTGCTCGACGAGGCTGCCGGGGCAGACGACCAGGCACCGCTTGAGGTCGCCCCGTGCGATGAGCTCCTTGATGAGCAGGCCGGCCATGATGGTCTTGCCCGCACCGGGGTCGTCGGCCAGCAGGAAGCGCAGCGGCTGGCGGGGCAGCATCTGCTCGTAGACGGCCGTGATCTGGTGGGGCAGGGGTTCCACCAGCGACGTGTGCACCGCCAGGAGCGGGTCGAACAGGTGCGCCAGGCGGATGCGATGCGCCTCGGCCACCAGGCGAAACAGGTCGCCGTCCCCGTCGAAGCTCCACGGCCGCCCCGCCGCGACGACCTCCAGCCGGGCCTCGTCGTCCCGGTACAGGATCTCCTCGGCCACCCGGCCCGCTGCATCACGGTACACCAGCGTCAGCGCGTTCGTGCCGTGCCACTCGACCTTGACGACGGTGACCAGTTGATCCGGCAAAATGCCCCGCACCGCCGCGTCCGGCGTCAAATCTTCCAGCTTCATACGACATAGATTTTAAAATCCCTGGCCGGCTGCCTGATCGAGATCAAGGCGTTTCCCGGGGCATCGACCATCCCTTGTCACACCTTTTGCTCCAGCGCCCTGTTGGTTAGCAGATTCAGCACCCGTCCACCAGGTTCCAGGCTGATGGCCGTGTAGCGGTGCGCCAGCGCCACCGGGATCACGGCATTCTCATACAGATCGGACTCGAAGTGGTGGATGAGCGTCAGCGCCCGGCTCAACTCGGGATACCGGCTGATATCGGCCTTGGCCGTCTTGAAATCGACACCCTCGGGATGCTTCGAGGCGAAAGGATACGGCAGGGCAAAGACAAAGACTCGCCCCGACGGGGTCTTGTAGATGAAGTCCTGCCCGTAGTAGGTCTCGTAGCCGAAGGTGTTGCCCGAGGGGTCTTTGCCGGCGCGGATGTAGGTGTACCGGTAATCGTCGTCGATGGCAAAGAGCCGGTTGTTCGGGATGAACCGGTCGATCAGCCGCACGTGGTCCACCACGGCCCCGGACTTCTGGAGGCCGATCACCAGCAGGCGCCCGTACCCGCGCTCCTCCAGCCGGGTGTTGATGGCGTGAAGGTACGCCATGAGGCTGCCGTGGAGCCAGGCCGCCGTGCCGTGGATGGCCAGCGGGCCGTCGACGAAGAAGGCCAGCTCACTCAGCGACGAAAGCGATCCTTCCAGTTCGTAGGCGAAGCGGATGTAATGCGCCACGAGCAGGTGCTCGACGATGAGCATGAACCGCCGGAAGACCGCTTCATTGGATTGATAGTCCGAGACCTCTTCCCAGAGCCGGAGGCAGTCGGCGGGATACACCTCGCTCCCGCAATGCGGGCAGTATTGTTGCTCCGGAATATCCGCCACCTCGACTGGTCCCTGCCCACAATCGGGGCATTTGTGGATACGCAGCTTCGTGGGGTCGCCCGTTCCCATGGGCTGGCCAGCGTACCGCCCCTGTCGCCGCGAAGCCAGCACGAAGAGCGTGCTGCGCAGGCTCGTCCTCGGGTTGTCGGGTACGAGCCAGGTTTTTTCCGAGGCGAGGTGGGCATCCACCGCGGCGCGGAAGCCATCGCGGACGTTGTCCTTCCCCATGAAGCGGACGTTGGCGCTGGGCAGGGGGAACGTGAGGGCGTCCTTGTTGCGCTCCAGGGCCGCCACCTTGAACGGATCGACCATACGCCCGCCCCGCACACGCAGCCCCTGGAAGTCCTGCATATCGATGAGGACCGAGCCCACCTTGACGTAGCCGATCCTGGTGCTCGGAAGCTGCTCGTCCCAGCTCGTCTCCAGGAGGCTGCCATCGGTTGCGATGACGCGCCTCGGCAGCAGGGACTCGTCGAGCGGCGGCGGCACGACGAACCGTGCGGCGATGGCTTTTCCCTCCGCTTCCGAGGGCGGCTTGATGAAGTCGCACTGCTCGTTCAGGAAAGCCGCGACCTCGGGGTTCTTGACGATGTCGAAATGGGACGCCTTGTCCGCGAATTCACCTTCGTACGGCATGGTGCATCTTATTGACGGTGGAACAGGTTGGGACGATCGCCGGCATCGGGCAAGGGCGGGTCGGGATGCTCGTCGGAGGCGGGAGCCGCGCCGTCCCCATGCACGTCCTCGGTGGTGGAAGCGCCCCCGTGCTGTCCGGCAAGGCGGCGCTTCTCGGCCTCCGGGTCGAAGAGATCGATCTGCACCGGCACGACGAACGGGCTGGAGAGGGTCTTGACACGGGCAAAGCCCACGTCCTGCGCCCGGATGATCGACGTGCTGAAGTCGGCGAAGTCGTAAAAGCGAGCCAGCTCCCTGACTTCCCGCTCGTTGTTGAGGTGCGTGACGAACCAGTTCTCGGTGTTGGCCAGGATGTTGGGATGGATCGAGGACACCTCCTGTGTGGCGTAGACGAGCCCGATGCCGAACTTCGCGCCCTCCTTGGCCAGGCGCGGCCACGTGTCGGTGAGGTCGTCGTCCCTGCCGAAGAGGTTATGCGCCTCCTCCACGTAGACCATGATGTTGGGTGGGGTCCGGCCTTCGATAAACGTATCCATCGAGGTGTGAAATACCCTGGAGGCGACGTCTTTGCTGATGCGCTCCTTGATGCGCGGATCGCCCACGGACAGGTCCAGGATGACGATCTTGCCGGCGACGAGGTGTCGGTAGATCTCGTTGGCCACGTTATCGGTCCGTGCCGGGGAATGATATTTCCGGGCGTCGGCGAGCAGCCGGAAGCCGGAGATGAACGTCCCATTCTGCTCCTGCGCCAGCATGTCCAGGAGGGTGCGCAGTGTATCGTCGACCCAGCCGTCTGAGCCGCCGGGCAGGGGATTCGCCAGGTTGGCACGGCGGGCGGCCAGGAACCAGTCCACCGCCTCGGCCGGCGTCAGGTCAAGGTAGGCCACTTTTCCTCGCTGGACGGTGTTGAACGAGCGGCCTGCTTCGTTCTCCACGGCCTGCCGGACCGCCTGGCTTGCTGCAAACGCAATGCGATAGTTGTTGGGTGCGTTGAACCCGGCGCGGTGGAGCAGAGCGCGATAGGCCGCCACGCGTCGCTCCCAGCGGTGGTGTTCGCTCCGGTCCTGTGGGTCCGGCTCATCGAGCGACATGTTGAGGAAACCAATAACGTAACCTACTGACCCAACACCAGCCTCCTCCAATTCGCGTCGGATGATGGCGAAGCCTTCATGGAGTTGCTCGTAGAAGTTGGTCCGCAACTCCTCAAAGCCGGCGGCCGGCACGAGCCGGTAGCGCACCGTGTCGTTCGGGTAGACGTCGGCGATGGAGCCTTTGTCCTGTTGGTTGGCGTTGGCGTACTCGCCGTTGAGGTCATAGATGAGCTGTCCGATGGGCACGCCGCCGTCATCCGCAACGCGCTTGACCGTCGAGACCAGGTGCTTGACCAGGTTGGACTTCCCCGTACGCGTCATCCCCGCTGCGAACGTGCGGCGTGCCAGCAGGTCGGAGGGGGCGATGTAGAAGGGTACGTGTTCCCCCTCGTCACGCCGGTGCTGGCGGTCCGTCGAGGTGTACCGGACCGTGCCGACGCGGAACGGCTGGATGGGGCCCTTGATGCCGAGCGCGGCGGCATCCGCGGCGGCTTTCTTCCGGCGGATCGGGTCCACGTAGTTCACGATCGTCTCCAGGGCGCGTCCTCGAGGACGATACACGTTGAGGCGCGTGGCCGAGAAGTAAGACTCGATGTCGCTGCCGAGCCAGAGCTCACCGTCGCGGATGAAAACGTGCCCCGGATGCTACATTCGAGGCCATGGAACTGCATCCAGTTGCGCGTGACGTCGTCGTAATCACGGTCACGGCTGCCATGCACCTCTGTCTGTTTCTGGAAATAGTCGATCTTGGCCCGTACGGTCTCATCGTCCTTGGGCAGGCGGGCAGGACCGATCACGCGCAGGAGGATCACTTCACGTTCTTCCTCGGCAGCCTCGGTATAGGCCTCGGGATTGAAGGCCGTAGCGAGGAGGAAGCCGTTGTGCGGAACGCCCAGCGCATTCGCTTTCCAGAGGTCGTTGGTCATGACCCGGGCGGTATCATAGCTGATGTCATAGATCCAGCCGACGAAGTTCTCGGGCTGGATGAGTTTGACGAGGTCGCTGCCCTGTGCAATGTGCTGGCCGATGGTGCGCATAGCCGTAAGGGGGTTTGGTGGTGGATGACAGGGTACGTCTCGACCAAAGGTGTGCCAAACCTGGATCCCAGGCTATTGCCTTCTAGTGCGCCTGATTCGGGCCTTGTCACAGTTTGTTAAGGGCAGGGGTGAGAAATCTATTTCTCTGTATTGGAAATTTAATGCATTATCGTTCCCAGGCACGGGGCTCCGTCGGTTCTTTCTGTTGG
This sequence comes from uncultured Rhodothermaceae bacterium, assembly GCA_964552015.1. Classification (GTDB taxonomy): domain Bacteria; phylum Bacteroidota; class Rhodothermia; order Rhodothermales; family ISCAR-4553; genus Rhodocaloribacter. Next base: position 10,138 of record CAZKFR010000054.1, on the reverse strand, counting down.
AAGGGTACGTTTCGGACTCATTCGGTAGAGGAGGGGTTCAGAGGATGCACCCGAGAACGCTGGAGGCTTGTACTGCCGGCATCGCTATCGGCGCAAGCGAAAGGGTATGCTCGGCCAAGCAGGGTGCCCTACACATGGACTGGCGCGGAACGTATCAACGCTCACCGCCGTGACCATCTCGCTCCACCCCTTTTTGCAGCGTTGAGCGGTGTCACCTTCGAACAAACCTGTAAGCCGACGGGCCCGGGTTGATGTACCTATCCGCGGGCAGTCAGCCCCGTTCTACAATAGTTCTACAAAGGGGCGATCAGGTCCGGAATCGTCCGAACTCATAGACGTGCTGGATCGCTGAAAAACGGCCTAAACAGGCCGATTGGCCCTGTCTACGAAGGTCCTTTTATACTCACCCCGGGTACAGCACCGCCCCTGCTTCCATTGGAGGCAGGGGCGGTCTGGTTCAGGGGCTCACCGCACGCGGACGAGGGTGCGGACGGCGGTGCCGGCGGGGGTCTGGAGCCGGGCCAGGTAGAGGCCGGGCGGCCGGGCGGCGGCATCCCAGCGCACGGTGTGGCGGCCGGCCGCCTGAAGGGCATCGACCAGCGTGGCGACCTCGCGGCCCATCAGGTCGTAGACGACGAGCCGGACCGGTCCCGCGACGGGCAGGTCGTACGTCAGGTCGGTGCGCTCGCGGAACGGGTTGGGGTAGCCGGCCGCGAGCATGGGACGGGCCGGCAGCGATGACGACGCCTCGGTGGCGACGGCGGTGGCCGGGGCAGCCACGAGGAGCGTATGGTCCTGGTCGAGCGCCGTGCAGATCCACGCGGGGACGCCAGCCTGCGTCTCCAGCGTCGTCGTGCGCACCTGCCAGCCGGTTTCGGTCGTGTGGAGCCAGCGCACGTCGCCCAGGCGCCCCGCCTGCACCTGCCGGTCGACGCGGGCCGCGCTGATGCAGACCTCGGCGGTGTAGCCCGGCGCGCCGTCGACGACGAAGCGCCAGCCGCCCGGTACGGCCGCCACCAGGTCGTCGGGCAGCCCGCCGTCGGGGGCGAGGTGGTCGTCCCGCTCCAGCCGGACGAGCCGCTCGCGGTCCCAGGCGGGGAAGCGCAGCTCGACGTCCTCCAGCTCGGGCAGGGTCCACGGCGTCGGCGGGTCGGGCGGGATCAGGGCCTGCCGGGCGCGGAGGCCGTCGCGGATCTGGCCGGTGTCGGCCTGGAGGCGGCGCAGCGCGAGGTCGGGCACCGCGGGCGTGCTGCGGCGGACATCGCGCAGCGTGAAGGCCAGCGTTCCCTCGGCCGCGTCGTCGCGGAGGCGGAAGCGGAACTGCACGACGGCCCCGCGGGCCGCCGCGATGGCGGTCGTCTCGCCGTCGAACAGCGTCACCCCGTAGGCCACCGAGGCGCCGGTGCCGTCCTCCTGGTCGACGGGGCCGACCTGATCGCCCAGCCCCGCATCGAGGGCTCCGGCGAAGAGCGTACCGGGGGCGTGGTCGAGAAAGGTGAGGCGTTCGGCGTCGTAGCCGAGCTTGACGCTGAGGCCGAGCAGGTCGGCGGCGGGGATGCCGTCGAGGCCGAGGTGCAGGTGCACCTGCAGCGTGTCGCCCGGCCGGGCGGCGGGGCGGTCGAGCCAGGCGCGGAGCTGGGGTTCCTGCGCCTGCGCGGACGCGACGGTCATCATCAGGGCCATCAGGGCCGGGAGCCACCGTCGCCGCATCGGGGTGTGGCCGGAGCGTGGGAATCGCGTCATTGTGTTCGGGGACTTATTTGACGAGGAGCATCTTGCGGACCTGGCGCTGCCGGCCCATCTCGACGCGGTAGAAGTAGATGCCGCTGGCGAGGCCGGTGGCATCGAACCGGACGGCGTGCCAGCCGGCCTCCCGCGGGTCGCGGTCGAGCAGGCGGGCCACCCGGCGGCCGAGGACGTCGTAGACCTCCAGGCTCACCGGACCGGCTTCGGGCAGGGCGAAGCGGATCGTCGTCGTCGGGTTGAACGGGTTGGGGTAGTTGGGCTCCAGCCGTAGCTGCGCGGGGACCTCGACGGCCTCGGGGCTCGCCAGCCGCAACGCCGACGGGTCGAGGGCGCCGCCGGCGGCCGTCAGGGCCGCCGCCCGCTCCAGGACGACGTCGACGAACGACGCCATCGGGGCCACCACCTCGACCTGCACGGTCACGACGGGCTCGCCGGCGAGGGGGGCGCTCCCGCCCTGCACGGCCCGGCGCGTGAAGGCCGCCGCCACGCGGCCGTCGGCGGCCCGCACCAGCCGCAGCGCATCGGCGCCGTCGGCCACGAGCGCGGCGCCCGGGTCGGCGCCGGCATAGGCCAGCTCCGGCGGCAGCCGCAGCCGCAGCGACGCCCCCAGCACCGCGACGGCCGCATCGTCCGTCCCGGCGGACAGGTGGATCGGGAACGTTTTCCCCACGGGCAGCGGCGGGATCTGGAGCCGGTCCATGCCCTCCGCCGCGCCTTTGCCGGCGGCGTCGGTGTTGCCGAAGTGGGTGCCCACGACCAGCACGTCGCCCTCGTCCACCACCCCGTCGCCGTTGGCATCGGCGGCCGCGGCGGCCTCGGGCGTCCAGACCAGCACCTCCTGCGCGGCCCAGTCGGCGGCGGTGCCGAGCCGGGACGGCCCGTAGGTGCCGAAGTGCGCGCCGATGGGCAGCAGGTCCTGCTCGTCCACGGCGCCGTCCGTGTTCGTATCGCCGGGGCGGACGGTCGTCGTGGCCCCGACCAGCGCATACGTCTCGCGGGCGGCCTTGAGCGCCTCGCGGTTGCCGGCGTGGTCGGTGGCGAGGACGAAGAACTCGTACGTCGTGCCGGTCTGGCCGGTGAAGGCCGTCTCGGTGCCCGTCAGGTCGGTCTGCACCGGCTCGAACGGCCCGCCGTTGGCGGCGACGTAGAGGGTGTAGGTGGCGATGCCGGCGCCCTCGCCGTCGTCGCCGGTCCAGCGCACCGTCGCCGAGACGTCGCTCAGGCCGGCCGGGGCCTCGACGATGCGGCTCGCGGGCGGCGCGGCGTCGAGGGTGTTGAAGACCGGCGGGGTGCGGATGACCTCGTTCTGGTCGAAGACGATGTCGGCGACGGCGTCGAGGCGGGCGCCGGTGGGCGAGGCCGGGTCGGGCTCGATGGTGTAGGTGACGTAGCCCTGCCCCACCCCGGCGGTATCGTTGACGGGCAGCATCCCCACGCGCGGATCCCGCGGCGGCTGGCCCGTGGCCGGGTCGATGGCCTGGAAGGTCCAGGTGAGGCGGTTGCGGACCACGTCCAGCCCGGCCATCACGTCCACGAACACCCCCAGCGTGTCCCGCACGTCGACGCGGGTGCTGTAGAAGGCGCGGCCGGGCGGCACGGTGAAGGTGTGCCCGGCGAAGCCGAAGCCGCTCAGGCGAAACGAGCCGGCGTCGAAGTCGGGGTCGAGGGCCTGCTCGATGGTGACCCGCTGGGCCGGGCCGTTGGCGAACGTCGAGTCGTTCTCGAAGCGGATGGTGTAGGGCAGCGGCGCTCCGAGGCCCACCCAGCGCTCGGCGCCGTAGCCGGCCGGGCCGAGGAGGTCGTTGGGGTCCCTGGAACCCGTCGGGGTCGACGCGCCATCGTCGTCGTCCTCGTCGTTCGGCGGGGTGCGACTGCAGCCGCTCGCTCCGCACGACCAGCCCGGGGGATCGCCGCTCGGCGGGGGTGGCGGCGGGGTTTCTTCTTCCTCTTCTTCCTGGCACTTCTGCGCCCGCTTCATTTCCTTGTCGATCTCCTCCCAGAGCTTACCGTAGGCGCTTTCGAGGCCGGTGACGTAGTTGTACGCGCTGTAGATCTCGGCCAGGAGCGCGGCCGCGATGCCCAGGGGACCGCCCAGTTCGGAGGCGATCAGCCCGGCGATCGTCGTGGCCATGTTCTTCAGCGCCGAGCCGGGCGTCAGGCCGGCGGCGCCCAGGAACTCCGCGACGAGTCCTTCGACGTCGGCTTTGGTATCGCACTCTCCGGAGGTCTTGCCGGCCGCCGCCACGTCGTTCTGTTCGATGGCCAGGGTGAGTAGGTTCACCAGATGCTTGAAGCCGGCAGCCGAGCGGATGTCCGCCATGCGGCCGGTGTCGGTGAAACGGGAGCGGGTCAGCCGCGTCACCTTCGCATTGAAGAACACCGTCTCACCGATCCGGCGGTCGCCCACGAGGTCGAGCACGAGGTCGACGCGGTCGCCGGGGGGCAGTTCGAAGACCTGGATGGGCAGGATGTTAGCGCCGGTCGTCTGGAAGTAGAACGGGCCGGCGTCCTCGCCGAACGTCAGCGGGGGGCGGCCGGGCAGCTCGGGCAGGAGGGCGTCGGGCTGCTGCGGCTCGATGGAGATGTCCGGCGGGGTGAAGACGGTGAGCACGTAGTCGAGCGCGTTGATCTCGCCCTCGTTGATGAGGGTGACGTGGACGGTCAGCGGCTCGAAGGGGCGGAAGGCCTCCGGGTAGCTGAGGTAGACGCGGGGCCGGGCGCTGCCGCCCTCGCGCACGTCGAAGCCGCCGGCGAGTACGGCCTCCTGCCCGGCGGTGCGGGCCACGACGTCGTAGAAGCCCGGCCCGGAGCCGCGCAGGTCGAACTTGGCGCGCATCAACGCGGAGTGGACGGGATACAGCTCGAAGGGAGCCATCTCGTCGCCCTCGGGGGAGCGGAGCAGGATCTCCGTCGCCTCGGAGAACTGCGCGCCCTCGACCAGCACCGTGACGACGCCGGCGGTGCCGCCGTAGGCCGGCGTGACGCGGGTCACGTCGAAGCCGAGCAGGTCGGCCCGTAGGTGCTGCGGGCCGGTGTATTCGGGCAGGTAGGCGAGTACGTAGACGGTGTCCGCCGCCGGCCGGGCCGGGAGCACCACGCTGCGCTCGGGGCCGAAGCCGGCGGCATAGGCGTCGTAGGTGCTGCGCGAGGCGAGGGTGCCGCGGCGGACGTACAGCTCGGCCGCCCCGCCGGCGGTGCCGGCCTGATCCAGCGACACGGCCACGTCGACGCCCGCCGGCACGGGCAGGCGGTAGTAAGCCATGCCGGTCGAGTCCAGCAATACGTCGGTGCCGGGCGTCAGATCGGGGAGGCCGAGGGCGAGCGTGGCGTCGGAGGCGAGGCTGTTATTGGCGTAATCGGTCTCGCGGATGCTTTCGAGCAGGTTGGCCCGGACGAGGACGTAGTAGTCGCCCGGCGGCAGGCCCGGCAGCGGCTCGGTGATGGTGCCGTCGGCCTCGGCGGCGTAGACGCGCAGGGGGCGAGCGGCCAGCTGCATCGAGGCGGAGGTCCCCGGCAGGAGATCCACCTCCTGCTCGACGAGGCCCAGCAGCGGGTCGTCCAGGTCCCAGACGGGGTCGGCGGAGAGGTAGACGGCCTGCCGCACGCTGCCGGTGGCGGTGTGGGTGCCCCGGTTGGCGAGGGTCCAGGAGATAGGCGCCGTCATCCCGGCCGTGCCGGTGGCGGGGACGGTGAGCTGCTCCACGACGAGGTCGGCCGGAGGCGCGAGGGTGAGGCTCATCAGGTGGGCCGCCGTGTTGGCGGCATGGCCCGGCCGCTCGAAGACGTCCTCGCTCCGGTTCGTCTCGACGATCAGGTAGTAGGCTCCGCTCAGGTGGCCGGGCAGGGTGACGTCGGCCGTGACGGTGTAGCTGCTGTCCGCCTCCAGGTCGGCCTCGCGCGTGATCGTGGCGGCCAGCGTGGCGCTGTTGTTCGGCCGGGCACTCTTCGACAGCCACACGGCGTCCGTCCACGGCCCGGCGGCCAGGGTGTCGCCGTCGTTCCGGACGGTCCACGACACGCTGATCCGGGTGCCCGCGAGGGCCGCGTCCGGCACGGTCAGCGCGGGGACGGTCAGGTCGGCCGCGGGCGCCAGCGAGACGGCCAGCGGGACGGCCCGGAGGTTGTTGGTCCGGGAGGTATCCAGCACCATCGCGCCGTCGCGATCCGCCACGGCGAGCAGGTACAGGTCGCCCTCGGTGCCGACGGGCACGGCGACGTCGCGCGCCCAGGTGTACGTGGCGCCGGCGTCGAGGGGCGGGGCAGCGTCGGCTTCGGCCAACAGGACGTCGGCATCCGCGTCGAAGGTGGTGTCGGCCGAGAGGTAGAGCGCATCCACCCAGGCCGTCGCCCGCGGCGAGGCCAGGCCCCGGTTGGTCAGGGCGACGGAGACCGGGATCGTTGTGCCGTCCAGGGCCGTCGCCGGGGCCTCGAGGGCCGTCACGGCGAGGTCCACGGGCGGGTAGGCGACAACGGTGATCGGCGGGTGCGCCTCGGCGGCGACGCCGGCGTTGTTGCCCTCGGCGCCGTGCTCGTAGACGTCATCGCTCGCGTCGGCCACGACGATCAGGTGGAAGGGGCCGGCGAGGTCCACCGGCAGCCTGACGCCCAGCTCGCGCCGGTACGTGGTGCCGGGCGCCAGCGGCCCCGCCACCGCCGTGCTGCCCAGCAGGTAGGCGCCGGTCGTGTCGCCGGCGGCCGAGGTGCCGAGGTAGACGCGGTCCGTCCACGTACCCTGCGCCGTGCCCAGCGCGCTCTGGTTGAGGACGGTCCAGCTCACCAGCACCACCTCGCCGGCCTGCCCCTCGGCGGGGGCCGTCACCTCCGTCACCGTCAGGTCGGGCGCGGGCGTCAGGCTGAGGGTCAGGGGTATGCTCGTCGTGTTGTTCGTCTCCCGGTCGTACTCGAAGACCTGCTCCGTCGCGTCCGTGACGACGTGCAGGTAGTGCGTTCCCTCCAGCCCCTCGGGCATGGCCACATAGAGGCTGTCGGGATGGCTCTCGCCGGCTCGGAAGGGGGCATAGCGGACGATCTGAAGGAGCCGGGTGGCGGTGTCCCGGTCGAGGGTGGCGTCGGCCGAGAGCCAGATCTCGTCGTACCATCTCGGGGCGCGTACGTCGCCGCCTCCCGCGTTGTCGACGGTCCAGCGGACCCGCAGCGGCTGGCCGGACCAGGCCTCGCCCTGGGGCTCGACGGCGCTCACCGTCAGGTCGGGCGGCGGCGCCAGCGTGACCGTGATCGGGTCCGAAGCGCGGACGTTGTTGTCGTCGAACGTGTATTCGAAGACCACGTCATCCGGGTCGGTGACGACGAGGACGTGGTACGTTCCGTCGGTGTCGATCGGGAAGGTCACGGTGGCCGTGGTGTCGTAGCCCTCGCCGGGCAGCAACTGGAGGGCCTGGTTGAAGGGCGGCGTAACGAAGCGCAGCAACTGATCGTCGTCGTCCAGCACCTCATCTTCGGAGAGGTAGAGGTGATCCGTCCAGGAGACCCGTTCGACGGCGCCCTCGCCCTCGTTGGTCACCGTCCAGCTCACCGGGACGGGCTCGCCAGAGAAGACGGCCGTCGGCACCGTCAGGCTCGTCACCTGCAGGTCGGGCGGTGGTGTCAGGGCAATGTCGATCGCCACGTAGGCGAAGTTGTTGTCCTCCAGGGCTTCGACCACCGTGCCCTTGTCGTGCGAGATCCGCTGGCCGCTCGTACCGAGGAAGGCGTCGTCGTTGTCGGTCGAGACGAACAGGTAGTAGGTGCCGACGGCGTCTTCGGGCAGTTCGACCTCGACGGAACGGACATACGACTCGCCGGCGTCGAGCGGGTACAGGTTGGGCACGGTGGATAGCTGGATGTCGTCGCCCCGCCGCAGGTCGAGGTCGGTCGAGAGCCAGACGTAGTCGATCCATTCCGGCGCGACCGTGGGGCCGGCGCCCGTGTTTTCGACCGTCCAGGTGACCGCCAGCGTGCCGCCGGAGCGCGGGTCGTCGCCGGGCTGGAGATCCGCCACGATCAGGTCCGGCGGGCCGTCGAGGTACGTGGTGATGCCGGTGTCGTGGTTCGAGAGGCTGTTACCGACCGAGTCGGTCAGCGTCACGAAGAGGCGGGCCTCGCCGTTGTCGAGCCGGGCGACGTCGAGCACGGTCTGCCAGGTGCCGTCGTGGGCGGTGCCGGCCACGCGCGTGGCAAAGACGAGCGGGGTGGTGGTGCCGCCCGCGTCTTCGAGCCAGGGGCGGACGGACTGCACGCCGCTTCCCGTGTCGCGCACCGCGAGCGTGACGATCCGCTCGGTGGGCGAGGCCGTCTCGTCCAGGACGGGCGGGGCCGCCAGCACAGGCGCCGCCACGTCGCCGCCGGTGACGGTCAGCGTCAGCCCGGTGTCGAATTCGGCGTCATAGCCGTTGAGGTCTTCGGCCCAGACGTAGAGCGTCAGGCCCATATCCTCGGTGCGCGGCGGCAGCGTGAGGGTGGCCTGCCAGGTGCCGTCGGTGGCGTCCCCCGTGAGGAGGGTGGCCGCCGGCGTGTAGACGGTGCTCCCCTCGTCGTCCCGCAGGCGCATGGTGACCTGGTCCACACCGGTAGCATCGGTCAGGTGCGCGGTCATCGTCACGACCACGCTTCCGCCGGACAGGTCGGCCACCGGGGGCGTCAGCGTGGGCGTGCCGGCGAGGGCAGGCGGCGCCTGGTCGCTGCCGGTGAGGGTGACGAACTGGCCGGTGTAGTACAGGGACCGGTTGCCCAGGCTGTCCTCCGGGCTCACGGCAACTTCGTAGGTATCTTCGGGCAGATCGGTCGATACGGTGCACTCGGTCTGCCAGGTGCCGTCGAAAGCGTCACCGGAGAGGAGCACGATAGGAGCGCAGGAGAGGCTTCGGAAGGACCCTGTCGTCGCGAGGTAGGTGCTCCGCAGGCCGGCCACGCCGGAGGCATCCTGCAGGGGGAGCGTCAGCGTGAGCGTCGTCTCGCCGGCGGAGAGGTCGAGCGTGGTGGGCGAGACGGTGACGGGCCCGGCGAGCACGGGCGGGTCGTTATCGCCGCCGGTGACGGTCAGCGTCAGCCCCGTCGGCAGGCTGGCCGCGTTGCCGGCCGTGTCGCTGGCATAGACGGAGACGGACCAGTCGCCCGGGGCCGTCGTGGCGGCAATGGTGCAGACGGCCTCCCAGACGCCGTCGGTCGTATCGCCGGAGACGAGCGTCTCGCTGCATGTGCCGAACGATCCGCTGCCGGACCGGCTGAAGGTGACGGAGACGAAGCTGATGCCGGAAGCATCCTGCAGCGGCAGTGTCAGCACGACCGTCTGGTCGCCGCCCGCGACGTCTACGGCCGGCGGGTCGATCGTCGGCGTGCCGGCGAGCACGGGCGCCTGGTTGTCGACGGCGCTGCCGGTGACGTCCACGAACTGCCCCGTCTCGTCATAGCCGACGTTGCCGAGGCTGTCCTCCGGGCTCAGGATGATCTCGTAGGAGCCGTTCTCCAGGTCGTCCGGGACGGTGCAGTCGGTCTGCCAGGTGCCGTCGAAGGCGTCGCCGCTGAGGAGTGTCAGGGGGGTACAGGTGAGGGGGATGTAGTCGAAGGAGACGGCGAGCCAGAGGGCGGCGCTCTGCAGGCCGGCCACGCCGGAGGCGTCCTGCAGCGGGATCGTCAGGGTGAGCGTCGTCTCGCCGGCGGAGAGGTCGAGCTCGGCGGGGTCGACCGTGAGGGGGCCGGTCCGTACGGGCGGCTCGCCGTCGCCGCCGGTGACGGTGAGCGTCAGCCCCGTCGGCAGGTCGGTGCCGTTGCCGGCCCCGTCCACGGCATAGACGGACGGAGTCCATTCGCCGTTCATCGTGTTCGGGCCGAAGGTGCAGACGGCCTCCCAGACGCCGTCGGCTGCCGTCCCCGAGGCCAGCGTCGTCGTGCAGCCGTCGAAGCGCCCGGCCGTTTCCTGCGCGGCTTCGCCCGCCCGTTCCTGCCGGAACTCCCCGAAGCCCTCCTGGAAGAAGAAGACGTCGACGAACGTCACGCCGGAAGCATCCTGCAGCGGCAATGACAGCGTGACCGTCTGCTCGCCGTCCGCGACGTCGACGGCGGCCGGGTCGAGGGTCGGCGTGCCTGAGAGTATGGGCGGATCGGTGTCGGCCTGAGCACGGGCCGTGGCGGGGAGCAGCAGCAGAACGGTGAGCAGAAGCAGCGGCCACGGGCAGACCGCCGTTCGGAGCGCGGTGGGACGGGGAAAAGACGCCATCATCATGAAGCCGGATAGACGGGAAAGGGATTTCGCCTATCCATGAAGGCGTCAAACGAGGAGGTTTCAGGCCAGGCGCTCGAAAAAAAGTTGGTTCCCCACGGCGGAGGCGTCAGCCACGTGTGCCATTGCAGACCGTAGCCACGCGTGCCACCATGGCCCGGTAGGCCGCCCCTTCCG
>CAZKFR010000053.1:0-22470 GCA_964552015.1 uncultured Rhodothermaceae bacterium | reverse complement strand
GAGCGCAAGATCCTCTACTGGCGCGCCCCCATGGACCCCACCGAGATCTACGACAAACCCGGCAAGTCCAAGATGGGCATGGACCTCATCCCCGTCTACGAAGACGAGGCCGAACTCGGCAGCGGCGGCGCCATCCGCATCGACCCGGCCGTCGTACAGACGATGGGGGTCCGCACCACGCCCGTCCGGCGGATGGACTTCTCGCGCATGATCCGTACCGTGGGCGAGGTGCAGTACGACGAAGAGCGGCTCTATGCCGTCAATGCCCGCATCTCCGGGTGGATCGAGAAGCTGTACGTCCACTTCGTGGGCGACGAGGTGCAGGCCGGGACGCCGCTGCTCGAGATCTATTCGCCCGAGCTGGTGACCACGCAGGAAGAGTACCTGCTGGCGCTGAAAAACCTGGCGCGGGCCCGGCAACGCAACGTCCCGGAGGCCGTGGCCGACGCCGAGAAGCTGCTGGAGGCCGCCCGCCAGCGGCTCGTCTACTGGGCCGTCCCCGAGCAGGAGATCGCCCACCTGGAGCAGACCGGCGAGGTGCGGCGCACGCTCCGGCTCGACGCCCCCGCCACCGGCGTCGTCATCGACCGGAACGCCCTCGAAGGCACGTACGTCCGCGCCGGGCAGGACCTCTTCCGCATCGCCGACCTGCGCTCGGTGTGGGTGCACGCCAGCTTCTATGAGAACGAGGTGCCATGGATCCGCGAGGGCCAGCCCGTCACCATGGAGCTCTCCTACCTGCCCGGCAAGACCTACACCGGCCACGTCTCCTACATCTACCCCTACCTCCGCGAGAAGGCCCGCGACGTGCACGTCCGCCTCATCTTCGCCAACCCCGACCTCGACCTGAAGCCGGGCATGTACGCCAACGTCACGTTGCAGGGGCGGACGATCCCGAACGCGCTGGTGGTGCCCACCGAGGCCGTCATCCGCTCGGGCGAGCGCTCGCTCGTCTTCGTAGCCCGGGGCGAGGGGCGCTTCGAGCCCCGCGAGGTGCGCCTCGGCGCCGAGGGCGGCCCCGGCAACCGGTACGTCCACATCCTCTCCGGTCTGCTCGAGGGCGAGGACGTGGTGGTCTCCGCCCAGTTCCTCCTCGACAGCGAGAGCCGCCTCCAGGAGGCCATCCAGAAGATGCTGAGCGCGCGCCAGGCCCCGCCGCCGGCCGAGGCCCCGGCCACCCTGCCGCCCGCCGCCCCCGGCGACACGATGGACCACGACACCATGGACCACGACACCATGGACCATGGCACCATGGATCACGGCACCATGGACCACGACGCCACGGACCACGGCACGATGGACCACGGCACCATGGACCACGACGCCACGGACCACGACGCCACGGACCACGGCACGATGGACCACGGCACGACGGATCACAGCCAGATGGATCACGGCCAGATGGACCATGCCCGGCCTGATACTACGATGAACCATGACGCGATGGACCACGCCAGGCCCGATACCACGATGAACCATGGGCCGGGGCATCACGCGCCCCGGCCCGATATCCGCTGACCCCCCGCTTCCCGCCTTCGTAACCGGGCCCTGCGGCCCCGCCCTTTCGTCTTCTCGCCATGCTGGATAAAATCATCGAAGCCTCCGTCCGCAACCGGCTGCTGGTGGTCGTCTTCACCCTGATCGCCGGGCTGGGCGGCGTCTACGCCCTGCTCAACACGCCGGTCGACGCCATCCCCGACCTCTCCGACGTGCAGGTGATCATCTTCACCGAATACCCCGGGCAGGCCCCGCAGGTGGTGGAGGACCAGATCACCTACCCGCTGACGACGGCCATGCTGGCCGTGCCCTTTGCCAAGACCGTGCGCGGCTACTCCTTCTTCGGCCTCTCGTTCGTGTACGTCATCTTCGAAGACGGCACCGACATGTACTGGGCGCGGAGCCGCGTCCTCGAGTACCTGAACTACGTCTCGGGGCGGCTCCCGCAGGGGGTCACCCCCACGCTCGGCCCGGACGCCACCGGCGTCGGCTGGGTCTACGAGTACGTGCTCGACGGCGGCGACCAGTACGACCTGCAGCAGCTCCGCTCCATCCAGGACTGGTACCTGCGCTACGAGCTGATGAGCGTGCCCGGCGTGGCCGAGGTGGCCTCCATCGGCGGCTTCGTGAAGCAATACCAGGTGGAGGTGGACCCCAACAAGCTGCTGGCCTACAAGGTGCCGCTCTCGAAGGTGCGGATGGCCCTCCAGCGCTCGAACAACGACGTGGGCGGCCGGCTCATCGAGATGGGCGAGACGGAGTTCATGGTGCGCGGGCTGGGCTACTTCCGCTCCCTCGAAGACATCGAGAACGTGCCCGTGGGGGTGGACGAGAACGGCACCCCGATCCTGGTGCGCAACGTGGCGAACGTGCACCTGGGGCCGGAACTGCGGCGCGGGCTGGCCGAGTGGAACGGCGCGGGCGAGGTGGCCGGCGGCATCATCGTGATGCGCTACGGGGATAACGCCCTCAAGACCATCAACGCCGTCAAAGACAAGCTCGAACAGCTCAAGAAAGGGCTCCCCGAGGGCGTCACGATCCGCACGGCCTACGACCGGTCCGGCCTCATCGAGCGGGCCATCGACAACCTCAAGCACAAGCTGCTGGAGGAGAGCCTGATCGTGGCCCTGGTGACCATCCTCTTCCTGCTGCACATCCGCAGCGCCTTCGTCGCCATCTTCACCCTCCCGATGGGCATCCTGCTGGCGTTCCTGGTGATGCAGTGGCAGGGCCTCAACGCCAACATCATGTCGCTCAGCGGCATCGCCATCGCCATCGGCGCCATGGTCGACGCCGCCATCGTGATGATCGAGAACATGCACAAGCACCTCGAACACGACGGCGGCAAGAAGGACCACTGGCAGATCGTCATCGACGCCTCGAAGGAGGTGGGGCCGGCGCTGTTCTACTCGCTGCTCATCATCACCCTCTCGTTCCTGCCCGTCTTCACGCTGCAGGCCCAGGAGGGGCGGCTGTTCAAGCCGCTGGCCTTCACCAAGACGTACGCCATGGCGGCGGCGGCCCTGCTCTCGATCACCATCGTGCCGGTGCTGATGGGCTTCTTCATCCGGGGCAAGATCCTGCCCGAGGCCAGGAACCCCATCAACCGCGCCCTGATTGCCCTCTACCGGCCCGTCATCCACGGCGTGCTGCGCTTCCGCTGGACCACCCTGGGCGTGGCCCTGGTGGTGCTCGTGGCCACGGTCTACCCGCTGCAGCGGCTGGGCTCCGAGTTCATGCCCCCGCTCAACGAGGGCGACCTGCTCTACATGCCCACCACCGACCCCGGCATCTCCATCACCAAGGCCCGCGAGCTGCTCCAGCAGACCGACAAGATCATCAAGCAGTTTCCCGAGGTCGCGTCCGTCTTCGGCAAGGTGGGGCGGGCCGAGTCCGCCACCGACCCTGCCCCCCTCTCCATGATGGAGACGACGATCCGCCTCAAGCCCGAGGACCAGTGGCGGCCCGGCATGACCCCGGAGCGGCTCGTGCAGGAGATGGATGCCGCCATCCGCATCCCCGGGCTGACCAACGCCTGGACCATGCCCATCAAGACCCGCATCGACATGCTCTCGACGGGCATCAAGACGCCGGTGGGCATCAAGGTGATGGGGCCGGACCTGGCCGTGCTGGCCGACGTGAGCCAGCGCATCGCCACCGTGCTGCGCCAGGTGCCCGGCACCGCCAGCGCCTACCCGGACAAGACCGTCGGCGGCCATTACCTGGACTACCACATCAAGCGGGAGGAGGCGGCCCGCTACGGCCTCACCGTGGGCGACGTGCAGGACGTTATCATGTCCGCCATCGGGGGGATGAACGTCACCCAGACCGTCGAGGGCCTCGAGCGCTACCCCGTCAACGTGCGCTACAGCCGCGAGCTGCGGGACAACCTGCCCGCCCTCCAGCGGGTGCTCATCCCCACCCCCTCGGGCGCCCAGATCCCCCTCAGCTACGTGGCCGACTTCGAGCTGCGACAGGGGCCTCCGGTCATCAAGAGCGAGAACGCCCGCCGCTCCTCCTGGATCACCGTCGACATCCGCGACATCGACGTGGGCACCTACGTGAAGCAGGCCCGCGCCGTGGTCGACGAACAGGTGGACCTGCCCGAGGGCTACAGCATCGTATGGAGCGGGCAGTTCGAATACATGCAGCGGGCCCAGCGACGCCTGCAGCTGGTGATCCCCATCACCCTGTTCATCATCTTCGTGCTGCTCTACCTCAACTTCCGGAACGTCACCGAGAGCCTGATCGTGATGCTCACGCTCCCCTTCTCGGTGGTGGGTGGCATCTGGCTGCTCTACCTGCTGGGCTACCACCTGAGCGTGGCCGTGGGGGTAGGCTTCATCGCCCTGGCCGGCGTGGCCGCCGAGACGGGCGTGATCATGCTCATCTACCTGGACCACGCCTACGAGCGGCGCCGGCGCGCCGGGCAGATGCGCTCGCTGGGCGACCTCTACGAGGCCGTCGTCGAGGGGGCGGTGGAGCGCGTGCGGCCCAAGATGATGACCGTCACCGCCATCATGGCCGGCCTGCTGCCCATCATGTGGGGGCACGGCACGGGCTCGGAGGTGATGCGCCGCATCGCCGCCCCCATGATCGGTGGCATGGTCACCTCCACCGTGCTGACCCTGGTGGTGCTGCCCGTGATCTATTACCTCTGGAAGGGCCACGCCCTGCGCCGGCAGCCCGCCCCCGCCCCGGGCGAAGACGCGACCTGAGGCCGGTACGGGAAGAAGGCGGGATCAAGGGGAGACGTTCCGCAGGCCACGCGACCGGGGGACCGGTCGGAAGGGGGCTCATCCCTGTTCCCTTTGCAGCCAGTCCGCATCCGCCGCATCCTTCAGACGCCCTACCGATCGCTTGTTCTGAATCGGTGCTGCCGGCTGATCACGGGAATACGAAGCCCCTCGATCGCGACCTCTTCACGCGCCTCCCATGCCTCGTCGAATTCGACGCCACTGATCGATGTCAGAATATCGATCCGCCGGGGCGCAACGCCGATTTGAAACACCATGTCCGGCGTCGTGAGATCTGCCTCAGACAGGCCCGATACGGGCGCACCAAACGTCGTCAGCGCCCGGAGGACTTTGCGTGCGTTTTCTTCGGAGCGGCGAATCCACAGGTCGATATCTCCCGTGGCCCGGGGACGTCCGTGCACGGCCAGCGCATACGCCCCCACGAGCAGGAACTCAACCTTCTCGTCGCTGAAGGCGGACAATATGTCTCTGTAGTCGGGATTGAGCAAGAGTGCCCTCGAGAAAGGTCCAGGCATCGACCGTCAGCGGCCAGACCATCGCCAGGCGCTCGGATGCGGTCGTCTGGAGCAGGTCGTCCTCTCGTTCCTCGTCATGCAACCGCTTCACCCGGAGCACACGTCTTTTATCTTGCTCTACCATCCCGCGTTCTCCCTGTAAACCGTGTGTTGTACCCGGGCCAAGCGGATAAGGGTCCGATACGGATAAGGCGTGAGAACGGAGCGTGCCCGTTCGCCGCACCGTTTCCAAGAATACGCGCGGCGCCCGTCGTGCACAAGACCACCCGGGGCTGATGGACCCCTCGCCGGAACCCCCGCAGGGTTCAAGGCCACGCGACCGGGTGCTCAGCCGGCCTTTCGGGCCAGGTATACCGCGTTATCCCACGCATCGTGGTGGTGCGCGACGAGATGCATCCCGGCCCGGCCGAGTGCGTGCCGATAGCCGGCTACGCCCAGCGAGGTGTAGGTGAACACGACGCCGTTCATCGTGTCCTCGCGCACTCCTTCCTCATTTCCCGCCGTGAACAGGAACCACCCGCCGGCACGCAGCCAGGTCGCCACCTTCCCGACGGCGGTTACCTGTTCGTCGGCCGGCAGGTGAAACAGCACGCCCCACGCCACGACGGCATCGAGGGACTCCGGCGCAAAGCTCGCCTCCTGCACCCGCACACACCGGACGGGGACATTGGGCAGGTTGACACGATAGCGGGCCACCATCTCCGGCGAAGCATCCAGCGCCACGACGTCGAACCCGGCCCGAACGAGTTCCCGCGAGATGGGGATGCCATCGCCGCATCCGAGGTCGAGCACCGTCGCGCCGGGCGCAAGGCGACGCATCAGGTCGCGGACCTCCTCCAGACCAACCCGGGGATCCCGGGCCGCTACGTACCACGCAGCGATCCGGTCGTAAGCCTGCATGCCGATGGAGTGTCAGATCGTTTCATGGCGCCCGGCTGCGGTCGTCTGGAGCAGGGCATCCTCCCGCTCCTCGTCATGCCACCGCTTCACCCGAAGCATCTGCCCTTTTTCTTCGCGTTTCTGCCATGTGCGCCGTGTTTTGTACCCGGGCCGAGCGGACAAGGGTTCGATTCGGATAAGGCGTGAGGATGGAGCGTGCCAGGTCGCCGCATCGTCTCCAAGAATACGCGCGGCGCCCGTCGTGCACAAGACCGCCCGGGGCTGCCGGAACCCTCGCCGGAGGCACGGCAGCGTCAACGGTTCCGCTACCGGGCGATCACCGCCGGCCGCCCCGGGTGGAGGCCATGCTGCGCCGGGTCCCTTGTAAGCCGCCGGTCGGCATCGTAGGTTTTACCGCGATCGTCCCTCTGCATTGAGCTCCGGCACCGACATGGACCTGCTCCCCGAATGGGCGCCGAACGTGCACCCGCTCCTCGTCCACTTCCCCATCGCCCTGCTGTGCACGGCCGTGTTGCTCGACGCTGCAGGGCTGGCGTTACGCACGGCTCCCTTCTGGCGGCGGGCAGCCACCGTGCTGTTCGTCCTGGGTGCGGCCGGGGCCGTGGCCGCCTTCTTCACCGGGCGCGCCGCCGCCGACAGCGTGCTGCCCCCCGCGGCGGCCAACCCGGTCCTGACCGAGCACGCCGACCTGGCGCTGTGGACCGTCTGGTTCTTCGGCATCTACGCCGTGGTGCGGCTCGTGGCCCACCGCTTCGACCGCACGGCGACACCTGCCGTGGCGTGGGCGCTCTTCCTGGTGGGCGCGGGCGGGCTGGTGCTGCTCTACGAGACCGGCGAGCACGGCGCCGAGCTGGTGTTCGCGCACGGCGTGGGTGTGCGGGCCGCCGCCGAACCAGCCGCTCCGCTCGTCCTCTCCGCCGACACCACGGCCGGCCCGGTGCCCACCGAAGACGGCGGCTGGGCCTGGAAGCCCGCCCGGGCCGCCGCCTGGAAGGCCCGCTTCGCCTGGCCCGAGGGCCCGCCGGAGGCCCTCCGCTCCGCCCTCGTCGACGGCGGCCCCCGGGGCGACGTGCTGGCCCTCGAGGCTGCTTCCGGCCCCGTCACCTTTCTCTATGAACGACCGCTCGGCAGCCTCCAGGCCGACCTCGCCGTGCATCTCGACGGCTTCTCCGGCGCGTTCCGGTTCGTCCATCACTGGCAGGACGCCCAGAACCACCACTTCGTGGCCCTCGAAGACGGGCGCATCCGGCAGGGACGCGTGGCGGGCGGCGCGGAGGAGGTGATGGACGAGGCCCCGCTGGCCTCCTCGGGCTGGCTGGCCCTCCGCGTGGTGGCCGACGGCACCCACTTCCGCGCCTATGCGAACGGGCGGCTCGTCGTGCACGGGCACGGCCCGGCGCCGTCCCCCGGCCCCGCCGGCCTCCGCCTCGACGGCACCGGCACCGTCCTCCTCGACCACCTCACCGTGCAGAACCTCCACCCCACGCCGGACGCCGACCACCACCCCTGACGCCCGGAGCCTCCCGCCCTGCCCGTCGTACACTTACCCGACGGAACAGCAACCATCCAACCAGCCAGAAACCCCTCATGAGCACCTACTATTTCGCCCGTACGCTCGATACCCCGGTGGAGGATGCCATCGCACGCGTCACCGAAGAACTGCAGAAAGAAGGATTCGGCATCCTGACCGAGATCGACGTGCAGGCCGTGATGAAGAAGAAGCTCGACGTGGAGATGCCGCCCTACCGGATCCTGGGGGCGTGCAACCCGCACTTCGCCTACCAGGCCCTGCAGGCCGAGGACAAGATCGGCACGATGCTGCCCTGCAACGTGATCGTGCGCCAGGCCGAAGACGGCCGGACCGAGGTGGCCGCCGTGGACCCCGTCGCCTCGATGCAGGCCATCGACAACCCGCGCCTGGCCGAGATCGCCGGCGAGGTGCGGGAGCGGCTCCGGCGGGTCGTCGAGCGGCTGTGAGCCATCCTGCCGCCCCAGCCCCTTCAGCCGGTGAACCGTATGTCCCTCTATGACGACGGTGGGCCCGGCCACCCCAGCCTGCGACCGATCGACTACGCGCGGTGGTTCATCAGCCTCCGCTGGTCCTCGGGGCGGCCCTGATCCCTTCCCTGCCCCGTAACGTAACCAACCATGTTTGACGGACACGACTGGATGTGGGGCATGCACTGGGGCTGGTGGATCTTCTGGCTGCTGGTGGTCCTGGTGTTCGTGGTGCTCCTGCGCCGCGCCACCCACGAAGCCCCACCCCGCGACGAATCACCGCTCGACATCCTCAAGAAACGGTATGCACGGGGGAACTGACCACCGAGGAGTACGAGGAGCGGAAGAAACACCTCGTCGACGGCTAACGCACCTGCTTCCGCGGGCTGTCCGCTTCAAGGGGTTGCTGCGCCCCCACCGGCGCCCATACCGGGATGCGGTCGTTGCCGAAATCGACCACGTACAGGTTGCCCCCGGCATCCAGGGCCAGGTCCACCGGGCGGTCGAACTGCCCCGACCATACGGTGCGACGCAGGCACAACGAGAGCGCCTCCGTCAGCGGGGCACGCCCACACCGAGGCGCCGGAGGACGTCGAGGTCGACGCCGCGCCCGGCACAGCAGTCGGCCAGGCGCCCGTCGACGGCCACCGCCGGCAGGCTGCGAATGCCCAGCGCCGCGGCCCGCTCGGCCACGGCCGGGTCGTGCATGTCTACTACCGTTACCTCGCACGAGGGGCAGGCCAGCGCCCGCACCTGCGCGATGGTCTCTCCACAGACCGGGCAGCCCGCGGAATAGATCTCTACCTTGCGTGTCGTGGTCATGGCTTCGTGTTTCGCCGTGTTTTGGAAAACGATTCACGAGGGGTTACGCCGGGCACCCTGGTGCGGGGTTTCCGGAGGAATTAATTTTTCCGATCCTTCTGCCAGGGCCTCCAGGATGGGGCAGGCAGCCGTGGACCCCGCGCCGGCACACGCCCCGACGAGTTCGAGGAGGACGGCCCGCAGGGCCTCCAGGTCCCGGATCCGGGCCTCCACGTCTTCGAGCTTTCGGACGACCCGGCGGCGCACGTCGCCGGCCTGCCCTGCCGGCTCGACCCGCAGCGCCATCAGTTCCCGGATCTCAGCCAGGGTAAAACCCAGGGCCTGGGCCCGGCGGATAAAGCGGAGTCGGTGGACGTGCTCGTCGGTATATTCGCGGTACCCGGAGCGGCGCCGCGCGGGGGCCGGCAGCAACCCCCGACGTTCGTAGTACCGCACCGTAGAGCGCTTCACCCCGGCGCGTTTTGCCAGCGTGCCAATGGTCATGATGTCGTCGCTCATGCTGTCTCTTCTGCCAGGCCGGGGCACGGCGCCCCACGTTCTGGTTCAAGATAAGGCCGGCACCATGGTGCCGGGTCAAGCCCCATGATCCACCCGAAGCAGCCCGTCACCCCGGCGGAGGTGGCCCGGCACTACGACACGCTCGACGCCTTCTACCGGGAGGTGTGGGGCGAGCACCTGCACCACGGCCTGTGGCAGCGCCGCCTCGAGGGGCCCGCGCGGGCGGTGGAGCACCTGGTCGACCACGTGGCCGGGGCCGTCGGCCTGCAGCCGGGCGCGGTCGTCTGCGACGTCGGGTGCGGCTATGGCGCCACGGCCCGCTACCTGGCCCAGCACTACGACGCGCACGTCACCGGCTGGACGGTCTCGAAGGTGCAGTTCATCCAGGCGGTGGCCCGCGACGCTCGCAACGAACACCTCAAGTACCGCCACGGCGACTGGCTGCGGAACGACCACCGGGCCGAGGCCTTCGACGTGGTGCTGGCCATCGAGAGCCTGGCCCACCTGCCCGACAAGGCTGCGTTCTTCCGCGAGGCGTACCGTGTGCTGCGGCCCGGCGGGCGGCTGGCGGTGTGTGCCTGGCTGGCTGCCGACGGCGCCCGCCCGTGGGCCGTGCGCCACCTGCTCGAGCCCATCTGCCGCGAGGGACGTCTGCCGGGGCTGGGCACGCTGACGGACTACGCGGCGATGGCGGAGGCGGCCGGCTTCCCGAACGTGCGGCACGAAGACCTGAGCCGCCGCGTCGCCCGCACCTGGTCCGTCGTGCTGCGGCGGCTGGCGTGGAGGCTGCTCACCCGCCCCCGCTATGCTCGCTTCCTCCTCGACGGCCGGCAGACGGACCGCGGCTTCCTCCGCACCATCCTGCGCCTGCGCCTGGCCTATGCGCTGGGCGCCTTCCGCTACGGCCTGCTGGTGGCCGAGAAGCCGCCGGTCAGTTCGACGGCGGGCTGATCATGATGTGGGCCGAGGGGGTGCCGGGCCGCATGATCCACGGCGCCCCGGGGCCGGGCGGGCGATCCGGCAGGCCCGTCGTCTCCGGCGTGGCGTACGGGATGTAGACGGCATAGAGGCGTCGCGGCGCCGTCACCGTGCCCGTGGCCGGGTCGAAGGCTTCGCCCGAGAGGTTGTACACGGTGGCCGGCGCTTCGGGCATTTTGAGCTTCCCTTCCTCTGCCTCCCGGTGGCGGATCTCGAACGACTCGGCGCCCGTGATGCCCTGCGCCCGCAGCGCACGGCCCCGGGCCATGTAGGGCTCCAGCGAGGCATGGTAGCAGGCCGCGTGGAAGCCCTCGCGGTCCGGGTCGTCCGCCAGGCAGATCAGGCCGTTGGTGCCTTCGCGGATCGTGACCAGGTTGCCGTCGGCGTCGTACCCCATCACCGTGGCGCCGTCACGCAGGTCCTCGGGCAGCGGGCTGACGGCGCCGGCAATCTGAACCCCGGCGTTCGGGATCTGCGCCCGGCACCCGGATGCCGGAAGGAGCCCGGCCACCAGCAGGGCAGGCAGGAGAAGGAACGAGAGATGCTTCATGGTCGTCGCGAGGTCGCTTACACGTGCCTCCCCAACGTACGCCGAAAAGCCGCCGTCTGCAACCCGGATCCAACGCCGGCGGGCTTTCCCGAACCAGCCCGGTGCAAAACCCTTTCCACGCGGGAACATTCGACACCCATCACATCGTGTAGATCCCTCGAAAAAGGGTGTTCGGGGCCCCGCCTTCGTTGCATCTGTCCCGCCGGGCCTGTACGCTTTCGGTTCCCTTCTCCCCGACCTGTCTTCTTCCTTTCGTACTGCCCTCAACCCGGGTGTACGGGATCCCGTCCTCCTCTATGAAGCGTCCGCTGCTTCCGCCCATACCGCCTGCGACGCCGCCCATCGTCCGCTCGTACCTGGACGCCCTGGACCGCCTTCAGCAGCGCGAAACCCTGAAACCGGTTCAGGTGACGGAACGGGCGCAGCACCTGCTAGACGAGTACCTCGGTCCCCGTACGGTGGGGGTGGAGGCGGCCTTCGCCCACGGCCGGCTGAGCGTGCTGGGGGACCATACGGACCACTTCGACGGCTTTGCCCTGATGCGCCCGCTGATGCACGGCCAGGCCGTGGCGGTCCGTCCGGCAGACGGTCCGGTGCGGGTGGTGCTGGAAGGCGCGGGCGCCTGGACCTGGACGGCGGACATGCCGGAAGCGGACCTGCCCGTCGAGGTGCGCCTGCTGGCCCACCTCGTCCGTCCGTGGTTACCGCCCGGACAGGGGGTTGACGCCGCCGTCGCAGGGTCGGTGCCGCTGTTCTGCCCGGAAGCCCGGCTGGGCGCCCTGGGCATGGCGGCCGCCCGTGCGCTGCAGGCCCTGCTGGCCCGGCCCGAGGACGAGGCGGCGCTGGTGCGGCACGTCCGTGAAGCGCTTCGTGCGGCGACCGGGCGGGACACCAGCCCCGCCTACCTGCTGGGCAGCGACACCGCCCCGGAGGCTTCGTTCCTGCTGTGCGACACCCGAAGGCTGGAGCACCTGCCCGTCGAGGTGCCGGGCGTGCAGAAGCCGGGCTGGGGGCTGCTCGCCGTCCCGGCGCCTGCCGTCGACCTCCGGGCCGAACGCCAGCGCATCGAACGGGCCGGGGCGGCCCTGGACCTGCTCCGGCGCCGGGGCTTCCCCGAGCTGACCTCGTTCCGGGACCTCGAACACCGCGACCTGGAACGGGCGCTCGGCCTGCTGCCCCGCCGCTACCGTCCGCTGGTGCGGCACCTGGTCACGCAGAACCGGTACGTGCCCCGCATGGTGCAGGCCATCCGCCGGGCCGACTGGCAGCTCTTCGGCACGTTGCTGCTCATGTCCCACGCCTCCTTCCGGGACGACTGGCACGACACCACGCCCGAGATCGACTTCGTCGTCGAACAGGTGCGTGCCCTGAGTCTCGAGGGGCTCTACGGCGCCCATCGGACCGGGCGCGGGGGCGGCGTGCTCATCGTCGGGCAACCCTTTCAGATCCCCGGCGCCCTCGATGCCCTTCAGGACGCCTTCGCAGCCCGCTTCGGCACGCGCCCCGAAGCCCTCCTGCTCTGAGGCGGATCCTCGCAACCGAAGGCGGGGTATGACGTTTTTCCGCACCGTACCACCGCCGTCACGACCATCCGTAACCCCTCCTCCCCATGACCCACTTCGACCTGGCGCTCGTCAACGAACGCATCACCCGGGCCAGCGCTTTCGTCGACGACCTGCTGGCCGAGATCGGCCGTGTCGTCGTCGGGCAGCGGTACATGGTGGAACGCCTGCTCATCGGCCTGCTGGGCGACGGGCACGTGCTGCTCGAAGGCGTGCCGGGGCTGGCCAAGACGCTCACCGTCAGTTCGCTCGCCCAGGCCATCGGCACCCGCTTCCAGCGCATCCAGTTCACGCCGGACCTGCTGCCGGCCGACCTCCTGGGCACCCTCGTCTACAACCAGAAGGAAGGGCGCTTCTTCATCAAAAAAGGCCCCATCTTCGCCAACCTGGTGCTGGCGGACGAGATCAACCGGGCACCGGCCAAAGTGCAGAGCGCCCTCCTCGAGAGCATGCAGGAACGGCAGGTCACCATCGGCGAGACCACCTTTACCCTGGAGCAACCCTTTCTGGTCCTGGCCACGCAGAACCCGATCGAGCAGGAAGGCACGTACCCGCTCCCCGAGGCCCAGGTGGACCGCTTCATGATGAAGATCAAGGTCGGGTATCCGACGCGGGAGGAGGAGCTGGAGATCATGCGGCGCATGGCCCGTACGGGCGAGAAGGAGCCCATCCGCCCCGTCGTCAGCCCCGAGCAGATCCTGTCGGCCCGGCAGGTACTCAACGAACTCTACATCGACGAGCGCGTTGAGCACTACATCGTGGACCTGGTGATGGCCTCGCGGGAGCCCGAACGCTACCGTCTCGAGGGCCTCCGCCCGCTGATCGCCTACGGCGCCTCGCCCCGCGCCTCGATCTACCTCAACCTGGCCGCCCGGGCCCACGCCTTCCTGCAGCACCGCGCCTACGTCACGCCCGAAGACGTCCGCTCCGTCGCCATGGACGTGCTGCGCCACCGCATCGCCATCACCTACGAAGCCGAGGCCGAGGAAGTCACGAGCGACGACCTCGTCCGCCGGATCCTCGAAACCGTCGAGGTACCCTGAGCCCGCCATGCCGCACCAGCCGAAAATCTTTCAGAAGGAGTCGATCACCGTCGAGTTCATGGTGCAGCAGTTGCGCCACACCGTCGGGGTGCCGGTGGAGAACGTCAACGACGTCGACGCCAGCACGCGCAAGGTGGTCGAGAGCACGCTACACCGGCCGGGGCTGGTGCTGGCCGGCTTCGTGGAGGTGTTCACGCACCAGCGCGTACAGATCCTGGGCAACACCGAGACCGGCTACCTGCGCCACCTCGACCCGGAGGCCCGCCGGGCGGCCTTCGCCACCCTGCTCCGGTTCCCGATCCCCTGCATCTTCCTCACCGAAGGTAACGACCTCGACCCGGAACTGGTGGCCATGGCCACCGAGCACGGCGTCCCCGTCTACAAGACACCGCTGCCGACGGTCGACTTCATGACCGTCCTCCGGGACTTCCTCCTCGATCAGTTCGCCCCGCAGCAGTCCATCCACGGCGCCCTCGTCGACGTCTACGGCATCGGCCTGCTGATCACGGGCAAGGCCGGCATCGGCAAGAGCGAGGTGGCGCTCGACCTGGTCGAGCGCGGGCACCGGCTCGTGGCCGACGACGTGGTGATCGTGACGAAGAAGGACGAACAGGTGCTCATGGGCTCCGGCACCGACCTGGTGCAGCACTTCATGGAGATCCGCGGCCTGGGCCTGATCGACGTGCGCGCCATGTTCGGCATCCGCGCCATCCGTTTCCAGAAACGGGTGGAGGTGGTCGTGAACCTGCACGAGTGGGATCCGACCGAAGAATACACGCGGCTCGGCATGGTCGATGAGACGCGGGACATCCTGGGGGTCGAACTGCCGCTGGTGAAGCTTCCGATCACGCCGGGCAAGAACGTGACGGTGCTCTGTGAGGTCATCGCCATGAACCACCTGCTGCGGCACTACGGCTACGATCCCGCCGAGGTCTTCGCCGAGCGGCTGGCCGAACGCATCCGCCAGAAGAAAAACGACGTCCCCGCTCGCGGCATCGAGTACTTCGAGCACGACTACGAGTGAGGCCGCCAGGCAGACAGAAGCCGTACCGGCCGTCCGACCCCTGCCGCCTCGCAAGCGCCGTACCGCCTCAGAGCGTACGAAGGCGCCGGTGCAGATCTTCCTTGTAGGAGGCGCCGATGGGGATAACCTTGCCCTCGATCGTCAGCGAGGTGGCCGCCACGTCGCCGACCCGGTCGAGGCGGACGATGTAGGAGCGATGCACGCGGACGAAGGCGTCGTCCGGCAGGCGCTCGGCCATCGCTTTCATGGTGGAATGGACCAGGTGGCGCCCGGTGTCGGTGTGCATCAGGACGTAGTCTCCTTCGGCCTCGATCCATTGCACCGTGGCCAGGTCCAGCTTGACGTACCGCCCCTCGGTTCGAATGAAGACGTGCCCCGAGGCCTGGCGGGCCAGACGAATCTGGCGTTCGGCCCGTTCGACGGCCTGCAGGAAGCGCGTGTACCGGACCGGCTTGAGCAGGTAGTCGGTCACCGCCACTTCGAAGGCTTCGAGCGCATACTCCTTCCGGGCCGTAACGAGGATGATCTGAGGACACCGTTCCAGACTGCGGACCAGCTCCAGGCCGTTCATCTCCGGCATCTCGATGTCCAGAAAGAGCAGGTCCACCGGCTCCCGTTTCAGCACGTCGGCCGCCTCGCGGGCACTCTCGCACGAACCGACCAGCTCCAGCCCGCCGTGCTTCGCGATGAAGTGCTCCATGAACGTCCGCGAGAGCGCCTCGTCATCCACCACCAGACACTTCATCCTGTCCCCCGTCTGCCCATCGGGATGGTACTGGTGCTTACGAACCGTATGACGGGCGCGTCTGTTTCAATTCCTCCATGGCCGCCTCGCCCAGCGCCACCGCGCGCCGCGCCAGGCCCACCGTCTCCTCGACGCGCTGGTGCCGGGCGTGCTGCTCCACCTGTTCGAGCACCTGCGTCAGCGCCTCACTCCCCATCATGCGCGCCGAGGACTTCAGCTTGTGCGCCACGAACCGGATCTGCTCCAGGTCGGGAGGCTCCAGGTGCGTTTGCAGGGACGCCAGCAGGGCCGGCGCCTGGCCCAGAAACAGGTCGATCATACGGGCAACGAAGCCGGGGTTACCAAACGCATGAGCCTCCAGAAACGTCAGGTCGACGAGCCGTGCCGCCGCGTCGGCGGCCTGGTCGGCCCGCGACGGAGGCCCGCTCCGGTGCGTCATGCCGACACGACGTCCTTCCATGCCCACCTTCCTCTCGCCACCTGTCGATGAGGTTTCCCTGGCTTGCTCGAGCCCGTAATATACACGCCACCACGCCCCGGTTCAACGTGCCCTGTCATCGTCCCCACGTCCAGAAATAGCCCAGCAGGAGGGCCGGACCGGCCGGCAAGTTGCGCCCCGAGAGCGGGATCCGGGCACCGAGTTCGAGCACGCCCGGCCCGACGGGCCGGCCGAGGCTCGGCAACAGCTGGACGAGCCGGCGGCGAGAAGAAGGCACCGCGAGCCCCAGGAACCGCGGCGTGCGCCCGTACAGGCCGTCGAGCGACAGCTTCCACTCGAAGGCGGCCACCGTCCCCCCCAGCGTGACGAAATAGAACCACTCGTCGCCGGGATCGTGAGCGGCCTCCGCATTCTCCTCACGCCACCGGTAACCGACCCAGCCCGAGAGGTACAGCGGCCGCGGCCAGAAGGAATGACCGAGTTCGAGCAGAACCTCCCCGTCGCGCTGTCCTTCGGCCAGGGGGATGATCTCGGCGTCCCGCGTATAGTCGCCGGTAGCCAGCTTGACGCCGGCACGCACGGCCACCGGCACCGGGCTGCGTAGGCCGAAGAGGGACGGTCCGATACGCCCGTGGAGGCGCACGTCCCCGAAGCCCGCCCGCGTGCGCTCTTCGACCACGTCGTTGAAGGCGAGGCGGTGGAACGGCACCTGCACCCACACATCGGCACCGCGCACGAGGCCGGCCACGGCCGTGACGAACACCGACGTGGCGATGGAGCGCCCCCCTTCGTTGAAGAGCCTTCGCGTCCGCCCCTGCTCGTCGAAGCGGCGGCGCGTGTCGTGATGATACACCGCGACCTGAACCCAGCCCGACCCCGGCGCCTCGACCCACTGCGCCCGGGCTGCTTCCGGCCCGCCCGCCAGCATCCACAGCAACAGCGGTACGAGGCCCGGCCGCCCCAAACGCCGCACGAACACGCTCTGCTTCATGCGCCGTCCCACAGGCGGATCTCCGGATGGAAGGCCACCCAGGCGAACCAGAACGCCACGTACGCCTCGGCCACCGGCGTGAGCCGGCGTCCGGCGAGCGGCCCCGCGACGGCCCGCCCGTCGATGCGCCAGGTGCTGCCCGTCTCGGCATCGACGATCCGGTCGTTGGCGACGGTAAAGGTCAGGCGCTGCCCGTCGAGCGTGCGTTCGTAGGCCATGGCCCCCTGCCCGGCGCGATCCCAGAAGACGACGATGTCCCGGCCGGCGGCGGTCTCGTGCACCGCCCGTACCGGCGTGTCGGTGTCGTCGAGCAGGCCGAAGGGGAAGACGATGCCGCCGGCCCCGTCGGGGATCCCCAGCCCCCGCTCTTTGGGCGGGCGTGTGCGGTCGGCCGGGCGGCGGCCGTCGAGCAGCGAAGGGTTGTCCGGGTCTTCGTAGTTTCCGTAGGGATAGCCCGTCGGCGTGTAGTTGCGGTTGAAACCGGTGTTGGAGGAGACGACGCGGGTGTCGGGGAAGAGGGTGCGCCAGCGGCCCCAGGTCATCTCGATCACCGGCGTCATGGGCAGCGCCGTGCCCGTCTTCGGCCCGCACCCGGCCTGCCGGCTCATCTGCGGCCAGAGCGAAGCGTTCGTGGCGCGGTCGTACATCGTCAGGTTGTTCCGGAAGAGCAGGCCCGAGACGCCGAAGGTGGCCCCGCCGGCCACGCGCCGGTCGAAGGCCATGCTCGAGCCGGTGAGCGGGCAGTAGGTGACGGCCAGCCGCCGATCGCCCAGGTCGAAGTTGGCGATCTCATGCCACCACAGGATGTTGTGCGGCACGGCGTAGGGCTGATCGTCGACGAAGAAACCGATGACGCGGCTGTCGTCCGTCAGAAAGCCGCCCACCTCCCCGGGCGCGACGGTCTCCGGGTTGACCAGGGCCGGGATGCCGTCCGGCGGCACGCCCCCGCTGATGAAACCGCTCACGTCGACCGAGCAGTTTTCCGCATCGACCCGGGGCAGCGCCCCGCCCGGATCGATCGTGTTGGTCCCGTCGCCGCCCCCTGCTCCGTCACAGGCAGCCAGCGACACGGCCATCAACCACAGCACGACACGGAATCGGAGAAGCACGTTCATGGCGCAGGGCTTTTGCTGGATAGACGGAAGACACCGTCCGGTCGTCGTTCACTCCCGGTAGACGCCGGCATCCGGCCGGAAGGCCAGAAAGGCGAAGGCGAAATAGTCGCCGTGCGGGATGGGTTCGAGGCGCCGCCCGGCCAGCGGCCCTTCCCGTGCCCGCCCGGTGATGTCCCAGACGGTGCCGGTCTGTTCGTCGATGAAGCGACCGTCCCGGTACGTGAAGCGCAGGACCTGCCCGTCGACGGTCGGGTCGAAGACGCCGGTCGAGCCGACCTCGCGGGCATCGGCGATGCGCGCCTCGGCCAGGGCGGAGGTGGCGCCCCGCTCGGTGTGGAACACCACCAGGGGCCGCCCACCGAGTTCGTCGTGGATGACGTGCCGCTTCCGGGTGATCGTATACGGATAGGCCCGGCGCTCACCGGCGATGTCGACGGCGACGACCTTCTCCATGGGCGGGAGGCGGTCGTCGTACGGCCCCCGGTAGAGGAAGGGCCGCGCGTCGATGTCGTCGTAGCCCACGTACGGGTTGCGCCCGTACTGCCGGTGGTGGCCCGTCTCCCGCGAGAGCACCCGCCCGTCCGGGTAGGCTTCGGCAAACTGTGCGAAGGAGATGATCTGCGCGGGCAGGCGGCGCAACGTCGTGCCGGCATACGTCCCCACGATCCCCTCGCCGGTGAGTTGCTGCCAGAGCGTGTGCGTCTCCCGGTCGAACATGACCAGGTCGGAGTGGCGCAGCATACCGGAGACGCCGAAGGTGAGCACACGCCCGTCGACGCGGCGGTCGAACGCGAGGGCGCTGTAGCAGAGCGGGCAGAAGGTGACGGCCACCGGAAAACCGAACGACCGATCGTCGTTGACGATCTCGTGCCAGGTCAGGATCTGGAGCGGATAGGCCCGTGCAACGCCTGCGTGGACGAGCACCACCACCGGCTCCTTCTCCCCGACCCACCGCCGCGCCTCGTCGACCGCGACAAACTTTGGCGCGTCGATCGAAGGGATGGCATCCCGTGGAATGTTGACTTCCAGTTCGTCCAGGTCGATGGTCGTCCGCTCCCAGTCGGTGCGCCAGCCTTCCAGGCCGACACGCCCGGTGCGCTGGGCCTGCGCGCTCTGGACGCTGCTCGCCAGCAGCAGCCCTACACACATCCCTACCATCCATGCACGAAACAAGGGCTCCATCGGCTCGCACTCCCCCGGGCTTATCGTTCATCAAGACCGCCTTCATCGCCCTTTAGAGCCCACGACCCGCCAGGCGTTACGCCGTTGTTCGTTGCGACAATTTTTTACCCATACCGTTGAATTTTTGCAGCTACAAGCATTTATTGTTGGCCGTACGTGCTGGGGAGGCATCTGCCGAGGTGCCGTGAAGAAAGAGATCCCACCGCTGTATTTCTTCACCAGCCTGTCGGAGGGTACCATGCCTTACGCTGTTCTGATCGGCCGCATCCTGTTCTCCCTGGTCTTCATCATGTCCGGGATCAATCACCTGACCAACGTCGAGGCGATGAGCCAGTATGCCGCGGCGAACGGGGTGCCGGCGCCTACCGCGGCCGTGATCCTGAGCGGCCTCCTGATTCTGGCCGGCGGCCTGAGCGTGATGCTCGGCTACCGGGCCCGTCTGGGCGCCTGGCTGCTGGTCGTCTTCCTGATTCCTACCGCCTTCCTCATGCACGGCTTCTGGGGCGTGGAGGATGCGATGATGCAGCAGAACGAGATGGCTCACTTCCTGAAAGACCTGGCGCTGGCCGGCGGCGCCCTGCTCATCACCCACTTCGGCGCCGGCCCGCTCAGCCTGGACGAGCGCCAGGCCGCCGCCGAGGCGTCGGCGGCCTGACCGCATCGTCGCCATGGACCCCGGGAGGCCCGGCGCGTCAGGCGCGCCCGGGCCTCCGGCGTTTCGGGGTGCGCACCTCCTTCCACGAAGGCCCCACCGACGCGCCCGGGCTCAAGCCCGCGGCTACCCTGCACCCCTACCCTGTAGCCGCCCCCTTTACGGGTGCGACCGGGCTCAAGCCCGCGACTACCCCGCCATCCATACCCTGTAGCCGCACCCTTTACGGGTGCGACCGGACCACCCACACCCGGGCTCAAACCCGCGGCTACGCCGGGCATCGCCAGCAATACCGGGCGAAGGTCAGTACTTGTACCCGCTGACCTCCTCGGGCGAGAAGTCGACGCCGAGACCCGCCGCGATGCGGTTGACGAAGTTGAAGTAGCTGACGATCAGGTTGATGTCGAGGATGTCGCGGTCGGAGAAGCCGGCCTCGCGCAGGGCCGCCACGTCGGCCTCGGTCATGGCGTGCGGGGTGCGGGTGAGCTTCTCGGCGTAGGCGAGCATGGCCCGCTGGGCGGGCGTCAGGTCGGGGTCGGCGCGGAAGTCGGCGGCGACCCGCTGCACCCGGTCGCGGTCTTTCCAGTAGAAGTGGAGCGCCTCGGCGTGGTGATGCACGCAGTAGGCACAGCCGTTGGCCGCCGAGACCACCGTGGCCAGCAGCTCGCGGTCGGCCCGGCGCAACCCCGAGCGACCGAACATGATCTTCAGGTACAGCTCCATGTGCGCCCGCATCGTGGGCGGGTTGAGGCTGTGAATCCGCATGATGTTCGAGAGCTTGCCCCGGCTCCCGATGATCTCGTCGTAGATGGCTTTGAGTTCGCCCGAGGCCTCCGCCTCGTCAATCATGTCAATCCAGGCCATCGTGCGTTTCGTGTTTCTCGTGACAGGTTTGCCAGCCGCAATGCGCCAGGCTCGTCGCACGTCCGTGCCGCCTGTGCTACGGGACGTTACGTCAGGCGGGCCAGCAGGCGTTCGGCGGCCAGGCGGCCCACGTTGAGCGCGGCGGTGGCCGCCGGTGAGGGCGCATTGCACACGTGCACCGCCCGGTCGGTCTCGGCAAAGAGGAAGTCGTCGACCAGGGTGCCGTCGGGGCGGACGGCCTGGGCGCGGACGCCCGCCACGCGGGGGGCCAGGTCGTCGAGCGTGACCTCGGGGACGAGACGCCGGAGCGACGCCAGGTAGACGCGCTTCGAGAGCGCCTGCCGGACCTCGAACCACCCTTTGCGCCAGTGCTGCCGGGCCAGCCGCCGGAAGCCCGGGTAGGCCACCATCTCGGCCAGGTCGCGCAGGTCTACGGTGCCGAAGGTATAGCCTTCGCGGGCGAAGGCCAGGATGGCGCTCGGCCCACACTCGACCCGCCCGTCGATCATCCGGGTGAAATGGACGCCCAGGAACGGGAAGGCCGGGTCGGGCACGGGGTAGATGAGGTGGCGGCACAGGGAGCGGGCGGGCGGCTTCAGCTCGAAGTACTCGCCCCGGAACGGGATGATGCGCACCCCGGGCTCGACGCCGCACATCCGGGCGAGGCGATCCGCATACAGCCCCGCACAGTTGACCAGGGTCCGCGCCCGCACCTCGCCGGCCGTCGTCTCCAGCGTGAAGACGTCGGAGCGCACGGCCACGTCGCGGACGGCGGCGCGCGTTCGCACCTCGTGCCCCTGCTCGCGGACGCGCTCGGCCAGCCGAAGCGCCACGGCTCGGAAGTCGACGATGCCGGCCTCGGGCACCAGGATGGCCTCGACGCCCCGCACGTGCGGCTCGCGCTCGCGCAGCGCCTCCGGTCCGATGAGCCGGCCGGCGATGCCATTGGCCCGCCCCCGCGCCAGGATGGCGTGCAGGCGCGGCCGCTCCTCCTCCGTCACCGCCACGATCACCTTGCCGCAGACCTCGAAGGGGATCTCCTCCCGCTCGCAGAACGCCACCAGCGCCCGGCGGCCCTCGCGGCAGTTCTCGGCCTTGAGCGAGCCGGGGCGGTAGTAGATGCCCGAGTGGATGACCCCCGAGTTGCGGCCCGTCTGGTGGGTGGCCAGCGCCGCCTCTTTCTCGAGCACGATGATCGAGCGGCCGGGAGCCCGGCGGGCGAGCTGGTAGGCCGTGGCCAGCCCCACGATGCCCCCGCCCACGATGGCTACGTCGTACGTCATCGCGCCGCCGTCATCATGATCTCGACGCGGGCGTCGCGGGGCAGCCGGGCCACCTGTACGGCGGCGCGCGCCGGCGGCGGCCCGTCGAAGAAGGACGCGTAGACCTCATTCATGGCGGCGTAGTCGTTCAGGTCGGCCAGGAAGACCTGGGCCTGCACCACGTCGGCCATCGTGAAGCCGGCGGCCTCGAGCACGGCCCGGAGGTTCTCCATGGCCTGCCGTGTCTCGGCCGCCACCCCGCCCTCGACGAGCTGCCCCGTGGCCGGGTCCAGCCCGATCTGGCCGGACAGAAAGAGCAGGTTGCCCACCCGGACGGCCTGCGCGTACGGCCCGACGGCGGCCGGCGCGGCCCCGGTGGCGACGACGCTGCGGCCTCCGTGCTTCGGCGCCTGCTCCGGCGCAGGCGTGGTGCATCCGGCCAGCACGGCCAGCCAGGCGACGATCAGGATGCGGGTCATAGGTTGTTTGGAGGTTTCAGGTTGCACGTTTCACGTGGTACGTTGTGAAAAAACCGGCGCTATCCCTCGGAGGCACAGCGAGCTCGATCCGATCAGG
>CAZKFR010000052.1:4964-24103 GCA_964552015.1 uncultured Rhodothermaceae bacterium | reverse complement strand
CGCGAAGGCCAGGGGAATTCCCGGTTTCTTTGCGATCCCGCCCCCCTGCCGGGCGTTGGAAGGCGAGCATTTCGGCGGGGGACGATTTATTTTTACGGGTCTTCTGCCGCACCGGCTCGCAGGAGCCACACGCACCGGGCGGCCGGGCACGGGCGCGCTCGTGGACCGCCCCCGCTTTATCGCTCCGGATACCTCTCAGAACATAACGCATTTACGCCTGATGGAAGCCAAGCAAGCAACCGGCAAGGTGGTACAGATCATCGGTGCCGTCGTCGACGCCGAATTCCCCGCCGATGCCGTACCCGAAATCCTCGACGCCCTCGAGATCCACCGTGAAGACGGCAGCCGCCTCGTGCTGGAGGTGCAGCAGCACCTCGGGGAGAACCGGGTCCGTACCATCGCCATGGATTCGACCGACGGCCTGACCCGGGGCACCCCCGTGATCAACACCGGCCGGCCCATCGCCATGCCCATCGGCGCGGAAGTGCGCGGGCGCCTGTTCAACGTCGTCGGCGAGGCCATCGACGGGCTGCCGCAGCCCAAGGCCGAGGACTTCCGGCCCATTCATGCCGAGCCGCCCGCCTTCGACGAGCTGGCCACGCGCGTCGAGATGCTCGAGACGGGCATCAAGGTCATCGACCTGATCCAGCCGATTGCCCGCGGGGGTAAGGTCGGCCTCTTCGGGGGCGCCGGCGTGGGCAAGACGGTGCTCATCATGGAGCTGATCAACAACATCGCCAAGGCGCACGAGGGCCTCTCGGTCTTTGCCGGCGTGGGCGAGCGTACCCGTGAGGGGAACGACCTGCTCCGTGAGATGCTCGAGAGCCGCGTCATCAACTACGGCGAAGCGTTCCTCCACAGCATGGAGAACGGCACGTGGGACCTCTCGAAGGTGGACCTCGAGGCCGTGAAGGAGAGCCGACTGGCCCTCGTCTTCGGCCAGATGAACGAGCCCCCGGGTGCCCGTGCCCGCGTGGCCCTCTCCGGCCTGACCATCGCCGAGTACTTCCGCGACCTGGGCGGCCGGGACGTGCTCCTCTTCATCGACAACATCTTCCGTTTCACGCAGGCCGGCTCCGAGGTGTCCGCTCTGCTGGGCCGTATGCCCAGCGCCGTCGGGTACCAGCCCACGCTGGCCACCGAGATGGGGCAGATGCAGGAGCGCATCACCTCCACGAAGAACGGCGCCATCACCTCGTTCCAGGCCGTCTACGTGCCGGCGGACGACCTGACCGACCCGGCCCCGGCCACCACGTTCGCCCACCTGGACGCCACCACGGTGCTCTCGCGCCAGATCGCCTCGCTCGGTATCTACCCGGCCATCGACCCGCTGGACTCGAACAGCCGCATCCTCGACCCGGCCATCGTCGGCGAGGATCACTACCGCACGGCGCAGGACGTCAAGCAGCTCCTCCAGCGCTACAAGGAGCTGCAGGACATCATCGCCATCCTCGGTATGGACGAGCTCTCGGACGAGGACAAGCTCGTGGTGCAGCGGGCCCGCCGCGCCCAGCGCTACATGAGCCAGCCGTTCTTCGTGGCCCAGCAGTTCACGGGCTTCGAGGGCAAGTACGTCAAGATCGAGGACACCATCCGCGGCTTCCGCATGATCCTCGACGGCGAACTGGACCACCTGCCCGAGCGCGCCTTCGCCTACAAGGGCGTCATCGAGGAGGTCATCGAGGACGGCGAGCGGATGCTCCGCGAAGCCGCCGCCTAAGCCGCCGGCCAGGAGGTATACCATGCCAGGAACACTCTTCATCGACATCGTCTCGCCCGACGGCAGCGTCTTTCGGGGCGAGGCCCGGGCGCTGAAGGCACCGGGCGTGGAGGGCTCGTTCGAAGTGCTCTACAACCACGCCCCGATGATCGCCGCCATCGACATCGGCCCGCTCGTCGTGGTCGACCCGTCCGGCGAGGAGATCGCCTTCGCCACCAGCGGCGGGTTCGTCGAGGTGCTCAACAACGCCGTGACGGTGCTGGCCGAGACGGCCGAACCGGCCTCCGCCATTGACGTGGAGCGCGCCCGGGCGGCCGAGCAACGCGCGCTCGAGCGTCTGCAGTCCGCCGCCCCGGGCATCGACCGGGAGCGGGCCCAGCGGGCCCTGGAGCGCGCCCGCAACCGTCTGCGCGTCGCCATGGGCCGCGTCGGCACGCGCGTCACGACCTGACGCTGCCGAAACCCATCATCACGGAGGGGGATGCCGGTCGTGCGGCATCCCCCTCCTGCTTTCTGGCCTTCATGGCGTATCTTCCCGGGGTCCGAAAGCCGTTCCTCCCCAACCGGTGCGACAATGACCGAACTGCCCCTGCTGGACGACCTGCCGACTCCTTGCCTGCTCGTCGAGCAGGCTCGCCTGGAGCGCAACCTGACCCGGATGCAGGCGCTGGCCGACGCCCAGAACGTACGGCTCCGTCCACACGCCAAGACGCACAAGTCCGTCGCCCTGGCACGCCGGCAGGTGGCGCTGGGCGCACGTGGCCTGACCGTAGCCAAGCCCGGCGAGGCCGAGGTGTTCGTCGACGCCGGCTTCGATGACATCCGCCTGGCCTACACGGTCGTCGGCGAGGACAAGCACGCCCGCCTGCTCCGCCTGATGGAACGGGCCCGCATCTCCTTCTGCGTGGACACGCTCGACGGCGCCCGGGCCGCCTCGGCCTTCTATGCCGCCCACGGGCGCCGCGCCGAGGTGCTCGTCGAGGTCGACGTCGGCTATGGCCGGTGCGGCGTCCGGTGGGACCACCCCGAAAGCATCCGCTTCGTGCGCGAGGTCGCCACCCTGCCCGGACTCCGCCTGACGGGGATCCTGACCCACGCCGGACATGCCTACCGCGGCCCCCGCGACGGCGAGACGGCCGAGGACGCCCTCCGCCGGGTCGGCAACGAGGAACGTGACCGGTTGCTCGCCTTCGCCACCGCCCTCCACGAGGCCGGCATCCCGGGTGTCACGCCCGGCGCGTTCGAGGTCAGCATCGGCTCCACCCCCTCGCTCCGTTTCTTCGAGAACCGCACGCGCGAGGGCTTCCGCATCACGGAGATCCGGCCGGGCAACTACGTCTTCCACGATGCCATCCAGGTAAGCCTGGGCGTGGCCCCGCTCGACGCCTGCGCCCTGTCCGTCCTCACCACCGTCATCAGCAAACACCGTGACCCCGACGGGCAGGAACGCCTGTTCCTCGACGCCGGAAAGAAAGTCTTCACCTCGGATGTTGCCCGTCACACGGATGGCTTCGGGGTGATCCTCTACAATGCGCGCACCATGGAGCCCCTGCCACATGCCCGCATCACCGCGCTCTCGGAGGAGCATGCCTGGGTGCGCGTCCCCGGCGGAGCCACCCTCCGCGTCGGCGACCGTGTCCGCGTCGTGCCCAACCATGCCTGCGTCGTCGTCAACACCCGCCCCCACCTCTACGTGGTCGAGGGCGAACGGGTGCTCGACACATGGCGGGTCGATGCCCAGGGGCAGGTGGCATGAGCCTCAGGCAAAGGCCGATTTGATGAGCCCCTCGTGCTTGAGCACCTCGGCGATGGATACCCAGGTATGGGGTTCTCCCGTTTCCAGCTTGAACGAGCCCGGCAGCCCCGCGAGCGGATCGTCGTCCTGGACGGCAAACCAGATCGTCGCCACGAAGCGGCCAAAGGTGGTGGCGTCCTTGTAGGACCTCAGCAGGCAGGGCCGGTCGAGCAGCAGCTCCTGCACGCGCGCCTTGGCCTGAAAGGCCGCCTCCCGTTCGGCGCCCGAGGTGCCCCGCAACTCGGGGGTGTCGACGTCGAAGAAGCGCACCGACACGTAGGCATACTGGAGCCAGCCCAGGTCGATGAAGAAATCCGCCGTGTCGCCGTCGACGACGTAGCGACAGACGGCCCGGTGCAGGCCGCGGTCGTTCGCGGCCACGTAGGCCGCCGGGTGCGCGTCGAACTCTCGGGGGATGCGTGCCATGTCGGTCCTCTCCGGCCGCCAGAGGCGGCCCACAGGTCATTGGAAAACGTGGATGGGACCTGCACGAGCGCCCCGATGCCGGCAAGATACGACACCGGTGTCCTCTCCGTACGCACGCCTCCACCGGCAGGCCCGGGCTGAAGCCCGTGGCTATACGGGGGCGTGACGTCAGGAGGACAGCACCGCCTTCAGGTATTCGCGCCGCATCTTGGCGATGGCCGAGATCGAAATGCCCTTCGGGCAGACGGCCTCGCATTCGCCGTGGTTCGAGCAGTCGCCGAAGCCTTCGGCCTTCATCTGCTTGACCATGGCCACGACGCGGCGTTTGCGCTCGGGATGGCCCTGGGGCAAGAGCGCCAGGTGGGCCACCTTGGCGGCGGTGAAGAGCGAAGCCGAGGCGTTCGGGCAGGCGGCCACGCACGCCCCGCACCCGATGCACGTGGCGTAATCGAACGCCTGGTCGGCATCTTCCTTCGGCACCGGGATGGTGTTGGCATCCTGCGCCGCGCCGGTATTGACCGAGACGTACCCGCCGGCGGCGATGATCCGGTCGAACGCACTACGATCGACGACCAGGTCGCGGATGAGCGGGAAGGCCGTGGCCCGCCAGGGCTCGACGACGATCGTGTCGCCATCGTTGAAGTGGCGCATATGGAGCTGGCAGGCGGCCGTGCGGTGCTGGGGACCGTGGGCAATGCCGTTGATGACCATGCCACACGAACCGCAGATACCTTCGCGGCAGTCGTGGTCGAACTCGACCGGTTCTTCTCCCCGCTTGATCAGATCCTCGTTGAGCACGTCCAGCAACTCGAGGAACGACATGTGGGGGTTGGCCTGCACCGTGTAGTCGACCAGCCGGCCCGGCGCATCCGGCCCGGCCTGGCGCCACACCTTCAGGTGGATGGTCATCTTGTTGTCACTCATAGCGTTTCGGGCTATCGGCCGGTGCGGCCCGGCCAGGGAGGCCGGGCACCGCCGCTTATTTGTAGCTTCGCGTGGTCAGTTTGACGTTCTCGAACACCAGCGGCTCTTTGTGGAGGACGGGCCGGGCCATGTCGCCGGTGTACTCCCAGGCCGCCACGTAGGCGAACTCGTCGTCTCGGCGGAGCGCCTCGCCGTCGGGCGTCTGGTACTCCTCACGGAAGTGGCCGCCGCACGACTCCTCGCGGTGCAGCGCGTCCAGCGCCATGAGCTGGCCCAGTTCCATGAAGTCGGCCACGCGCCCGGCAAACTCGAGGTTCTTGTTGTACATCTCGTTCTCGCCCGGCACGCGGACGTTCTGCCAGAACTCCTCGCGCAGCCTCGCGATGGCCTCGATGGCGTGCTCGAGCCCTTCCCGGTTCCGCGACATCCCGACGTAATCCCACATGATCTTGCCGAGCTCGCGGTGGTACTCGAGCACCGTCTTTTCGCCCTGGATCGAGAGCAGCTTCGTCAGGCGCTGACGGGCGGCGTCTTCGGCTTCGGCAAAGGCCTCGTGGTCCGTCGTAACGGGTTCGAGGTCGGCCTGGGCGATATAGTTGCCCAGCGTGTAGGGGATGATGAAGTAGCCGTCGGCCAGGCCCTGCATGAGGGCGCTCGCGCCGAGGCGAT
Source organism: uncultured Rhodothermaceae bacterium (assembly GCA_964552015.1). Taxonomy (GTDB): domain Bacteria; phylum Bacteroidota; class Rhodothermia; order Rhodothermales; family ISCAR-4553; genus Rhodocaloribacter. Next base: position 18,569 of record CAZKFR010000052.1, on the reverse strand, counting down.
TGGCGCCGTGGTCGGAGAAGTTGGCCTCCCCGAGCACGAACAGGCCGGGGATGGTGCTCATCAATTCGTAGTCCACCCAGAGGCCGCCCATGGTGTAGTGCACGGCCGGGTAGATGCGCATGGGCGTCTCGTACGGGTTCTCCCCGGTGATGCGTTCGTACATCTCGAAGAGGTTGCCGTAGCGTTCCTCGATGACCTCGCGGCCGAGCCGCTGGATGGCGTCGCGGAAGTCCAGGTAGACGGCCTGTCCCGTCTCGCCGACGCCGCGCCCTTCGTCGCAGACGTACTTGGCGTTGCGCGAGGCCACGTCGCGGGGGACGAGGTTGCCGAAGCTGGGGTATTTGCGTTCCAGGTAATAGTCGCGCTCGTCCTCCGGGATCTCGTTCGGCGGGCGCCTGTCGCCTTTCTTTTTCGGCACCCACACCCGGCCGTCGTTGCGGAGGCTCTCGCTCATGAGCGTCAGCTTGGACTGGTAGTCGCCCGAGACGGGGATGCAGGTGGGGTGGATCTGCGTGAAGCAGGGGTTGGCAAAGAAGGCCCCGCGTTTGAAGCAGCGCCAGGCGGCCGTGACGTTGGAGTTCTTGGCGTTGGTCGAGAGGAAATAGACGTTGCCGTAGCCGCCGGTGGCCAGCACGACGGCATCGCCCAGGTGCCGCTCGATCTCGCCCGTGACCAGGTCGCGCGTGACGATGCCACGGGCCTGCCCGTCGATGACGACGAGGTCGAGCATCTCGTGCCGGGCATACATCTGGATGCGGCCGGCCTTGATCTGCCGGCTCATGGCCTGGTAGGCCCCCAGCAGGAGCTGCTGCCCGGTCTGCCCGCGGGCGTAGAAGGTGCGCGACACCTGCGCCCCCCCGAAGGAGCGGTTGGCGAGCAGCCCCCCGTATTCCCGGGCGAAGGGCACACCCTGGGCCACACACTGGTCGATGATGTGGTTCGAGATCTGCGCCAGGCGGTAGACGTTGGCCTCGCGCGAGCGGTAGTCCCCGCCCTTGATCGTGTCGTAGAAGAGCCGCCAGATGGTGTCTCCGTCGTTGGGGTAGTTCTTGGCGGCGTTGATGCCCCCCTGCGCGGCGATGGAGTGGGCCCGCCGGGCGGAGTCCTGGATGCAGAAGCTCTTCACGTTGTAGCCCAGCTCGGCCAGCGTCGCCGCCGCCGAGCCACCGGCCAGCCCGGTGCCAACGACCAGGATGGTGTGCTTGCGCTTGTTGGCCGGGCTGACCAGCTTGCAGGTGTTCTTGAAGTTGTCCCACTTCTCCTGCAACCGGCCGGCCGGCACGCGCGCGTCGAGCCGCTTCGTATCCGCAACAGTCACGTCCATGTTCATCGGATGGTACCTCCGAAATAGATCCACAGGGGAACGACGATAAAGCCGACGGCGATTAGCAGGGCCAGGAAACCGCCCAGGCCATAGATCAGGGGCGTCCAGCGGGGCCGCATGGCGCCCAGCGACTGCAGCGCGCTCCAGACGCCGTGCCGCAGGTGGAAGCCCAGCAGCACCATCACCGCCGTGTAGCCGAACGCATAGAGCGGGTTCTGGAACTTCTCGATGACGAGCTTCGCCAGGTCGCGCATCTCCACGCCGTCGACCGTCGTCAGGTAGGCCGGGTCCGCGTTCCCCGGACCTCCCGGCCCGAACTTGAACGAGGCCAGGTGAATCACCAGAAAGACGAGCAGCACGCTCCCGGTGACGATCATGCTCCGCGAGCTGAACGACTGCAGGCTTGGCGCCCCGGCACTCCGGTACAGGTAGTAGTCCGAGCTGCGCGCCATCCGCTTACCGATGAAGATCCGAACGCCCAGCACCGCGTGGATGATGAAGAACGCAGCCAGCCCGAGCTCGATCGCATAGAGCAGCGGCCCCAGGCTTATCAGGAAGTGCGAATACGCGTTGTAGGCATCGCGCCCCCGGAACAGCAGGGTCAGGTTCCCCGACATGTGCACGAGGACGAAGATCGTCAGGCCCAGCCCGGTGATGCCCGTGAGGATCTTCTTCCCGACCGGCGAGGCGAAGAACGATGGACGTCTGGTGGTCGTGTTCATGGCGCTCCCATCAGGTTGCAAAAACGCCCGTAATGTACATCACGGACGTCAGGAATGACACGTCGAAGCGAAAAACGCGTGTGAAGACCCGTCGTTTCATTTTTGCCGGGGCGCTCCGCCCTTCGCCGTTTCTTCGCACGCCGGCTTTCCGCATCAGGAGGCGTCGGAGGACAGGGCGGGGCGGGCGGCCGTGTCTTCGCGGCGAGGGGCGGACGTACCCGGCGCCGCACCGCCCTCGGGCGTGAAGCACTGGCGGCACCGCGGCTCGTAGGCCTCTTTGGCCCCGATGAGCACCCGCTGCCCGTCGGCCACGAGCCGCTGCGAGTGGTTCGCCGGCGCCCCGCAGACGACGCAGATGGCGTGCAGCTTCGTGACGTACTCGGCCACGGCCATGAGCTGCGGCATCGGCTCGAACGGCCGCCCCCGGTAGTCCTGATCCAGCCCGGCTACGATGACCCGCTTGCCATCCCGGGCCAGTTGCTCGCATACCTCGACGAGCGTCAGGTCGAAGAACTGCGCCTCGTCGATGCCGACGACGTCCGCGCTCCCGGCCAGCAACAGGATCTGCGCGGCGGCATCGACCGGCGTCGAGGGGATGGTGTTCTCGTCGTGCGAGACGACGGCATCCTCGGCATACCGTGTGTCGAGTACCGGCTTGAAGATTTCCACGCGCTGCCGGGCGATCCGCGCCCGGCGCATCCGGCGGATCAGCTCCTCGGTCTTCCCGCTGAACATCGATCCGCAGATCACTTCGATCCAGCCCGGCTTCTTGTCCCGGTGTACGACGTGTGGTTCCATGCCGTCGGTTGACTTCCCGCAGTGACAACGCGCCCCGACGCGGGTGGCGACGGGTGCCGGCGGGAAGATAAAACATTCCGACCAGCGATGCGCGCCCGTCGTTCTTCCCTTCGGCCGTGCACGGCGAAGCGTAGAGGGCGTCAGACGTCCCCGAGCGTATCGGCGGGCAACCAGCCGGTGGCGCCGTTGGGCAGGCGCACGGCCACCCAGGGCCCCTGCCGTTCGAGGAGGTCCACGAGGAGCCCTTCGTGCACGATGAGGGCGACGGAGGCGGTGTCGCCGGGGGCTTCGCGCAGGGCGGCTTCGTCGACGAGCACGACGGCCGCACGGGGTTCGGCGCCTTCGAGCGCCGCGCCAAAGGCGGCGGCCAGCCCCACCACGGCCACGAGCGCCGCCAGCGTCAGGGCCCGCCGGTGCCAGGGCCCGCGCGGCCCCCGCCACACACGCACGCCGAGCAGGACCATCGCCACGAGGTAACCCAGCAGGCCGACCACGAAGAAACCACGAGGTCCCACGGTAGCCACCGCCCGCTCCCAGGCCACCCGCCAGAACGGGTCCGGCACGCGGCTGAACCGGTCGACGGCACGGTTCTGTGCGATGCGGAGGTTGTGCTGCACCACCCGATCCTCGGGCATCAGCCGGCGGGCTTTCGCGTAATGCCGGATGGCCTCGCCGAGCCGGTCGAGGCGGTAGTAGGCGTTGCCCATGTTCAGGTAGAGCGTCCCGCTCTCATAGCCGGCGGCAAGGGCCTGCTCGTAGGCTTGGAGCGCGCCGCGGTAATCCCCCTCGACGTACCGCCGGTTGCCCTCGTCCAGATGGCGCAGGGCCGCCTCGACGCCGGCACCAGACGTTCCCTGCCCCCGGGTCACGCCGGCCGTGCACAGCACCAGAAGAAGCACCACGAGCCGTTTCATACGCCCCCTCCCCCCTCCGGGGTCTCGCCGAAGTGGTCGTCGAGCCGTACGAGGAGGCGGGCGGCTTCGGCGAGCGCCTCCTCCATGTCGGCGCGGGCAGGCTCGCCCGGAGCGAAGCGCACGCGGTCGCACAGGTCCAGCAGGCGCCGCAGCGCATCGCGCACCTCCGGAGGTACCCCGGCGCGGGCCAGCCGATCCGCCAGTTCGGCCCGTGTCAGCCCCGCCCCGGCCACCCCCAGCTGGCTGCCGGCAAAGCCGAGCATCGCCCGCTCGATCTCGGTAAAGACGGCCCGCGTCTCCCCGGCCTTCAGCAGCGCCTCGGCGCGGCGCAGATGGCGGCGGGCCAGCGGATGGGCGCGTCGCCGGCGGGCATACGCCGTGTCTGCCGCCAGCCGGTCCAGGTGGCGGCGGTAGAGCACCAGCCCGGCCAGCACAAGCGCCGGCATCAGGAGCAGCACGTAGGTCCATACGCTGCGGTGGAGCGGCGTCCGTCCGCGCGGGAGCCAGCCGCCGTCGGCGGCCAGCGGCCCGGCGATGTCGTCCACGGGCAGGCCGGCAGTCAACGCCAGGGCAGGCGCCGCCGGAGCCGCCGTACCCGTCACCTGCACCGGGCGTGGCTCCGACCGGAGCGTCTCATAGGTTTCCGCCTGCGGGTCGAAATAGGTGAACGTGACGGGCGGCAGTTCGAACGTGCCGGGCGAACGCGGCACGAGCACGTAGGTGAACGTCTTGCTGCCCGCGAGCCGGTTGCCACTCCGGTCGATCCGCACGTCCACCTGGGGGTCGTAAACCTCGAAGGCCGACCCGGGCGCGAAGGTCGGCGGCGGCAGCGTGGCCAGGTTGCCGTTGCCGCTGAGGGTCACCACGTACTGAAGAGATTGCCCCACCTCCAGCGTCGCCCGGTCCAGCCGTGTCTGCATCGTGTAGCGCCCGACGGCGCCCGCGAACGAAGGCGGCGGCGCCTGCGGCAGCGGGCGCACGGTGATCGTCAGCGGGGCCGAAGCGACCTCGACCGGGCGAAAACCGCGGGTCCGCGAGAAGAATCGTTCGAACGGGTCCAGGGAGCGGGATGGGACCAGCGCTTCCGTCTCGATACGGAGCGGATCGACCTGCAGGCGTCCCGTCCGGGCGGGAAAGAGGGCGGCACGCTTGAGCACGATCATGTTGTAGCGCAGCCCGTTCTGCACGACGGGCCGCGGGATGGGGCGCGTGTCCACGTCGAGTTCTTCCCGCCAGAACCCCTCGGCGTCCCAGGAGTCCGTCAGGCGGCTCTGGCGAAGCTGGATCCCGTCCCGGAAGAAGAGCTGGTATTCGACGGTGATCTGCTCGTTCTGATAGGCTTCCTGCCGGCTCGGGATGACACGGATGAACAGGTCCTCCGGCGCGGGCGCCTCGTCGGCCGGGGGGGCCGGAGGATCGGACGGGCTGCCGAACGGGTCGAGCAGACGGGCGAAGGGGTCGCGCGGACGCGCCGGCCGCTGGGCCTGCGGGACCACGTTCACGCGGAGCGCTTCCGTCTCGTAGACCCGGTCTCCGACGCGCACCCGGGCCGGCGCGATTCGCGCCGTGCCTTCCCGCAGGGGCTGATACGTCCACTGGAAGGCGAGACGTTGCTCCATCCGCCCGTTGATGATGGCAATGTTACGGGAGGTGGCGGGGAAGCGCTGGACGAGCACCAGCCCCTCGGTTTCCGGCGGCTCGGGCGTTTCCACCTGTGGCAGTTGCTCACCCTTGACCTCGATCGTATAGACGAGCCGCTCCTGCGTCCCGATCGTCGCCTCGCTGATGGAAGCCGTGACGACGGGCTGGGCATGCACCCCCAGGACCACCCCCAGCAGGGCCGCCATCCATCCGGTTACGCGATACACTCGGTCCCTCATCGGCACGTCGATCTACCGGCCCGGGGCCGGCCTCACCAGTCCTTCTCGACCTTTCGCGGCCGGGTCTTCATCTTCTGTATCTGGCGCAGCAGGCGTTCCTCATCGTTCTGCAGCGCTTCCAGGATACGCTCGGCTTCCTGCGGGCTGAGCTGGTTCTCGGGCGTCCCCGAGGCCGGGCGCTGTTCCTGCGGCGGCTGGTCCTGGCCGGGGTCGGATGACGGATCCTGCTGCTGTTCCTGTTGCTGCTCTCCGTCCTGCGGTTGCGGCTGCTGCTCCTGGTTCTGTTGCTGGTCCTGATTCGGTTGCTGCTGTTGCTGCTGCCGTTGCTGCTCGTCAAGCCGACGGCGGGCCAGCTCGTAGTTGAACTTGGCATCGGGGTCGTCCGGCTGAGCCAGCAGGGCCTGCTTGTAGTAATCGACGGCGGCCTGGAGGTCCTCCAGCCGGAAGGCCGCGTTGCCGGCGTTGTACGCGGCCCGGGCACGCCCCTCCGCCGCCTCGGCCGCAGTCAGGGCGGCCCGGAAAGCCTCGGCGGCCTGCTCGTACGCGCCGGCGCGGTAGTGGGCCGCGCCCAGGTTGTTGTACAGGCTGCTGCGTACGCCGGCCTTCCCGCGGGCCTCGGCAGCCGCCACCCCGGCCCGGTAGGCCTCGATGGCCTCGGCGTACCGCTCCTGCCGGTAGAGCGCGTTGCCTCGCCGCCCCTCACGCGTGCCGTCGCCGCCCGGCGACGCCGCCACGGCCTGCATCAGGATGAAGAAAAGGAAGGTTCGCGTCAGCATGGGACCCGCATCAGGGGTTTCATCAGAGGCCTCATCAGGCCAGAACGTATCACCTCGCGCGCATATTGTTTCACGGCCTCAGGCCGGCCTGCGGCGACGGTCCCGGATCAGGGGCTCGACGGCCAGGAACAGCAGGGCCAGCGCCAGCGGCCACTGATACCGCTCGGCGTACTCCTCGAAGGCCTCCTTACCCAGCTCCGCCGGATCGAGTTCATCCAGAGCCGCGGCCACCTTCGAGAGCGAACTCGACGTACGGGCGATGCGGAAATAGGCTCCGTCGGTAGCCAGCGATTGCAGCGTCTCCTCCTCGAGCCGCGTCGTGACGACGTTGCCCTGGCCGTCTTTCTTGTACTCGACGCGACGACCGGGCTGCCGGATGGGGATGACGGCGCCCTCGGTTTCCCCCACGCCGGCGGCGAAGAGGACGACCCCCGCCCGCCGCGCCTCGTCGATCAGGTCGTCCAGCCCTGGAATGTGGTTCTCGCCATCGGAGACGAACAGCAGGGCCCGGGTGCGTCCGTCCCGGGGCGTCTCCTCACCCCCGGGCGCCTCGAACGCCTTCAGGGCCATGCGGAGCGCCGCGCCGAAGTCGGTGCCGGGCGTGGGAATGAGCGAAGGCTCGGCTACATCGAGAAACAGGCGAACGGCGTTGTAGTCGGTCGTGAGCGGGCACTGGATGAACGCATCGCCGGCGAAGAGCACCAGCCCCACCCGGGCACCGTGCAACCCGTCGAGCATCTTCTTGATCTCGTTCCGGGCGCGTTCGAGGCGGTTCGGGGCCACGTCTTCGGCCTGCATCGAAAGCGAAACGTCGAGGGCGATGACCAGATCCACCCCGCTCTGCTTGACCTCACGCAGGTGCGTCCCGAAGCGGGGGCCGGCCAGCGCCAGCCCCAGCAGGCCCACGGCCAGCACCACGAGCGCGGCCTTCCACCGCCGCCGCCGCGGGCTCACGGCCGCCGCCAGCCGGGCCACGAGCGCCGGATCGCCCAGACGCCGGTAGGCCTGCCGGCGCCGCCACGCCGCCCACAGATAGAACCCCACCGCCAGCGGCACGGCCAGCAGCGTCCAGAGGTAGGCAGGATGCAGCCACTCCATATCGGGTCGAGGGGTTGGGAAAATTACAAATTAAAGATTGTAAAATTGCACATTTTCAATCCTTTACAACCATGAAGTTCGATCCTACATCTCAGGTTTCATCCCTTCCCCCTTCGCGCCTCCGTGCTCATGGCAGGCGGCGCAGTCGGGTACTGGCCAGCAGGAGTTCGAGCAGGAGCAGCCCGAAAGCGGGCCACAGGAAAGCCGCATAGCGCTCCTCATAGTCGGTATAGGTTCGTTCTTCCACCTTGGTCTTTTCCAGTTCGCCGATCTCCTGGTAGATGGCGCGCAGGGCCTCGTTGTCCGTGGCGCGGAAATAGCGTCCACCGGTCTTTTCCGCAACGGCCCGCATCATCTCCTCGTCGATCTCGACGGGCACCATGCGGCGCTGGCGCCCGGCAAAGGGGTGATCGATGACGAAGGGGGCTTCCCCGCGTGCGCCGACCCCGATGGCGTAAATCCGCACACCCATCGTCGCCGCCACCTCGGCGGCCGTCTCGGGGCTGATCTCGCCCCGGTTGTTCTGGCCATCGGTCAGCAGGATGATAACCTTGCTTTTCGCCTCCGAGTCCTTCAGGCGGGCGACGGCCGTGGCCAGGGCCGTGCCGATGGCCGTCCCATCCTCGATCACGCCGACCTCCACCTCCCGCAGCATGGCCAGGAGAAAGTCGTAGTCGAGCGTCAGCGGGGCCTGCGTGTAGGCTTCGGCAGCAAAGACAATCAGGCCGATGCGGTCCGAGACGCGCCCGCGGATGAACTCGGCGCCGACCTCCCGGGCCGCCTCGAAGCGGTTCGGCGTGAAATCCTGAGCCCGCATGGAGGTCGACGTATCCAGCACCATCATGATGTCCACACCCTCGGCGAAGCGTTCCCGGACGACGTTGCGTTCCTGCGGACGTGCCAGCGCCAGGATGCCCAGCGCCAGCACGGCCATCCGCAGCAGCCCGGGCAGACCGCTCAGCCGGGCCCAGAGGGAACCGGGTGCGCGACGGGCCGCGGCCACGCTGCTGTAACGCAGCCCGGTACGGCGCCGGTCGCGCCACCACGTCCACGCCCCCACCAGAGGGACGAGGACGAGCAGCCACAGCCATTCGGGTTGGGCAAACGTCATGGTCACGATTCCGCTTCGGGTTCGGGGTCGATGGCGCGTCGCCGGGCCCGGACGGCCGCCACCAGCCGGGGAAGCACCTCGCCGGCCCGGCCGGCCACCACCTCGTCGAGTGCGCCGGCGATGGCGCTCGCCTCGGGGTTGACCTCGGCAACGTACGCGCCGTGCTCTCGGGCCAGCAGCGGCAACCCGGCCGCCGGATAGACGACGGCGCTCGTCCCCACGCTGAGAAACACCTCGGCGCGGCGGGCCGCCGCCTCCGCCCCCTCGTACGCCTCGACCGGCAACATCTCGCCGAACCAGACGACGTCGGGGCGCAGCAGGCCCCCACACGCCACGCACCGTGCCGGCGCGCCCTCGGCCAGCGCCGCCAGCTCATCGGCCGAGGCCGACCGCCCGCAGTCGATGCAATAGGTACGCATCAGGTTGCCGTGCAGTTCGAGCACGTTCCGGCTCCCGGCCCGCTGGTGCAACCCGTCCACGTTCTGCGTGATGAGCGTGAAGTCCGCGATCAATGTCTCGAGCTCCGCCAGCGCCCGGTGGCCGGCATTCGGAGCGGCCTGTTCAACGATCCGGCGGCGGTAGGCATACCATCCCTGCACCAGCTCCGGGTTGCGGAGAAACGCCCGTACGTTGGCCAGCTCTTCGGGCCGGAACCGTTCCCAGAGCCCGCCGGCATCGCGAAACGTGGCGATACCGCTCTCGGCGCTGATGCCGGCCCCGGTGAGCACCGCCACACGCCGCGCCCGCGCCAGCCGGTCGACCAGCTCGTCCGAAAAGGGTTGATGGTGCGAAGTGTGGTTCATGATCTCGATAGCGATGCCCGTCACCCGCGGGAGGGGGTGGGGCGGATCGATTCAGCCTCGGAGGTCGGACGCAGCGATCGCATCCCGAGGACGAGGGCCAGCACCGCCAGGAGGCGGAGGCCGACCTCAACGACCCCTTCCGGCGTTGCGAGGAGACCCGCGCCGGAGGCGAACGCCCAGACCAGCATGCCGGCATGCAGGAGGCCCAGCAGGTAGGCGGGAAGTGGCCCCGGGCGGAACGCCAGCCAGGCTGTCCCGCCGAGCGCCAGCAGCACGTCGGCACTCACCAGCCAGGGGGCGGATACGAGTTCCGGTGCCCGGACGTACGCCGCCAGCAGCCAGGCATAGAGGCCCACCTGCACCGCCAGCACGCCGGCGAGCGGGCGCCGTTCGAGCGGCATCGTGCGGCGCATCGGGACAAAGCAGGCCAGCGCCAGACCGAACGGCAGCGCGGTCCACACCCCGCCGGCCCGCCAGGCCAGCAGCCCCCCGCCCACGCCCACGAGCAACGCCGCGGCCCCGGCGAGACGGCCCGCCTTCCCCGGCTCCGGGCCCGCCGGTGCCGACGCCACCGCCTCCGTCCCTTCCGGCTCGTCCGCCGGCACCGCCACGCACGCCTCGACGACCCGGAGCGTGACCCGTACCCGCTCCAGCGCATCCCGGCCCTGCTCGGCAGGCGGACGCGCATCGGCAAACTTGACCAGGTCGGCCAGCGTCAGCACCGCCGCCACCGCATCCGGCACCTCCGGCGCCAGGGGTCCCCGTACGACGGCCTCCCGCAGTTCCTCCACCAGCTCCCGTGTGGTCTCCTCCAGCGCCCGTACCCCGAGGCGCCGCTCCAGGTAGGTCCGCAGCACGTCCGCAAGTTCCACATAGAACGCCTTGCCGTCTTCCCCGACGACCGGCCACAGGGCTTCGAGCCGCCGCAGGCGACGCTGTGCCTCCTCGTACGGTGAGCGGACCGGTTCGGGCCGGGCCGGCACCACCGGCGGCACCTCGTGGGGCCGGCGGCGGACGTACACGAACAGAGCCAGCAAAGCCAGCAGCACCGAGCCCAGCAGGTACCATGGCCAGACGGGACGCGGGAAGTCGACGATCGGCGCCAGGTCGCGCACGTCGGCGGCATCGGGCGGCACGAGGGAAGCCACATACACCTCCAGCGGCGCCGAACGGACTGTCAGCGTGTCCGTCTCCGTCGCCAGCCCGACCGGGATGGGCGGCACGTAGGCCGTGTCCAGCGCGAACGTCGTCACCTCATAGACGACGCTGTCACGGAGCAGCCCGTCGCCGAGGTCGCGGCGTCCGCGGGCGAGGCGCGCCAGCAGTTCGAGGTCGCCCAGCCGCGGTTTGCCCGAGACCGAGTCCACGACCGCCGGCGCCTCGTCCGGAAAAACGGGCTCCCGCGTCGGCGGGTAATCGACGAGCAGGGTCAGCCGAAACCGTTCCCCCACGGTAACGCTGTCAGCCGACACACGGGCCGTCACCTGGCGGGCCTGTGCGGCCCCGGCACCGGCCAGCATCAGCCCGAGCCCGACGACGAGAAGACGCTGCATCATCGGCCCTTACGATTGCGCTGGCGGAAGAAACGAATCAGCGGCTCGATGAAGCCCTCGTCCGTACGGACGGGCACCCGGTCCACCCGGAGGCGCTTCATGAGCGCGGCGACCTGCTGCTGCCGGGCATAGGACCGCTCCGCAAAGGCACGACGCACCCGCGGGCTCTGCGTGTCCACCAGCACGGTCTCACCCGTCTCGGCGTCCGTCAACTCCACCAACCCGACCGGCGGCAATTCTTCCTCCCTCGGGTCGATCAGATGGATGGCCACCACATCGTGCCGGCGGGCCAGCGCCCGCAGGACCGGCTCGTACCCCTCGTCCATGAAATCGCTCAGGATCAGTACGATGGAGCGGCGTCGGAGCACGTGCAGCACGTGATGGAGCGCCCCCGCGAGGTGCGTGCCGCGGGCCTTCGGGGCGTGCGCGAACAGGTCGCGGATGAGGCGGAGCACATGACGCCGCCCCTTCTTCGGCGGAACGAACCGCTCGACCTGCTCCGTGAACAGGAGCAGACCCACCTTGTCGTTGTTCTGGATCGCACTGAAGGCCGCCACCGCACAGATCTCCGCGGCCAGCTCCCGCTTGAACCGCCCCGCCGATCCAAAATCCTCCGACCCCGAGATATCCACCACCAGCATCAGCGTCTGCTCGCGCTCCTCCTCGAAAATCTTGACATACGTCTCTCCCGTGCGCGCCGAGACGTTCCAGTCGATGGTACGGATGTCGTCGCCGATCTGGTAGGGCCGCACCTCGGAAAACTCGATGCCCTGCCCTTTGAACGCCGAATGGTACTCGCCCCCGAAGATGTCGTGCACGAGCCCCCGGGTTCGTATCTCGATCTGCCGAATCGTTTTGAATAACTCACGTGGAACCATAACGGTCGCCCCGCCGGAATCGGGTTGCCAGAATACATTCGGAGCAGCCCGTACGTTCTGCCCTGGATGCGGTCATCGCGTGGCCCCTATAACGTCACGTCCGGCCAACATGTTGTGTTTTATTTCGCCTTCGCACTTAGGATGGACACCGCTTCGCCGAAACCTTCTGCAGGTATTTCACCGACAGGCTTGACTTATCAATTATTTACCGTTAATTATTATAACCCACCTACCGGAAGTGTCCCGGTACTCAGTCCACTGAAGCACGTCGTACACGATGAAGAACGAGAACACGCTGCCCAACCATTCCCACCCCGTTCTCGACTGGCTGCTCGATCACGTGGCGCTGCTGACGCTGGCCCTGGCGGCCGTAGCTGTCATGAGTGTCCTGCTCGGTAGCGGCATGGTGGTGTGGGGCCGTTTTACCTGGGCGGAAGCCTCCGAAGTGGCTATCTATACCGGCCTCACCTTCGGCGCCCTGATCTTCCTCTACCGCGTGTTCTGCTGCGTGCGTGAAGCCTGCCACCGGAAGACCTGGCAGGACGAGGGCTGACACGACCACCCGTCTCCCGTCCCTGATGCCGCGCGTTTCTTCGGACCCGCGCGGCTTTTCTCTGTTCTGCGATCGTAGGATGACCATCGACCTGACCGGGCAGATCGTTCTCGTCACCGGAGCCAGCCGGGGTATCGGCCGGGCCGTGGCCGTGGCGCTGGCCGAGGCCGGAGCCACGGTGGCGCTTCACGGCCACCGCCACCGCGAGGAGGCCGAGGCCCTGGCCGAGCGTCTCGGACAGGGCGCCCGGGCCTTCACGGCCGACCTGGCCGACCTCGACGCCTGCGAACGCCTGGTTGACGACGTGCTGGCCACGTACGGACGCCTGCACACCCTGGTCAACAATGCGGGGCTGGCACGGAAGATGCCGCTGGACACGCCCACCGAAGCCTGGGCCGCCGACTGGGAACGCACCATGGCCGTCAACCTGCGGGCGCCGGAACTGCTCTGCCGCCGCGCCATCCGGCACTTCCGCGAGCACGGTGGCGGCCGTATCATCAACGTCGCCTCGCGGGCCGCCTTCCGGGGCGACACGCCGGACTACATGGCCTATGCCGCCTCGAAGGGCGGCCTCGTGGCGCTGACGCGCTCCATCGCCCGGGGCTTCGGCAAGGACAACATCGTCGCCTTCACGCTCGCGCCCGGCTTCATCCGCACCGACATGGCCCGCGACTTCATCGACGCCTACGGAGAGGACTACGTCGTCAGCGACCTGGCACTGAACCGCCTCACCGAGCCGGAGGACCTGGCACCCTTCGTCGTCCTGCTCGCCAGCGGCCGCGCCGACCATGCCACGGGCTGCACCATCGACGTCAACGCCGGCAGCTACGTCCACTGACACCCCGCCGGCGCGGCTCGCCCTGCCTCACGCTGCCGGATCCCTTCCGGCGGCACGACGACCGGCCAGCCACGCATCGAGGCTGTAGGCCCCGGGACCAAGCGGCAGCAGGCCCACCAGCACGAACAGGTTCTTCAACGCATGGGCGGGCGACCCCTGCCCCGTCGTAATGTGCTGTGCGGCTGCGACGAACATCGTAAAGGCCAGCATCGCGCAGATGGGACGATACAACAGGCCGGCCGCAATCATCAGCCCACCGACCGACTCCGCAAAGGCCGCCAGAAAGCCGAACACCGTGTGTCCAAACGTGATACCGAACGTCTCCATAGCCCCGCCCAATTCAGCCCATCGTTCGGG
>CAZKFR010000052.1:0-4864 GCA_964552015.1 uncultured Rhodothermaceae bacterium | reverse complement strand
CGGATCTGCCCGCCCCCCTTCGGCGAGGCGTACGTCACATACTCCTCGTCGAGGCGCGGATCGCCGGCACGAACCTGCTGGGCATGCACGTAGTCCGGCAGCAGATAGTCCAGCAGGGCCGGCACGGTGAGCCCGCCCACCGCATACCGGGAGAGCCGGTTGACGAACGTCCGGCGGTCGATCTCGTCGTGCGCGTACTGGTCGTACAGGTCGAAGACGGCCTGGTCCAGCGCGGGTTTTTGTTTCTTCGGGTCGTTCATGGCGGGGTCCTCCCCTGGTCAAACATTGGTTTTGCACCACGTGCCTCCTCCTTCCAGTATACGCGGTACGTTCAGCACGAATCCAGGCTGCCGGGCTGAATGGCACGGGCATGTGATGAACCGCACCGGTCCGTATCCACGGTCATCGCACGTCACCTTTGTTTCTACCCGAAAAACCTTATCATAGACTGCATGCCTGACGCAGAGGTTCGCGCCCTGATCCTATCCGGCATACACCAGGTTCTACCGGTTCATCATGCCCATCCAGCCGCCTTCACCCCGTCCCGAAGTACCACGATCCCCGGCACCGAGCGAGCGCCGCTGCGCCAACTGCGGCGAACCCCTCGCCGGACCGTATTGCGCTTGCTGCGGCCAGCGTGACGAACCGCTTCGCCAACCCATCCAGCACATTCTCCATGAAGCGTTCGTCGAGTTTTTCGGCGTGGATGGCAGGCTGTGGAACTCCCTGTGGTTATTACTCTTCCGGCCCGGCCATCTCACAAAATCCTATCTGGACGGGCACCGGGTACGCCACCTTCGCCCCTTGCGACTCTACCTCCTGGCCAGCCTGCTTTTCTTCTTCCTGCTTTCCATGATCGACCCGGTCGGGAGGCTCGGCTTCGGACGTGAAGAAACGCCAGCCGACACTACGCTCCCCGCCGGTCAGTTTCGCACCATCCTCTCCGAGCGACTCAACGCAAACGCCGAGCATCTCGCTCGTCAGGTAGCTCTCATGGATTCGCTAACACACGCATTTCACACGGACAGCCTGCGTACGGCGCTAGCTCAACGGCCGGATACCCAGCGTGCCACCTCATCCGCGCTCAAGGTCTTGCAGGCCAACTGGCACAACAAACGTCGCAGCATGGTCCGGCAGCGCCAGCGCCTCGAACACGAGATGCGCCAGACCCGGTGGCTCCTCGACCAACTCGCTACCGCCCCTGCCGACAGCCTTCTACACCCCGTCGACCTCGAACGCGCTGCTGCCCTGCGCTTTGGCGATCCAGGACACGACGCCATCAACGCGAAACTGAACCTGCCCGACTGGTTGCCCCAGAGCGAGGCGGTGCGTCAGATGCGCTCCGCCCGGACCGGCGCCGAGATGCGAGCGGCCCTCGTCGCCTTCGCCCGCGACGTGCTTCGCCGCCTGCCTTCCATGATGTTCCTGATGCTACCTCTGTTTGCGCTGCTGTTGAAACTCCTCTATCTCCGTCGTGGCTGGTACTATAGCGACCACCTCGTCTTTGCCCTGCACACCCACGCGTTCGCCTTTCTGACGTTCACCCTGATGGTCCTGTTGACCTGGACCGGCGGAGAAACAGCCTGGACCTCCATCGCCAACGGGTTACTCCTGCTCGGGACCCCGGTCTATTTCTTTCTGGCCATGCGACGGGTTTATGAGCAAGGATGGATCAAGACCGCCGCCAAAGCCTGGCTTCTCGGATGGACCTACCTGATCTTGCTGAATGTGGGGCTCGTCCTCACGCTGATCGTCGCAGCCGCCATCTGACAACGGGTTTTCTGGAGCGAGCATGTTTTACCTGAAAAAATTCATCGCGGCCCTGGTGATGCCCCTGCCGCTGTGCCTGGCCGTGCTGGCGGTGGCGTGGTGGCTGCTCCGGCGGGAAGCGGGACGCCGCGCCGGCCGGCGGTGGCTGGGCGCCGGGCTGGTGGCCCTGGTGCTGCTCACCACGGGTCCGCTCCCCTACCTGGGCGTGCGTCTCCTCGAGCGCCCCTACCCCACCTTCGACCCCGCCCGTCTGGACGTGGCCCCGGCATGGATCGTCGTCCTGGGCGGCGGCGTCTCGGACGACCCCGGGCTGGCGCCCAACGACCGGCTGGGGCGCGCCTCGCTGGCGCGCCTCGTCGAGGGCGTGCGCCTGGCCCGGCACTACCCGGAAGCCCGCCTGCTCGTCTCGGGCGGCGCGGTCTTCGGCACCGTGCCCGAGGCCGACGTGATGGCCGAGGTGGCCGTGCTCCTCGGCGTCGACCCGGAGCGCATCGTCCGCGACACGGCCTCGCGCGACACGCACGACCAGGCCGTCAACACCCGCGCCCGCGTGGGCGCGGCGCCGCTGGTGCTGGTCACCTCCGCCTTCCACATGCCCCGGGCCATGACCCTCTTCCGCGGGCAGGGCCTGGACCCCGTACCGGCCCCCACCGATCATCTGGGCCGGACCGCCTCCGGCTTCGACTTCCGCCTCGCCCTCCCGGACGGCCAGCGGCTGGGCCTCGTGCGCCTGGCCTGGAAGGAGTACCTGGGCCTGGCCTGGGCCTGGCTGCGCGGGCAGACCTGACACGCGCCCCTACCATTCCTCCCCGCGATGTCGTATGTTCGGGCCCCTGTCGTACCCGAGCAGTATGAGGATATGGAGCGCGCGACGAATACGATCCCTTCCCTCCCGAACCACCCACCCCCGTCCGAACCCACGTCGTCCACGCTGCCCGGCATCACGCTGCGGAACGGGTTCCGCTTCCGGCGCGGGCAGCAGGCCTTCCTCGAAAAGCTCGCCGCCGCCTTCGCACGGGGCGAGATGAACCACCTGGGCGTCTTCGTCCCCGGCTACGGCAAGACCATCACCGCCCTGGCCTCGTTCGTGGTGGCCCATGCCCTGGGCATCGCCCGCAAGCTCGTCGTGTTCGTCCCCCGCGGCAACCTCCGCGACCAGTACGCCGACGGCGAGGCCCTCAGCCGCCTCTTCCGCGACCTCGGCGCCCCGCCCTTCACCTTCTGCGTGGCCGACTCCGAGCGCGTCTTCCTCAAGAACCTGAAGACGCAGATCATCATCACCACGTACCAGTACGCCAGCGGGCGCGGGGGGCACAAGGCCCTGAAGCAGTACTGCGCCTCGGCCCCCTGCATGTTCGTCTTCGACGAGGTGCACCACCTGGCCGAAGACGGCCTCTGGGCCGAGAAGATCGCGGCGTTCCCGCACGTGTGCAGCGTGGCCCTCTCGGGCACACCCATGCGGTCGGACAACAAGACCCTCTTCGGCGTGCCCATGGCACCCGGCGATGACGAGCACGAATACTACGTGGCCCTCCACGAGGTCACCATGCGCGACGCCCACGAGGAGGGCGGCATCCTCAAGCGCGTCCGCGCCCACGTGGTGGACTACCGGCTGAAGATGGTGCGCGGCGACACGGGCGAGGAGGTGGAGCTGTCCCTCTCGGGGATGCGCGAGCTCGGGCAGTCCAGCCGCGAGATCGACACGTACCTGGCCCGGCGCAAGCTGCGCTTCCACGAAGTCTACCTGGAGTCGCTTCTCAAGCCCGCCTTCGACGTTTTCGCCGAGAAGCGCCGGCGGCTGCGCGAGGTGCTCACCCGCACGGGGCGGGCCGCCCGCGGGCCGTTCCGCAATCACCAGATGCTCATCATCGCCATGAGCAACCGGCACGCCGCCGCCATCCTCGACTTCGTCCGCGCCCGCTTCCCGCAGTACGCCGCCGACCGGATCGGGCAGGACCTCCCCGCCGCCACCTGCCAGGCCCGCCTCGACGACTTCCGCGAAGGACGCCTCGACGTGATGGTGCAGGTGGACATGATCGGCGAGGGCACGGACATCAAGCCCATCAGCGTCATCGTCAAGGCCGACCTCGTGCGGGCCGTCTCGAAGACGCTCCAGCAGGTCTTCCGCGGCATGCGCTACTTCGACGGGTTCGACGAGGAGGCCAACGTGTGCGACATTTTCGCCGCGGACGACTCGGAGGTGGTCTCGGTGCTCGAGTGGATCACGGCCGAGGAGCAGCTGGGCGTGCGGCGACGGCGCGAGCGGGAGACCCGCGAGGCCCCGGCGGCCCGCGAGGCCGTGGAGACGAGCCGGTGGGAGCTGAAGCACGTCGAGCACCAGCACATCAAGTCGCACAGCCTCGAGCTGTTTCCCGGCTCCGGCGAGCGGAGCGCCCTGTACCTGCGTGAGCTGCATGCCGCCCCGCCCCGCCGCGAGGCCGCCACGCACGCCGTGGACGTGCAGGCCCGCGAGAAGGCCCTCCGCAAGGCCTGCGCGGACCTCGCCGCCGAGCTACACCACGTCCTCACCGCCGCCGGCCGTCCCGTGCCCATCCGCGACATCCACGCCCGCGCCAAGCAGCACCTCCACCGCGGCCAGGGCGACCTCAGCCTGGACGAGCTGGAGAAGAAACGCCGCTGGCTCGAACGCTGCCTCCGCGCCCGGCGCCTGCTCTAAAACAACGGTCATCCCGACGAGTCGAAGGCGAGGAAGGGCCCCCGTCGCCGGGGCATGGGGATCGGCCCGCCACGAGCACCCGGGCCCCGTTCCTGTATCGACAGGGGTTTTCTCCGCTTCGCTCCGTGAACCTTCGGAATTGCGCGCCTGTGCTAACCTGTAGAATCAGAGGGTTCGTCTCGACGCCGGGCGGCCCGCCATGCTTCCCAGACACCTGCAATGAGCAACAATACAGCAACCCCGAAGTAGAGCGGGCTACGCTTGATGTTGAGTGCCGCTACAATCACGTTGAGGGTATAGATAGCCAGGACCACTTTTCGCCACCGGGGCAACGTCCGAAATAAGGTTACCAGCATGATTCCATATTATTTGCCGCCAAACACCGATCCAAACTTTCAGTAGCCAGCGCAAAGCCTG
>CAZKFR010000051.1:0-24419 GCA_964552015.1 uncultured Rhodothermaceae bacterium | reverse complement strand
CCGGGCGCCTTCATCGGCGCCGTGCACCGGACGGCCGCCGCCCTCGACGGCATGATGGAACTGGTGGCCGGCGCCTTCTCGTCGAACCCCGAGAAGTCGCGGCAGATGGGCGCGGAATTGCTGCTCGACCCGCGGCGCGTCTACGGCTCGTACCAGGAGATGGTCGAGCGCGAGGCCGCCCTGCCCCCCGACGAGCGGATCGACTTCGTCGCCATCGTAACACCCAACCACATGCACTTCCCCGTGGCGAAGGCGTTCATCGAAGCCGGCTTCCACGTGGTGTGCGACAAGCCCATGACGACCACGCTCGAGGACGCCGAGGCGCTGTGCCGGCTCGTGGCGCGGCACAGCGTGGTCTTCGCGCTGACGCACAACTACACCGGCTACCCGATGGTGAAGCAGGCGCGGGCGATGGTGCAGGCGGGTGAGATCGGCACGGTGCGCAAGATCGTCGTGGAGTACCCGCAGGGCTGGCTGGCGCGGCCCATCGAGCGCGAGGGGCAGAAGCAGGCCGCCTGGCGCACCGACCCCAAGCAGGCCGGCGCCGGCGCCCTGGGCGACATCGGCTCGCACGCCGAGAACCTGGCCCGCTACATCACCGGGCTGGAGATGGAAGCCCTCTGCGCCGACGTCCACACGTTCGTCGAGGGCCGCGCCATCGACGACGACGTGAGCATGCTGATCCACTATGCCGGCGGCGCCCGGGGGATCCTCCACGCCACCCAGGTGGCCGTCGGCGAGGAGAACAACCTGAACATCCGCGTCTACGGCACCGAGGGGTCGCTCCAGTGGTTCCAGGAGCACCCGAACGAGCTGTACCACCGCCCCTTCGGCCGGCCGGCCCGGGTGCTCCGGCGCGGCAACGACTACCTGACCGACATCGCCCGGCACAACACCCGGCTGCCCTCCGGCCACCCGGAGGCCTTCTTCGAAGCGTTCGCCAACATCTACCGGAACGCCGGCCGGACCATCGCCGCCCGCCTCGCCGGCACCGAGCCGCACCCCTTCGACCTCGACTTCCCGACCGTGCAGGACGGTGCCGTGGGTGTGCATTTCATTCTGACGGCCCTCGAGAGCGGCCGCCGCCGCGCCTGGGTCGACGCCCGCTACACCCCGCCTTCGAGCTAGCCCCTGCCGGAAACCAGGGCGGCCGCTCCGTGGTCTTCCCCCCACCACTGCCTGAGCACGACTTCCGCCATGTCACCTTCCGCTTACCGGGCCCTGTGCCTGCTGATCGCTCTGGCATTCGGGACCTCGGTGGCCCGGACCCAGCCGCTGGTGGTCCGCCACGTCGCCCCGGACACACAGACGGGTGCCGAGAACGACTATTTCGTCGAACTGCTCGACCTGGCGCTTCGGAAAGCCGGCAAGCCGTACCGGCGCGAGGTGAGCCCGCTGGACCTGTACCAGGGACGCGCCCTGATCCTGCTTCAGCGAGGCGAAGCGCTGGATGTCGCCTGGACGATGACCTCCGCCGAACGCGAGGCCATGCCCGGCCTCCGGCCCATCCGCTTCGCGTTACAGCAGGGCCTCATCGGGTACCGGCTCCTGCTCGTCAACGCCGCCGACACGGCCCGCTTCTGCGCCCTCGACGATCCTGCCGCGCTGAAGCAGATGACGGCCGGGCAGCAGCACGACTGGCCCGACACGCAGATCCTGCGGGCCAACGGTTTCCGCGTCGTAACGGCGCCCTCGTACCAGACACTCTTTCGCATGCTCCAGCACCGGCGCTTCGACTATTTCCCCCGCTCGGTGCTCGAGATCTGGGACGAGGCGGCCCGCTACGCCGGTCAGGGGCTGGTGGTGGACCGCTGCCTGCTCATCCAGTACCCCGCCGCCGTCTATTTCTTCGTGCGGGAAGACGACGAAGACCTGGCCGAGCGCCTGGAAACGGGCCTGCAACGCGCCCTCGAAGACGGGTCGTACCAGGCCCTCTTCCTCAAGCATTACGGGGCGGCCTTGCAACAGGCCCGCCTGTCCGAACGCCGGCGCATCGTCCTCGAGAACCCGCTTTTACCGCCCGGCACCCGTATCACCCCCGCCCTCCACCCCGAGAACTGATATGCCCCGCCGCACCACCCTGACCTGGAAGCTGGCCTGGGCCCTGATCGGGACGATCCTCGGCGTGCTCCTGCTGGTGGGCCTCGGCTTCTATGCCCTCTCCCGCCTTCAGCACGAGCGGGAGCTCGTGACACGGGCCAACCTCTACAGCCGCGAACTGCCCGACCTGCTGGCCGAACCCCTCTGGATCATAGACTACGAAGGCGTGGCCCAGATTGCCCGGATCTACGCCGCCCGACCCGAGATCGCGTATCTCCGGGTGGATGATGAACGAGGGCAGGTGCTGTTCGAACACCGGGCCGCCGGCACCGACACGACGGACGGCATCCGCCGTTCGATGCCGGTGCTGCATCAGGACCAGCCGGTCGGGCGCATCACGATGGTGTTTTCCACCGTCCCGATGCGGGCCGAGAACCGGGCCATGCTTCGCCTGCTCCTGGTGGCCGGTCTGCTGCTCATCGTCTTCGTGACGGTGCTCGTGATCGGCCTCATCCGGCGGGTGGTCCAGCGCCCGCTGACCCGGCTGATCGACGACCTGCACCGGATCGAGGAAGGCGACTACGACCGCCGGCTCCCGGCCACGGGTGTGGCCGACCTGGACGCCATCGTCGCCGCCGTCAATGCCATGGTGGCCGCCATCCGGGAGCGCGACGCCCGCCTGCGCCGCCTCAACGAGGAGCTGGAAGAACGCGTGGCCCGCCGCACCGCCGACCTCCAGCGGAAAAACGAGGAACTCGAGCGCTTCGTCGCCGTCGTCTCGCACGATCTCAAGACGCCGCTCACCTCGGTGATGGGCTTCCTGGCGCTGCTGCGCAACGACGTCACGTCCGGGCGCATGGACACGTTCGACGACTACACCGGACGGATGCAGCGCGCCCTGACGCGCATGCAGCGACTACTCGACGATCTGCTCGAACTGGCGCGCTCCGGGCAACTGCCCGAGAAGCTGGAGGCCGTGCCCCTGCATGAACCCCTGCAGGAGGCCCTCGAACAGGCCGCTGCACCGTTGCAGGAACGCGGTGTCACGGTCGACGTGCCGCCCGTGCTGCCGGTCGTCCGCGGCGACCGGCACCGCCTGGCCGAGGTGTTCCAGAACCTGCTCGTCAACGCCGCCAAGTACATGGGCGACCAGCCGGCACCGCGCGTCGTCGTCCGGGCTACGGAGCAGAACGGCCGCGTCCACTGCACCGTCTGTGACAACGGCATGGGGATTCCCAAGGAGGCACAGGAGAAAGTCTTCGAACTGTTCAGCCGTCTGGAGACGGGGGTAGAGGGCACCGGCGTGGGGCTGGCCGTCGTAAAACGGATCGTGGAACTGCACGGCGGACGCGTATGGATCGAGTCCGAGGGTCCCGGTCGGGGCACCTGTTTTCACCTCGAACTGCCCGCCTGCGCCGAAGACGCCCATCCCGGCCGCATCGCCCCCGACCCGATGGCCGCCTCGACAGAGCGGGACGCCGGTCGAGGGTGACGGCCTGCAAGACGGTTCGTATCTTCTTCCGCCCGGCCGGCCGTGCCGGCGCCCCCGTTGCCCTTGCGAACCACGAAGGAGAAATGTGTCATGGCACGTCCCGTCACCCTGTTCACCGGCCAGTGGGCCGACCTGCCGCTGGAAACCCTCGCCGAGAAGGCCGCCTCGTGGGGCTATGACGGCCTCGAACTCGCCTGCTGGGGCGACCACTTCGACGTGCACCGGGCCCTGGAGGACGACGCCTACTGCCAGAGCCGGCACGACCTGCTGGCCCGCCATGGCCTGAAGGTGTGGGCCATTTCGAACCACCTCGTCGGGCAGGCCGTCTGCGACCTGATCGACGAGCGGCACCGGGCCATCCTGCCGCCGCACGTCTGGGGCGACGGCAACCCCGTGGGCGTGCGCCGCCGCGCCGCCGAAGAGATGAAGGCCACCGCCCGCGCCGCCGCCCGCCTGGGCGTGAAGGTGGTCAACGGCTTCACCGGCAGCGGCATCTGGCACCTGCTCTACAGCTTCCCCCCCGTCGACCCCGCCACGCTCGACGCCGGCTTCGCCGACTTCGCCGCCCGCTGGAACCCCATCCTCGACGTCTTCGACGAGGTGGGCGTCCGCTTCGCACTGGAGGTCCACCCCACCGAGATCGCCTTCGACGTCGTCACGGCCGAGCGGGCGCTCGAAGCCCTCGGCCACCGCAAAACCTTCGGCTTCAACTTCGACCCGAGCCACCTCGGCTACCAGGGCGTGGACTACCTCGCCTTCCTCGAGCGCTTCGCCGACCGCATCTACCATGTCCACATGAAAGACGTGTGGTGGTCCGCCACGCCGCGCCTCTCGGGCGTCTTCGGCGGGCACCTCCCCTTCGGCGACCGCCGCCGGTTCTGGGACTTCCGCTCCCTCGGGCGCGGCAGCATCGACTTCGAGGAAATCATCCGGATGCTCAACCGTATCGGCTACGACGGCCCGCTCTCGGTCGAGTGGGAAGACAGCGGCATGCACCGCGAGCACGGCGCCGCCGAGGCGTGTGACTTCGTCCGCGCCGTCGACTTCCGCCCCTCGGACGTGGCCTTCGACGCCGCCTTCGCCGAGACCGCCGACGACTGAGACCGGGCGACGGGAACGACGTGCCCCCGCCGTGAAACCGCGCCCGCGGGTCCGCATACAACGCCGCGCCGCCAACCTTTCACCCGGGAAAAGCATCCGCATGAACACCACGCACGCCCCGCATATCCAAGACGCCCCCTCCACCGAGACGACCACCCCGACGCCGGTCACCATTGCCTATGGTGACGGCATCGGGCCCGAGATCATGGAGGCGACGCTCCGGATCCTCGACGCCGCCCGCGCCCCGCTGACCTACGACGTCATCGAAGTCGGCAAGTCCGTCTACGAGCGGGGGCACACCTCCGGCATCGCGCCGGAAGCGTGGCAGACGATCCGGCGCAACCGGGTCTTTCTGAAGGCGCCCATCACCACGCCGCAGGGGGGCGGCTACAAGAGCCTCAACGTCACGATCCGCAAGACGCTCAACCTGTACGCCAACGTCCGGCCCTCGAAGTCGTACGCACCGTTCGTGTCGTCCCTGCACCCCGGCATGGACCTGGTCATCATCCGGGAGAACGAGGAAGACCTCTACGCCGGGATCGAGCACCAGCAGACCCCGGAGGTGGCCCAGATCCTGAAGCTCATCACCCGGCCGGGGTCGGAGCGCATCATCCGCTACGCCTTCGAATACGCCCGCGCCTACGGCCGCCGCAAGGTGACCTGTATGACGAAGGACAACATCATGAAGATCACCGACGGGCTGTTCCACCGGGTCTTCGACGAGGTTGCGGCAGACTACCCGGACCTCGAGGCCGAGCACCAGATCATCGACATCGGGGCGGCGCGCGTGGCGGCCCAGCCCGAGCAGTTCGACGTCATCGTCACGCTCAACCTCTACGGCGACATCCTCTCCGACATCGCCGCGCAGATCGCCGGCTCGGTGGGGCTGGCCGGCTCGGCCAACATCGGGGACACGGTGGCCATGTTCGAGGCCGTGCATGGCTCGGCGCCCGACATCGCCGGCAAGGACGTGGCCAACCCCTCGGGGCTGCTGGTGGCCGCCACCCAGATGCTCGTGCACCTGGGCCTGGGCGAGGTGGCCGAGCGCATCAAGAACGCCTGGCTGCGCACCCTGGAAGACGGCATCCACACGGCGGACATCTACCGGCCGGGCCTGAGCAGCCGCGAGGTGGGCACGCGGCAGTTCACGCAGGCCGTCATCGACCGCCTCGGCGAGCGGCCGCGCCGGCTGAAACCCGTTCAGTACCGCGCCGGCGGCATCCGCGTCGCGGCCCGGTCCCTTCCTCGCCCGCAGAAGACGCTCGTGGGCGTCGATGCGTTCATCGACTGGGACGAGGAGGAGCGCGACCCGAACGTCATCGGCGAGCGCCTCGAGGCCGCGGCCGGAACGGTCGGGTGGCGGCTGAAGATGATCACCAACCGGGGCGTGAAGGTCTACCCGAAAGGCCTGCCCGAGACGTTCTGCACCGACCACTGGCGCTGCCGCTTCCTCCCGGCCCACGACGGCCCGGCGACGTTTCCGGACGTGCTCGCCCTGCTGAAGGCGCTCCACGAGGCCGGCTTCGAGGTGATCAAGACGGAGCACCTCTACACGTTCGACGGCGAGCGGGGCTACTCGCTCGGGCAGGGCGAATAACCCGCCCGGCCGCATTCCTCACCGGCCCTGCAAGGCCCAATCGCATCCGGGAGCTTCACGTTCGGGGAGCCGGAAACCCGAACGCGCCCACGGGCACTATAAAAGGCGGCAACGGTTCGCCACACGCTACCGACGGCTCGGCGGTACATGCCGGTGCTCCCCTCAACCCGGCACGTCCCCGTCCGTCCGCATGAACCCGTTGAACCAGCCGAGGAGGAGATGCCATGAACGTGCGCATAGCCTTTTCGCTGGTGGCGTGGGTGCTCCTCACCCTGCCCCTTCATGCTCAGCTTCTTGGCGGTGCCGAAACGGCCTCGTTCGAACCCGGTGACCTGACCCTCTACCAGGAAGACCTTTCCGGTACACCCATCGGCAGCCCCGTGGAGGGCTGGGAGATCGTTCGCGGAAGCTACGAGGTGGCGGCGTTTCAGGATCGGCGCTGGTTTCGGCCGCTGGAACGGGATACACGCATCCTCCATCCGATCGACCTGCCCCCGGAGTTTTCCGTGGAGTTCACCGCCTACCTTTCGGCCGAGGCGGGCGCTCGTCTCAAGCTCTTTCTCTACACGGCACGCGACCTGGAGCGGGAGCGCATGGGACCCGATGGTCCTTCGCAGCTCTACCTGATCGTGGGGCGGGGCTATCACCCGGACCACGACTTTATCCACCTCCGGGTTTATGACCCCGCCCAGCGCCGCTATCGGGATGTGGTCACGCCCGGTTCGTACAAATTCCCCCCCAACCGGCCGCATCAGGTGGCGCTGCAGGTCCGCGGCGAGCAACTGCACCTGTTCGTAGACGGGACGCGGGTGGCCCTGACACCCTTTCACCCCGAAGCGCCCCTGGTGGCCGCGGGCTTTATTTTTGACGAAGGCGGCGGGCACGAACGGCCCTACAAGGACCGCCCGGCGCTGCTGGATGGCCTTCGCATCGCCGGCTATAGCCGCCCCGCAGGGCGCGCCACGGGCGGCGTCTTCCTCTACTGGGCGCTGCCCGTGCTTCAGGACAGCGTGCCGCAGCTCCAGGCGGCGCAGAACCAGACCTTTAACTCAAGCATGGCGCTGGAATCGCTGAGACGGCGTTACGGCTGGCAGGAGGCCACGCTGCTGGTGGTCAACCTTCCCGCCAACCCCTTCGTCCCCGAGGAGGTGCGGGTGCGCGCCGAAGGGCAGGCATGGAACGACCTGGTCCAGCGCCTGAAAGAAGACCTGGAGGTAGTGCGCCAGGCAGGGGGCGGGCTGGTCATCCTGGGTGATGGGGGCGAGGCCCACACCGAGCGCGAGCGCCGGCTCCTGGCCAACCAGCGCGCCCTGGCCTTTGCCGCCTGGCTGGCCGGGCAGGGTATCGGCAACCCACAGAACCTGCTGAGCCTCGTGGCGGATAACGGCGGGTATGAGGGTATCTACTTCGTGGCGGACAACGGCGGGTATGAAAGCATCCTGTAAGCCCGGCACGAGGCTCCTCATACGCGTATCCTGAACCCAACGTATGAATCTCAGGACGTGGTTGCTGGCAGGGATGATGCTGATCGCTCCGGGCATGCTCTACGCCCAGGAGACTCTTCTCGAAAGGCTGGAGACGGCCACGACGGCCAGCCTTCCCCACCTCCTCGAAGAGCTCTCGCACAGGCTGGAGGCGGGGGAGTTTTTCGGCTACGAACCACGCATTGCCCGCCTGACACAACGCTTCTGGCAGGACCCGGCAGCGCCTCCGGAGGTGGTTGACCGCCTGCAGCACATCTACGGCATGATCGCGCCGGCCCTGGCGGCCATGGAGCCCGCCCTGGCCGAGACGCTCTTCGTGCACGTACCGCTGACGTGGGCGACCTCGGGCGACGCAAGGCGCCGGCGTCTGGCCCTGGAGATCCTGGGCTGGGGGATGGAACAACCGGAGCTCCTCCTGCAGGGGCTATCCTCCGCCCTTGCCGAGGTGGCTTCCTTGCCCGATGAGGCGTTTGAGGCCGTGGTATCCTTCCTGGCCGAACGCGTGGCGCTCGCTTCCAACACACACCTGCCCGGCAGCCTGCCACCGGCCTTCGTGGAGCGCCTGCGCCGCTACCGGGGACCGCTCGCCTGGAAGCTCCCCGAGATTCTGGCGCTCGATACTACGGCAACGGGCACGGATCGGCTCATCGCCTTTGCCCTCCGTCCGCCACCCCTGCCGCCATCGCGGGCCGCATACCCTCATCGCTGGCGCGAACGGTTTCTGGAGCAGCTGGAGAGTCGCCGCCTGACGCTGGAACAGAAGCGGCAGGTCGTGGCGCTTCTCTCGGATCCGGAGCTCCGGCACGCCGTGTTCCGGCTGGTGCGTGCCTGGCGGTATCGGGAAGAGCCGCTGCCGCCACCGCCGCCAGAAACACAGCCCGTGCTGGCGGAATGGGCCGTCCGGGAACATTGCGAGGAAGCCGTGCGCCTGCTGGCGGCGGCCGGTCCGGAGGGGCTGATGCGGCTCTTCCCGATGGTGGCGGAGGACCGGCGGGACGGGAATGCCCCCATCCGAAATCCGCGCCCCTGCGGGTGGGACCGCTGGAGCGCACTGTTTGAGCACGCCGACGCGATTGCGGACCGGATCGAAGCAGCCTATCGGGACGCCCCGGCCCCCTGGCTCCTGCGCCTGCTGGCCCGCGCCGGACGCTGGGAGGTCGTACTCGAAGCCCTGGCATCCCCGGACGTAGCCCTGCGGCGGGAGGCGGCCTTCCTGCTGGCCCTGGCACAGGCGCCGGAGGAAGAGGAGCAGGCACGAACAGGAGATGCCGGACACGAACGGATGCTGGTCGCGTCGTGGAAAAAGCGGCAGGAGTTGCATTCGCACGCACGAGAAGCGTTGCGCCAGGCGCTCCGCGACGAAGATCCGGATGTGCAGCGGAAGGCGCTGCGAGTCCTCGTCTGGTTCGGCGACGAGACCGCCTGGCCGGCACTGCTGGCGATGCTGCGCACGGAGGAAGAAAACCGGTTTCAGACGTTCCTCAGCGGTTTCCGCCCGGCGCTTACGGACTCCCTGGCGCATGCGCTGGCCGGCGTGGCCCGGAGGGATTCAAGCCGAGCGGTGCGTCGCCGCGCCGTTGTCCTGCTGGGCAGGGCACAACCCGGGCCCTGGCAGGCCGTGGTGGAGCGTGAACTCCGGAACCTGCTCAGAGACCCCGATCCGGAAGTGCGCCGCGCCGTGGCGGAATACTTTGCGGCTGTCCCTGCCCGGGACGCCGTCACCACGGCCGCCCTCCTGGAAGCCACGGGCGATGCCAGCGAGTACGTGCGGCATGCCGCGGCCAAAGCGCTGGGGCTGGTCCGCGGCTGGATGCCCGAGCTGGTAGCCCGGCTGGATGCACGGCTGCGGGAGGGCGATCCGGACGAAGACGTCGTGCGCGCGCTTGAGGGGGCGTACCTGCATGCCCTGTGCCAGGAGCCCGGCGCCGTAGACCGCTTGCTGGCGATCGTCCTGGAGCGAAAGGGACCGGCACGCTGGCGGAAAGCGCTGGCCGAAGGATCGCCTGCCGATTCGACCGTGGCCCGAGCGCTGCTGGAGCGGCTGGCCGCCCGGCCGCTCAAAGACTGGGCACCCATGCCGCCGAAGTTCGGGCTCGAGGCCCTGCAACGCATGATCGAATTCTTTGTCCGTGCCGAGGAGGACCCGCCACCGCTGGTTCTCATCGGGCATCTCGTGCCCCGGGACATGCTCGACCCCTGGCTGATTCGCCGGGCGCTGGAAGATCTGGAGGCGTCCCGGGAGCATCGGCTCTGGCTCATCCAGCAGACGCTGGACCTCCCGGAGGATCTCCGGGAGGGTGTCTGGCGGCTCGTGATGCAGGCGCTGCGCGAGGAAGAAGGCGGCGAGATGACGCTGGCACTGCTCGGACGGTGGGAATTTGCCGGGGTGCGGAGGCTCGTCGAAGAACTCTGGGACGACCCCGAAGCGCTGCGACGCGTTGCAGGGTATCTCCAACGTCAGGAAGAACGCGGGAGACTCCGTGCGGCCGCCGGGCATGGAGGCGGTCCCTCTCTGCCCGAACCCTCTGCCGAAGACCTGCCCTGGATCGAGGCCACGCTGGCCCGCATCGAGCCCGGCTCCCGCGACCCACGTCTGGAGCCGCTGGTGGATCTGCTGGGCCTCTGGGAACTGGGGCAGTACCACAAACGGGCCGTCTTCCAGACCCGTATTCCCGAACTCCTGCTCCGCCATCTGGCCGATCCCGCCGCGTGCCGTGTCGTGGCCGAGGCCGTAGAGAGCCTGTTCAGCCGCGGACGACGGCCACGCTGTTCGTAGAGCCGCCCGCCGCCGGCACGGGTGCACCGCCCTTCCCGTCACGCGGTCGGATGGCGCGTCTGCCCCTCGCCCATGACGACGAACTTGCGCGTGGTCAGGGCTTCGAGGCCCATCGGCCCGTAGGCGTGGAGCTTGGTCGTCGAGATGCCGATCTCGGCGCCGAGGCCGAGCTGCCCGCCGTCGGAGAAGCGGGAAGAGGCGTTGACGAGGACGACGGAGGCGTCCACCTCGCGGAGGAAGCGGCGGGCGCGGCCCAGGTGGGTGGTGGCGATGACCTCGGTGTGGTTCGAGCCGTAGCGGGCGATGTGGTCGAGCGCCGCCTCGAAGTCGGGCACCACGCGCACGGCCAGGATGAGGGCCAGGTATTCGGCGTAATAGTCGTCCTCGGTGGCCGGTGTCACGCCGGGCAGGAGCGCCTGCGTCCTGGGGCAGCCCCGCAGTTCGACGCCCCGCACGCGGAGTGCGTCGGCGGCCCGGGGCAGGAACGCCCCGGCGACGGCCTCGTGCACCAGCAGCGTCTCCAGCGCGTTGCACACGCCGGGGCGCGACGTCTTGCCGTCGATGAGCAGGCGCAGGGCCATGTCGAGGTCGGCGGCGTCGTCCACGTACAGGTGGCAGACGCCCTTGTAATGCTTGATGACGGGGATGCGGCTGTGCTCGTCCACGTAGCGGATGAGCCCCTCGCCGCCGCGCGGGATGACCAGGTCGATGTACCGGTTCATCGTGAGCAGCTCCGCGATGGCGGCGCGGTCGGTGGTGGGCAGCAGCGTGATGGCGGCGGCCGGGATGCCCTCCCGCGCCAGGCCCCGGTGGAGCGCCGCGGCCACGGCCTGGTTCGAGTGGAACGCCTCGGAGCCGCCGCGCAGCACCACCGCGTTGCCCGCCTTCAGGCACAGCCCGGCGGCGTCGGACGTGACGTTCGGGCGGGCTTCGTAGATCATGGCGATGACGCCCAGGGGGATGCGCATGTAGCCCACCTCGATGCCGTTGGGCCGCCGCCACATCGCGGTGATCTCGCCAACGGGGTCGTTGAACGAAGCGACCTCGCGGAGGGCCCGGGCTATCCCCGCCAGGCGCTCCGGCGTGAGCGTGAGGCGGTCGATCATCGCGTCGGAGAGGCCGCGCGTGCGGGCGGCCTCCACGTCGCGGGCGTTGGCGGCCAGGATCTCCGCTTCGGCGGCGAGGAGTTCGTCCGCCATCGCATGCAGGGCGCGGTCCTTCGCCGCGGTAGGCAGGTTCGCCACCTGCCGGGCGGCCTCGCGGCAGGCCCGTACCAGCGTTTCGAGGTCGGTCGTTGCGGTCGTTTCGGTCATGGTTCAGCGGGTCTTGACGTATCCGGGCGGTTCGGCACGACGTTGAGGAGGACGAGGTCGTCCCGGTGGATGACGACCTCCCGGTTGACGAAGCCGAGGCGCGCCTCGATCTCGGCGCTCTGGCAGCCCCGGATCCGGCGCAGTTCATGATCGGCGTACTGGCTCAGGCCCTTGGCCACGGGCTCGTCGGTGCCGTCACGGCGGCAGACGACCAGCACGGCGTCGCCGGCCTCGAAGCGTCCCTCGACCTCGCGGATGCCGGAGGGCAGCAGCGAGGCGCCGCGCGTGCGGAGGGCCTCGGCGGCGCCCTCGTCCACCACGAGGCGGCCGGCCTCGGGGAGCGTGTGCAGCAACCAGTGCTTGCGCGCCGCCAGCGGCACCTCCTGCCGGCAAAAGAGGGTGCCGCGGACGGTGCCCCCGAGCAACCCGTCGAAATGGGCCCCCACCGTGCCGTTGACGATCAGCGTGTCGATGCCCCGTGCGGTGGCCTTGGCCGCGGCCTCGACCTTCGTGCGCATGCCGCCGGTGGCCGTCGGCCCGCCCGCCCCGCCGGCCCGCGCATAGACGGCCTCGTCGATACGAGCGACCCTCGGGATGAGGCGTGCCTCCGGGTGCACGCGCGGGTCGGCCTCGAAGAGCCCGTCGACATCGCTGCAGATGACGAGCAGGTCGGCGCCGGCCAGCACGGCCACATGAGCGGCCAGGTTGTCGTTGTCCCCCACCTTGAGTTCTTCGACGGCCACCGTGTCGTTCTCGTTCACGATGGGCAGGGTGCCCCGACGCAGGAGTTCGGCCAGCGTGTTGCGGGCGTTGATGAAACGGCGGCGGTCGGCAACGTCGTCGTATGTGAGCAGGAGCTGGGCGCAGGGCACGTCGAAGAGGCGCTGCCAGAGGGCCATGAGCAGCGGCTGCCCGACGGCGGCCAGCGCCTGCTTCTCGGGGATGGACCGCGGCCGGCTCGCCCGATCGGCCAGCGCCCCCTGCCCGGCCGCCACCGCCCCCGACGAGACGAGAATGACTTCACGCCCCTGCCGCCGGCTCTCGGCCACGAAACGGGCCAGCGGCAGCAGGTACTGCGTACTGCACCGCCCGCCCGGCGCGACGAGCGCACTGCCCACCTTCACGACGGCCCGCCGCCAGGCCGGCACACGTATGACTTCCCGAGGCGCCTCCATCCGCTCGACCGACATGACTCACGAGGAGAAAAATCCGGCTGGAAAAGCAGTATACGCGGTGCACCGACCTTTGCCAAGCCGCTCCCCCAACCCGGAAGCGCTTTGGACGCGGATTCTCACGAAAAAAATGACGCGGGGAGCCCCGCCGCCTGCCCCGGGGCCGACCGCACGAGCCCATCCCCTGAGGACAGCACGAACCGGCCCCTCTCCCGGCCGGGAAGAAGGGCTTGCCGATCGGCCGTGGGTGTACGCCGGACCGCCGGTCGTATTCCCGGACTCAGGCGTGGTAGAACCGCTCGTTGACGATCTTGCCGTCTTTCCAGATCTGCCGGGCCACCTGATGGTAGGTGCGGGACCCGAAGTCCTTGTGCGTGTAGTCGAAGAACCACTCGCAGAAGGCCACACCCTTCTCCTCGTCGACGGCTACGTTCTCCAGCCGGGCACCCCGGAACTCCGTCAGGCCGTTGACAAAGGCTTCCTCGTACGCCCGGTTGACCGCCTTCCCGACGCGCGGCTCCTCGTCGTTCTCCTGCATGACGACGTCGTCGGCATAGAATTGCTCGAACGCCTCCAGGATCTTTCCCTGCAGGATCATCCGATTCAGTTCGTCTACTCGTTCGCGCAGGCTCATGGCACCCTCGCTGGTCTGGTTATACATTCATTTGTCAAAACAAATAATGTCTCGACAACATAAGGTTCCCGGGGTACGCCGAAGGGGACAGGGATCAGCCGGCGGGAACCGGCTGCTCCGCCCGTCCCTCGAGCACGACAGCGGCTTCGAGCGGGCGTACGCGCACGACGTCGCCGGGGCGGAACATCATGCGGTTGTGGGTATGGACCAGGTACTCGGCACCCTCGAGGCGGACGCGGAACGTGATGTCGTGCCCCTTGAACTCGCGGGCGACGACCTCGCCGGCGGGCAGGCCGGGCTCGGGCACGTCGAGCGTCAGGTGCTCGGGCCGGAGTGCGACGAGCACGTGGCCGTGGGCGGGCCGGGAGAGTGCCACGCGTCCCAGCGGCGTGTCGGCCTCGGTGCCCTGCGCCTCGGCCAGCAGCAGGTTCGTCCGCCCCAGGAACTGCGCCACGAACAGCGTGCGCGGCTCGTAATAGACCTGCTCGGGGGTGCCGACCTGCTCGATCCGCCCCTGCCGCATGACGGCCACGCGGTCGGCGAACGAGAGGGCTTCTTCCTGGTCGTGCGTCACGAGCACCGCCGTCATACCGGCCCGTTTGAGCACGGCGCGGATCTCCTCGCGCGTGCTCTGGCGGAGGAGCGCGTCGAGGTTCGAGAAGGGCTCGTCGAGGAGGATGAGGCGGGGAGCAGGAGCCAGCGAGCGGGCGATGGCGACGCGCTGCTGCTGCCCCCCGGAGAGCGTGTGCGGACGGCGGTCCTCATACCCGGCCAGGCCCACCAGGCGGAGCGCCTCGCGGGCGCGCTCCGTGCGCTCGGCCCGGGGGAGCGCCTGCAACCCGAAGCGCACGTTCTCGAGGACGGTCAGATGCGGGAAGAGGGCGTAGTCCTGAAAAACGATGCCCAGGCCGCGCCGCTCGGGCGGAACGAGGCGGTGAGGACCGTCCGTGAGCCGGCGTCCCCCCACCTCGATCGTGCCGGCATCGGCCCGCTCGAAGCCGGCGACGAGGCGGAGCGTCGTCGTCTTGCCGCACCCGCTCGGCCCCAGCAGCGCCACGATCTCCCCTTCGGCTACATCCAGGTCCACGGCATCGACCACCGGCGGGGCCGCCGGATCGAACCGCTTCGTCAGACCTCGAATGGACAGAACCGGGGGCATGAGGTGTTAAGGGTAAGATTGCAAATTGAAGCTTGAAGATGGCAACTAGGCGTTCACCCCTCCGGATGGCGAGGCGCTAACGCCTCAGCCGGCGCGTAGTTCGTCCCGTTCGGCCAGGAGCAGCCCGACGAAGGCCGCGGAGAACAGGATGATGAGCAGGGCATAGGGCGCGGCACGGCCGAAGAGGGCCTCGTTGGCGGCGCCCCAGACGCCCAGCGCCAGCGTCTCGAACCCGATGGGCGCGAGCAGGAACGTGATGGGCAGTTCCTTCATGGCCGAGAGGAACACGAAGGCGATGCTGACCAGCAGGCCGCGCCGCAGCAGGGGGAACGTCGCGGCGAAGAACGCCTGCAACGGTGTTCGGCCGAGGGCGCGGGCAGCTTCCTCCAGCCGGGGCGAGGCCTGGTAGAGCGCACTCCGCACCGGCCCGATGGCTTCGGCCAGGAAATGCAGCGCGTAGGCGATCACCAGCAGCGCGAGCGTCTGGTACAGGACCGGGATCGTCCGCAGGGTAAAGAAGATGAAGGCCAGGGCGAAGGCCAGCGGCGGTGTGGCGTAGCCCAGGTAGGCGACGCGCTCCAGCAGGCGCGATACCGGCGAAGGCCGGCGGACGCTCCAGTAGGCCAGCGGTAGGGCCAGCATGCCGGCCAGCACCGCCGCCGGCACGGAGGCGGACACAGACGCCCCCAGCGCCCCGGCCAGCGTCGTCCACCCGGCCGCCGCCCCGGCGTCCTGCATCCACCAGAACAGGGCCGTTCCTACGGGAAGCCCGACGGCCGCCAGGCTCAGCAGCCCGGCGAAGACGTAGGCCGGGATCGTCCAGCCGCCCGTCGACACCGCGCGGGCCTGCCGCGTCCCGCCCGCTCCGGCCCGGTGGAACCGCCGGCCGCGCAGCAGCCGGGCCTCCAGCCCCAGCAGCGCCCCGGTGAGCGCCAGCAGCATCAGCGCCAGCCAGGCCGCATAGACGCGGTCGAACGCCGCCGCATACTGCAGGTAGAGCGCGTAGCTGAACGTCTCGTAGCGCATCAGCGAGACGACGCCGAAGTCGCCCAGCACGTGCAGGCCG
This sequence comes from uncultured Rhodothermaceae bacterium, assembly GCA_964552015.1. Taxonomy (GTDB): domain Bacteria; phylum Bacteroidota; class Rhodothermia; order Rhodothermales; family ISCAR-4553; genus Rhodocaloribacter. The sequence continues at coordinate 8,585 of CAZKFR010000051.1, read as the reverse complement.
ATGAGCAGGCCGCCGGCCAGGAACGCCGGCCGGAGCTGCGGCAGGATCACGCGGAGGAAGACCTGCCGGTTCGTGTAGCCGAGCGCCCGCGCCGCCTCCTCCGCCGAGGCGTCGAGCCCGAGCAGGGCCGCCCGCAGGTTCAGGAAAAGGTAGGGATAGAGCGTGAGGCCGAGCGCCAGCAGCGCGCCCGTATAGCCGCCGGGGCGCGGCAGCGTCAGCCCCGTCACGGCGGCCAGCAGCCCGTTGCCGCCCGTGGCGCCCAGCAGCGCGTAGGCCATCACGTAGCCCGGCACGGCCAGCGGCAGCACACCCACCACCGCCAGCACGCGGCGGCCCCGCAGCCGCGTCCGCGTCGTCAGCCACGCCAGCGGGAAAGCGAGCGCCGTGCCGAGGGCCAGCACCCCGGCCGCCAGCAGCAGCGTGTTGCCCAGCAGGACCACGTTGCGCCGGCGCAGCACCAGCGTGCGCAGTAGCTCCGCATCCGCCTCGAAGGCCCGGACGAGCAGGTACGCGAGCGGCACCAGCACCCCGACCAGGACCAGCAGGGCCGGCAGGAGAAAGAACGCCGCCGTGCGCAGATCGAAGGACCGAAGCCGGTTCATGGATGGGACCTCTCCTCAGCCCTCCGCTCGTTCTATCTTCCTCCCGTTAGAGCAGCCCCACGTCCCGCATCAGGTTGAGCGTAGCGTCCAGTTCGCGCAGCCGCTCGAAGTCGAACTGCGGGCTGAGGGCCAGGGCCTCCGGCATCGAAAGGAGATAGGACGGAACCGCGACGCCGGAAACCACCGGGTACTCGTAGACCTCCGTCGCGGCGAAGGCCTGAGCCTGTTCCGAGAGCAGGAAGCTGAGAAAACGCAGCGCGGCCTCCGTGTTGTCGCTGGTGGCAAGCACGCCGGCCCCCGTGACGAGCGCGAGGTTGCCGACGTCGCCGGGTGCGAAATGGTAGAGGGCCACGGGCGGCGCCTCGCCCTCGGCGGCCCCCTGCGTCAGGCGAAGCACGTAGTAATGGTTCGTCAGCGCCACGTCGATCTCACCGGCGGCCAGCGCCTGGATCATCGGCGTGTTGGAAGGATACGCCTTCGGCTCGAGGGCCAGCATGCCCTCCAGCCAGGCCCGCGCCGCCTCCTCGCCCTCGAGCAGCCGCAACGCCGTCACGAAGTCCTGGAAGCTCGAATACGTCGGCGTCCAGCCGATGCGCCCGCGCAGGTCTTCCCTCTTCGGCAGATCCAGGACCGAGGCCGGCAGGTCGTCCCCGGTCAGGGCTTCGGTGTTGTAGGCAAGGACGCGGAAGCGGACGGTGGCGGGTGCCCACAGGCCGCTCGACGGCTGGAAGGAGGCCGGCTTCTGCAGGATGGAGTCCGGCAGTGCGACGAGCAGGTCCGCATTGCTCGCGGCTCCGAGCGCCCCGGTCGTGTTGGCCCAGAAGAGGTCGGCCGGGCTCTGTGCGCCCTCCTCCTGCAGGGCGGCCAGCAGTTCCGCATCCCGCCCGAAACGGACCTCGACGGGCAGCCCCGTCTGGGCCTTGAACCGTTCGACGAGCGGCTCGACGAGCGCCTGGCTCCGGCCGGAGTAGATGACCAGCGCCTGCGGCGGCGACGACTCACAGCCGGCAAGGAGCAGCACCAGGACCAGGGCAAAGAAACCGTATTTCATAGCGGAAGCAGGTTGGTATGAAAAAGTTTGGATTGAATCTAAACAGGAAATACCGGAGCTTCACACTCGACCTGCGAAATCGTCAAAACTCCACATTTCCCTTTCGAAGCATCCCATGTCCCTGAAGCGCCTCGGGATCGGGCTCTTCGCCCTGATCCTCCTGCCCGGCCTTGTCCGGGCCCAGCCCGTCCCGGACACCCTGCTCCAGGCCCGCCTCGAACGGCTCGTCGAAGGCTTTCGGGGCGACGTCGGCCTCTACGTCCGTCACCTGCCCACGGGCCGCTACGCCGCCCTCAACGCCGACACGCTCTTCCCCACGGCCAGCCTGATCAAGGTGCCCATCCTGATCACGACGTTCGACGCCATCGAGCGGGGCGAACTCGCCTACCAGCAGGAACTCGTCTACCGTGACTCGCTCCGCTACCCCGGCGAGGACCTCCTGGGCTCGTTCAAAGACGGCGAAACGATCGCCCTGAGCAAGGTGGTGATGCTGATGCTCACGATGAGCGACAACACGGCGAGCCTGTGGCTGCAACACCTCTGCGGCACCGGCACGGCCATCAACGCCTGGCTGGCGGCACACGGCTTCGAGCACACGCGGGTCAACTCGCGCACGCCCGGCCGCGAGGCCGCCCGGGCGCGCTACGGCTGGGGCCAGACCACCCCCCGCGAGATGGCCGAACTGCTGGTGATGATCCGCGAGGGCCGGGCCGTCAGCCCCGCCGCCAGCGAGGAGATGTACCGCACCCTCACCCGCACGTACTGGGACGACGAGGCCCTCTCGCAGCTTCCGCCGACGGTACAGGCCGCCTCCAAGCAGGGCGCCGTCAGCCGGTCGCGCTCCGAGGTCGTCCTCGTCAATGCCCCCCACGGCGATTACGTCTTTGCCGTCATCACCAAGAACCAGGAAGACACCAGCTGGGACCCCGACAACGAGGGGTTCGTCCTCCTGCGCGACGTCTCGCGCCTGCTCTGGCACTACTTCGAGCCGGAGGCCGCCTGGCAGCCGGCCCCGGGCAGCGAGCGCTACCGGTGAGCCTGCTCCGCCCGGCACGCCTCAGTACCCGTGCCGCAGGACGCGACCCGGGCGCACGCCGGTGATCTTCCCGTTGTAGAGCACCGCCCGTCCGTTTACGAAGACATGCACGACGCCCTCGGCGTAGCGGTGCGGATCGGTGAACGTGGCGCGGTCCACGACGACGGCGGGGTCGAGCACGGCGATGTCCGCAAAGGCACCTTCCCGGAGGACGCCCCGGTCCGCGAGGCCGAGACGCCAGGCCGGCAGGCTCGTCATCTTGCGGATCGCCTCCTCGAAGGTCAGCACGCCACGCTCGCGCACGTAGCGAGCCAGCACCCGGGCAAAGGCGCCGTAGTTGCGCGGGTGCGGCATGCCCACGCCCGGTTCCGGGATACCGCCGTCGGAGGACACCATCGTGTAGGGGTGGCGCAGGATACGCTCCACGTCCTCTTCGCTCATCGAGTGGAAGACGCCAGTACAGCCGCCCTGCTCCTGGAGCGTCATCGCCAGATCGGCCGCATTCTCGAGCGTGACGGGCAGGCCCCGTTCCGCCAGCACGTCCGCCAGGCTCTTGCCGTTGAGGCTCGTATCGCCGGGGCAGTTCGCCAACACCACCGTGGCCGGGTCGCCGCCGCGTTCCTCGGCCAGGTGCCGCACGATGTCGGCGCGGAGGCGGGCGCGGGTTTCCGGTTCGGCCAGGCGGGCCAGCAGCGCCTCGGTGCCCCCGGCTTTGCTCCAGGCAGGGAACAGGATCGTCAGGCCCGTGCTGGAGGCGGTGTACGGGTAGACGTCGCTCGAGACATCCACGCCGCGGGCCCGGGCTTCGTCCAGGAGGCGAAGGGATTCGGCGCTCCGCCCCCATCGTGCCGGGCCGACGACCTTGTGGTGCGTCACCTGCGCCGGCAGGCCGGCCTCCTCCCCGATGCGGATCACCTCGGCGACGCTTTCGAGCAGGCCGCCCCCTTCGTCCCGGATGTGGCTGATGTAGAGGCCGCCGTGCCGGGCCGCCACCCGCGCCAGCGCAATCAGTTCTTCCGTCGTAGCAAAGGCGCCGGGTGTGTATTCGAGGCCGGACGAGAGCCCGAAGGCACCGTCCTCCATCGCGCGGGCGACCAGCGTCTCCATGCGGGCCAGCTCTTCGGCCGAGGGCGCCCGGTCCGCCTCGCCCATGACGGCGGCCCGGATGGTGCCGTGCCCCACGAAGGCGCCGAAGTTGACGGCGGCCGGCTCGGCGGCGAGCCGGCCCAGGTACGGCCCGAGGGGATAGGGCGAGGCCCCGTCCTGCCCCCCGATGACGGTCGTGACGCCCTGCCGCAGGTAGTTCTCCGCATACGGCCGGGCAACGAGGGGGCTCTCCTCCGGGGTCGGCCCGTCGGCGTGGCTGTGGATGTCGATGAAGCCGGGAACGACGGCCAGCCCCCGTACATCGAGGCGGACGGCCGCGTGCCGGTCCGACAGGTCGCCGAGGGCGGCGATGCGATCGCCGGAGAGCCCCACGTCGGCCACGACGGGCGGGTTGCCCAGCCCGTCGTAGACCGTACCGCCTTCGAGGATGACCGTGAACGCCGGTCGTATCCGCTCCGGCTGCGCCACCGCCGCCATCGCCAGGCCGGCGAGCACCACCATCCAGCCCATCCAACCCGCTGGTGTCCTCATGATCGCACCTCCTTTGCTTTTTGGCCGGCTCTGGCGCCCCCCTCCGCTCCCGAGGTCTCCCTGCCGAACAGTTCATCAAAGCGTTTCCGCTGCTCGATGTCGCCAATCATGACCAGTTCGCCATCCGCCGGCAGGATCGTAGAGGGTTTCAGATCCGTGATCGTCTTCCCCTCCCTGCGCAGGGCAATGACCGACAGCCCGGTCCGGGCGCCGATGCCGCTCTCGGCCAGCGTCTTCTCCTGCAGGGCCGGCGGCACGGGCACGGAGAACAGGTCGACGCGTTCGCCGAGCACCACCAGCTCGTGGTTCTTCAGGATCGCCATGAGCGCATCGACGCCGAGGGCATGGTAGCTCAGCACGAAGTCCGCACCGGCGCGGTGCAGGGCTTCGATGTTGCGCTCGTGCGTGACCCGGCTGATGATCCGCACCTCCGGGTTGAGGTGGCGGCAGTACGAGGCCAGGTATACGTTCATCGCGTCGTCGTTGGTGGTCAGGACCACGGACGGGGCCTCCCCGATGCCGGCCTCCTCGATCAGCTGGTAATCGGCGGCATTGCCCGTGAAAACGGCCTGGCACATCCCCTCCAGGCGGCTGCACACATCGGGCTTGAGGTCGATGACATGGACGGGTATGTTTTTGTGGGACAGGGAGCGAATGACGGCCCGGCCCACCGTCCCCCCGCCGATGACGAGCACCGGGTTGGGGTTGAAGTCGTAGATGGCCAGCAGCGTGTTGAGGTGTTCGAGCTGATCTTCGGTGCCGATGACGACCATGACCGACGTATCGGAGAGGCGGTAGTCCGGGCGGGCCGGGTAGAGCCGGCCGCGTTCCCAGACCCCGACGATGCTGACGCCGGTATGCTGGCGCAGCCCCGTCTCACGGATGGTCTTGCCCGCCAGCGGCGTGCGGTGCAGGGGTACTTCGGCAAAGAGCAGGTTTTCATACCGCCCGATGGGATGGACCTCCGTGTGCAGGGCACTGACGCGGTTGGCCAGTTGCTCGCCCAGCCACCGCTTCAACGGCAGTACGTGGCGAACCCCGCTCAGTTCGAGCACGTCGATGGAGTGCTCGAACGCCGCCAGCGCCGCCACGGGCACCTCGGGCGCCACCTCGTGCACGGTCAGCACGATGTTCGTGTTGTCCATGTCCGAGCGGTTGGCAAAGACGAGGCGGGCCTGCGCCACCCGCAGCGCCTGGTACGTCTCCTTCCGGTCCACCTCCCCCTGCACCACCGAGAGCCCCCGGGCATACCGGTCGGAAGCCCGGACCGGGTCCTCGTCGATGAGGAAATAGGGAATGCCTTCCTGTTCGAGGCGCTCGATCAGCCCGGACGTGATGACATCGTGATGGCACAGGATGACGTGCCCCCGCGTCCCGGAGGGGACCTGCGTGGGCGCCGTCATGCGTAGCCGCACTTCGAGCCACGGCCCCATGCGGACGAACACGAAGGGAAGGATCAGAAACAGCAACAGGATGCCGGTACTGACCACCACGACCGAGAAGATGCGGCCGGCTTCGGACTGAAACACGATGTCGCCGTAGCCGAGGGTCGTCATCGTGGAGAGGGTCCAGTACAGGCCCGTCAGCCACGAGTAGGCACGTCCCTCATAGGCCATCAGCGCGTGGAAGATCTGCGTGAAGAGCACCACGACCAGCGTGATGGCCAGCAGGTAACGCCCCAGGATCTGCAACGTACGGCGGGTCTGGCGATCCGCCATGAAATCTTTCCAGCCACTCATGGTTCGCTTCGAGCACCCCTCGGGCCGTCGTTTTTCGCAGGCATCATGGCGTTCTTCGCCCAGAATTTCGTATGCATCACGGGTCGCTGCCGTACATTGTGCCGGGGAGAAGGTAGCCGTCTTTCGAGATCAATCCAACACCGCACGGGAGGAGATGCACGTTGGCGTCATCGGTACGGGTGAGCGGGCGAAGCCTCGCCGGGCTGCCCTGGCCGGCCTGCCGCCCCCGTTCGTCGTGGAGCACCGGGTGCCCCCGGCGGACCCGCTCGACGACGAAGGGCTGGAAGCGACCCTGACCGGCCTCGACGTGGCGTTCATCGCCGTGGCACCGGCCGAGGTGATGCGCGTGGCGACGGCGGCGGCCCGGCAGGGGCTGCACTTCTTCCTCGAATGGCCGCCGGCGGCCTCCCTGCGGGAAGGCGAGAGGCTGCTGAAGCTCTCCGAAGAAGCAGGGGTCGAGGTCGGCGTGAGCCGGCCCTGGCGCTTCCACCCGGCGCTGGCGGCCCGTCCGGCAGGCTGGAAAGCGACGCTGGCCGGCCTCACGACCTTCTTCGCCGGCGAAGGCCCCGCGCCGCTCGTCGACGCCGTGGACCTGGCCGTGACGCTGGCCCGCAGCGGCACCGTGCAGCGCGTCGACGCCGAGGCCGTGCGTACCGGTGCCCGCCTCGACGCCGTCGCCTTCACCCTCCGCTTCCACAACGGGGCGTTCGCCCAGGGCATGGTGCGCCGCGGCCCCGGCCCGCCCGCGCTACACGTCTTCGCCGCCGGCGCCGGCCATACGCTCGAGGCCGACCTCGCCGCCCCGCCGGAGAACGCCGGACGAGCCGCCGCGTTGGAACCCCTGCCGGCCCCGGCGCTCCTGCAGGCCGAGTCCCGCGCCTTCCTCGATGCCCTGGCCCGGCGCCAGCCCCCACCGGTGAGCCTGCTCGACGGGCTGCACACGCTGCGGCTCCTCGAACGCCTCATGGCCCGGCTCCGCTGACCTCCTGTCACGGCGACCCCTCTCCGCATCCATGAACCTCGCACGCAGACTCAAGAAACATCCCTACGAACCCGTCCTCCGGCAGGTCGGTGAGGTGGCGGCCCGCACCGGCATCGAGGCGTACGCCGTCGGCGGCGTGGTGCGCGACGTGCTGCTCGGGCGCCCGACGACCGACATCGACTTCGTCACCATCGGGCCCGGCACGGGGATCCGGCTGGCCGAGGCCGTCGCCGAGGCGCTGGGTGGGCAGACGGCCCACGTCTATCCCAACTTCGGCACGGCCGCCATCCGCCTCGCCGGCTTCCTGCCCGGCGGCCAGGCGCTCGTGCTCGAGTTCGTCGCCGCCCGCAAGGAGAGCTACCGCGCCGACTCGCGCAAGCCCCTCGTCGAGGACGGCACCCTCGACGACGACCTGCGCCGGCGCGACTTCACCGTCAACGCCATGGCGCTGCACATCACGCCCGGCCGCTTCGGCGAACTCATCGACCCGGGCGGCGCCGGCCTGCGCGACCTCGGCCAGCGCATCCTGCGCACCCCCCTCGATCCCCTCCAGACGTTCGAGGACGACCCCCTCCGGATGATCCGCGCAGCCCGCTTCGCCGCACAACTCGACTTCACGATCCACCCGGAGACATTCGCCGCCATGCAGCGCAAGGCCCACCGCGTGCGCATCCTGAGCCAGGAGCGCATCACGGACGAGCTGCAGAAGATCATGGCCTCGCCCCGCCCCTCCACCGGCTGGCGCCTCCTCTTCGAGGCCGACCTGCTCGACTACATCTTCCCCGAACTGACCGCGCTCAAGGGCGTCGAGACCATCGAGGGCTACAAACACAAGGACAACTTCGACCACACGCTGCAGGTGCTCGACAACCTGGTGCGCCTGACGCGCGACCGCCCCGGCGAGGCAACGCTCTGGCTGCGCTGGGCCGCCCTCCTGCACGACATCGGCAAACCCCGAACGAAGCGCTTCAAGCAGGGTACCGGCTGGACGTTCCACGGGCACGAGGAGGTGGGGGCTCGGATGATCCCGAAAATCTTCCGCCGCCTGCGCCTGCCCACCGACGAACGGATGCGCTACGTGCAGAAGCTCGTGCGCCTGCACCACCGCCCCGTGGCCCTGGTCGATGAGCACGTCACCGACTCGGCCGTACGCCGCCTGCTCTTCGACGCCGGCGAGGCCATCGACGACCTGATGACACTCGTCCGCGCCGACATCACGTCGAAGAACCCGCGCCGCGTGCGCCGCTACCTGCAGGCCTTCGACGAGGTGGAGAAGAAGATGGCCGAGGTGGAGGAGAAAGACCGCCTGCGCAACTTCCAGCCGCCGGTGGACGGCAACGAGATCATGCAGGCGCTGGGCCTGCCGCCGGGCCCGGCTGTCGGGCGCCTCAAGGAAGCCGTCCGCGAGGCCATCCTCGAAGGCATCATTCCGAACGAGCACGATGCGGCCTTTGCCTACCTGATGCAGATCAAGGATGACGTCCTGGCCGACGCCTGAGCGCCGGCCGCAGCCCCCACCCGCCCATGGAGCCCTCCC
>CAZKFR010000050.1:18804-24424 GCA_964552015.1 uncultured Rhodothermaceae bacterium | reverse complement strand
CGAGCGCACGACATGAGCCGGCAAGGTGATGAGTATCGTCCCACGACCCGCCTGATTCACGGGCGGATGCACTCGGCGGCCTGGGAGTACAGCCACCACGTGGTGCCGCCCATTTCCACGTCGACGACGTTCCGATTGGACTCGGCCGTGCGGGGCGCGCAGGGCTTCCAGGCCTACGGCCACGAGGACGAGTCGGGGCCGCTGATCTACATCTACGACCGCCTGCGCGAGCCGAACAAGGATCTGCTGGAGGAGAACCTGGCGATGGCCGAGGGCGGCGAGATGGCCGTGACGTTTGCCTCGGGCATGGCGGCCATCTCGGCCGTGCTGGGGGTGCTGCTGCAGGCCGGCGACCACCTGGTGGCGCACCACACGCTCTACGGCTGCACGCACTCGCTGCTGAACAACTGGCTGCCCCGCTTCGGGGTGACGCATACGCCGGTGGATCTCACCAACCCGGAAGCGCTTCGCGCGGCGTTGCAGCCCGCGACGCGGGTGGTCTACCTGGAGACGCCGGCCAACCCGACGCTGGAGATCGTGGACATTGCGGGCGTGGCCCGGGACGTGGCGGAGGTCAACGCGGGGCGTCCCCCGGAGGAACGGATCTACGTGGTGGTGGACAACACCTTCGCCACGCCGTACTGCCAGCGCCCGCTCGAGCTGGGGGCCGACTTCGTCGTGCACAGCCTGACGAAGGGCATCAGCGGCTACGGGACGGACATGGGCGGGGTCGTCATCGGCCCGCGCTCGCACCGGGACCGCCTCCTGCTCTATCGCAAAGACTTCGGCGGCGTCCTCTCGCCCCGGGCGGCCTGGAGCATCCTGGTCTACGGCCTGCCCAGTCTGGCGGTGCGCATGCGGCAACAGCAGGCCACGGCCCGCGAACTCGTCCGTTTTCTGGCCAACCACCCGGCCATCGCCGAGGTGCGCTATCCCGGCCTGCCGTCGTTCGAGGGGTACGAAGTGGCGCGGCGCCAGATGATCGACTACGACGGCAACTTCGCGCCGGGTAGCATGGTGTATTTCGAGCTGAAGGGGGATACGCCGGAAGCCCAGCAGGAGGCCGGCATCCGGTTCATCAACCACCTGGCCCGGTATGCCTATACCGTCACGCTGGCCGTCAGCCTGGGCAACGTGCGGACGCTCGTCGAGCATCCTTCCAGCATGACCCACGCGCCGATCCCGCTCGAGGAGCAGATCGCCATGGGCATCCGCCCCAGCGGCATCCGCCTGTCGGTGGGGCTCGAAGCCGTCGACGACCTGGTGCGGGACCTCGAGGCTGCGCTGGAGGCGGCCCTGCTTCCGGCGTCGCAGCCGACCTGAGCCACCGGGGGTTCAGGCCGTCAGGTGGTTCAGCGCGTCGGCCGGGTCCGGGGCGACGTGGTAGAGGCTCCGGTAGCGGGGATGGGCGAAGCCGGTCCGGTAGAAGTGCTCGAACAGGTCGAGGAGTGGGCGAAAGAAGTCGTCCGTGTTGACGAGCGCGATGGGTTTGTCGTGGTAGCCGAGCTGGCGCAGGGTGAGGACCTCCATCAGCTCTTCGAGGGTGCCGAAGCCGCCCGGGAGGACGACGAAGGCGTCGGCGCGGGTGAAGATGAGGCGTTTGCGCTCCTGCATCGTTCCGGTGACGACCAGTTCGTCGGCCACGTCGTAGGCGATGCCTTCACGCTCTTTGAGGGCCTCGGGGATGACGCCGTAGACGCGCCCGCCGTGCTCGTGCACGGCCCGGGCGACGGCCCCCATGAGGCCCACCCGCCCGCCTCCGTAGACGAGTTCGAGGCCGTGCTTGGCCAGCAGGCGGCCCATCTCCTCGGCTACGGCGAAGAAACGGGCTTCGATGCGGTCGCTCGATGCACAGTAGACGCCGACGTGCCGGATCATGTTCAGGAGGGCGACTGGCGGAAGGCAAACGTGGCATAGGCCTGTTCGGCGGTGTCGAACCACCGGTAGGCGTCGGCGCGCCAGGCTTTGTAGGCGTCGTAGACCCGGCGATAGGTGGCGTCGGTAGCGGCCTGTTCCTCCATCAGGTCGACGGCTTCCCGGTAGGCGGCCTGCATGACGTCGTCGGGGAAGCGGCGGAGCTGGACACCCCGTTCGAGGAGGCGGCGCAGCGCCGGCGGGTTCTTCGCATCGTAGCTGGCCAGCATGCCCACGTTGGCCTCGGCAGCCGCCGCTTCCAGGGCATGGCGGTAGTCCGAGGGCAGCTTCTCCCAGGCGTCGCGGTTGACGTAGAAGGTCAGGGCGGGGCCGGGCTCCCACCAGCCCGGGTAGTAGTAGTAGCGGGCCACCTGGTGAAAGCCGAGCTTCTCGTCGTCGTAGGGGCCGACCCATTCGGTGGCGTCGATGGCACCGCGTTCGAGGGCCGGGTAGATGTCGCCGCCGGCGAGCACCTGCACGGTGACGCCGAGGCGGTCCATGACGCGCCCGCCCAGGCCAGGGATGCGCATCTTCAGCCCCCGCAGGTCGCGCAGGCTGTTGATCTCACGGCGGAACCAGCCGCCCATCTGCACGCCCGTATTCCCGCCGGGGAAGTTGAGAACGTTGAAGTCGGCAAAGAGCGCGCGCGTGAGGTCGAGCCCGTCGCCGTGGTAGAGCCAGGCGTTGTACTGGCGGGCGGTCAGGCCGAAGGGGACGGTGCAGTCGAAAGCCAGCGCGGGGTTCTTGCCGATGAAGTAGTAGCTGGCGGCATGCCCCATCTGGACCGTGCCTTTCTGCACGGACTCGAGCACCTGGTCGAACGGCACGATCTCGCCGGCGGGGAAGACGCGGATGCGGAAACGGTCGCCGGTGATCTGCCGGACGCGCTCGGCCAGCACCTCGGCGGCGCCGAAGATAGTGTCGAGCGAGCGGGGAAAGCTGGAGACGAGCTGCCACGTCACACGGGGGCGTGCCTGCACGGCGGCCGCACCGCCTTCTCCGGCGGGGCTCCCACCACAGCCGGCCAGCAGGCTGCCGGCCGCGGCGCCCGTGGCGGCCTTGATCACGAAGTCACGGCGTTTCATCGCATACCTTCGGTTCTGGAAGCGTGGGCCGTCAGTATAGGGGCTCCGCCGTACCGGTGCAAGGCATGCCGGGGGCGGAAAAAAGCGAGGCCCCGGAGGCGGTGCACCCGGGGCCTCGGAGGCCGGAGGCGAAGCGATCACTTGAGCAGGACCATCCGGTGCGTCTGGTGGAAGGAGCCGGCTTCGAGCGTGTAGAGGTAGAGTCCCGCGCTCAGGTGCGTGGCGTCGAAGCGGACGCGGTACCGGCCGGCCTCGTGATAGCCCCGGGCCAGGGTGGCCACCTCCTGCCCCAGCGTGTTGAAGACGCGGAGCGTCACCTCGCCGGCTTCGGGCAGTTCGTAGGCGATCATCGTGGTCGGGTTGAAGGGGTTGGGATAGGCGGCCTCCAGCATGAAGGAGGCCGGGGGCAGGGCCGGCTCGTCGGCCAGCACATCCAGGTTGGCCGACCAGTCGGAGACGCTTGCGGTCAGGCCGCCCTTGGCCGCAGCTTTCTCCCAGGTGAAGCTGTCCGAGGCGTCGGCCAGGGGGAAGGTGCCGACGTGGGCGCTCTGGGTGTAGGTGCCGGGAGGTGCTCCGCCGGGCACGTTCTGCGTCATCGTGCGGGCCAGCGTCTGCCCGGCGTTCAACGTGCGGTTGATCGGACCGATGGTGCGACTGACGCCGTTGCCCTCGAGGGTGATCCAGATGTCCACCGTAGTGCTGGTGGTGCCGTTGTTGGTGATGGCGATGTCATACTGGAACGACCCACCGCCGGCGTCGATGACGATGGGGTCGCCCAGGGGCGTCAGGCTCACGGAGACGTCATCGGTGCCGCCACCGAGCCCGAGAGCGGCCCAGAAGTCCGGGTGGAAGGTGCTGGTGCCGCTGTTGTTGCCCGTGCCGGCGGTGGTACAGCCCCCGTGCGTGTGTACGCCCACGGCCATGCCGGTGGCGTCGTCGATGACCGGGCTGCCGGAGTTGCCGCCTTCCGTGTCGGTCTGGTAGCGCATCGTCGTACCCGAGGAGCCGGCGTTGGGGCCGACGTGGGTCTGCTGGGTCTGGTTGGCCGAGCCGCCGTCGACGCCGTAGCCGGTGATGCGGATCAGGGCCGGCGCCAGATCCTGCGCCACCTCGAAGAAGGCCCCCTGGGCTTCGATGGGTTGCAGCCCGGTGATTCCGTTGTCGAAGACGGAGAAGACGCCCCAGTCGTTGCCGATGCCGCCGTTCTGGAAGACGCGGCTGCTGACGTCGGCCACGTACTGGTCCTCGGGCGGCGGGTGCTGGATGGTACCGTTCGAGAGCGAAGGCGGGACGTTGAACTCGAGCACGTCCACCAGCGACGAACTGGCCAGGCAATGGCCCGCCGAGACGATCAGGCCGTTGCCGATGATCCAGCCCGTACAACCGATGTCGAGCAAGCGTCCGGCGGCGGGGTTATCCGAGGGCACGCGGTCGTCGGTGGGGCCGCATTGCGAGTACGGAACGGGCCCGACGGCGTGTTCTCCTACGACGAGCGAGGCCAGCGAGAAGAAGACGTCCCGGTCGCCCGGTGCCGCATGGAGCACAACCTCCACGGCGTCGCCGTTGAAGTAGGCGCTGGTGCCCTGCCACCGGGCATAGGCGCGGGCGTCGAGGCGCTGGGTGGCGCCGTCCTGCAGCGACGTCAGCGTGAGGTAAGAGCCGCGCCCGAGGTTGGCCTCTCCGAATACGAGGCGCAGCCACGGGGCGCCGGGCGACCGTACCACGTCGCGAAAGGCCACCACCGGCGCGTTGCCCGGAGCTGTATGCAGGCCCGAAGCGAGGGGATAGGGGGTGGTGTGCTGAGGGGGCGGTGCCGCCTGCCCCCACGCCAGCGCGGGGAGCAACACCAGGGCAGAAAAAAGCCCAAGAAATAGACGTGTCTTTTGAGACATGAGGACCTCCTGTGGATTTGGGCAGCCCGCAGGGTATCGCGTAGCGCACCTAGATGCCCGGGCCGCTGGGTGAGGGTGAGCGCGTCGGTGGAAAGGCGTCGGAAGAGGGGAACGACCACCGGCCCGGAAACACGACGTGAAGGAGGGTCCGGGCAGGCGCCCTGCAAGAAACAAAAAAACAACCCCAACCGAAAGGGGAGGGCGAGGTACTTTTCACCCGCGCGGGCGCAGCGGGCGCAGGACGACCTCCGAGATCAGGTAGTTGTCGGGCGTCTCGATCAGGTGCATCACGGTGCGGCCCACATCCTCGGCCGTCATGGCGTTCGGCGAGGGGTTGCCGCCCGAGGTCTGGAAAAACTCCGTCGCAATGGAGCCGGGGTAGACGCAGGAGACCTTGATGCCGTCGTCACGCAGTTCTTTCATGATGGCCTCGGAGAAGCCGCGCACGCCGAACTTGGTGGCGTTGTAGGCGCTGATGTTCGGGTTGCCGATCAGCCCGGCGATGGAGGCGATGTTGACGATGTGCCCGCCGAAGCCCGACGCGGCGTTCTGCCGTTTCATCACCGGCACGGCGGCGCGGGTGCAGAGGAAGACGCCGCGCAGGTTCGTGTTCATCTGTACGTCCCAGTCTTCGAGCGAGAGCCGGTCCACGGGGCCGAACTTGCCCAGGCCGGCGTTGTTGATGAGCACATCCAGACGGCCGCCCTCGCGGAGCACCGTGGCGAAGGC
>CAZKFR010000050.1:0-18704 GCA_964552015.1 uncultured Rhodothermaceae bacterium | reverse complement strand
GGATCGTCCCGGAAATACTCGTCCGGCACCCCCGTGTTGACCTTCAGGTCGGTGACGACGATCTCCATCGTCATGGTGCCGGAAGCGAGCATGCTTTCGAGTCGCTTGAGCTGGGGCTCGAGCATCTTGCGCATCATGTTGGCCTGGGCCTCGGGCATCTCGGCCAGCTGCTTCTTCAACTCGGCCATCCCTTCCCGTGCCTTGGCCCGGTCCTCTTCGGAGAGCTCGGCGTTGAGGCCGGAGAGTTCCATGACGGTGCGGAACGGGTAGAGCAGCCCGTCGACCTCCCGGTAGTCCTCGAACCGGATCACCTGTTCGATCGACCGGGTCTGCCCGTCGATCTCTTTCGTATCGGCGATCTCCATGCGGAGGGGCACGAGGCGCTCGGTGTCAAGGTAGAGGTCCATCCGCTCCGGAACGTCGTCGGCGTCCTCACCGAACGCATCCGGCGGGAACGATTCGACGCGCAGGTGATGGACGCGCTGCCCGTCGAGCGTTTCTTCATCCACGTAAGCGGTGTACGGCGCGATGTCTTCCAGGAACGTCGGGATGTCGGTCGTCAGGTCGTACCCGTCCATGCTACCCGGCAGGTCGCCCGTGTTGAGACGCATGTAGGACCGCCAGACCATCCGACCATCCTGCTCGACTTTCTTGTAATAGGTGGTGAACTGCTCGGTGACGATGGTGTAGTCGTCGATGCCGGTCATGCGGGCCTCATAGGCTGCGCGGGCACGCTCGAGGATCTCGGTGGCAGACTGGGCACGGGCGGTGGAGACGAGGAGGCTCAGGCACAACAGGGCCTGGATTGTGCGGCAAAGGGGGCGGAAAGACATGATGCAATCAGGATGAGGGGAGAGGCTCGGTGAACGATCCCGCGGTACGTAAACAAAGAACCACCATGCTGCCGCGCGGACTGGAAGCATGATCGGGCTTCGAAGGGTTTGTGTCAAGGGCCGTCCGGGCGTATACTGGGCGCGACGACGACAGCGTGGCAAAACGGAATCGCATGGCGACCCATCAGGAGGAGGCGGCCCGCGAGATGGCCGCATTGCTGGCGAAGGGCCTCCGGCGGGAAGACCCGCTGGAGGTGGACGGACAGCGCCTCTCGCCCGAGAGCGTGGTCTCGATCCTGCGACCCTACCTGACCGACGAGCGGGCCGCTCGCATCGAGGCCGTCCTCGACGGGCGCACCTATACGGTGGTACCCGTGGTGGAGGGCCTCGTCAACACGGGCAACGTGAGCGCGGTCATGCGCAGCGCCGAGGCCCTGGGCTACCAGGCGTTCCACATCATCACCGGCCCGGACCGGTTCAAGACGTCGAAGCGCACCACACAGGGGGCCGACAAGTGGCTGGACGTGCACACCTGGCGCACCCCGGCCGACGCCGTCGCCTACCTGAAGGCCGCCGGCTATGCCGTGGTGGCCACCCACCTGGACGACACCGCCGTGCCCATCGATGCGCTCGACTTTACGCAGAAGACGGCCCTCGTTTTCGGCAACGAGCGCGATGGCGTCTCGGAGGAACTACTGGCGCTGGCGGACCGGCGCTGTGTCATCCCCACGCCGGGCTTTGTCGAGAGCTTCAACATCTCGGTGGCGGCGGCCGTCAGCCTCTACCACGCCTACCGCGACCGCCTTGCCCGCCAGGGCCGTCACGGCGACCTGACGGACGAAGAGCGGGTCCGCCTCCGCGCGCAGTTCTACGTCCGCGCCGTGCGCCATGCCCGCGAGCTGCTGCGCCAGGCCCTGGCCGAAACCTCCTGACGATCCCTTCTCCCGCAGCCCTGCCGTGCCATGACACCGTCTCGCTTCCCGCTCCCGTTGTCCTTTGCCTCGTTCTTGGCCTTCGCCCTGACCGGCCTGCTGGCCGGATGCGGCCCGGGGCCTTCCGGGGCGCCCGCCGAAGCACCTGCCGAGACGCCGGCCGTGCCCGCCGATGCCGCGCCCGGGACGGTGCTGCGGGCCGGCTTCGTGGCGCTGGAGAAGGTGTTCAACTCCGAGCTGATGGCACCCTACGACGTGCTCCAGCACACCGTCTTTCGCGATCCCGAAAACTACATCGAGACGTTCATCGTGTCGCCGGACGGCCAGCCGTTCACCACCTTCGAGGGGATCACCATCACCCCCCACTACGGCTTCGACGACGCCCCGCCCATCGACATCCTGGTCATCCCCAGCACGGACAACAGCATGACGGCCGACCTCGAGGACGAGGTGTTCCTGGGGTGGCTGCGGCAGGCCGTGGCGCGGGCGCAATGGGTCATCACCGTGTGCGACGGCGCCTTCCCGCTGGCAGCCACCGGCGCCCTCGACGGCCGCTCGGCCACCACCTTCCCCGCCGACCGCCACCGCCTGGCCGAGCGGTTCCCCGCCGTGGACGTGCGGCACGACGTGCGCCTGGTGGTCGACGGCAAGTTCATCACGTCGGTGGGGGGTGGGATGAGCTACGAGCCGGCCTTTTACCTGGTGGAACGCCTCTACGGCCCGGAGCACGCCGCGCGCACGGCCGAAGGGCTCGTGTGGCCGTGGGACCTGGAGGCCGTCCCCCACCTCATCGTGCCGGGCGACCCGGCGCCGTGAAACATGGAGCCCCGGGCGGGGATGCGCGTACGGGCGTCAATCGAAACGACATCCCGCACGCCATGAAACTCTACCGCCTGCAGGCCCTCCAGCGCCTGCCCCTCTCGCTCGACGACGCCTGGGCCTTCTTCTCGCGCCCCGAGAACCTCCGTGCCATCACGCCGCCGGCCCTCGATTTCCGCATCACCAACACGCCGCCGGAGGTGATGTACGCCGGGGCCATCATCACGTACACCGTGCGGCCGCTGCTGGGCGTGCCCGTGCGCTGGGTGACCGAGATCACGCACCTGCGCGCCCCGTACTTCTTCGTGGACGAACAGCGCTTCGGGCCGTACCGGTTCTGGCACCACCAGCATCACTTCCGCCCGGTCGACGGCGGCGTGGAGGTGGAGGACCTGGTGCATTACGGCCTGCCGCTGGGCCCGCTGGGGACGGTGGCGCAGGCGCTCGTGGTGCGCCGGCAGCTGGAGGCGATTTTCGCGTACCGCCGCGACGCCCTCGAAGCGCGCTTCGGCACCTTCCCGGCGAAGGAGGATGCTCAGTCGGTCGGATACCAGAGGTAGCGGCCGTTGCGGTCCACGTAGCCGATCGTCTGACGCTCGCCCACGTTGAGGCGCACGCGGGCGGCGCCGTCCCGGAACGGCCAGACCTCGTCAAACTGCGGCTCTACGATGAGGCGTCCTTCCGTATCGATGAAGCCCCAGCGCCCGCCCACCTGCACGGCGGCGCGGCCCTCCGAAAAGGGGCGTGCCTCGTCGTATTCGGCCGGAATGACCAGTGCCCCGCTGCGGTCGATGTAGCCCCACAGGTTGCCGTCCTTGCGGACGGGCGCCCGGTCGTCGGCGAAGCTGGCGGCGCTGATGAACTGCGGGCCGATGGCGGTGCCGTGCTTCGTGTCGATGAAGCCCCAGCGGTCGCTGATCTTGACGGCGGCGCGGCCCTCGGAGAACGGATGCGCGGCGGCATACTGGAGCGGGATGACGAGCGCCCCGCTGCGATCGATGTAGCCGTACGCGTCGCCGTCGCGCACCAGCGCATAGCCGTTCGAGAAGTTGGGCGTCTCGACCTCGTCCAGGTCGGGCGTCGTCTCGCTGCGGACCACCTGACCTTCGGAGTCGATGTAGACCCAGTCGTAGTCCAGCGTACGGACGAAGGCGCGGCCCTCGGAGAAGGGGTAGGCGGCGGTGAACTGTGGGTTGATGACGACGGCGCCGTTGCGGTCGATGAAGCCCCAGCGGCCGTCGAGGCGCACGGCGGCCAGCCCTTCGGAGAAGCTGCGGGCGTCTTCGAAGCGGGGCTCGATCACGAAGTCGCCGTCGCGGTCGATGAAGCCGTAGCCCTGATAGGTACGCACCCGGGCCAGCCCCTCGGCAAACGGCTCGGCGGCCCGGAAAGCGGGTTCGATCACCATGCGTCCCTCGGCGTTGATGTAGCCCCAGGAGCCGTCGAGCAACACGGGGTAGAGCCCCGCGCCGGCGGGCTCATCGTCTGCCTGGAAGAAGTCGCACCCGGCCAGGGAGCC
Source organism: uncultured Rhodothermaceae bacterium (assembly GCA_964552015.1). Classification (GTDB taxonomy): domain Bacteria; phylum Bacteroidota; class Rhodothermia; order Rhodothermales; family ISCAR-4553; genus Rhodocaloribacter. The sequence continues at coordinate 14,601 of CAZKFR010000050.1, read as the reverse complement.
CCCGGCCAGGACGAGGAGCGCAAGCAAAAGGAAGCGTTTCATGGGCGTTTGTCGGGTGGACTCGGTGGCGGAAGCGGTTCGATGCGGCGCCGTCATCGGGTGGGATACCAGACGTAGGCGCCCTGGTGGTCGATGTAGCCGATGTCCGGATCGTCGGCGTTGCCGTTGTAAATACGGGCGAGGCCGTGGCGGAACGGCTCGGCGAGGAGGAAATGGCGGGCGAGGGCTACGCGCCGGGAGCGCTGGTCCACGAACGTCCAGCGGTTGTTCAGGCGCACCGGCGCCATGGCTTCGGCGAAGGGCCGGGCCTCGCGGAACTGGGGTGGGATGACGAAGGCCCCGCGGCGGTCGATGAAGCCCCAGTAGCCGTCCTCGGCGGCAGGGGCCAGCCCGTCGGCAAAGGGGCCGGCGGCCTCGAACCGGGGGGAGATGGCGGGCTGGCCCTGGCGGTTCAGGTAGCCCCAGCCGTCGCTCGTGGCGAAGGGCGCCAGCCCGTCGGCGAAGTCGCCGGCGGCCTCGATGGCGAAGCCGGGGTCGATGGCGACGGCCCCGCTGCGATCGATGTAGAGCCACCCGTCCGGGCTTTCCACGGCGGCCAGCCCGTCGGCGAAGTCGCGGGCGTCGCTGTAGCGGGGCTCGACGACGACGGCGCCGCGGCGGTCGATGTAGCCCCAGCGGCCGTCCAGGCGCACGGCCGCCAGGCCCTCGGCAAAGGGCCGCGCCAGCTCATACTGCGGCTCGACGACGACGGCGCCGGTGGGGTCGATGAAACCGTAGCCCGCTTCGTTCCGCACGGCGGCTCGTTCTTCGGCGAACGGCGTGGCTACGCGGTACGTGGGCGGCACGACGAGCGTCCCGCCGGCGTCGACGTAGCCCCACAGTCCGCCTACCTGCACCGGCGCCAGCCCGTCGGCGAAGTCGCCGGCGGCTTCGAACTGCGGGGCGATGACGATGCGCCCCGACGCGTTGATGAAGCCCCAGCGGCCGTCCAGGCGCACGGGGAAGCGCAGGTCGGCGTCGGCCCCGGGGGTGTCGTCGCCGGAGAGGACGTCGCAGCCGACCGGGAGGACGGCCAGCAGCACGATCAGCAGGAGACGGACGGTGCGGAGCCGCGGCAGGCGGAGTGCCTCGCCGGAGGGAAGCGCGGGGATGCCGGCCTCATCGGGCCTGTTGAGAGAAATGCAACCGGCATCGCCCGGGCCCCCTCCGGCGGGGCACCGGCCGGGAGCAGACGGAGGAAGGGACGTTCGGGGCATGGGTCGAAACGGATTCATCGTGCGAGGATCATGGCGCGGCTGAGGGTGCCGCGGGGTGTTTCCAGACGATAGAGGTAGGTGCCGGCCGCCAGCCCCTGGGCATGGAACGGGTAACGGTGGGTGCCGGCCGTGTGCAGGCCCTCGGCCAGCGTCCGTACGAGGCGGCCCTGCGTGTCGAAGACCTGCAGGCGCACCGGGGCGGGCGCGGCCAGGGCGAACGTGATCTCGGTCGTCTCCCGGAACGGGTTCGGGTAGTTCGGGGACAGGTCGAATCCCTCCGGCGTGGGCGGGGCCGAGGTGCCGACGCTGAGGCGGTCGCCGACGAAGGGGAGCCGCGCGAACGGACGGCCCAGGAGGGCGTCCACCTCGGGGGCCGGGAGGCCGAACCAGTCCTGGAGCAGGCTGGCATAGACGCTCCGGTAGTCGGTCGTGTAGCGCGGGTCGCCGCCGTAGAGGTCCACCAGGTCGGAGGGCGTGCCGTAGAGGCCGCCGTGGAGGCCCCGTCCGAAAAGAAACAGGGGGGCGGCGGCGCCGTGGTCCGTGCCGCCGGAGCCGTTCTCGCGGAGGGTGCGGCCAAACTCGGAGAAGGTCATCACCACGACGCGGCGGTCGAGGCCGTCGGCGGCCAGGTCGGCGAAGAAGGCGGCGACGGCTTCGGCCAGTTCGGCCAGGCGGGCGGCGTGCGAACCGGTGACGCCACCCTGGCCCGAGTGCGTATCGAAGCCGCCGAGGGAGACGGTGTAGAGCGGCGTGGGCAAGCCGCCGCGCAGCATCCGTGCGATGACGGCCAGGCTGGCGGCCAGCCCGCCGCCGGGATACGCCTCCAGGTTGGCGCCCGCGTCGGCGGCGTCCTGGATGGCGGCCACGTACCGGTAGGAGGCGTTCGTGACGTCGCGCACGTAGGCGAGGGCGGTGCCGTAGGGCGTCGGCGGGACGGCGGCCGTGTCGTAGAAGCCGCCCTGCTCGAGGAAGCGCTGGAACTGGGTGGCATCGCCGAAGGTGACGCTCAGCCCCCCGTAGGGGCTCTGAAAGAGCGTCGCGGGTCCGCCCAGGCGCACGGCCAGCGGGAAGTCGAGCGGGACGAAGCCGTCCTCGAAGTAGGTTTCGCTCAGGTAGCGGCCCAGCCAGCCCGTGCTCTCGTTCGCGCCCTGGTCGCGGGCCGTGGCCCAGTTGACCGTCCCCTCGAAATGGGAGCGCGTCTGGTTCTCATAGCCCGTGTTGTGGACGACGGCCATGCGCCCGTCGTCCCAGAGCGGTAGCAGCGGCTGCAACGCCGGATGCAGGGCGGCCTCATCGTCCAGGGGCAGGGCCTGGCTCGCCGGGATGGCGATGGTCGGGCGATGCTGGTAGTAGCGGTCGTTCCGGTAGGGGACGACCGTGTTGAGGCCGTCGTTGCCGCCCGAGAGCTGGATCAGCACCAGGATGCGGTCGTTGTCCCGGTAGCGGAGGGCATCGAGCAGCGGCATGCGGCCGAAGGCCTGTGCGGGGCGGCCGCCCACGGTGCAGGCCACACCGACCGTGGCCAGGCCCATCCGCAGGAGGAAGTCCCGGCGGGTCCAGCGGGCATGGTCGTCGCGGTGAGCGGCGCCGTGGGCCAGGGTAGCGCCCGGGCGGAGCGGATGCGTGGAACGGTCACACATGCGGCGGTCGTCGTTTCGTGTCCGGAAGCAGGGATCAGGTGAGCTGGTAGGCCGGTAGCTGGACGAGGTAGGCCAGGTAGGCGCGGAGCAGCGCCCGGGGGTCGTCCGTGGCCGGATCGTTCGGGTCCGTGATGATGGGCCAGCCGTAGAAGGGGAGGCCGTCGAGGAGGATCTTCGTCAGGTTGAGGACGTGCGGCGGGGCGTCCTGCACGTCCGGCGGGAGCGGCCGCTCCTCCATCCCGGCGAAGTCCTCCGGCACCTCCCGGATGCCGGTCTGCTCCAGCGGCACGGCGATGAGCGTCTCGGCCAGATCCACCGCCACGGCGAAGGGATCGGATGGGTCGGAGAGCTTCATTGCCAGATCGACGGGGTCATACGGCGCACCCGAGGCCTCGTAGAGGATGTCCGTCAGGATGGCCCAGCGTTCGGGCAGGGCCGTGGTCGTCAGCCAGGTGTAGTGGCCCGGCTCGCCGCTGGCGTCGGGCGGGTTGTAGCCGGGCCAGCCGGCCACGTTGGGCGGGTTGAAAAGCTCCTGCGACAGGTTGAGCGGCGTCAGGGCCTCCCGCATCCGGTCGAGCAGGGCCTGCGTGGGCACCACCTCGGCCTCGCGCAGAAACCCGACCAGGTATTCCACGGGGCTCTTGATCCGCGCGCCCATGAGGGCCTCCTCATAGAAGTGGGCACTCTGCAGGAGCTGCCGCATCACGGGCACGATCTCGAAGTCGTTCGCCAGGAACGTAGCCGCCAGGTCGGCCACGACGGTCTCGTCCGGCACGGCCTGGACGAAGAACGTGTAGAGCTTGCGGCAGACGAAATGCGCCGTCTGGGCAGCTCGCTTCTCGAAGATGAGGTCGACGACCTCGTCGTAGCCGAAGGCGCCGGAGGCTCCCCAGAACTGCTTGATGCCTGCATCGTGGCGGGCCGGGTCGAACGACGCCTTGCGGTCGCTCGTGACCACGTACCCGGTCAGCGCCCGGGCAATCTCCTTGATGTCGGCCTCGGTGTAGTTGGCGGTGCCGTCCGGGCCGGTCTGGCCCATGGTGAACAGTTCCAGCAACTCGCGGGCGTAGTTCTCGTTGGCCTGTCCCCGTGCATTGACGAAGCCGTCGAGGTACATCAGCATGGCCGGGTTGAGGCCGATCTCGCGGACGAGCGTGCGGAAGTTGCCCAGCGCGTGCCGTCGCAGGAGCGTGTAGTAGTCGTAGACCAGGTGGGCCGTCGAGAGGCTCGTCTTGCTATCGATGGCCGGGTGCTGCGTGACGAAGTGGTTGTGCCAGAACAGCGTCATCTTCTCGATGAACCCCTTCGTCCGCATCTGCTCCAGCCACCGGATCTGCAGGTCGTAGATCTCGTTGAGGCCGGAGGTGTTCGAGGCGGTGTACCACGTGGGCGGCTCCGGCAGCGGTTCGGCCAGGGCCTGCTCCAGCAGACGGTCCACCGCGGCGGTGGCGCTGCCGTCGAAGAGGGCGCCATCGACCTCGCGCTTGATGGCGCCGAAGCCCGTACGGCGGACCAGATGACGGGCCTGGCGTCGCGTCCACGGGCCGGTGTAGGGTTCCAGCCCCGCCAGGCGCCGCCATCCGGCAGCCCGTGAGGCCGGCATGCGAAGAAAGCTTCGCCGGTTCATGGATCCTCCCCTGCTTTTCTCACGTTCGCGCTTCGACCCGATCGCTCCGTAAGATCCATGCGCCGGGGCCGGTCGATCGTTCCGGAAACGTCAAAAAAAGGTGTCAAACCCTTGACGTGTTCGTCCGGGACGGGTCGCGGTGATGTAGGGGGAGAATCGGCCCCGGAGCCGGCCCGGCTTAAAAGGAAGGTGCGGCTTTTTTTCGGCGGGCTATGGGGTCGTGCCGCGGAGGTCCGGTGGGCCGGGGGGCGGGAAACGCCGGGGCTCCTGTGGCGTTGATAAGCGCGCCTGTCCGGTGGGACGCCCCGGCACGGGCCGCATGCTTCCGTTCGTTTCGCCGCCTATCGATCGATGTCGAACCCGCTCGTCGAACCGCTTCTCGCGCACCTGCTCGACGCCTTTCCGCCCGAGCGTGACTATGCTCCGGAGGAGGTGGCCCGGGCCCCCATGCCGCCGATGGTGGCGCATTTCCTGGCGCAGCGCGTGCAGGGCCGGATGGCCCGGGCGGTGGAACGGCTCCGGGAGGACGTGGCGTCCTGGTGTGCGACGGATCATCCCGAGGTACGTGAGGCCACGAGCGGGCTGGCCGGGGTGCTCGTCCGCCATGCCCGCATCCCGCGCACGGCCTGGGAGGCGCTGTTGCGCGAGGCCGTCGCGTACGTGACGGACTATCTCGTGCGTCCCGTCGATACCCTCGTCCGGTTTGTGTTTCAGGAGGGGGACGGGCCGCTGCCGGCGCACGTCGTCACGCGCCGCCTCGGCCACTTTGCCGCCTATCCCTACCTGCGGGCCGCCGTCGAGGCGTACGTCGAGCGAAAAGGGCCGGATGCGATCGACCGTCCGCGCCTGGCCGAGCTCCTGAGCCGGGTCGACCGGCAGATGACCGAGGGGTACGAGGCCGACCAGTGGCTGACGCTGCTGGAGCCGCTCCTGCGCCTCGGTGGGTCGGCCGGTGTGCCGGTGGATCTGTTGCAGGCCTTTTTTGCGGAGAAAGGGGCCCGCGATCTTGCCGCGCGGCTCGAAGCCGCGGCCCGCGGGGGGACGTCGCGCCTCGGTGCGGAGGCCCTGCACCGTCTCCTGGCCGGGAGGGACGTGCCGCCGCCGGCCGCGCCGCCGGTGGCGTCCGCCTCGCCCGCCGCGACGTCGTCCGGCGAGGCGGTGGTGCCGCTGTGGAAGAAGTTCATGGCGGCCCCGCCGGCCCCGTCGCCGGTGGCGCCCGCCGCCGATCCGGGTGCCGTGCCGCTGTGGATGCGGTTCCGCGCGAGTGCCGGCGCCGGCGACGCCGACCTGCCGGCCCTCGAGCGCGCCATCCTGGGCGAGCACGGGCACCTCGACCGCGATCGCTACATCAAACAACTGTTTTCCGGATCGGCCGAGGCCTATGAGCGGGTGCTGCGGCGCCTGTATGCGGCGCCCTCCTGGGCACAGGCCTCGCAGATCATCGCGCAGGACGTGTTCAAGGCGCATCAGGTGAACATCTACAGCCCGACGGCCATCGCCTTCACGAATGCGGTCGAGGCGCGCTACCGGGGGGGCGAGCCCGATTGAGAGAGCCCTTCTGTTTCTCCCCCGCGGGCGTTAGATTGCCCCGGTCCGGCTGCCGTTCCGGCGGCCCGATCTGCCGTTCTTCGCACCGATCCCGTATGCCTGCATGAAGCCGACGAACCCGCTCCTCGCCGACCTCGAACGCCGCCGGGCCGAAGCCCTTCAGGGCGGCGGCGAAAAACGCATCGCCAAACAGCACGAGAAAGGGAAACTCACCGCCCGCGAGCGCATCGATGTGCTGCTCGACGAGGGGTCGTTCCAGGAACTGGGCATGTTCGTGCGCCATCAGTGCCGCGACTTCGGCCTGGACCAGAACCGCCCCTACGGCGACGGGGTCGTCACCGGCTACGGCACCATTCACGGCCGCCTCGTCTACGTCTTCAGCCAGGACTTCACCGTCTTCGGCGGCTCGCTCGGGCAGGCGCACGCCTCCAAGATCGTCAAGATCATGAAGCTGGCGATGGAGAACGGGGCGCCCGTCATCGGGCTGAACGACTCCGGCGGCGCCCGTATCCAGGAGGGCGTCGTCTCCCTGGGCGGCTATGCGGACATCTTCCTGCTCAATACGCTGGCCTCGGGGCTCGTCCCGCAGATCTCGGCCATTATGGGGCCGTGTGCGGGCGGGGCCGTCTACAGTCCGGCCATCACGGACTTCGTCTTCATGGTCAAGAACACCAGCTACATGTTCGTGACCGGCCCCAACGTGGTCAAGACGGTGACGCAGGAGGACGTGACGTTCGAGGAACTCGGCGGGGCGGACACGCACGCCTCCAAGAGCGGCGTGGCCCACATGGCCTGCGCCAACGACGTGGACTGCCTCCTCAAGATCCGCGAGCTGATGCACTACATCCCGTCGAACTGCGAGGACACGCCACCGTTCGTCCCCACCGACGACCCGGCCGACCGCGCCGACCCGGAGCTGGACACGATCGTCCCGGAGAACCCGAACAAGCCGTACGACATGCGCGAGGTCATCACCCGCATCGTCGACGACGGCCGCTTTTTCGAGATCCACGCCGACTATGCGCCCAACCTGATCGTGGGCTTCGCCCACCTGGGCGGCCGCTCGGTCGGTGTGGTGGCCAACAACCCGGCGGTGCTGGCCGGCGTGCTGGATCTGAACACCTCCATCAAGGGCGCCCGCTTCGTGCGCTTCTGCGACGCGTTCAACATCCCGCTCATCGTCTTCGAAGATGTGCCCGGCTTCCTGCCCGGCACCGACCAGGAGTGGCGCGGCATCATCCGGCACGGGGCCAAGCTGCTCTACGCCTTCTGTGAGGCCACCGTCCCGAAGATCACCGTCATCACGCGGAAAGCCTACGGGGGGGCCTACGACGTGATGAACTCGAAGCACATCCGGGGCGACCTGAACTACGCCTGGCCCACCGCCGAGATCGCCGTGATGGGGCCCAAGGGCGCCGTCGAGATCATCTACCGCCGCCAGATCGCCGAGGCGGAGGACCCCGAGGCGGCCATCGAAGGCTTCATCGCCGAGTACCGCGAGAAATTCGCCAACCCGTACGTGGCGGCCGAGTACGGCTACATCGACGACGTGATCGAGCCGCGCACCACGCGGCAACGGCTCATCCGGGGGCTGGAGATGCTCAAGAACAAGGTCGTCCACAACCCGCGGAAGAAACACGGCAACATCCCGCTGTGATGGCCGGGCCGGTGGGAATTCGCCCTATTTGCCCCCGCTGTCTTAACCGCCGTGTTTTCAGCCCGATACCATTTTCGTTCGGATTCGTACCCGGTTCGTCAAACGGGCGGGACTACGGTCTTGTAAATGCGCCTCCAAGTTCTTATTGTGGGGGCCATAACCTGGGAACAGATAAAGTATCACGTGAACACGGTTGGACGTTCCACGTCCGTGTCATCCTTCCACCCCTAGCCAGAGAGAGCTCCTGTGCGTAGACGGTCTTTGTTCGTTCTGCTGGTAGGCCTGGCCGCCGTCGTGGGGCCGGTGTCGGGTCAGTCGGTATCCGGGGAAGGAGCTGCGCCGGCCGAGCGGGTGCGGGTGCTGCCGCCCGACCCGGTCGTGTCCTCGTTCGCCTCCCATCCCATGCTGTTCGCCCTGATGGACACGTTGTCCGAGGCGCAGGTGTTGCAGCGGGTCGCCCGTCTCTACAGCTACCAGGCGGACCTGCTCGAAGCGCAGGCCGAAGGCGATGCGGACCGGGCCGAGTCGGTGCTCTCGACGGCGATGACGGAGCTGGCGACGCTGTTGCAACAGCCCGGCATCATGGACCGGCCCCGCGTGCGGGAGATCTACCGCTCGCTCGTGGCCGAGTACGAGCGCTACTACGGCCCCACCGACACGCTGGCGCTGCCCTACGGGAGCATCTTCGAACTGCGGGCGGAGATGTTCGCCCTGCTCAACGAACTGGACGAGCCGCTCCTGGAGGACGTGGCGATGCCGGCCCTCCAGCCGATGCAGACGACCATCCCGATGACCATGAACCGGCTCGTGGAGTCGTCCATCGCCTACCTGCGCAAGGAGCCGGACCGGCACATCCATCAGTGGCTCAGCCGCGCCGAGACGTACTTCCCGATGATCGAGCAGATCTTTGCCGAGGAAGGCGTTCCGGACGAGCTGAAGTACCTGGCCATGATCGAGAGCGGGCTCAACCCGCGGGCGCGGAGCTGGGCCCGGGCCGTGGGCATGTGGCAGTTCATCGCGGCCACCGGGCGTGCCTATGGCTTGCACGTCGACGCCTGGGTGGACGAACGCATGGACCCGGAGAAGTCGACCCGCGCGGCCGCCCGGCACCTGCGTGACCTCTACAACCGGTACGGCGACTGGCACATCGCGCTGGCCGGGTACAACTGCAGCCCTCGCTGCATCCAGCGGGCCATGAACCGGGCCCGGGCGCGCACCGGGCGGGAGCCTACGTTCTGGGACATGTACCCCTACCTGCCCCGCGAGACGCGCAACTACGTACCGATGTTCATCGCGACGGCCCTCATGGCCTCCAACCCGGACGCGTTCGGCCTGAAGCCGGCGCCGCCGGGACCGCGGTATGCCTATCACTACGTGCCCGTGCGCGGGGCTATCCGCCTGAGCACCCTGGCCGACCTGGCGGGCACCGACGTCAACACGCTCCGGGCGCTCAACCCGGCTCTGCGCCGTAACAGCCTGCCGCCTTCGACCGAACCCTATTACCTCCGTATCCCGCTGGGGACCTATGAGCGCTTCGCCGAGGGCTACAAAAACCTGCCCGAGGATGCGTTCCTGACGGCCGGCGAGTACGTCGTCCGCCGGGGCGATACGCTCGGCAAGATCGCCGCCCAGTATGGCACGAGCGTGCGCCAGCTCATGGCCGACAACGGCCTGAAATCGACGCGTATCCGCATCGGGCAGCGGCTCGTGGTACCCGTACCGCACTATGAGAGCGACCTGCCCCGGCCCGAGCTGGCCGAGGCGGATGTGGTGACGATCGACTACGGTACGCGCACCCTGCGCCCGCTCTCGGCCTCGCTGGCCGCGGCCCGCGATACGCGGACGCCCACGTCGGCCCCGGCCACGCCCGTCGTTCGCACCTCGGCCCCGGCTCCGACACCGGCCCGCGAGGAGGCCGCCGATGAACAGGAGCCCGCCGGCCCGACCCGCATCGTCTATACCGTCCGTCGGGGCGACACCCTCATCGAGATCGCCGACCGGCACAACGTGTGGGTGCGCGACCTGAAGCGGTGGAACAACCTGCGGAGCGACCGTATCCGCGCCGGGCAGAAGCTGACGATCTACACGTCGAACCCGCCGGCGGACGAGCCCGCGCCGGCGAAGGCAGAGAAGATCACCTACCGGGTGCGTAGTGGCGACACCCTGAGCGAGATCGCCGCCCGTCACGGGGTGTCGGTGCGCCAGATCCAGCAGTGGAACAACCTGCGCGGCACCCGCATCCGCACCGGGCAGCGCCTGACCATCTACCCCGGCGGCTCCGGCCCGGTGACCCACCGCGTCCAGCGCGGCGACACGCTCGACGAGATCGCCCGCCGCTACGGGGTTTCCATCAGCGACCTGAAGCGGTGGAACAACCTGCGCGGCAGCACCATCTACCCCGGCCAGGAACTGACCGTGCAGCGCTGAAGCTACCTCCAGAACAAAGCGGAAAGCCTGCCCTCCACGCGGAAGGCAGGCTTTTCTTTGTACGGGCAGCGGGTTCGTTCAGGCGGTGACGGCTTCCTCGTGCTCGATCCGGGTGCCAAGCACCTGGAGGAACTGCGCCAGCCAGGCGGGATGGGCGGGCCAGGCCGGGGCCGTCACCAGATGGCCGTCGGTCACGGCCTGATCGACGGGGATGTCGGCGTAGGTGCCGCCGGCGCGCGTCACGTCCGGGCCGACGGCGGGGTAGGCCGAGCAGCGCTTACCCTGGAGCACGCCGGCAGCAGCCAGCACCTGCGCGCCGTGGCAGATGGCCGCGATGGGCTTGCCCGCCCGGTCGAAGTGGCGGACGATCTCCAGCACCCGGTCGTTCAGGCGGATGTACTCGGGCGCCCGCCCGCCAGGGATCACGAGCGCGTCGTACGCCTGCTCGTCGACCTCGTCGAAGGTGGCGTTGAGCGTGAAGTTGTGGCCCCGCTTCTCGGTGTACGTCTGGTCGCCCTCGAAGTCGTGCACAGCCGTCTTCACCGTCTCGCCGGCCTTCTTGCCGGGGCAGACCGCGTGCACCGTGTGGCCCACCATCTGCAGCGCCTGGAACGGCACCATCACTTCGTAATCCTCTACGAAGTCGCCCACGAGCATGAGAATCTTTTTGGCCATGGCCGTACCTCCCTGTTGGTTTGGGTGAACGTGAAAGGGTGACGAATGTGTAGTGCGTAGTGCGTGATGCGTAAAGGCCGTTGTGCAAAACAGGATCAACTACGAAACACGCACTACGAAATACGAAACACGCACTATGAGGCACGCACTACGTCCGTAAAAACAAAACCTTCGCGGGTGACGGTGGTTCCGGTGCGAACAGGGATCGGGGCGGCGAACATGGGGCCTTCGCAGGCGAACGTGTGGAACTCGCCCCGCTCGCCGCAGGGGTCCACCGAGGCGGGGAGGGCGTCGAGGAGGGCGTGGTCGTACCGGCGGCCGGCGAAGGCGGGGTCGAGGGCGCGGGGGTCGACGCAGGTGAGCACGGCCCGCAGGCCTGCGTCCACCATGGTGCGGGCGAGGCGGTCGGTGGGCTCGCCCCAGAGGGGAAAGAGGAGGTCCAGGCCGGTGTCGTCGAAGAGGGCCTCGCGGTAGGCCCGCACGTCCTCGAGGAACAGGTCGCCGAAGGCCATGTGGGTGATGCCGAGGGGGCGGATGTGCTCGACGAAGGCGCGGACGGCGGCCTCGTAGTCGGCGTTGGTGCAGGGGTGGGGGAGGGGGACGATGTGGAGCGGCAGCCCGGCGGCACGCGCCTGCGCCTCGACGAGCTCGCGGCGGACGCCGTGCATCGCCACGCGGTCGAAGGCGCGGTTCACGGTGGTGACGAGCCCGGAGACGGTCACGTCGGGCCGGCGGCGAAGCACGTGCAGCGCCCACGCGCTGTCTTTGCCGCTGCTCCACCACAGCAGGGTGTTCTTCGGGGTCATGGCAGACGGAGGCGTACGGATCGGGGACGGTGGATTATGGGCCACGAAGGCACAGAGGCACGAAGGGGTTCCGCCCTGTCCGATAGGTCCGGTCGGTGAGGAGACGGGTGATTCCGGCGTTCACACGGGGGCCGCGAGCGTGACGTGCTCGTGCGGGGGAGAAACACGGGCCGGAGGACGACGTGAAAAGTGCCGCCCCCATCCATTTTTGCGTGGCCATGAGACCGACGCTTCGTGCCGCCCTCGAAGAGGCTCGTCAGGCGCTGGTGGACCTGTACGGGGATCGGCTGGTTCATGTCATTTTATACGGTTCGCAGGCCCGGGGCGAGGCCTACCCTGCCAGCGACGTGGATCTGCTGGCCGTGCTTCGCGGAGCGGTGGAGCCGGTGCGTGAACTCAAGCGGCTGGCTCCCCTGCAGGTGCGGCTGCTCACCCGGTACGGCGAGGATGTCTCGATTCAGCCGTTTGACGAGGCTGCCTTTGAGGATCCGGGGCACCCCCTGATGCAGGCCGTCCGGCGAGAGGGCATCAAACTATGACGGAGCGGCATCACTGGGCGCTTTGTCAGGGCGTGATGCCGGCTTATCGTGGCAGACGGAGGCGTGCGGATCGGAGACGGTGGATTATGGGCCACGAAGGCACAGAGGCACGAAGGGGTTCCGCTCTGTCCGATGGTTCCGGGCGGTGTGGAGGCGAGTGATTCCGGCGTTCACACGGGGGCCTCGAGCGTGATGTGCAGGCGGCCGGCGTCGTCGGGGTGCACCCGGAGGTCGGCCAGGCGGCGGGCCACGGCGTCGGCATGGGGAAAGGCGTCGGGCGGATGCGTGGTGGTGAGGGCGAGCGCGGTCATGCCGGCGGCCTTCGCGGCGTCGATGCCGGTGGGGGCGTCTTCGAGGACGAGGCAGCGGCCGGGGGCCACGCCGAGGGCTTCGGCGGCGCGGAGGTAGGGCTCCGGGTCGGGCTTGCCACGCCGCACGTCGTCCGCCGTTACCAGCACCTTCGGCCACGGCAGCCCGGTGTGGTGCAGGCGCGTGGTGGCCGTGAGGCGGTTGCCGGAGGTGACCACGGCCCAGGCGCCTGGGGGCAGGGCGCGAAGCAGCTCCGCCGCGCCCGCGAAGACGCGCACGCCGTCGGTGTCCAGCCCCTCCTCGCGGGCCAGGCGCGCCGCCTCGGCTTCGGCGTCCAGGTGGGGGGCGTGCCGCCGGATGAGGTCCACCATGCGCCGGCCGTGGAAGTCGCGCAGGAGCGCCCCGGTGTCGACGCCGTGCCGGGCGGCCCACCGCCGCCAGTGCCGCTCGATGACCGCGTGCGAGTCCACCAGCACCCCGTCGAGGTCGAACAGGAGGGCGTCACAGGTCCAGGATGGCATGGGCGTTGGCGCGGGCAGGGGGACGGACGCCGTTCGTACCCGGCGGTGGGGAAAAGGTGCCGGGGTGGGTTGGGTGTGGGTGGGTGGATGGGTATGGGTGGATGTGTGATTGGGTGGATGGGTGAAGGTGAGCAAGGATGGATGTGTGGACGTGGGGAGGAGGCAACGTCCTCGCCGCCGGGCGTGGGAGGTTGTTCTGGCCGCCTTCTTGCGGAGGGCACCCGCCGGGTCTACCGTGGAGCCGAAACATCTCGTACCTTCCCTCTTCCCGCAACCAACCGCCCGAGCCGATGTACCGCGCCCTCTGCGGGCTGTGCCTGCTGGTCCTGATGGTGCCCGCCTGCCGCCCGCCCGCCGACCCGAACGACGCCATGAACGAGATTGCCGAAGCCTACGTGAAGCTGGTGCTGGCCGTGGGGCAGCACGACGACGCCTACGTGGATGCGTACTACGGCCCCGCCGCCTGGCGCGAGGAGGCCGAGGCCGCCGTCCGCCCGCTCGACGCGCTGGCGGCCGAGGCCGAGGCCCTGCAGGCCCGCCTGGGGGCCGTCGACGTGGAGGGGGCTGACGAGATGCTCCGCCTGCGTCACCGCTACCTGACCACCCAGCTCCGGGCCGTCGCCGCCCGTGTGGACATGCTGCGGGGACGGACGTTCACGTTCGACGAGGAGGCGAAGGCCCTCTACGACGCCGAGCCCCCCACCTACCCCGAAAGCCACTTCCAGGCCATCCTCGACGAGCTCGACGGCCTCCTCCCCGGCGACGGCCCGCTCACCGAGCGCTACGCCCGCTTCCGCGCGGGCTTCATCATCCCGCCCGAACGGCTGGACACGGTCTTCACCACGGCCATCGCCGAGGCCCGCCGCCGCACGAAGGCCCACATCGACCTGCCTCCGCACGAACGCTTCGTGCTCGAGTACGTGACGGACAAGCCCTGGAGCGGGTACAACTGGTACCAGGGCGACGCCCACAGCCTCATCCAGATCAACACCGACCTGCCCATCTACATCGACCGCGCCATCGACCTGGCGGCGCATGAAGGTTACCCGGGGCACCACGTCTACAACGCGCTGCTCGAGCAGCACCTCGTCCGTGAGCGGGGATGGATGGAGTTCTCCGTCTACCCGCTCTTCAGCCCGCAGTCGCTCATCGCCGAGGGGAGCGCCAACTACGGCATCGATGTGGCCTTCCCGGGTGAGGAGCGGCTGGTCTTCGAGCGCGACGTGCTCTACCCGCTGGCCGGCCTCGACCCGGCCCGGGCGGCCGACTATGCCGCCGTGCAGGAACGTGTGGCCCGGCTCAGCTACGCCGGCAACGAAGCCGCCCGCCGCTACCTCAACGGCGAGATCGACGCCGACGCGGCCGCCCGCTTCCTGACGACCTACGCCCTCATGACCCCCGAGCGCGCCCGCCAGCGCGTCCGCTTCATCGACACCTACCGGAGCTACGTCATCAACTACAACCTGGGGCAGGACCTCGTCCGCGCCTACGTGGAGGCCCGCGCCGGCGACGACCCCGATCGCCGGTGGGCCGTCTTTGCCGAGCTGCTGTCCTCGCCCCGCCTGCCCTCCGACCTGACCGATCGGTGAGGCGCGG
>CAZKFR010000049.1:0-25190 GCA_964552015.1 uncultured Rhodothermaceae bacterium | reverse complement strand
GTGTACCTGTACGTCCTCCGTGCCGGGGACTTCACAGCCACGAAGCGGCTGACACTGCTCAAATAACCTCCAGACGCAGGTTGTTCGCCTGCACGGCGGGCCGGGTACGCTACGTACCCGGCCCGCTTTTTTTGATAAAGACTTTCCGGATGGAAAATGGTTAGGCACGGCTCGTCCGGATTTCGTTTCTTTCACCCCTTCGCGTCGGGAGGTTGATCCAGGGACGAGGCCGCCGGTCCGTAAGGTGGTCCTCCCCGGCATGGGTTGACCTGTGGTCCCGTTCAGGCCCTTCGTTCGGCGTAACCCGTGGGCCCTGTATCTGTCTTCATGGATCGTTTCCCTCAACCTCAACTCTCCTGAACGTATGAACAGATTCTACACTTCCCTCCTGGGCCTGTTGATGGCCGGGCTGTTGGCCTCCTCGGCGATGGCCCAGACGAAATGGGTCATCCCGGCCGAACGTTATGACACGTCGGCTCCCCTCCAGACCCTCGTTTCGTCCGAGGCGCCCCGATTCAGCGATCAGATCTACCAGGTGCCTAACAAGACGCGCGGGGACAACCGCTCGGTGGAGAGCGCCTTCGAAGGCGCCGATGCCGTGCTGCAGACGAGCCAGGGTACGGCGGCCACGTCGCTGCTCCAGGACTTCGCCGGGGCGGACAACAACGACAACGCGGCCGTCGTGGGCTTTCGCGTGGCACCGCCGGACACCGACGGGGACGTCGGGCCGAACCACTACGTCCAGATGATCAACCTGGTCACGACCATCTTCGACAAGAGCGGCAACGTGGTCATGGGGCCCTTTCGCACCAGCGACTTCTGGGCCGGCTTCGGCGGGCTCTGCGAGACGACCAACCAGGGTGACCCCATCGTGCTCTACGACGAGACGAACGACCGCTGGCTCGTGAGCCAGTTCGCCTTCGACAGCGGCTTCACCCAGTTCTTCCAGTGCGTGGCCATCTCGACGACCGGCGACCCGACCGGCTCCTACCACCGCTACGCCTTCGACTTCACTTCGATCGGCTTCAACGACTACCCGAAGCACGGCATCACGACGGAGTCGATCACGCTGATGGCCAACCTGTTCGCGCCGCCCTCCTTCTTCTTCTCGGGGACGTTCATCGGGGCGCTGGACAAAAACGCCATGTACGCCGGGCTGCCGGCCACGATGGTCGGGTTCAACCTGGGGACGAACGAGTTCGGCTTCGTCGCCGGCGACCTCGACGATCCGGATGGCACGGCGGGCTTCGTGCCGGCGCTCTTCGCCACGGCGATGTCCCGGGCCAGCATGTTTGACGTCTGGGAGATCGATGTGGACTGGACGAACCCCGGCGCCGCGACGGCGTCCCGCATCGCGGGCATCCCGATCACGCCGTTCGACAGCGACCTGTGTGCCGCTTTCCGCGAGGCCTGTATCCCGCAGCCCGGGACCGGCTCCGACCTGGAGGCACTCTCGGACCGGCTCATGCACCGGCTTCAGATCCGGGACTTCGGCACCCACCTCTCGATGGTGACCAACCACACGGTCGATGCCGGGAGCGGGCGTGCCGGGATCCGGTGGTACGAGATGCGCAGCACCGATGGCGGGGCCACCTGGACGAAACATCAGGAGGGCACCTACGCCCCGAACGATGGCCTGCACCGCTGGATCGGCTCCATCGCCATGAACGCCGCGGGCGACATCGGCCTGGGCTTCCTGCGCTCGGGCAGCGGCAGCGGGCAGTTCGGGTCGGTCGTGCTCACGGGCCAGACGGCCGATCAGAGCGGGACCGGCGTCATGAACGGGGCCGAGGTCGTCTGTGTGGCCGGCACGGACGTACAGACCGGCACGGCCCGCGCCGGCGACTACAGCGCCCTCGGCGTCGATCCCATCAGCGACACGTTCTGGTACACCCAGGAATACTTCAACACGAACACGGGCGGGACGCAGTCCTTCCACTGGGACACGCGCGTGTGCGAGTTCGAGGTCGTGCCGGGAGGCACCGGGGGCGGTGTCACGATCACGGCGGCCCCGGTCGATCCCCCCATTATCATCGATGCGAACGGCGGGACGTTCCAGTATGACGTCGCGGTGACCAACAACGACGCCGTGTCGGTGACGGTGGACATCTGGATCAACATCTCCGGCAACGGGGTCAACCGCACGCTGGGGCCCGTGACGAAGACGCTGGCCCCGGGCCAGGTGCTGGCGAAGACGTTCACGCAGACCGTCCCGGCCGGCGCACCGGCGGGGACGTACACGCAGACGGCCCGCGTCGGCACCTTCCCGATCGCCGACGACGAGGCCAGCTTCACCTGGGAGAAACTGGCCACGACCAGCGGGGCGCAGGCCAGCATAAGCGCCTGGGCGTCGGACTTCGAGTCCATTGCCGTGGCGAACGAGACGACGGTCGATCTGCCGGAGGCGTACGTGCTCGAGCAGAACTACCCGAACCCGTTCAACCCGACGACGCAGATTGCGTATGCGCTGCCGGAGGGGAGCGAGGTGACGCTGAAGGTTTACAACACGCTGGGGCAGGAGGTGGCGACGCTGGTGCAGGGGTACCGCCCCGCCGGTCGTCATCAGGTGACGTTCGATGCGTCGCAGCTGAGCGCGGGGGTGTACCTGTACGTCCTCCGTGCCGGGGACTTCACGGCCACGAGGCGGCTGACGCTGCTCAAGTGATCTCGCACCGTATGCGCCGAAAGCGGGGCGGAGGCAGGTACTGTCTCCGCCCCGCTTTTTTTGTACGGCAAGTAAGCAAACCCTCGATTATCTTGTCGTTGTCCCGCGGAGTCCGGTGGGCGGGTCGTGAGCGCCAGGCATGAGCATGATGGGACCATGCGAAGGATTATCGGACTGATGGTGCTGGGGGTGATGGGCATGGGCCGGGGGATGGTGAGCCAGGCCCAGCCGGTCTTCACGGACGTGACGGAGGCAGCCGGGCTGGCGCGGCCGCATACGGGGATGCAGCGGCCCGGGATGGGACTCGGCGGCGGGGCCGCCTGGTTCGACTATGACAACGACGGCGACCTCGATCTGTACGTCACCCAGCGCTCCGGCCCGAACCAGCTCTACCGCAACGACGGTGGGATCTTCGTGGATGTAGCCCCCCTCGTCGGCGCTGACGATCCGGATCACGACGGTGCCGGTGTGGCGGCCGCCGACTATGACAACGACGGCTGGACGGACCTCTATCTGGCCAACTCGAACGCCGACGTGCTCCTGCGCAACGAAGGCGGGACGTTCGTAGACGTGACGGCCACGGCCTTCCAGACCGACCCGCGCCGGTTCGTCGACGGGCGGGGCACCTCGGCTGCCTGGGGCGACTACGACGCCGACGGCTACCTCGACCTCTACGTCGCGCAGCACCAGCACCTGGGGGGGATGAGCGGCGACCGCCAGGACCGCCTCTTCCACAACAACGGCGACGGCACGTTCACGGACGTCTCCCACCTCCTGGGGATCGACTACCTCATCGGCTTTGGCTTCATCGGCGGGTGGACCGACTACGACGGGGACGGCGATGCCGACCTGTTCCTCATCAACGACTGCCTCTTCGGCGGGCTGGCGGCCAAGCCGACCTATCTCTTCCGCAACGACGGCGGCCTCGACGGGGAAAGCTGGCTCTTCACGGAGGTCAGCGCGGAGACGGGCACCGACCATTGCATCGCCGGCATGGGGCTGGCTACGGGCGACTATGACCGCGACGGCGACCTCGACTACTTCTATACCGACATCGGGCCGCCCCTGCTCCTGCAGAACCAGGGCGGATCGTTCGTCGAGCGGACCAGCGAGGCCGGCGTCGACATCGGCTTCTACGGCGATGACCCCCTCTGGACCTGGGGCACCAACTTTTTCGACGCCGACCTGGACGGCTACCTCGACCTGTTCGTGGCGGCCGGGCACCTCTACGGCCCGGACAACGACTACCGCGTCCAGCCCGACCTCTTCTACTGGAACAACGGGGATGGCACGTTCACCGAGTATGCCGTGGCGGCCGGGGTGGCCGATACGCTGACCGGGCGCAGTTCGGTGGTGGGGGATTATGACGGCGACGGCGATCCGGATCTGTACGTGGTCAATTACGGGCAGATGCCCCACCTCTGGCGCAATGAAGGGGCTGCGGGGCATCACGGGCTCATCGTGGACCTCGAAGGCGTGGCTTCGAACCGCGACGGCGTCGGCGCTTTCGTGACCGTACGCACGCCCGACGGGGTGGAACAGGTGTGGGAGACGCGCAGCGGCAGCAGCCTCGGCGGCGGCGACGACCGGGCCGCCTACTTCGGCCTGGGTGCGAACACGAGCGTGGCGGAACTGGTCATCCGGTGGCCGTCGGGTATCGTACAGACACTCACGGACGTGGCGGCCGACCAGCGCCTGAAGGTGGTCGAAGCCGGCGTCCGGGTGCAGGCGTTGCCGGCGGTATGGCCCCTCGTGATCGGGGCCGCCGGAGGGACGTTCGACTACACCTTCCGCCTGGACAACTACACCGGCACGGCGCAGGCGCTCGACGTATGGGTACACCTTGTGGGGCCGGGGGTGAGCCTGACGCGCGGGCCGGTGTCGGTCACGCTGGAGGCCGGAGCGAGCCTGAGCAAGACGCTCGCGCAACGCGTCCCGGCGTCGGCGCCGGCAGGCACGTACACGCTTACGGTGAAAGCGGGCACGTTCCCCGTGGCGACGCAGTCGGATGCCTTCGCGTTCGAGAAGCTCGGAAGCAGGCCGGGGCGGTAGGACGCTCAGCGTGGCACGGGGCGGCCGGAGCCCTCGCGGAGCATGTGGAAGGCCCCGGGCGACGGCGGCGGGAACGTTTCGCGACCGCCGCCGGGCCAGACGACGTCGAGGCGCGTGAGGGACGTATCGGCCCCCAGCCCGAAGAACACGCGGGGGTCGTGGGCGGCCTGATAGCCATAGGCCGTGCCGGCGAGCCGCCAGCGCCATCGTCCCCCGGCCTCGAGGCCGACGAGGGCGCCCGTCGGGGTGCGGCCGTGCCGGTCGAGCAGGCGGAAGGCGATCCAGCGGCCGCCGTCGCCAATGCGGTTGCGAAGCAGGCGGGCCGGGCCGCCGTTGTTGACGACGAGCAGGTCGGGGTCGCCGTCGTTGTCGTAGTCGGCCACGGCGAGGGCCCGTCCGGCACCGAGCAGGGGTTCGGCTGTGCCGCCGGGTGGGAGCACCTCTTCGAACCGCCCGCCGCCGAGGCCCCGGAAGAGCTGGTCGGGTTCGGCATAGGGGTCGTCGGCCAGCGGGGTATGGGCCAGGCTCACCCGCCCGTTGGTCACGTAGAGGTCGAGTTGCCCGTCCAGGTCGAAGTCGGCGAAGGCGGTGCCGAAGCCGGTGTAGGGGAGGCTGGGGACGGCCAGGCCCGTCCGTAGCGTGACGTCCTCGAAGAGGCCGCCGTGGTTCAGGTAGACGGTGTTCGTTTCCTCGCGCAGGTGGGTGAGGAACAGGTCCAGGTCGCCGTCGTCGTCCAGGTCGACGGGCGTGACGCCCATGCCGGCCTCGGCCATGCCCTGCCGGTTGAGGGCGGCCCCGGCGACGAGGGCGCGCTCACGGAAGGTGCCGTCGCCCTGATTGATCCAGAGGTGGTTCGGGTCCCCGTCGTTGGCCACGTAGAGGTCGAGGTCGCCGTCGCCGTCGTAGTCGGCCGGGGCCACGCCCAGACCGTTGCCCCGGGCCGTGGCGATGCCGGCCGCACGGGCCACGTCGGTGAAGGTGCCGTCGCCGTTGTTGCGGTAGAGCACGTCGGGCGCCGGCGCATGGTAGTTGTCGGGAAGGCAGTAGTCGCGGGCATGGCCGCCGGAGAAGCAGGTGATCTCGCGTTCGGGCGACCAGAGGATGTAGTTGACGACGAACAGGTCGAGGTCGCCGTCGCCATCGTAGTCGAAGAAGGCAGCCGAGGTGCCCCAGCCGGGGTGATCGACGCCGGCCATGCGGGCCACGTCGGTGAAGGTGCCGTCGCCGTTGTTGCGGTAGAGCACGTTGGGCCCGACGTTGGTGACGTAGAGGTCCGTGTCGCCGTCGCCGTCGTAATCGCCCGTGGCGGCGCCCATGCCATAGCCGGTGTCGCCGGTGAGGGAGGAGGCGGTTACGTCGGTGAAGGTGCCGTCGCCGTGGTTGCGGTAGAGCCGGTTGCCGGGACGGGCGGCGGGCGGGGCGGCAAGGTCCCCCCCCTGCACGAGGTAGAGGTCGAAGAAGCCGTCGTCGTCGTAGTCGAGCCAGGCCGCGCCGCCGGACATGATCTCGGGAAACCAGTAGCGGGTTTCCAGCCCCCGTACGTGTTCGAAGTCGATCCCGGCCGTGTCGGTGACGTCCTCGAACCAGGGCGCCGGCAGCGGCGGGTTGGTGGTAGGGGCGCATCCGGTACCGGAGGCCAGGAGGAGCACCGCGAGGAAGAGCCGGACGGGATGCCTCATGGCCGGTCCTGGAACTGGCGGGTCAGGCGGGCGACGTAAGGGTGCTCGGGCGCGAGGCGGCGTGCCCGCTCGAAGGTCCGGCGGGCCTCGTCGGTCTGGCCGAGGCGGAGGGCGGCGCGGGTCAGGCCGATGAGGGCCGGCAGCAGGTCCGGGTCGAGGCGAAGCGCCTCGCGGTAGCGGCCGGCAGCTTCGGCGGGGCGGTCGAGCTGGAGGAGGAGGTCGCCGGCGAGGGCGAGGGGGGCGGCCTGATCGGGGGCAAGGCGGTGGGCGTCTTCGGCGGCGGCCAGGGCTTCGGAGGTCCGGTCGAGGGCGGCCAGGGCCTGGGCCCGGGTCATCTGGATCTGCACCTGATCCGGAGCGCGTGCCAGGGCGTCCTCGGCATAGGCGAGGGCCCGGGCCGGGTCGCCGGTGCGCAGGGCCCAGGAGGCGAGGTTCAGGTACGTGCCGAAGCGGCGGTCATCGAGCGCCCGGGCGCGTTCGAGCAGGGTATGGGCCTCGTCCAGCCGGTTCATGTGGAGGTAGGCGACAGCCAGGTTGTTGAGCACGTCCGGGTTGTCGGGATGGTCGCGGAGGGCCTGTTGCAACAGGGTGGCTGCCTGGTCGGGGTGTCCGGCCTGAAGGAGCCACCCGGCCCGTTCGAGGCGGGCCGGCAGGTTGACGGCGTAACGTTGCACGCGCTCGCTGAGCGGGTCGGGCAGGTAACGGGGCGTGGCGTCCCGGCCTTTCGCCAGCGCCGCCTCGGCCTCGTCGGCACGCCCCAGGCGCTGGTACGCACGGCCGAGCAGGTAGAAAGCCTGGCGGTCCTCCGGATCCAGGGACACGGCCTGCTCGAGCAGGGCGAGGGCCTCCTCGACCCGTCCCTGCTGCAGGAGGACGTCGCCGAGGCGGGTGTAGCCGTTGCTCTGCTGCGGGGCCAGGTCGATCACCCGCTGGAAGGCGCGAGCGGCCCCGTCGAGGTCGCCGGCTTCGAGCCGGGCTTCGCCGAGCCGCTCGTGGACGGCGGGCAGGTCGGGGGCATCGCGGGCCAGCGTCTCCAGGAGGGTGCGGGCCGTCGCATGGTCGCCGGTCTGCCGGGCGGCCAGGGCCAGGTGCAGGCGCCAGCCGGGATGGGAGGGGTCGAGGGCGACGGCCGTCTCGAAGCAGGCGCGGGCCTCGGCCCAGAGCTGGTTGGCTTCATAGACCAGGCCCAGGTCGCCGTGGGCGCCGGCTTCGCGGGGCCGCTCCAGCACCCGCGCGATTGTGCGCTCGACCAGCGCCGCCACGGCCGGGTCGAGGTCACGGTACGGAGCGGGGCGGACGACCTCGGGCGCCGGCCGCCGCCAGGGACTCCACAGCGCGAGAGCCACCAGGAGGGCCAGCCCCAGCAGCGAGACGAACAGGAGGGGACGGCGCATGCGGCACCACAGACGAGCGAAAGGGGGAAGAACGCTCCAATATACCGCGCACGGCGGCAGGATGCAGGCCCCGGCTCACGGGTCGACGCGGGGGATCCGGTCGGCCAGCAGGTCCCGCAGCACGTCCATGCGGAGCGGCTTGGCGAGGTAATGGTGCATGCCGGCCTCCAGGCACTCCCGGCGCTGTTCCTCCAGGGCATGGGCCGTCAGCGCGATGAGGTACGGGGCCTTTTCCCCCCGGCTTGCGCGCACACGGCGCGCCACTTCGAGACCATCCATCGCCGGCATCTGCACATCGAGGAAGACCACGTCGTACGGCTGGCGTTCGAGGGCCTTCAGGGCTTCCTGCCCGTTCTCGGCCAGGTCCGCGCGGTAGCCCAGCTTCTCCAGCATACGCAGGGCGATCCGCTGGTTGACCGGATTGTCCTCGGCGACCAGGATGCGGAGCGCCGGGGGGGCGTCGGAAGGGGGCGGCGTGGCGGTGAGGGCCGGCAGGTGCGACGCCCGGCCCTCCGCATGCAACAGGCTCAGCAGCGCGTCACGCAGCCGGTGGAGCTTGATGGGCTTGAAGAGGAAGGGCTGGCCGTCGCCCGGACTGGCGGCCGGGCCGAGCGGGTAGAGGGGAAGCAGCGGAACGCTCGGGAAGGCGGCATGGAGCGGCTTCAGCAGGGGGTCGAGGCATGCGGCGGATGGGATGTCCACGAGGACGACGTCATACGCGGTACCCGGCAGGGGAGCCCTCGGGGTGGGGACGGTGTCGACGTGCACGCCCAGTGCGACCAGCTGGTACGTCAGGCTCTCCCGGAACGTCGCGCTCGGACTGACCAGCAGGACCGGGCGGCCCTCCAGGGCGGGGACGACCGGCGGCGGAGGCACGACCGGCGGCCGCCCGAACCGTACGGTGAACGTGAACGTGGTCCCGATGCCCACGCGGCTCTCGACGTGCATCGTGCCGTCCATCAGGCCGCAGAGACGCCGGCTGATGGCCAGGCCCAGGCCGGTGCCCCCGTACTTGCGCGTCGTCGACAGGCTCGCCTGCGTGAACGGTTCGAACAGGCGTTCCAGCTGCTCGGGCGTCATCCCGATACCCGTGTCACGCACGGTGAAGCGGAGCCGCCAGCCGTCGGCCCGCGTCTCGGCGACGTGGACATAGACCGCCACCTCGCCGGCCTCTGTGAACTTGACCGCATTGGCCAGCAGGTTGAGCAGGATCTGCCGCAGGCGTGTGGCGTCCCCGAGCACGGTGTCGGGTGTTTCCGGAGGGAGCAGATAGGCCAGGCGGAGGCCCTTGTCGGCAGCCCGGGCGGCCAGGAGGTCGAGCGTCTCCTCCAGGCAGGTGCGCACCGAGAAGGGCCGCTCCTCCAGCGTGATCTGCCCGGCTTCGAGCTTCGAATAGTCCAGGATGCTGTCGAGCACGTGGAGGAGGGCATCACCGCTGTGGCGGAGCGTGTGCACGTATTCCCGTTGCTCCGGCGTGAGCGCGGTCGTCTCGAGCAGGCCAATGACGCCCTGCATGCCGCTCAGCGGGGTGCGTACCTCATGGCTCAGGTTCGCCAGCATGTCGGACGTGTGCCGGTACCGGTGCCGCGCCTCCTCACGGGCCGCGACGAGTTCCTCTTTTTCCCGCTGGTGCCGCGTGATGTCGTGCAGGACGATCACCCAGGCGGCTTCTCCGGGCGGATCCAGACGGCGGACGCGGCCGGCGACGTGGCGCGGGGTGCCCGGATCGACCTGCATCCTGGCTTCGAACGCAGCCCCTTCGGGGTCGCTTTCGGACAGGAGGGATGCCAGGTCGATGCCCTGGAGCACGTCGTCGAGGGGCCGGCCCCGGAGGGCGTCCCGGGTGAGGCCAAGCTGGCGGGCGGCTTCCGGGTTGGCGTCGAAGATGCGCCGCGCGGCATCGACGAGGAGAAGGGGCGCGGGCAGGCGCTCGTAGAGGGTGCGGTCGTGAGGCCGGGGCTCCGAAGGGCCAGGGCGTCTGCGGCGCAGGCGGGTCCACAGCCAGCCCGCGAGGGATACGATCAGCGCCAGCAGGACCAGTCCGCCCAGGATCGAAGGGAGCGCATCACCTCCGGGCGGCACGACGGTCAGCACCCCGGCGGAAGAGTACGGCACGGGCAGTCCGACCCGGGCCGGAGCGGACGGCGGACGGTGGCGGCGGAACCTGCGTGATAGGGCGATAACCATCGGGGAAGGTACTACCGTTCGGGGCGTCTCCTCGCGGGAAGCGTCTTCTGGTCGGGGTATCGCGTCTGAGGTGGAAAGATTAACCGTTTCGCCCCGAATTCGTGGAGTCATCCCAGCGCGTCGCGGAGGAGGCGGCAGGCCTCTTCGAGGACGGGCAGTTCCTTGGCGAAGCAGAAACGCAGGAGGTACCGGCCGTCGTCCGGGTGGGCGAAAAAGGCGCGTCCCGGCACCGTACCGATCCCGGCCTCGCGGATGAGGGTCTCGCAGGCCCGGAGGTCGTCCTCGAAGCCGGGGCGCCGGGCCGCCAGCGGGGCGAAACGCGCCAGCACGTAGTAGGCGCCCTGTGGCCAGGGCACCTCGAAGCCCAGGTCCTCCAGCGTCTGACACAGGAGCCGCCGGCGGGCTTCGTACGCCGCCTGCATCTCGGCGAAGTACGTGTCCCGCATCGCGAAGGCCTCCGCCACGCCGTGCTGCAGCGGGGTCGGGGCGCAGATGTAGAGCAGGTCGCTCAACAGGCCCATCTTGCCGATGAACGGCTCCGGTGCCACCGCGTAGCCGAGCCGCCAGCCCGTCATGTTGTACGTCTTCGAAAAGCCCGAGATGGTGATGGTGCGGGCATAGGCGCCCGGCAGCGCGCCGAGCGAGACGTGCTCGTGCCCGTCGTAGAGCATGTACTCGTAGATCTCGTCCGTGATGGCGACGAGGTCGTGCCGCTCCAGGAGGTCCAGCAGCCGCTCCAGTTCCGAGCGGGACCACACCTTGCCGCCGGGGTTCGACGGGGTGTTGACGACGATGGCCCGGGTGCGCGGGGTGATGGCCCGCTCGAGGGCGTCGAAGTCCAGGGTCCAGTCCGGCGGCCGGGTGGTGACGTAGACGGGCACCGCCCCGATGGCGCGCAGCAGCCCCCGGTGGTACCCGTAGAACGGCTCGATCAGGATCACCTCGTCGCCCGGGTCGAGCAGCGTCATGATGGCCGCCATGAAAGCGCCCGTTGCGCCGACACTCACGACGATCTCGTCGATGGAGGCGACGGGGAGCCGGTTGTAGGTCCGGGCCTTTTCCAGGATGACCTCGCGCAGGCGGGGCAGGCCGGCATAATGCGAATACGTGGCGTGCCCCGCCTCGATGGCGGCACAGGCGCCGCGCCGGATCGGCTCGGGGGTGGGCAGGTCGCAGATGCCCTGCCCGAGGTTGATGCCACCCCGGGCATCGATCATCCGGGAGACGGCGCGGATGAAGCTCTGCTCGAGGTCGTTGGTGCGGGCGGCCAGACGGTTCATGCGGCGTGGGAGACGAGGGAACGGAGGGGACGAGGGAACGGAGGAGGGCGGCCTACGCCTCGGTCTGGGCAAAAACCTGGGAGGCGACTTCATAGCCGATGACCTCCTGCCGGTCACCGATGCGCAGGGTGATCGGTCCGCGGAACGGCGCTTTCGCCACGATCTCGACGGGGGTCCGGGGCATCAGGCCCAGTTCTTCCAGGTAGGTGAGCAGATCCGGGTCGGTGTCGGCCACGCGGCAGACCATCAGGCGCAGGCCCTCGTCGAAGTCGGTCAGGGGGCGGCCCGGGGCCTCGGCGATGCGGCCGTCGCGGGTGGGGATGGGGTGCCCGTGCGGATCGTGCGTAGGGTAGCCGAGCATCTCCTCGATGCGGCGCTCGAACTCCTCGGAGATGTGGTGCTCCAGATGCTCGGCCTCCTCGTGCATCTTGTCCCAGGGATAGCCCATCACCTCCCGGAGATAGGTTTCCAGCAGGCGGTGATGACGGATGATCTCCAGCGCGATCTTTTCGCCGGCCTCGGTCAGCGTTACGCCCTTGTAGGAGCGGTAGGACACGAGTCCCATCTCGGCCAGGCGCTTGACCATGTTCGTCACCGAGGCCGAGGAGACATCCAGCGCCCGGGCGATGTCGGTCGTGCTGGCGGCCCCATCGTCCTGGAGCTTGTAGATCGCCTTCAGGTAGTCTTCGACGGCCTGGCTGAGGAGCGGGGGACGATCGGGCATGGGGTCGCGGAGAACGTGACGTGGGTCGGAGGGAACGCGGTGCACGGGAAACCCCGGGCGCCGGCCTTTTGATCCGTCCGGTCAGTCGGCAAACACGGCCACGACCGGCGCGTGGTCGGAGGGTTTGGGCCCCTTGCGGGCTTCGCGGTCGACGAAGGCGTCGGTGCACCGTTCGGCCATGGGCCGGGTGGCAAAGAGGTGGTCGATCCGCAGGCCGTCGTTCTTCGGGAAGGCCAGGTTGCGGTAGTCCCACCAGGTGTAGGGGCCGGGGCCTTCGTGGTGCAGACGCAGGAGGTCGACGAGGCCCCAGTCGGTCAGCTCGGCCAGGGCCCGCCGGGCCTCGGGGTGAAAGAGGACGCTCTCGGCCCAGGCGTCGGGCCGGGCTACGTCCCGTGGTTCCGGCGCCACGTTGAAGTCGCCACAGAGGACGAGCCGCTCGTCCGGCCGGTGATGGGCGGCCAGGTAGTCGCGAAGCTGCCGGAGCCACGCCAGCTTGTAGGCCCACTTGTCGCTCCCGACGACGGCTCCGTTGGGAACGTACACGTTGAGGAGGTGCAGGTCGCCAAAGCGGGCGGCCAGGAACCGCGCCTCCGTGTCCTCGCCGTCGAGGCGACGGTGCACCTCGTCGGCCGGCCTCCGGCTCAGGATGGCGACGCCGTTGTAGGTTTTCTGCCCGTGCACCGCGGCCCGGTAGCCGAGGGCCTCGACGTCGGCGTACGGAAAGTCGGCGTCGGTGGTCTTGATTTCCTGAAGGCAGACCAGGTCCGGGGCGTGGGCCTCGAGCCAGGGCCGTACCCGCTCCATCCGGGCACGGATCGAGTTGACGTTCCAGGTGGCGATCTTCACAGCGGCTTCAGACGGTGCGGATACGTTTCACGAAGGAGGGCACGGGCGAGGATCATCGTCGGGTCGATGATGGGGAGGCCGTCGTGTTCGGCCTCGGTAAAAGCCAGGGAGAGCTCGGTACAGCCCAGCAGGACCGCGTCGGCGCCTTTCTCACGCAGGTGCTCGATGGCACTGATGAGGCTCTGGCGGGCGATCATCGACACCGGGTGGCTCTGGGCCTTCAGGCCGTAGGTGGGGTCGTAGATGGCGCGGTGGATGATGGTCTCCTGGATGTTCTCATCCGGCAGGATGGGCGTCAGGCCGGCCGCCTCGAGGGCATCGGCATGGAGACGGGTGCGGTAGGCCCCGAGCGTTGCCATGACGCCGATCCGCCGGCAGGAAGGGTATTCCTCGCGGAGGAAGCGGATCGTCTCCTCGATCATATGGAGCAGGCGCAGGTGCGGGATTTCGTCGCGCAGGCGGGCCTGCAGGGGGCCGAAGATGGGCGGTGCGTGGGCCGTGTGACACGGCATCCCGGCTACGCTCACCCCGAGGCGGGCCAGCTCGTGAGCCACCTCGGCAATCGGGCCGGCGGGGTTGACGTCCGTCTTGCCGGTGATGAACGCCGTGCGGTCGGGGATGCGGCCGGGGTAGGAAAGGAGCGCCACGGGCACGTGGTCGGCATCCGACGAGGCCGCGGTGTGGTCGAAAATTTTCTGGGTCAGATCGAGGCCGGCATAGGGGCCCATGCCCCCGATGACCCCGATGAGAGGCTCGTGTGTCATGACGGGTAAAGGGCAGCCCGGAAGCGGGCAGAAGGTGGGAAGGCCGGGTGCGACGCGTCAAGATACGTATATTGACGGCGATTTCCCCGCGTCAATGGGCGGGTGGGGTAAGCATGGACGGCCCGGGAACGAGGCAAGGAGGTGGGTCATGGTGCGACGATTGCTGACGATGCTGGGGTTGCTGGCCGTGGGGGCCGGCGGAGCGCCCGGCGTACAGGCTCAGGTATCGGTGTCGTGGGAGCAACCGCCGGGCCGGCCGGCGGGCCACGAGCGGCCCCGGGCGCGCGAGGTGGGTGTGGCGCCGGGCATCCTGCCAACGGGGCGCCTGAACGCTATCACGGACGTGGACGGGGTACGCGTAGGGCACGTGACGCTCATCGAGGGCGAGGCGGTGCGGACCGGGGCGACGGCCATCCTGCCGCACGGGGGCAACCTGTACCGGGACAAGGTGCCCGCCGGGGTGGCCGTGGGCAATGGCTATGGCAAGTTGATGGGGGTCACGCAGATCAGGGAACTCGGGGAGATCGAGACACCCATCGTGCTGACGAACACCCTGTCGGTGCCGCAGGGCGCCGAGGCCGTGATCACGTATACCCTGGCGCAGCCGGGCAACGAGGCCGTGCGCTCGGTCAATGCCGTCGTCGGGGAGACGAACGACGGTTTTCTGAACGACATTCGCCGGCGGGCGCTGAAGGCCGAGCACATCCTCGAGGCGATCGCCCGGGCCGATACGGGCGCGGTGGCCGAGGGGAGCGTCGGGGCGGGGACGGGCACGGTGGCCTTCGGCTGGAAGGGCGGCATCGGGACGAGCTCGCGCCGGCTGCCCGAGGCGCTGGGAGGCTATACGGTCGGGGTGCTGGTGCAGGCGAATTACGGCGGGGTGCTGCAGATCATGGGCGTGGAGGTCGGCCGGGCGCTGGGCCGCTATTACCTGCGTGAAGCCCTCGACCGGGGCGATGCCGACGGCTCGATCATGATCGTCGTGGCGACCGACGCGCCGCTCTCGGACCGCAACCTGACGCGGCTGGCGCGACGGGCGCTGCTGGGGGTGGCCCGCACCGGATCGCCGATGACCAACGGCTCCGGGGATTACGCCCTGGCTTTTTCGACGGCGCCGTCGGTCCGTCGCACGCCGGAGCGGCGCGCCGGCGTGGCCGCGTACGAGGAACTGTCCAACGACCGCATCTCGCCCCTCTTTCAGGCGGTCGTCGAGGCGACCGAGGAGGCCATCTACAACGCGCTGTTCAAGGCGACGACCGTCTCCGGGCACCGGGGCACCGTCGAGGCGCTGCCGCTGGAACGGGTGCTGCCGCTGCTGACCCGGTGAGCCTGCGCCGGCGCGTCCGTACGCTTCCGGGGGCACCGGTATAAAGTCTCTGCAAAACCGGCTTCGGAGGGGGCGGCGGCCCGGCCTTCGTTTGACAGCGGGAGCGGGAAATGGTTATCTTGCAAGACTTGACCCCGTTGCTTTGCCCGGTCGTCTAATGGCAGGACAGCGGCCTTTGGAGCCGTATGTGGAGGTTCGAATCCTCCCCGGGCAACGACCACGCCGGACGCCCTGCGTCCGCGCCCACCGAGGCCGGTACATGGCCGTGCCGGCCCTCATGCCTTCAGGCACCCGGGTGCAGGCCGCCGCGCCGCGCACCCGTTTGTTTCGCGCAGCCCACCATGTTGTCGACCGACCGAAAGCAGCCCATCGCCCTGTTTGCCGGGCGCTCCAACCCGGTGCTGGCCACCCGGATCGCCGAGGCGTTCGGCTGTGCGCTGGGGCAGGTGGAGATCAAGAACTTCGCCGACGGGGAGATCTACGTCCACTACGAGGAGTCCATCCGGGGCGCCGATCTGTTCATCATCCAGAGCACCCATCCGCCGGCGGACAACTGGATGGAGCTGTTCCTGATGATCGACGCAGCCCGCCGGGCCTCGGCCGCGCGGATCACGGCCGTCATTCCCTACTTCGGGTATGCCCGGCAGGAGCGCAAGGACCAGCCCCGCGTCTCCATCGCCGCCAAGATGGTGGCCAACATGCTCGAGACTGCCGGGATCGACCGCGTGCTGACGATGGACCTGCACGCCTCCCAAATTCAGGGTTTCTTCGATGTTCCGGTGGATCATCTCTACGGCTCGGCGGTCTTCATCGACTACTTCCGGCGGTTCGATCTGTCGAACCTGGTCGTGGTGGCGCCCGATGTGGGCGGCATCAAGATGGCCCGGGCGTACTCGCGGCGCCTGGGGGCCGAACTGGCGCTCATTGACAAGCGGCGGCCCCGGCAGAACGTGGCCGAGGTGATGAACATCATCGGGGAGGTCAGGGGCAAGAACGTCCTCCTCATCGACGACATCATCGACACGGCGGGCACGCTCACGAGTGCGGCCGCAGCGCTCCGCCGGGCCGGCGCCCTGGAGATCATGGCGGCCTGTACCCATCCCCTGCTCTCCGGTCCGGCCTACGAGCGCATCGAAGGCTCGGAAATCAGCACCCTGGTGGTGACCGACACCATCCCGCTACGCCGGCCTTCCGAAAAGATCAAGGTGGTCAGCGTCGCCGAACACTTTGCCGACGCCATCAACAGGATCTATACCGACGATTCGGTCTCGACCCTGTTTATCCCGTGAGGGACGATCCCTCCATCACTACATACGGACAAGTTACGATGGACACGATTACACTTGAAGCCAAGCCGCGGGCCGTGGGGTCCAAGCAGGCCCGTGCACTCCGCCAGCAGGGTGAGGTGCCGTGCATTCTTTACGGGCACAACGTGGAGCCCATGGCGTTTTCCGTGCACGAACTGGCCCTGCGCCCGCTCATCCACACGGACGAGTTCCACCAGGTGGAGGTGAAGGTGGACGGGAAGACGTGGAAGTGCATCCTCAAAGCGGTGGACTTCCACCCGGTGACCGACCGCCCCGTGCATGCCGACTTCCAGGTCCTGAAAGCCGGCGAGAAGGTGACCGTGACGGTGCCGTTCCAGTTCCAGGGTACGCCCAAGGGGCAGAAGGATGGCGGCATCCCGCGTGCCGTGCTCAACGAGGTCGAGATCGTCTGCCTGCCGAAGGACATCCCCTCGCACATCGACGTCGATGTTTCCAACCTGGAGATCGGGGATGTGCTGCACATCAGCGACCTGAACATCCCCGGCATCGAGTTCCACGCAGCGCCGGAGCAGACGGTGTACATCGTGACGGCACCGCGCGGCGGCATGGTGGCCGAGGCGGACGAGGAAGCCGAAGGACTGGCCGAAGAAGGCGAGGCCGAGGCGGACGAGGAAGCCTGAGCGCTGCCGTCATCGCAACCGATTGGGAAAACGTAAGGAGGGGCGCAAGGCTTCTTCTTACGTTTTTCGTTTCATCGCCACGCGACGGAGGAGGTGGGCATGGCGCGCGCGAAGCGGCTGATCGTCGGCCTGGGTAATCCCGGCCCGGAATACGAGGCTACGCGGCACAACGTCGGGTTCATGGTGGCCGATGCCGTGGCGGAGAAGGCGGGCCTCCGCCTGAGCCACGAGCGGGGCAACGTGCTGCTCGGATGGGGCCGCTGGCGGGGTGCGCCGTTCGGCGTGGCCAAGCCGCTGACCTACATGAACCGGAGCGGGCAGGCCGTGCTGGCCCTCGTGCGTCGCTTCGGCCTGACCCCGGCCGATCTGCTCGTGATCTACGACGACATCAACCTGCCCGTCGGGCGGATCCGGTTGCGGCCCGGGGGCAGCGCGGGCGGGCACAACGGCGTGCAGGACATCATCGACCGGCTCGGCACGGACGCCTTCCCCCGCCTGCGCCTGGGCATCGGCCATGACTTCCCGCGTGGCCGGCAGGCGGACTACGTGCTCGCGCCCTTCGATGCTGAACAGCGGCCCCGGATCGAGGAGGCGATCGAGCGGGCGCGGGAGGCGGCGCTCACGTTCGTCACCGACGGCCTGCACGTCGCCATGAACCGGTTCAACGCGTCGTAGTGGGTGGGGGCACGCGGTCGTGCGTGGTTGAATAATGCGTTAAAGCTGTCAATAATGCGTTAAGTGTTAACCATTAAGGCACAGGGGGCGATATTTTAGGCCGCTCATGCAACGCCCGGGCCCGTCTGCCGATGGCCGACGCTCCGGGCCGGTGCCGGATCGCAGGTGGGGGTGGCGCGTCCTGACGTGCTCCCTCTTTGTATTTCGGCACCCTACGATAGGCCCGGGCGCGACCGGGATCGTTGAACCACATCACTCTCATCGAGACGGATCTTTTCCATGAATACCGACCTGATCACTTATCTCGTACCCGTGGCCGGGTTGATTGCGCTGGGATACGCCTTTCTGCGCACCCGGTGGATCGGGCGGCAGGAGGCCGGCACCGAGACCATGCAGCAGATCGCCGGGGCGATCGCCGAAGGGGCACGGGCGTTTCTGCGCCGTGAATACCGGGTGCTGGCCGGCTTCGTGCTCGTGGTGGCGGCGCTGCTCGTCGTCGCCAACTGGAGCAACCCGGAGTCGTCGCCGCTGGTGGCGCTGTCCTTCGTGGCCGGAGCCCTCTGCTCGGCCACGGCCGGCTTCATCGGCATGAGCGTGGCCACGAAGGCCAACGTGCGCACGACGAACGCGGCCCGGACGGGGCTGGGGCCGGCCCTCAACGTGGCCTTCTCCGGCGGGCTGGTGATGGGGCTCTGCGTCGTGGGCCTCGGCGTGCTGGGGCTGGGCGTCCTCTTCCTCGTCTACAACAGCCTGTTCGGCGATGTCTGGACCTTCAGCCGGGTCATCAACGTCATCTCGGGCTTCTCGCTCGGGGCCTCGTCCATCGCCCTGTTCGCCCGTGTGGGCGGCGGCATCTACACCAAGGCCGCCGACGTGGGCGCGGACCTGGCCGGTAAGGTGTACGAAGGCATTCCGGAGGACGACCCGCGCAACCCCGCCACCATTGCCGACAACGTGGGGGACAACGTGGGCGACGTGGCCGGCATGGGGGCCGACCTCTTCGAGAGCTACGTCGGCTCGATCATCGGGACGATGGTGCTCGGCACGGCGTTCATCTCGGTGCCGGCCATGCAGAGCGAGGGCGTCGGCTCGCTGGCGGCCGTCCTCCTTCCGCTGGTGCTCGCCGGCGTGGGTATCCTCGTCTCCATCGGAGGCTCGTTCTTCGTCAAGGTGAAGGAAGGCGGCAACCCGCAGAAAGGACTGAACATGGGTGAGTTCGGTGCGGCGGGTCTGATGGCCGTCCTCTCCTACTTCATCATCGACTGGATGCTGCCCACCGCGTGGGTCCATGAGAGCGCCATCAGCCCGTTCTCGGAGTACTCGTCGATGGGCATCTTCTGGGCCGTGCTCATCGGGCTGGCGGCCGGCACGCTGATCGGCCTGGTGACCGAGTACTACACCTCCACCCACACCAAGCCCACCTACGACATCGCCCGGCAGAGCGTCACCGGCGCGGCCACGAACATCATCGCCGGCCTCGGCGTCGGGATGTATTCGACCGGCATCCCGGCCGTGATCCTGGGGCTGGGCATCATCGGGGCCTACTACTTCGCCGGCCTCTACGGGATCGCCATTGCCGCCGTCGGGATGCTCTCCGTGACGGGCATCCAGCTGGCCGTCGACGCCTACGGGCCGATCTCGGACAACGCCGGCGGGATCGCCGAGATGGCGCACCTCCCGCCCGAAGTCCGCGAGCGCACCGACAAGCTCGACGCCGTCGGGAACACGACGGCCGCCATCGGCAAGGGCTTTGCCATCGGCTCGGCCGCGCTGACGGCCCTGGGCCTCTTTGCCGCGTTCATGCAGCAGGCCCACATCGAGAAGATCGACGTGTCGCAGCCGACGATCCTGGCCGGTCTGCTCATCGGCGCCATGCTGCCCTACGTCTTCAGCGCCATGGCCATGGCGGCCGTGGGCCGCGCGGCCGGCGACATGATCAAGGAGGTGGGCCGTCAGTTCCGAGAGATTACCGGCCTGCGCGAAGGGAAGGCCAAGGCCGAATATGCCCGGTGCGTGGATATTTCGACGAAAGCGGCCATCCGCGAGATGGTGGCGCCCGGCCTGATGGCGCTCATCGTGCCGGTCGTCATTGGCTTCATCTCGAAGGACATGCTCGGCGGCCTGCTGGCCGGCGTGACCGTCTCGGGCGTGCTCATGGCCCTCTTCCAGGCCAACGCCGGGGGCGCGTGGGACAACGCCAAGAAGCGCATCGAAGCCGGCATCACCATCGACGGCGTTACCTACGGCAAGGGTAGCGATGCCCACAAGGCGGCCGTCGTGGGGGACACCGTGGGCGACCCGCTCAAGGACACCAGCGGTCCGAGCCTCAACATCCTGCTGAAGCTCATCGCCGTGGTGGCGCTCGTCATCGCACCGCTGATTGCCTGAAACGGCTCCTGACCACCCTGTTCGGGGGCGCCGTTCCTGTTCCGGGGCGGCGCCCCTTTTTTGTCCCGGAAGCGCGGGGGGCCGCCGGCGAAGCCGAACAACTTTTCTTGAATTGCGCGTGGAGGGCGCCGAATCGGCTGGAAGCGCTTTTGAGCCGGTGTATGATGGCAACCCGTTTGTGTATATTTGAACCCCGTACCGGGCCGGAAAGCCCAGAGCGCAAACGATTCAACGCGAATAGATCATGGCGAAGGTCGAAGTCACGATGCCCAAGATGGGCGAGAGCATCACGGAAGGGACCGTGCTGGAATGGCACAAGCAGCCGGGGGACCGGGTGGAGGCGGACGAGCCGCTGCTGGAGATCGGGACGGACAAGGTGGACACGGAGGTGCCGAGCCCGGCTTCGGGCATTCTGAAGGAGATCCGCGTGCCC
Source organism: uncultured Rhodothermaceae bacterium (assembly GCA_964552015.1). Classification (GTDB taxonomy): domain Bacteria; phylum Bacteroidota; class Rhodothermia; order Rhodothermales; family ISCAR-4553; genus Rhodocaloribacter. Next base: position 4,828 of record CAZKFR010000049.1, on the reverse strand, counting down.
GAGGGCGAGACGGTCGAAGTGGGCACCGTCATCGCCGTGATCGAGACGGAGGTGGAGGAGGGTGCGGAGGAGGCCACGCCGACTCCGCCCACGGAGGCCCCGGCCACGTCGTCGGAAGCTCCGGCATCGCAAGCCGCGCCGGCCGCCGAGGCGCCCGCTCCGGCGGCGCCGGCACCGTCCCCTGCTCCTTCGGCCACCGGCGCCGAGGTGGAGGTGGTCATGCCCAAGATGGGTGAGAGCATCACGGAAGGGACCGTGCTGGAATGGCACAAGCAGCCGGGGGACCGGGTGGAGGCGGACGAGCCGCTGCTGGAGATCGGGACGGACAAGGTGGACACGGAGGTGCCGAGCCCGGCTTCGGGCATTCTGAAGGAGATCCGCGTGCCCGAGGGCGAGACGGTCGAAGTGGGCACCGTCATCGCCGTGATCGCCACGGAGGCCGGCGCCGGCACGGCGTCTCAGCCTTCGGCGCCCGCTCCGGCGACCGAAAAACCTGCTCCGGCGGCCGTGGCGGCGGGCGGCGACGGTGCCGAGGCGCCTGCCCCCGCGTCGGCCCCTCCGGCCGAGGCCGTGGCCGAAGGTCCCATCCCCCGGGAGCACGGCGGACGTTTCTTCTCGCCGCTCGTGCGGTCCATCGCCGAGAAGGAGGGGCTATCGGTGCAGGAACTGGCGTCCATTCCCGGCTCGGGCCGGGAGGGCCGGCTGACCAAACAGGATGTGCTGGCCTATCTGGAAAACCGGAAGCGGCAACCCGAAGCCCCGGCACCTGCCCCGGCCCCGGCTCCGGCCCGGCCGGCGGCCCCGCGTCCGGCGCCGGTGGTGGCCCCGACCGAGAGCGGCCGGGTCGAGATCATCGAGATGGACCGGATGCGGCAGATCATCGCCGAGCACATGGTCCGCTCGAAAGCCACCTCGGCCCACGTCACCTCGTTCGCCGAGGCCGACGTGACGAACCTGGTGCGGCTGCGCGAGCGCAACAAGGAGGCGTTCTTCAAGCGCGAGGGGGTCAAGCTCACCTTCACGCCCTTTTTCGTCAAGGCGGCCGTCGAGGCGCTGCGTGAACACCCGCTCCTGAACGCCTCCGTCGAGGGCAACAAGATCATCATCAAGCACGATTACCATATCGGCATCGCCGTCGCCATCGGCAAGACCGGGCTGCTGGCGCCGGTGATCCGCAATGCCGGGCACCTGAACATCGCCGGCCTGGCGCGCGCGGCGGCCGACCTGGCCGCACGGGCCCGGAGCAAGCAACTCCAGCCGGACGAGCTGCAGGGCGGCACGTTCACCGTCACCAACATCGGCTCGCTCGGCTCGCTCATGGGCACCCCCATCATCAACCAGCCGCAGGTGGCGATCCTGGCCACCGGTGCCATCAAGAAGCGGCCTGTCGTCGTGGAAGACCCGGACCTGGGCGACATCATCGCCGTGCGCCACATGATGTACCTGTCGCTCTCCTACGACCACCGCATCATCGACGGGGCGATGGGGGCCTCGTTCCTGCAGAAGGTCGTCTCGGTCATCGAGTCCTTCGATCCGAACATGGATCTGTGATGCCGGGCGCGGCGACGCGGCGCTTCGAAGTCCGTTATTGACAATGTCCCGAACGGGCCCTTGATTAGGGGAGGGCGTCCTTCCCGATCGAGGGCCCGTTATGGTAGAAGGCCGTGAGGCAAGCCTTTCGGGCCGCGTGACGCCATCCAACGCCGCACACAACCCCCGGAGCCGATGAACGCGTCGCATCAGGAGACCCCTCCCTCGCTCGAGCTGTCGCTCAAGGAGCTGGAGCTGCGCCTGCAGGATTTTCAACGCGAGTACCTGAAGAACAAGAGCCCCGAGACGGTAGGCACCTATCGCCGTTCGCTGCACGAGTTCGAGCGGTGGTTTGCCCTGCAGAAGCGGCACGGGGGCTTCCGCTTCACCCCGGAGGGCGTGGCTGCCTACAAGAAATACCTGATGGAGACGCGCGGGCTACACCAGGTCTCTGTCTCGACGTACCTGACGGCCCTGCGGCGTTTCTGCCAGTACCTGGTGGACATCGGGCTGCTGGCCGAGAATCCGGCGCGTACGGTGAAGGGCAATCGCCGCCCGAGCACCCATTCCCGCTCGGTGCTGACGAAGAAGGAGATCGATGCGCTGCTCGAAACCGTCGAGGCGACGACGAGGATCGGCAAGCGGGATCGGGCCATCATCTACATGATGCTCTACGCGGGGCTGAGCGAGATCGAAATCGTGCGGGCGGACGTGCAGGACCTGGAGCAGACGCTCCTGGGCTGGTTCCTCCGGGTACAGGGGAAGGGGCACACGGTGAAGGACCAGCAGGTGCCCATCGACCCGCCGGTGATGGAAGCCATCCGGGTGTACCTCGATGCGCGGGGGCGGATACGCCCGGAGGACCCGCTCTTCGTGTCGCACGGTCGCCGGTCGGAGGGGCAACGCCTGAACACCCGGTCGGTGCGCAGCCGTATCAACGGGTATCTGAAGCAGGCGGGCATCAAGCGGCGGGGCGTCACGCCGCACAGCCTCACCCACACGGCCGCGCTCATCTGGCTCAACGACGGCATGCCGCTGGAGGAGGTGGGGCGCCGGATGCGCCACGGCACGCTCGAGACGACGATGATCTACTTCAAGAAGCAGGGGCTGCTCACACGCGACCCGGAAGAGTTGCGGGACATCGAGGGGTAGGGTGCTCTCAGGGGCGCAGGCGCTCCGGCAGCGTGAGGAAGCGCCGCTCGGTGCGCAGGGCGAAGGACCGTGCGTCGACGGCCCGGGCCACGGCCAGGATGCCGTCGAGGTGGTCGCATTCGTGCTGGAGGAGTTCGGCGAGGTCGTCTGCAAGGTCCCACCGGTGCGTGCGGCCGTCGAGGTCGAGGAACGTGATGCGACAGCGGCGATGACGGCGCACCCGCACGAGCAGTTCGGGAAAGCTCATGCAGTCGTCCCACAGCTCGAACGTCTCGTCGCTGAACCGGTCGAGGGTGGGGTTGACGAAGACGACGGGCGTGTCGATGTGCATATAGACGAGCCGTTTCATGACGCCGATCTGGGGGGCGGCGATGGCCCGACCGGCGCCGTACCGCGCGCGGAAATCCATCAGGGTGTCGTGCAGGTCCGTCACCACGCTGTGGAGTGCCGGTAGCTCTCCGTGCGTCACGGGCGCGGACGGCTCGTACAGGAGCGGGTTGCCCAGGCGAAGGATGTCGCGGACGGCCATGTCGGTTCCGGTGGGTGGAAAGCCGGCCGGTGCCTGCGTGCTGCCCCGCGTCGTCGTGCCGGTCGTCCTCAGAAGTACGTCCCGGTGACGACGATGAAAATGAGCAGGATCAGGATGACCACCGGGCAGACGTACTTCACGAGGAGGCCCCAGAGGCCGGCCAGGGGCAGCCGGTGGCCGCTGGCCTCGAGCGAGGCGATGGCCGGCTCCAGCCCCCACTTCCACCCGACGAAGATGCACGTCAGGATGGCGCCGATGCTGAGGGAGTAGTTGCCCCAGAGGTTGTTGTTCAGCGTGAGGAAGTCCCAGGCCATCAAGCCCTGTTCGCCGCCGCTGAGCGCCGGCACGGCGCCCTGCGAGAGGGCCGAGGGGATGGCCAGCACGAAGCAGAGACCCCCGATGATCCAGGCGGCCCGGGCCCGGTTCCACCCGCGCTCGTCGACGAAGTACGCCACCACGACCTCGAGCAGGCTGATCGTCGAGGTGAGCGCCGCGATGGCCAGCAGTGCGTAGAAGGCCACGGCGATCAGCGTCCCGGCGGGCATGGCGTTGAAGATGGTCGGCAGGATGACGAAGACGAGACCAGGCCCCCCGCTGGGGTTGCCGCCGGTAGAGAAGAGGGCCGGAAAGATGATGAGGCCGGCCAGGATGGCGATGAGGGTGTCGAAGATGGCCACCGAGACGCCGGCAAACGGCATGTTCTCCCGCTCGGGCAGGTAGGAGCCGTAGGTGATCATGGCGCCCATGCCCAGGCTCAGGCTGAAGAGGGCCTGCCCCATGGCGGCCATGATCACGCCGGTGTTGATTTTGGAGAAGTCGGGGCGGAACAGGTAGGCGATGCCTTCGCCGGCGCCGGGCAGCGTCATGGAACGCACGGCCAGGGCGAGCAGGATGAGGAACAGGAGCGGCATCAGAATCTTCGTGGCCCGCTCGATGCCACCCGAGACGCCGCCCCGCACGATGACGATGGTCAGCACCAGGAAGAGGCCGGCGAGGACGATCGCCCAGACCGGATCGGCCACGAGTTCGCCGAAGATGGCGCTGCTGGCGTCGGCCGTGGTGGCCTTGTGGAGGGCGCCGGTGATGGACATGAACAGGTAGCCGAGCGTCCAGCCGGCCACGACGCTGTAGAAGGCCAGGATCCCGAAGCCCGTCAGCACACCGAGGCCGCCCAGCGCGGGCCACCGGGAGGCCGGTGCCAGCGCCTTGAAGGCGCCGACCGGGTTACGCTGTGTCTTCCGTCCGATGGCCAGCTCGGCCAGGAGTACCGGCACGCCGATGAGGGCCACGAACAGCAGGTAGATGAGCACGAAGGCCCCACCTCCGTTCTCGCCCGCGGTATAGGGAAAGCGCCAGATGTTACCGAGGCCGATGGCGGAACCGGCCGCCGCCAGAATGAAGCCAAACTTGCCGCTCCATTGATCGCGGGCTCCCGTGGGTACGGACATAGACGGTGAACAGGATAGGTTGATGAGGCGGTGGGGCACCGCTCCGGCGGATACGACAGCAGCCCGGAGCCGGTGGGTTTGTGAGGCCCCAAAATAACCTTCACGAAGCGATAAAAATCAAGGGCAGCCGGGAGGAATCCCTTCGGGTACGTGAGAAGAAGGAGGGATG
>CAZKFR010000048.1:0-25497 GCA_964552015.1 uncultured Rhodothermaceae bacterium | reverse complement strand
GACCGTGAGCGTTTGCACAGGGGTGTTGCCCTCACATGTGACACTTGTTCCACAGAGTCGTTTCCTCCCCCGCCTGAAGATCGGGGGTCTCCACGACTCACAAACCTATAGGTTACTTTGATGATTCTGCTCTGGATCCCGTTCCTTTCCGCCGGTGTTTCCGAAAAACACCACCCGGTGCGCCTGCCCGTCCCGGAGGAGCGGCACACGCACGCCGCCCGCTTCGATCGCGAGCGGCCGGCCGTCGAACGTGGCCCGGGGGCGTTCGTGGTTGGACACCGTTCGCACGTCGACATGGTAGACCGTCCCCCGGTCGTCGGGCCGGTAGGTGAAGCGCACACCGGGCCAGTTCCCGGGCAGGACGGGGCGGAGCACGAGGTACCGCCCGTCCTCCAGCCAGAACCGGTGCCTCGATCAATCAAGCGGGACGAAGGCGAGACCGTTGTTCGGGTTCATGGGGATGACCAGCTGGTGGGCGCCGGCGTCGTAGCACATCGACGCGGCACTCGGGATGTTCTCGGCGATGAGTTCGGCCGCCTCGCCGGGACGGATGCGCGAGACGCCGCCGTGCCGGACGCTGCTCACGTACTTCGTCCCGTCCGGCAGGATCACGAGCCCGTCGCCGCCGGGCTGGGCGGCCTGCTCCGTCCGGACCAGCCGGCCGTCCGGCGCAAAGGTCAGCACGTCGGCGTTGCCGAAGTTGACGACGACGATATGACCCTCGGGATCGAGGGCGATGCCGTTGGGCATGCGGAGCGGCAGCCCCTGGGCAAAGACCGACGCCGTGCTGTCCGGCGAGACCTTCCAGACACGCCACGTCGCAGGGTCGGGGTCGTCACCGAAGTCGCCCGTCTGCGTGGCGTAGACCGTCCCGTCGGGAGCGACGGCCAGGTCGTTGATCCAGGGGGAGGCTTCGATGCGGAAGTCGCCGGCCGGCATGCCCGTGCGGAGGTCGAACCGCCGAATGACGGCGACGCTGGGATCGTCCGGGCCCGTGCCGCCGTCCCGGTCGGCCATATAGAGCGCGCCCCCGGCGATCTCGCTGCCCAGGGGATCGTTCAGCACGAGCGGCGGCGTCAGGCGCGCCCGTTCGTCCGGGCCCTGCACGCCGATCCACCGGGCCGTATGCACCGACCCGTCGTGGTTGATGAGGGACACCCAGGCGTCGTTGGCCTGGATGCGCTGCGGCACGCCGCGGTTGGGCACGACGAGCACGCCCCGCTCTGCGTCGTAGGTGCAGCTCTCGGCCCAATAGATGGCCCCGTAGACCCGGACGTTGGGCGAGATGGGGGCGAAGGTGCCGCCGGGGTCCGGGACGACGGGCAGGCCCAGCGGGTTGCCGACGTAGTAGGGCCGCGTATCGGGTGGTTCCTGGGCCAGGGCCGGATCGAGCCTGCCGGTTCCGAAGGCAGCCAGGAGGACAAGTGAAAGGATGCGTTTCATGGATCGCCACGTTGGATGGTGCCGGAGAATCAACCGCGCGGTGTGAGCTTCAAGAGCTGGCCTTCGTCGGTGACGAGGTACAGCATCCCGTCGGGGCCCTGCCGCACGTCGCGGATGCGCTGGTTCCGGTCCGTGAGCAGGTGTTCCTCGCCGGTGACCCGGTCGTCCTCGATCACCAGCCGCACGAGCCGCATCCCGCGCAGTGCACCGATGAACAGGCTGCCCTGCCACGCCGGGAACGCCGCGCCGTCATAGAACTGCGCACCCGACGGGGCGATCACCGGGTCCCAGAAATACACCGGCTGCTCGAGCCCGTCGCCCTGCGTCCCGGCGCCCTCGGCCGGACCGCCGGCATACGTGATCGGGCCGCCCCGGTAGTCGATGCCGTAGGTGATCAGCGGCCAGCCGTAGTTCTTCCCTTTCTCCACCAGGTTCAGCTCGTCGCCGCCGCGAGGGCCGTGCTCGATGACCCAGAGCCGCCCCTGTGCATCGAGGGCCGCCGCCTGGGGGTTGCGGTGGCCGTAGGACCAGATCTCGGGAAGGGCGTCCTCCCGGCCGACGAACGGGTTGTCCGGCGCCGGCGAGCCGTCCGGCCGAATGCGCAGCACCTTGCCGAGGTGGCTGTCGAGCCGCTGAGCGTGGATGCGCATGAGGGTGTCCGCCCGCTCGCCGACGGTGACGAACAGCGTCCCGTCCCTGGCAAAGACGATGCGTGAGCCGAAGTGGAAGTTGTTGTCATAGGTCGGTTGCGTCCGCAGGATGACGCGCACGTTCTCCAGGCGCCGGCGGTCCGCCGAGAGGACGCCGCGTGCGATGCTGGTCCCGTTGCCGCCCTCCCGCGGCTCGGTATAGCTCCAGAAGATGGTGCGGTCCGTGGCGAAGTCCGGGCTCAGGGCCACATCGAGCAGGCCGCCCTGGCCCCGGTCGTCCACGGCGGGGACCCCGGCGAGGGGCGGGCCGACCTCGCCGCCGGCCGAGACGACCCGCATCCGGCCGGGCTTTTCGGTGACCAGCAGCGCGCCGTCGGGGAGCGGCTCGACGGCCCACGGGCGGTCGAGGGCCGTGGTCAGCACGACGACGTCGAAGGCGACGTCCGAGGTGACGCCACAGGCGCGGGTCTGCCCCGGGAAAGCGGGCTCCCGACCGGGCGCTTCCCGCGGGGCCGTCTCCAGCGGCTCGCACGCCGCCGCCTGCGTGGCGCCGGGCGACGATTCGGCTTGCGTGCAGCCGGCGACCAGCACCGACGCGACGAGTAGCAACAGCGACAGGGGTTTCATCGGGTAGTTCATTTTGATCGGGGGGGGGGCGTGGTTTCCATTCTGTACCGTACCTGAAGATAGGCCTAGCGGTCGATCATCCGCTGGGCGCTCTCGGGATAGCGGGCGCCGCGGATCTCGATCCGGGCGAGGGCGTCCTCGATCTGCCGCAGGTCGTCGGCCGTGAGTTCGAGGGCAGCCGCCGCCACGTTTTCCTCGAGCCGGTGCCGCTTCGTCGTCCCGGGGATGGGGACGATCCACGGCTTCCGGGCCAGCAGCCACGCGAGCGCGATCTGCGCCGGCGTCGCCCCCTTCTCGGCGGCGATCCGCCGGAGCAGGTCCACCAGCGCCAGGTTCGCCTTCCGGTTCTCCGGGTCGAAGCGCGGGACGGTGTTCCGGAAGTCGTTCTCGGCGAACGTCGTCGTGGCGTCGATCTTCCCCGTGAGGAAGCCCTTGCCCAGCGGGCTGAAGGGGACGAACCCGATGCCGAGCTCTTCGAGCACCGGCAGGATCTCCTCCTCCGGCTCGCGCCACCACAGGGAGTATTCGCTCTGGAGCGCCGTCACCGGCTGCACGGCGTGCGCCCGTCGGATCGTCCGGACGCCGGCCTCGGAGAGCCCGAAGTGGAGCACCTTGCCCTCGGCGATGAGGTCCTTCACGGTGCCGGCCACGTCCTCGATGGGTACCTGCGGGTCGACGCGGTGCTGGTAGAGCAGGTCGATGCGGTCGGTGCGCAGCCGCCGGAGCATCCCGTCGACGGCCCGGCGGATGTGCTCGGGACGGCTGTTGAGCGGCATCCCGCCGGACCGCATCTGGCCCGTCTCGGGGTCGATGTCGAACCCGAACTTGGTGGCGATGACCACCCGGTCGCGGACGGGCGCGAGCGCCTCGCCGACGATCTCTTCATTGATGAACGGCCCGTAGACCTCGGCCGTGTCGAAGAACGTCACGCCCAGGTCCACGGCGTGGCGGATGAGGGCGACGGCCTCGGTGCGGTCGGTCGCGGGGCCGTAGCCGAAGCTGAGGCCCATGCAGCCAAAGCCGAGGGCCGAGACGTCGAGGCCGGTTCCGAGTGTGCGTGTTTGCATGGTTCGTGAGGTTTGATGGAAGGTATGGGAGGACCATGGCCCCCGTACGTCCCGGTGCGATGCCGGGCGGGGATCAATGCTCGATGCGATGTTCGTCGCGTACGCTGCTGAAGGTCAGCGCCAGCAGTTTCCAGTCCCCCTCTATCGCTTTGTAGACCTCGGTGACGGTGAACTCGTTGGACACCTCGTTGCCCCCGACCACCGCCTGCAGGGTGATGCGGCTCCAGAGCAGAGCCGTATCGCCGACGATCTCCACGGCCACGTCGTGGACGTCAGCGTGTTTGTAGTGGATGCTGCCGCTTCGGATGATGTCGAGCTCGCGCGCCTTGCCCCAGGTGCCGCTCATGTGGACGAATTTGGACTGGTCATGAAAAAGGTTGGCCAGATCATCCACGTTCCGATCGGCCATCCATTGCCATTTCGTGGCGGAGAGATCCCGGAGGGTCTGTTCCACGCCGGGCGTCTGGGCAAAGGCACTCGACGTCGCGAGGACCAGGAGCAGAACGAGGAGGCGAAGCGGTTTCAAGCGTGCGTGCATGTCGGGTCGGGTTTGAGGTGGAATGATCGGGGTCGTGCCGTTCCGGGGTGTTCGGAGCTCCCCGTGTGGTCATAGCCCGGGATCGACGCGTCGAGGTCGGGGCCGAGCGTGCGTGTCGGCATGATCGTTACGTCCTCGTGGCTCCCGGTGCAGGCTCTGTCCCCATGGTGCAGGGCCCTCAGGTCCCGCGCCTTATCGTCCGGTGACATTCGCCACGTGTTGCCGAAAGATAGGTCGGTCCGATGGCGTTCCGATTGAACGATCCTATACGATCCTTGCATCCTGTTACAAAACTCCCTGCCTCCCGGCCCACGATCGTGTCCGACCGTCCGGCTGAACCCGCACCGGAGACGACACCGAACCCGACCGACCCACGAACTACCTCCAGTGAAGCCGTCTTTTTCACCACCCCCTGTGACTTTCTTGCCCGGAATGATTACCTTCTTTTGATTCACAAATGAAATGATATTTCAGATATAAAACAACCCTATCAATAAATTCCTGCCCTGCCCATGAAACGACGCGACTTCCTCCATCGCCTCGGCGCGACGGCGGGCGTACTGCCTCTCATGCCCGCCGGCCTCGTCTTTGACGACATCGACGGCCCCGCCGGTGAACCCCCGGATGCCGCCACCCGGGCCCTGCTCGACACCCTGCGCGGCGAACCCCCGTGCCGGGCCGAGGTGCGCCTCGAACGCGGCGTCCCGCGCCTGTTCCTCAACGGCGAGGAAACCGCCCCCCTCTTCGGGCTGAGCACCTCGCTGCTGGCCACGGTGGACAACTACCGGCAGATGGGCATCCGGCTGCTCCAGCCCCAGCTCGGCCTCGCTTCCGCCTGGACCGGCCCCGGCCGGTACGACTTCACCCGCCTCGAAGCCTACCTGGCCCGCCTGCTCGAGCGCCACCCTGACGCCTTCTTCTTTCCCCGGCTCCAGCTCCAGACCCCGATCTGGTGGAAAGAAGCCCACCCGGACGAAACCGCCACCTACGGCCTCGACTACGACGAGCGATTCTATGACGTCATCCGCAAGCGGAACCTCCCCCTGGCTGAAGGCGACCACCACTTCACCAACTTCTACGGGGAAGCCTGGGAGGCTTCGTATGCCTCGGAAACCTGGAAGCGGGACACCACGGCGCTGCTGCACGCCTTCGTCCGCTTCATCGAGGCCAGCCCGCTCGTAAGCCGGATGATGGGCTACTTCTTCGTCCACGGGCGCACGGAGGAATGGAACCTGCCGGGCGCCGACTGGCTGCCCGACTACAGCACGCCGATGGCGCGGGCGGCCGGCCCCCTCGCCTCACCGCGCGAGCGGCTCTACACCTGCTACGGGCTCCTGCGCGATCCGGCCCGCGAGGCCGCCGTGATCGACTTCTACCGCCGCTTCCACGAGGTCCGCGCCCGTCTGGTGGCCGACCTGGCTGCCGCCGTCAAAGAGGCCATGGGCGGGCGGGTGCTCTGCGGCACCTTCTTCGCTTATCTGATGGAGGTACCCCGCATCCAGGAAAGTGGCCACCTGAGGCCCCGGGCCGTCTTGGACAGCCCCCACATCGACCTGCTGGCCTGTCCCTACACCTACCAGTCGACCAACGACCCGGACGCCGAGCGCTGGGAGAGCGACCTCTATGACGGCGCCGGCAACTGGCTCGGACGGGCACGGGGGGTCGCCGGGGACGGGGCCTTCCGCGTGATGCTCGCCTCCCTCCACCGGCGCGGCAAGCTCTTCATCTCCGAGATCGACCCCAGCACCTACCTCGACACCGGCAAAAGCTGGCCCGGCATCGGCGGCTCCGGCCACGAGACGAAAACGGGCACCCGCCGCATCCTCCGCCGGGACCTCGGCCGGGCCTTTGCCGAGGGCACCGGCGGCTGGCTCTACGACTTCGGACCGCACTACGACGTGCCGGCAGGCTGGTACGGGGATGGCACCATCATCGAGACCGTACGGGAGGTGGTGCACCGGTTCCACACGCGGTCACGCCTCGACCTTTCGCCGGTGGCCGAGATCGCCCTCGCCGGCGACACGGAGAGCTTCTTCGCTACCGAACACTGGCTTGCGGCCCGCCCGTGGCCCGGCCAGGGAATCCGCTATTCGGACTTCTTCAACCACTGGTTCCTCAACGCCCAGGCCCGTCCCCTCAACCGGCTGGGCGCACCGGTCGACCTCCTCTACCGTTTCGACCTGACGCCGGAGGACCTGCGCCGCTACCGCCTCGTGCTCGTGCCCAACGCCTTCCTCCTGGCGCCGGATAAGGTGGACCGGCTGCGGGCGATGCTGGCGGGCTCCGGTACCACCGTGGTCTGGTACTATGCCCCCGGCCTCCTCGGCCCCGGCGGCCCCGACCCGGAGCAGATGGCCCGCCTGACAGGCTTCACCTTCCAGGTGCTCGACGACCCCGGCCCACTGCTGATCGAGATGGTGCGGGAGGACGACACGCCCCGGCGCTTCGGGGTGATGAGCCCGGCCTACTACCATCCCCGTTTCGCCGTCACCGGGGACGACATCGAAGTCCTGGGCCGGTGGACGACGCCCCGCCGCCCGGCCCTTGCCCGGCGTGTGATGGACGGCTGGACCTCCGTCTACGCCGGCACGGCGCCGCTACCCGTCGAGCTCCTCCGCCGCCTGGCGGCCGAGGCCGGCGCCGCGCTGTGGACCGACCGCCCGGCCATCGTCGCCGCCACACGGAGCACCGCGATGCTCGTCGCCACCGAGACGGGGACGCACACGCTCACCCTGCCCCTCCCCATGCAGCCCGAGGAGGGCGGACCGGCCCGCACCACCCACACCGCCCACCTCGACTTCGGCGAAGTCCGCCTGTTCCACGCCACGGCATAGCCGGGCTTACCCCTCCCCACGAACCCCGAACCCCTTCGACTTCATGACCGACCTGCTCGCACTGCGCGATCATGAACCCCCGATGGGCGACACAGCGGGCCATCAGCCCTTCGCCTTCGGGCGCGCCCTCTGGACCGAACGCCTGCCCGGCGAGGCGGGGGCGCCGGCACGACGCATCATCCATGCCCGGGCCGTCCCGCTCCATGCGCCGGCACGCCTGCACCGGCTGGGTCTCCGCACCGCACCCGGCCATCACAAGTGCGGCAGCCACGTCGACCTGGACCGTGTGACTGCCTTTCGCGTGCTCGTATGGGACGGGACGGCGTGGCGCGTCCACCGCGACGAGCGCGACTTGCCCGCCGCGACGGACGCGGCGCCGGCGTGGTACGACCTGGGAAGCATCGAGGCACAGGCCGCCCTCATCGAGATCCGCCGGTGCGCCGTCGACGGGTGGTGGCCGTCGTGGAACCTGGCGGCCGGGGGCATGATGCTGGAGGGCGAATTGCTCGAACCCCTGGCCCCGCCGGGTGAGCAGTTGCTGCAACCCGCCCTGGCCCGCACGACGACGCCGCTGCCCGCCGGCCTTTCGGCCGAACGCACGGACGGCGCCCTCCGCTTCCGCTCCGCCCACTTCGACGTCGCCTTCTGCCTGAACCGTGCCGGTCTTGCCCGGCTGGCCCCGGGTGCCCCGGAACGGCGGGCCGACGTGCTCCGCCACAATCCCGGCCTTTTCTTCCAGGGACCGCAACTCCACCCGGTGGGGTCGGCGCCGGTCATCCAGCCGGCCCTGCGCAACCACGTCACGGGCACCACCACGGTCGACGGGAACCGGATCGTCTACGAGCTGACGCTGGGCACGAGCGGGCAGCACTACCGGCTGGCCTGGGAGGTCTGGCCGGACCGGCTCGTGCTCGAGGCCGAGCGCCACGGCGAACGCCCCCTCCGGGCCTGGCGATCGTGTGCCTGGATGCTGGGCCTCGACTGCACGGTCACACCCGCTCATGCCATCGGGCACCTGGTGCGCTCGGGCGAAACGGGCCTGCTCGACCTGCCCGCCTGGCTCCACTTCCCCGGGCACGGCAGCTTCCTGCTCGAAGCCTCCGGCGACGAGGTCCTCCTGCGCAGTGATGCCTACCGCCCGCTCGACATGACGACGCTCGAGCTGAAGCTGGGCGAAGTCCCCCAACCGGAGGGGGACTACCTCCTGCCGGCGGGCCGCTTCCACAGCCGTCTCACCTGGCACTTCTCGGACGCCTTCCCCGTCCGGGACACCGCCGGCACCGGCGACGAGCCCGGGCTCCCGTTGCGCGACGACGCCCCCGCCGAGGTCGTCCGGGCCATCCGCCGCTGCACACTCACCGCCTTCACGTTCCGCCCCGACACCGCCACACTGAGCAACAACGGTGCCTCCATCCACTGTCCCATCTGCATGGACAACTGGTCCGCCATCGCCCGGCGGGCCGGGAGCCTGCTCCCCGGCTTCCCGGCCATGGAACTGGTGCGCTATTCGCTCGAACGCTGGCTCGACGGAGGCCCCGGCTACACGAGCGGCTACCTCGGCTACGCCGGCCACGCCGCCGAAGACGAATACCTGATGACCGGCGCCGCCTGCCTGCTGGGCCTGGCCGACTTCCTCGAAGCCGCCGGCACCCCGGCCTGGGTGGCATGCTACCGGGAGGCCATCCGACAGCAACTCGACGCCATGCGGGCCCGCGACCTCGACGGCGACGGGCTGGTCGAGAGCCCCTACCGTACCGGCGTGAGCGGCACCGGCCAGTGGAGCACCTGCTGGTTCGACGTGGTCTCCTTCGGGTGGAAGGACGCCTTCACCAATGCCCTGCTCTACCCCGCCCTCGTGCGGCTGGCCGGCCTCCTCCCCCGCCTGGGGGCCGCCGAAGAAGCCGAGGGGCTCGAGGCGTGGGCGGCCCGCCTGCGCGCGCACTTCGCCCCGGCCTTCTACAACGAGGCCACGGGCTGGCTCGCCGGCTGGCGCTGCCGTGAGGACCGCCTGCACGACTACGCCTTCCTCCCCCCCAACGGTGCCGCCGTCTGCGCCGGCCTCCTCGACGACGACCTGGCCCGCGACGTCATCCGGCGCCTCTGGAAAGAAGCCCGGCGCCGGAACCTGCCCGATGCCTACCTGGGCCTGCCCGGCAACCTCTGGCCCATCCCCGACGACGACCTGGCCGGCATCATGCACGGCTATCCGTTCGGCTTCTACCAGAACGGCGGGCGCACCCACTCACAGAGCCGCCACTTCGTCGGCGCCCTCTACCGGGTCGGGATGCGGCAGGAGGCCGAGACCCTGCTCCGGCGCCTGTGCGCCGGGCTGGCCGACGCGGCCGTCTTCGGCGGCTGCCGCAGCGGCCGGGACTGGCGATACTGGGACGACCGGCCCTGCGGCTATGAAGGCCTTCTCACCGATCAGTTCGGCATCCTCGCCGTCGCCCTGGACGTCTTCGGCCGGGACTTCGCCCCCTCACCCGATCCGGGCCGGTAGCCGGAAAAAGCGGGCGGGCCGGATTCAGCGGCCCAGGAACAGGTCGCGGCCGGCAACGAGGGCCTCGATCTTGCGGTCGACGACAGAGCGGTGGAGCATCCAGAAGCCACAGTCCGGATGGACCCACCGGATGCGCCCGGGACCGGCGGCCTGCACGGCCCGTTCGATGCGGGCGGCAACCTCGTCGGGCGTCTCCACGTGGTTGACCTTGACGTCGATGACGCCGACGCCGAGTGCGATCCGCGCGTCGATGTCCGCCAGCGCGGCCAGGTCGTCCGCGGGGCGGTGCGCCAGCTCCAGCACCAGGTGGTCACACGCGAGGCTGTTGAGGAAATCCGTGAGCGCCTTCCACCGGCCCCGCTGGATCGTCTGCCCGCCATAGTTGCCGAAACACAGGTGCACGGCGCGCTCGACCTCCACACGGCGGAGCACCCGGTTGATGGCCTCCGCGGCCAGCGGGGCCATGTCGGGGCTGCCCGGCACGTTGGCCTCATCCACCTGCACGCAGGCACAGGGCAGGCCGGCCACCTGCTCGGCCAGCACGTCCGCCAGCGCCAGCGTGAGCCGCTCGAAATCGCCGTAGTGGCGGTCGAGCAGGGTGCGGGCGAGCATGAAAGGGCTCGTCAGCGTGAACTTGAAGGGACCGCCGGCGACGGAGGCGGAGCGGGCACAGGCCGCCTGCAGGTCCAGCGTGCCCTCGTGCAGCGGCCCGCGGACCACCCCGGCCGGCTTGCGCCGGAAGGCCATCTCGCTCCGGGCGCGAAACGCCGCTGCGTCGGTGCGTCCCACGGCCGTCTCGATCCCGCCGAGACGCCGGACGAAATAGTCGATCATCCCGTTCGTGTCCGGATGGTCTGGGTCGAACCGGTAGAGCTCGCCGTCGGTGGGCAGGTCGATCCCGGCCCGGCGCTGGGTGCCGATGACCACGGCCGTGGCATCCAGGATCGTCTGCTCGCCCGGCCAGGCCTGCACCCAGGGGATGGGGCTGTAGGACCCGACCGTGGTCGTCAGGATCTCCGGCTCGCGGGGCAAGGTCTGTCCGGGCAGGCGGGAAGGGGCGGTCTCGGGGGTCATGGTGTTCGCGTCCGGGACGGAAGTTCAGAGGTCGGTACATCTCAGGCGGCGGCTTCCTCTTCCGCAAGGGCCTCGAGCACGAAGCGCCGGAAGGCTTTCTGGAACGTGTTGGCGAGCGTGTCGCCGGGGGCCACGAGCACTCCCCATCCACCCCGCGCGGGGTTGATCGCCACTTCGCGCGGCACCTGGTTCTCGCACATGTAGCGATCCTCCTCCAGCACTTTCGTCGAGAAGGCGAGCTGTTCTTCGAGCCGCGGCCCCCGGAAGCCTTCCGGCTGGGCCAGTGCCCAGAAGACGGTGCACGTCTCGCGGGTGTTCGGGCTGGGGATGTGCACGAGCATCCGCTCGTCCCCGTCCTCGAAGGTCTGCCGGATGGTGGTGAAGTTGGGCAGGTAGCAGCGCTGGCGACGGAAGTGGGCACGCTGGAGCTTCGAGGGGGTGACGCCGGGCGTCCGCACGGCCGGGAACGGGGCTTCCATCTGGAAGCCGTCCGCCAGCCGGGTAATCTTCAGCTCGGGCAGGACCGTGTCGGCGGCGGCCCCGAGGGTGGTCCGGTGCGCGAAGGCGAAGTGGGTCATGTCCAGGTAGTTTTCGATTTCTCGCCGGAATCCGCACCGGAACGGCATGGGTTCGGCCACGAGGTACTGCCAGCCGTCGTGTCCTTCGAACTCGGGAATGTCGGGCAGGGGAGCCGCCTCCTCGTCGTCGAGGCGGACCCAGATGATGCCGTAGCGTTCCTGCACGGCGAAGGTGTCCAGCGACGCCCGGTCGAGGAGGTGGCGGGGCGGGTCGGGCAACGAGGGCACGCCGGTGCAGCGCCCGTCCCGTGCGAAGTGCCAGCCGTGGTAGGCACAGACCAGCTCGCCGCGCTCCATGTAGGCGCAGCTCAGGCGCATCCCTTTGTGCGGGCAGGCGTCGCGGGTCGCCAGCAGGCCGTCCTCGAACCGGGCCACGGCCAGTTCTTCGTCCAGCAGGGTGTAACGCAACACCTGCCCCACCCGAAGGTCGCGCGACAGCCCCACCGGCTGCCACGTCTTGCGCATTGCCCGAAACGGCATGTCTTCGCTCAACTGCATGGCTGTAGGGGTTTGGGTTGAGGGGTTGGAGAGGCCAGCTTCCGGGGTTGACCTGTCCCGTTCGTGTGGGGGTCAGAGCCGCTCCAGATGGAGCCCGCCGTCGACCATGATGACCTGGCCGGTCGAGTACGGCAGGTCGCCCCGAACCAGCATGGCCACGGCGCGGCCGACGTCCTCCGGCTCTCCCCAGCGGGCCTGTACGAGCAGCCCTTCGGCTATGCGGCGGTCATATTTCTCCTTCACGGCAGCGGTCATATCGCTGCGGATGATGCCGGGCCGCACCTCGTAGACGGGGATGCCGTAGGGCCCCAGCCGGACGGCCCACAGCCGGGTGGCCATGGCCAGCCCCGCCTTCGAAAGGCAGTACTCGCCCCGCTCGATCGAGGCCATCGTGGCCGAGACCGATCCGATGTTGATGATGGCGGCCCGGTAGCCGGCATCGGCCTGCCGCTGTGCGATCATCCACCGGGCGGCGGCCTGGGTGAGGAAGTACGGGCCCTTGAGGTTCACATCCAGGACCCGGTCGAAGCTTTCCTCGGAGGCATCGAGCAGGTCGCGGCGTTCGGGCGGGGCCATACCGGCGTTGTTGACCAGCACGTGCAGCCGTCCCTGGGCGCGGGCCGCCTCCATGACGGCCTGCCGCCCGCCGGCCGTCCCCATGTCGGCCGAGACGTAGGTGACGTGGGCGCCCGCGGCCCGCAGCCGGTCGAGGGCGGCGGCGACGCGGGCTTCGGCGCGGCGGCCGCACACGAGCAGGTCGTACCCCTCGGCGGCCAGCGCTTCGGAGATCCCCAGGCCGATGCCGGAGGCTCCCCCGGTGATCAGGGCCAGTGGCTTCATAGGCGTCTGTTCGATGGGATGCGGCGCACACGCGCCGGGTACGTGGGGTCACGACGTCAGCGGAGGCACGTCGATCCAGGCCCGCCGCTGCCAGGAGGCCAGGCCCAGCTCGGCCAGCTGCACCCCCTTGGCCCCTTCGAGCAGGTCGTAGGGGAACGGCTCGTCCCGGACCACGTGCCGGAGGAAGAGCTCCCACTGGGCCTTGAAGGCGTTGTCATAGGCCTGCTGGTCGGGCACCTCCAGCCAGCCGTCGAAAAAGTCGATGGGCTGGGGGACGTCGGGGTTCCAGATCGGCCGCGGGGTGTTGCCGTAGGCCTGCGTCCAGCAGCGGCGCAGCCCGGCCACCGCGGACCCACGGGTGCCGTCGACCTGGAGCGTGAGCAGGTCGTCGCGGCGGACGCGCACGCACCAGGAGGCGTTGAAGTGGGCGACGATCCCCCCTTCGAGTTCGAACGTGGCATAGGCGCTGTCGTCGGCGGTGACGTCGTACGGGCGGCCGTGTTCGTCCCACCGGCGCGGGATGTGGGTGGCCCCCAGGCACGAGACGGCCCGCACCGGCCCGAAGAGGTTGTCCAGCACGTAACGCCAGTGACAGAGCATGTCCAGGATGATCCCTCCGCCGTCCTCCTTGCGGTAGTTCCACGAAGGGCGCTGGGGCGGGACGACGTCCCCCTCGAAGACCCAGTAGCCGAATTCCCCCCGCACAGAGAGGATGCGGCCGAAGAAGCCTGTCTCCCGCAGCGCGCGGAGCTTCATCAGGCCGGGCAGCCAGAGCTTGTCCTGCACGACGCCGTGCTTGACGCCGGCCTCGCGGGCGGCCCGGTAGAGGTCCAGCGCCTCTTCCGTCGTCAGCGCCGTGGGCTTCTCGCAGTAGACGTGCTTGCCGGCCTCGATGGCCCGCCGCAACCACACGGCCCGCCGGTCGGTGGTCTGTGCGTCGAAATACACCTCGTAGGCCGGGTCGGCCAGGGCCGCCTCGACGTCCGTCGTCCACTTGTCGAAGCCGGAGGCGGCGGCCAGCCGTGCCAGCTTGACCGGGTTGCGACCCACGAGCAGCGGGTCCGGCAGGATGATCTCCTCGTCGCTGAGGCGGATCCCCCCCTGGTCCCGGATGGCTTTGATGGAGCGGAGCAGGTGCTGGTTCGTCCCCATCCGCCCGGTGACGCCGTTCATCACGATACCCACTCGGTGGATGGTCGGGGTACCTTCACGGACGGAGGGGGCCGTCTGGTCGATCTCGTTCATGTCGTCGTGGATGCGTTAGGGTGTCGGTTACGGTCAGGCATGCGTCAGGTAGGCATGCTTGATCTTTTCCAGAAAATCGTGTTGGTCCTCGCGCCAGTAGCTTTCCGAGAAGATTTCGACCTCGCGGTAGCCGTCGAAGCCGGCGGCCTCGACCCAGGTGCGGATACGCCGGAGGGGGATGCATCCCTCCCCCATCAGCCCCCGGTCCAGGAGCAGGTGTTCGGTCGGGGTTTTCCAGTCGCAGATGTGGAAGGCGAAGAGACGCCCGTTCCGGCCGCTGCGCTCGATCTCGTCGCGCAGGTCGGGGTCCCACCAGAGGTGATAGACGTCCACGACGACGCCCAGCGCGGGGCTGTCCAGGTCGTCGGCGAGGTCGTTGGCCTGGCGGAGGGTGTTGATGGCGGAGCGGCTGTCGGCATAGACCGGGTGGAGGGCCTCGATGCCGAGGCGCACCCCGGCGGACTCGGCGTGGGGCAGGATGCGTTCCAGCCCGTCCCGGATCTGGGCGCGGGAGGTCTCCAGGAGCTGGCCTGGCACGGCGCCGCAGACGAGCACGACGAGCGGGGCACCCAGCGCCGCTGCCTCGTCGATGATGCGCAGGTTTTCGTCGACGGCGGCACGCCGGGCGGCGGCCGTCGGTGCCGCGAAGAAGCCGCCCCGCACGTAGGAGACGATGGTCAGGCCGTGGTCGGCGATGATACGGTGCGCCTCGGCCGGCCCGTGCCCTGCGACGGCCTCGCGCCAGACCGTGATGGCGGGGATGCCGGCACGCTCGTAGGCCGCCGCCGCTTCGGGCAGGCTCCACGGCCGCGTCGTGACGGTGTGGATGCAGAGGCGCGAGAGGTCGCGCGGCGGAGGCAGCAGCCGCTCCGCCTCGTGGGTGCCCGGCCGGCCGTCGGGCGTGCCTGCCGGAGTTGCTCGCGTTCGGGGCATGGGTTATCCGAAGAACGTGTAGTAGGGTTCCTGGCGGGCCAGGCGTTGCACGTAGAGGGCGACCTCGCGCAGGTGATAGTCGCCCCACAGGGTGGCCTCTCCGCAGGCGACCTGCCGGCCGGGCGGCACGTGATCCCACCGGTTGGGCCAGTGGTAGACGGCATGCAGCAGCAGCCCGTGGTGTGCGGGATCGGTGCTCAGGTAGGGTGCGTCCAGCAGGGTGTCGAGCACGCGGAGGCCGGCGGCCCGGTACCGCGCGCCGTCCTCCCCGTGGCCGTCGAGGTACCGGCCGAAACGCAGCAGTCCCTGCGCGGCGATGGCGGCGGCGGAGCTGTCCACCGGCTCGTACGGGTTGAACGGGTCGGCCGGGCGGCTCCGGTAATCTCCCAGGTGTACCAGCCCCGGCGCCCCGGTGTCCCAGTACGGCACGCCGCAGGACGGGGTGTGCTCCAGGTAGAAGTCGCACGTCGCCCGGGCGGCCTCGCGCATCATCGCTTCGACGTCGTCCCGCCCGCCCGGCAGGTCCTCCTCCGCCGGCAACGTGTCCAGGAACTCGAGCTGTTCGGCGAAGCCGAGCAGGACCCAGGCCAGCCCGCGCGTCCACGTCGTGAAGGGCGAATAGCCCTGCTGCGTGCTCGGGCACCGGTAGCGGCCGTCGTTCAGGTTGAAGATGCTCTCGTGGGCCACGCGCCCCCGGATGTCGTAGCCATCGCGTCCCTCGCCGTAATAGACGTTGAAGCGGGCCGTCGTGCGCAGGTGCCGCGCCAGGCGTGCCAGCAACGAGATGCGGGTGTCGTTCTCCCCCATCAGGACGTGCCCCAGGTGGTGTGCCAGCGCCAGTACCCGCATCGAGCGGATGGTGTCCGCGAAGAGCGAGTGGGGACCGTTGAAGGAATAGACGTAGCCGTAGCCGTCCGGCAGCGCCGTCCAGCGGGCGGCCTGCACGGCGCCGGAGGCTTTCAGCGCCAGCTCGTAGAAGGCCCGTTCCCAGGGGTTCTCCGGAATCCGCCCCTCGTTCATCAGGCGGCGCAAAGCCCCGTAGGTGCTGACGTTGTTGAAGCCGTGGTCGTGCACGCCGGTATGGGTGACGTGCGCGGCCATGCGGGCCCGCGTAGGCCGCCGCCCCATCTCCAGAAAGGCTTCCTCTCCGGTGGCATCGAACTGCAGCAGGGCCGAGCCATACTGAAAGCCCTCGGTCCAGTCGGTCCACCCGCGGGTCGTATAGCGTCCCTCGACGGTGTAGACGGGCGCCCCCTGCGACGGGTCGAAATCCCGATCGAGCGCCCGCAGCTTGGCCGCCGAGACGTCCCACATCCGCTCGATCCGCGGCAACAGGGACGCCGGCGTGTGTTGGTGGTTGAGGTCGATCACGTGGTCTTTCCGGGTTGCATGGATGCGTGAAACGGATCGGTACGGCCACCCGGCCGCGTCACAGGAGCCGGAGGAATTTCGTTCCCCGCAGCGGCTCGCCCTTGCGGCTGGTGATCGTCGGCGAGAGCGGGTGTTCCATCTTCTCGTCGGCGGCGTAGGTGATGCCGTCGGGAATATAGATCGTCACGACGGCGCGGCGCGTCCGGTCGGTGGTGTTGGGGCGGGTGTAATGGAACGTAAGGCCATGGTGCCAGGTGCAGTCCCCCGCTTTCAACTCGACGGGCACGGGGGTCCACTGCGCCCGTTGCTCGTCCGAGATCATGTCGTAGAGCCCGGGGCCGTCGCCGGCGAACGAGACGGGCGCGAACTCGCCCCAGCGATGCGAGCCGGGGATGAACTGCATGGCCCCCCGGTCGATGGTGACGTCGTCGAGGGCCATCCAGCAGGAAATCATGCCCGGCTCTTTCGAGGGCCAGTAGGGCTGATCCTGGTGCCAGGGCGAGGGGGCGCTCGGGCCGGGCGGCTTGATGAGGGCCTGGTCGTGAAAGAGGTGGATGGTCTCGCTGCCGGTAAGACGGGCGGCCATGCGGGCCAGGCGCGGGCTGGTCGAATAGGCGCGGAAGACGTCGTCGTGCTCCCACAGGTTGAGCATCTGGACGATCCGGTCGCCGCCCCCGGCCAGGTCGCGGGTGAAGGCTTTCTTGGCGGCGAGGGCGCGTTCGAGCGCGGCCCGCAGCGCCTCGACTTCCTCGGGGGAGAGCACCCCGTCGAAGCGCACGTACCCGTTGGCCCGGAAGAAGGCGACCTGCTCGTCGGTGACGTCATAGGGTCGCTGGAAGAGGGTGGTGGCGGTGGTCGTGCTCATGGCGGTTCGTGGTTCGGTGAGCGAATTCATCGGGGATAGACGAACGTAAGGTCGAAGATCAGCGCGCCTTCGAGGCCCATCAGCGTCCAGGTACGGCCCAGATCATCCGAGGCAAAGAGTCCTTCCTCGACGGTAGCGGCCAGCAACCGGCCGGGCACGTTGGCGTCGAAGACGATATCGTAAAAGTCGTCGACGGGCAGGGTGTCGCCGCGCCGTTCCCAGGTCTGCCCGCCGTCGACGGAGACGAGGACGCCGGTGTCCCATCCGGCGGCGGCCATACGCCGGGCGTCGTGGGGGTCGATGGCGACGCCGTGGATGCTGTGTGCGGCCCAGGCCGGGGCCACGGGTTGCCAGGTCCGCCCGCCGTCGGTGGAGCGGTGGAGGCCGTGCCGGTAGGTGGCGGCGAGCCAGACGTCCGGCGCGGTGCGGCTCTGCTGGAGGTCGAGCACCTCCACGCCGGGCAGGCCGGCGCGCAGCCACGTCCGGCCGCCGTCCTCCGAGACGTAGACGCCGTCGTCGGTCCCGGCCAGGACGCGGTAGGCGGTCGTGCGGTCCACCTCCACGGTCTCGGTGTACGTCTTGCCCGGCGGGATGCCCACGCTGGCTTCCTCCCAGGTGTCCCCGCCGTCCGTCGAGCGCCAGACGCCGTAGGCGGTGCCGGCATAGACGAAGCCGGGGGCGTGGGCGTCCACGGCCACATCCTGCACCTCGGTCATGCGCCAGTCGGTGACGATGCGCCAGGAACGACCGCCGTCGAAGGTGCGCAACACGCCGTTGCCGGCGGCCACGAAGAGCGTGTCCGGCCGGCCGGGCACGGCGGCGACAGCATTGACGCGCGGGTTGGTGTGTCCCAGGTGCACCCAGCGTCCGTCCGGCTCGCGCCGGATGAGGCCGCTCTCGTCCAGGCTACTGCCGACGACGTAGCCTTTCGACGGGATAAAGCCGCCGTAGAGGATCGCCGGGCCGGCGTCCGCCTGGGCCACGGCCCCGCGCGGAGGCACACCGAGCAGCAACAGGAGCCCGACCGGAAGAAGGTGCATTCGTCTCATGGCGTGCCGGGGTCTTGCCGGTTGTCGGAAGGGGTCTCGATCCACTCGCGGATCGTGAGGGTGTTGAAGTCGAGCAGGCGACGCAGCGCGCCGTAGCGCATCTCGAGCCGGCGGCTCTCCGGTGCGGCCTGCAGGAACGGGCCGTCGTAGAGGGGCCAGGCGGCATAATCCACCGGGGTGCCGTTCAGACGGGGCGTCTCGCCGTAGGTGAGCTCCATGGTGGCCCCGCCGAGCGTGGTGAAGCGGACCGACGGCACGGGATGGGTGGAGACCTCCAGCGGCAGCGCCCGCACCGCCGCCCGGAACGCCTCCATGGAGGCGTAGGCCGAAGCCGGAGCCACCTGCACGACGGCGCCGTTCTTCAGATGCGGGCTCACCAGCCGCCGGTGCTTCCGGTTCTCGTCCCAGGCGTCGGGCTGCTCCTCCCAGCGGTAGGGGGCCAGTGGGTAGTAGGCGATCAGGGCCTCGCCCCCCCGGGCGAAGATCCAGCCGGAACGGTCCTCCTTCAGGTCGCGTAGCTCGTCCGAAAAGAAGGCGTTGACGTGCGGGAAGCGCGTGTCCGGCGGGATGTCGTAGAGGGCGATGAGGGCATCCTCGTGCTGGAAAACCTGCTCATAGGGCGAGCCGCCGGTGAGCTTGTCCGGCGAATCGTACTCTTTCTTCGAGCGCACGACGATCTCGGTGATAAATTCCTGCAACTCGGCGAAGTACATCCCCAGCTCGACCGGAGACGAGTAGGGATGGAGGGAAAACAGGGTGTTGCGAGCCTCTTCGGGGTCGTCGGTGCGCCAGATCAGGCTCCAGGTCTGCTGCTGGATGGGCTGAAGGAGGCCGCCCTGCGTCGAGCCGAGGACGTACTCGGGCCTCACGTACGTGTATTTGTAGACCGGCGCGTTGCGTTCCCTGCTGTAGCGGATGCGGTGGCGCGTGCGCTTGAGCTCACGGTGGACGTAGGGCGCCCGCCGGTCGGTGGCGATGTAGTGCAGGATGGGCGGAGGGCGATAGCCGCTCAGGGCCAGAATCAGCGTCTCGCCGGTGGGCTGGAACGGGGTGTTGCCGAAGAGGAGCCAGGCCGTCGGGGCGGCGCCGGGTGCCTTGAAGGGGCGGATCACCTCGCGCTCGTAGATGCGGCTGTGGGCCCCTCCCGAGAGGCCGTCCAGGCTCTCCGCGGCGAAGTCGGCCAGCAGGTAGTCGAGCATCATGCGGGCGCGCTGCCGCATGGCCGGGTCTTCGGCATAGGCATAGAGCAGCGCCATCGGCGTGAGATAGACGCGCAGGTAGTGGGGCGAATCGTATTCGCCCTGGCCGCGGCGGGTCGTCAGGTCCATCCAGGCGATCAGGTAGTCCCGCGCCTCCGCCATGTTTTCCTCCGAGCTCTTGCCGGTGAACCAGGACGAGCCGGGTTCGCCCGGATACTGCTGTGCAGCCAGGTAGAGCGACGTGTAGTAGAGCGCCCAGTGGTTCTCGGTGTCGCCGCGGTAGGGCGTGTAGGTGCGCCAGAGGTCCCGCATGCGGCGGCGGGTGGCTTCGGGCAGCGTCCCCCGGTCGTTGTACATGACCGTGACGAAGGGGTACATCCAGAACATGTCGCCCCGGGGATGGGCCATGAGCGAGTCGAGACGGGCCACGCACCAGGTGCCGCAGGTACCGCGATAGAGGCGGGCGGCGACGTCGAGGTAGCCGCCGCGGCTCAGGTCGTCGTCGGGGATGCGGGTGGCGAAGTACGTGATGAGGGAATCGCGGCGGGCCTGGAAGGCGCGGTCGAGGTCGCCCGGCGTCGCCTGGCGGGCCGGGGCCGCGGCGGGAGGCAGGAGCAGCCCGCATCCCATCATCAGGACCAGTAGTCGGCAGATCGGCATCGCGTATCTCAGGCTGGATGGCGGTCGGGAGTGTAGACGGGCACCAGGACGGCAGCCTGACGGGCCAGGCTGGCTTCGATGGCCTCGACGACCGCCAGCGCCTGCAGGCCGGCATAGCCGTCGGTCTCGGGCCGCTGCCGCGTGCGGACGGCCCGGGCAAAGGCCGCCATCTGGTCGACGTAGGAACCGTAGGGATCGTCGCCCGCGTCGAGCGTCTCGAGGACGGCCCCCGAACGGTCGGTTACGGTGAGCGTGTGGGGTGTGCCGGCCAGGCTGCCCTCCGTGGCGGCGACGTGCCAGGCAAAACGCACCGGCGTGCAGTAGTTCGACACGAGGGTGGCCGTGGCCCCACCCGGCAACCCCAGCAAGGCGGCCACGTGGTCCACGACGGGCGGGCCGGTCGTCAGCGCGGCGGCCCGGGCCTGCACCGTCTCGACGCGCCCCGCCAGGTAGTGCACCAGGTCGACGCCGTGGATGCCGAGCTGCATCATGGGCAGGAGCGGGCACGTGCCCGGGTGCAGCCGCCACGAACCGGCCGGCAGGCGCTGCGCTGTGTCGGAAGAAAAGTGCACCTCGATGCTGGCCACACGCCCCAGAGCCCCGCTCGCCAGCAACGCCCGGGCCCGGCGGGCCGGGCGCCCCCGGCGCATGTTGTGCCCGACCATCAGCACCCGGCCGGTCGCCTCGGCCGCCCGCACCATCGCCCGCCCGTCCGCCACGGTGTTCGCCAGCGGCTTCTCGACGAACACGTCGTATCCGGCGGCCAGGGCTGCCTCGGCCTGGGGACGGTGCAGGTGGTTCGGCGTCACGAGGACCACGGCCTCGACGTCGTCGCGGGCGAGCAGCGCCTCGTAGGACAGAGCCACGGCACACCCGAACCGGGCGGCGGCCGCCCGGGCCTCGGCGGCGTCGGGATCATAGACGGCGACCACGCGCAGCGCCGGCACGGAGGCCACCGCCTGCTGGATCGTCCGCCCGTGCCCGCCCAGCCCGGCCATGGCCAGGCGTACGGGTTCGGCCTGTTCAGGGGGGGTCGTCATCGTCCGTCCTCCGGGTCTCGGGCGACCTCGCCGCGGATGCACGCCGCGAGGAGGCGCCGCAGGTTCGCCAGGGCCCGCTCCGAACAGACACGGAGCGGGGTGCAATGGGTCTCGATCGTCAGATGGGGCAGGTCCGTCTCGTGGACGAGCCACGGGAGGATCTCGTCCCACGGGGTCGTCCCCTCACCCACCGGAAGCCAGGGGGCCTCGGGTCGTGCCGGGTAATAGTCCTTCACATGCACGCCCGCCAGGTAGGGGCGCACCGCCAGGAAATCGGCACGGGTGGGCACCTGTCCTCCCCAGTGCAGGTTGGCCGGGTCCCAGTTGAGGCGGAGGGCCGGATGGCCGATCTCGTCGAGCATCGCCGCCGCCTCGGCCGGGCGGTCGATCCAGAAGTCCGGCTCGTTCTCGAGGGCCAGCACCATACCCGCCTCGGCGACCTGCCGGGCCGCCCGCTCGAAGGCCTGCATCGCCCGCATGCGGTCCGAGGGCCGTTCGCCCCGGTACCGCTGGAAGCCGAAGGCGATGAGCACCGGCACCTCGAACCGCCGGGCCAGCTCGATGGCACGGGGCAGCACGTCGTCCAGCTCGCGGCGCAGGCGTGCCTCGTCCGAGACCACCCCTTTGAACAGGCCGGGCGAGACCGCGGTGATCTGCGCCCCGGCCGCCCGGGCCGCCTCGACGGCCCGCACCTCCCCCGGCG
Organism: uncultured Rhodothermaceae bacterium; assembly: GCA_964552015.1. Classification (GTDB taxonomy): domain Bacteria; phylum Bacteroidota; class Rhodothermia; order Rhodothermales; family ISCAR-4553; genus Rhodocaloribacter. The sequence goes on along the minus strand of CAZKFR010000048.1, from coordinate 3,783 downwards.
TGAAGGCCGGGAAGCGACCCGTGCGCCCTTCCCGCAGCTCGAACCGGCGCAGGCCCCAGTCCATGGCCGTCGCCAGCGCCTCTTCCACCTCGGGGGCCACCTCGTCGGTGATGATGCCCGGTTCCGGGATCGTGTCACGCATCGTCTCGTCCGGTTATGAAGGGTCCCGCCGCCGGTTCGGAGCCAGCACGGCGTTCATGTCCCGCTCGGCCAGGCGCAGCATCTCGCCGGCCTCCAGGCGGCCGTAGCAGAACTGTTCGATGTAGGCGCCGAGGATGTCGAGCGCCCGGCCGGCACGGGGAAAGCCCCCGGAGAGCCGGGCCGGCTGCTCCAGGAACACCCGCCAGCGCGGGTCGCCGGTGTAGGCGGGGCGGCGGGCCACCGAGCGGAGGGCCGGCACCACGCTCCCGCCTGCTGCATAGCGCACATACACCGAGTCGCTCATCAGGAAGCGGGCAAAGCGCCAGGCCGCGTCCGGGTGCGGGCTGTCCCGGCTGACGGCGAACATGTAGGCCCCGCCGCTGCTGAGCGAGGTGTCCCGCCGCGGGATCGGCGCCACACCGAAGTCCAGGTCCGGGTAGTTCTGCTCCAGCCACCCGATGACGTGGGGTTCGCGGATGAACATGGACACCCGTCCCTGCCCGAATCCCTGCTGATCGCCTTCGAGGGCCACGTCGTCGATGCGGCGCCGGAAGAGGACCTCGGCGTAGAAGTCGAGCGCGGCCCGTCCGGCGGGGCTGTTGATGAGGGTGTGCGTGCCGTCCTCGTCGAAGGCGCGACCACCGGCACTGTAGAGGAACGTCAACCACTTCTCGGCCGTGCCGGCCTTGAAGCCCGTCTTGCGCAGCGACAACCCGGCGCGCACAAGCGTCCCGTCGGGGCGGCGCACGGTGAGGCGGTCGGCCATCTCCAGCAGCTCGTCCCAGGTGCGGGGCGGGCGGTCCGGATCGAGGCCCGCTTCCCGGAAGTGCGTGCGGTTGTAGTAGAGGGCGGTCCAGACCACGTCGCTCACGACACCGTAGTACGTCCCGTCGAACCGGGCCGCGATGCGGGCCATCTCGTTGACGCTGTTCGTGTCGACCAGGGCCACCACGTCGGGCGGGGCGGGCGCCAGCAGCCCCAGCGCCGCCAGTTCGGCCCCCACGTTCGTGTTGACGTGGAACAGGTCGGGCGCCTGCCCGCTGGCAAACCGCAGGCGCAGCTTGATCTCGAAATCCTTCAGCGAACTGCCCGGAAACTGCTCGATGCGCACGTCCACCTCCGGATGGGCCGCCTCGAAAGTCTGCTCGGCCCACTTGTAAAATTCGACCTGCGACGTGCTGATGAGCAGGACAAACACGCGCACGGGGATGCGGCCGTCGGAAGCCGGCTCCTGCGACGCGGCACCACACCCCGTGCCGGTCGCCGCCAGCAGCACCGGCAGCAGCCACAGCACGGCGGATCGTATGGGGGTCCGAAGGCGCTTCATCCCTTGATACCCGTCATGGTGATGCCCTGGATGAACTGCCGCTGCATGAAGAGAAAGAAGACGATGATCGGCGCCACGGCCACCGTCGCGGCCGCCATCATCTTCACGTAGTCCGGGTTGTTGATGTCGGAGAAGCTCAGGATGCCCACCTCGACGGGCTTGAGCGTCTCGGTGTTGATCACGATGAGCGGCCAGAGGAAGTCGCTCCAGGACCACATGAACAGGAAGATGGCGTAGGCCGCCAGCGCCGGACGGATGAGCGGGAGCACGACCTGAAAGTAGATCCGCAGCGGTCCGCACCCGTCGATACGGGCGGCGTCGAGCAGGGCGTCCGGGATGTCCTTGATCGTCTGCCGGAACAGGAAGATGCCAAACGGCTCCATCAGCCCCACGACCACGACGGCCCAGTACGTATCCACCCAGCCAAACTGCACCATCATCTCGTAGAGCACGAGCATTTTGATCTGAAAGGGGATCATCATCGTCAGGAGGATGGCCCCGAAGAGGCCGTCCCGGCCGGGAAACTTCATCTTGGCAAAGAGGAAGCCGGCCAGGGAGCAGAAGAAGAGGGCCGGCACCATGCGCAGGCCGGTGTAGATGGCGCTGTTAAGGAAGTAGCGCAACAGGGGCCGCTCGGTGAAGACGGCCCGGTAGTTGTCCCAGGTCAGGGGGTCAGGCCAGAGCGCCCGGAGGAAGGCCATGAGGCGACGTGGCGTATTGAAAAAGGCCTCGGCGTCGGCGGGGGTCTTGAGCGAGGTGAGCACCATCCAGACGAGCGGCCCGACCATCACCGCGGCGCCGAGGAGCAGCACGAGGTGCACCCCGACCCGCCCCGGTGCGGGCAGGCGGAGGCGTCCCCTCCAGGCTCCGGTCTTCGTCGCAGGCGGCTGGTACATGGCGGGCTTCCTCCGGATCAGCGCAGGTCCCGGGCACGACGGACGGCCTCGGCGACCCGCTCGCACTCGTCTTCCTGGTTGAAGATATGGGTGGAGATGCGGAGGGCGTCGAGCCCCCGTTCGCTGACGATCCGGCAGCGCAGGCCGTGCTCCTGGAGCAGATAGCGGTAGAGGTCGCGGTACGGCACACCCTCGACCCGGATCGTCGTCATGGCAGCAGCCAGGTCGTCCGACGCCGGGGTGAGGATCGTCACGCCCGGGAGGGCACGGAGGCGGTCCTGCAGATAGCGGGCCAGGGTGCGGGCCCGTTCGGCCACGCGCGCCATCCCGATGGTTTCGAGGAACCGCACCGCGGCCCCGAGCCCCACCACCGAAGCCGCATCGCGCGTGCCCACCTCGTACCGGCGGGCCGAAGCGTGGTACCCGAAGCGGTCCGGCAGGTGGACGTCGCCGTCGTCGCCGTAGGCGCCCGTCTCGGTGGGGCGCACGGCGTCGAGCCGGTCCCGGCGGACGTAGAGCACGCCCGTGCCGTGCGGCCCGCCCATCCACTTGTGCCCGCTCGTGGCGAAGGAGTCGCACCCGATGGCATGCAGGTCGACGGGGATCATGCCGGCCGCCTGCGCCCCGTCGATGTGGAACCACAGGCCCCGCTCCCGCGCCAGGCGGGCGATGTCCTCGACCGGAAAGCGAATGCCCGTCGGCGCGGTGACGTGGCTCACCTGGATGACGCGCGTGCGCGGGGTGATCAGGGCCTCGATGCGCTCCAGGTTGCCCGCGGCGCTCGTCGGGTCCGGCTCGAAGAGGCGCACGCGGATGCCCTGCTCTTTCTGCCGGGCCATCCACGGAAAGGACCCGCCCGGGTGCGCGTGCGACTCGAAGATGACTTCGTCGCCGGGCCGCAGGTCGAGCCCCATGGCGACGGTCGAGTTGCCTTCGGTGGCATTGCGGGTGAAGGCGATCTCGTCCGGATCGGCACCCAGGAAGGCTGCCACCGCCGGGCGCGTCTCCTCGATCAGGTGGTGCCCGGTCTCCGACAGCGCCTGCAGCGACCGGGTGGTCTGCTCGACGGCCGCCAGCACGGCATACGGCGCCGGCCCCAGCCCGCCGGTGTTGAGGTAGATGCGCTCGAACGTCAGCGGGTACTGCAGGCGCACCACGCGCCAGAAATCCGGGTCGTCGAACCCGGGCAGCGGGGGGGCCGGCTCCCGCCCCGGCCGGATCGCTCCGGCCAGACCGGCCCCCAGCGCCGCTCGCCCGAGACTCGAGACGAAATGCCTGCGTGACTGCTTCATGACGTTTCTCACCGCTCGCGGTCCAACCGCATCTGTACGTAGGTCATGCCGGCAATGAGCACGAGCAGGACGACCGCCGCCGCCGAGGCATAACCCATCTCGTCATACTGGATCCCCTGCTCGTAGA
>CAZKFR010000047.1:6278-26529 GCA_964552015.1 uncultured Rhodothermaceae bacterium | reverse complement strand
GGGGCCAGCAGGCGGGTGGTCTGCACGGCCAGGCGGAACGGGAGGCGTCGGCGGGCCAGGGCGTCGGGCGGCAGCAGCGTCGAGCGGGCGAAATCCTGCTCGAGCATCCGGGCCACCTCGTGGCAGAAGCCGGCGTCGTTGACCAGGCAGGTGACCTCGAAGTTGAGGCGGAAGGAGCGGTTGTCCAGGTTGGCCGTGCCCACGGCGGCATAGTCGTCGTCGACCAGGAGCACCTTCTGGTGCATGAACCCCTCCTCGTAGAGGTAGACGCGGACGCCCGCCTGCCCGGCTTCGGGCAGGTAGGCATAGGGGACGTACTTGAACAGGGGGTTGTCGTTCAGCCGGGGCATCAGCACGCGTACGTCGACGCCCCGCAGGGCGGCTAGCTGTAGGGCGCCGAGGACGTGGTGGTCCGGGACGAAGTACGGGGTGGCCAGCCAGACGCGGTGCTCGGCGCTCTCGATGGCGTGCATGTAGAGGAGCCCGCACGTCTCCAGCGCGTCGGCCGGGCCGGAGGCCAGCACCAGGGCCGGGCGGTCCTCCGGGTGGGGCTTCAGCGTCCAGGCGACCTCCGGCGTCTCCTGCCGGCCATAGTACCAGTCGCGCACGAAGGAGAGCTGAAACCCCTGGGCCGCCGGCCCCTCGACGGCCAGGTGGGTGTCGCGCCAGGGATGCAGGCGGGGGTGGTGCCCCAGGTACTCGTCGCCCACGTTGAGGCCGCCGGCATAGGCCTGCTCGCCGTCCACCACCACGATCTTGCGGTGGTTGCGGAAGTTGATGCGGAAGCGCCCCAGCCAGCTCCGCCGCCCGCTGAAGCCGGAGACGCGCACGCCGGCGGCCTCCAGCTCCCGCAGGTAGCGGCGAGGCAGGCTGTGGCTGCCCACCTCGTCGTAGAGCAGGTAGACGCGCACACCCCGCCGGGCCGCAGCGATCAGGCGCTCCTGGAAGGCCCGTCCGATCCGGTCGTCGCGGATGATGTAGAACTGGGCCAGCACGTACGACCGGGCGCGGTCGATTCCGTCGAAGATCGCCTCGAAGGTGGCCTCGCCGTCGATGAGCAGGCGGACGTGGTTGCCGCGTGTGAAGGGGAGGGTGGCCAGGCGCTGGAAGGCCAGCAGCTCGCCGCGTGTGCGCTCGTCGCGGGCCGTTTCGGGGGAAACGAGCACGTCGGTGAGCACGCCGGAGCGAGCATCCGCCAGGCGGGCCTCCACCTCGGCGTCGAAGTCGCGCAGGGCCTGGACGTATTCGTCGAAGCGGGCGCGGCCGAAGATCCAGTAGAGGGGGAGGGCCAGGAAGGGCATCAGGATCAGGGCCAGCGCCCAGGCCGTGGCGCCCTGGGCCGTCCGTGCCTCCATCACCGCATCGATGGCGCTGGCGAGGCCGAGGGCATAGGCCAGAGGGATGCCCACGGCGGCGATCCAGCCCAGAATCTCGTTTTCCATCGGATGGCGCTCGGGTGCGGGCGGGGGTCAGCCGCCGAGGTGGCGCCGGAGGACGGCCACGAGGGCGTCGAGGTCGGCGGGCATGGGGCGCAGGCCGGTCCCCGGCAGGATCGCCAGGGCGGCCCCGGGCCAGGCGGTATGCAGGCCGAAGAGGGCCACCGGCGGCAGGTGGGGGCTCTCGTCGAAGCCCACCAGCAGGGCCGGCGGAAGGCCCGCCAGGGGGCGCTGCGGGTCGAGGTCGGGCTCGACCAGGGCGAGGGCCGACACCCGCTCGGGGTGGGTGCGGGCGGCGTCGAGGGCCGGGGCGGCGCCGGCCCCCAGGGCCAGCATGTGGGCACGCTCGTGCTCGAAGGCGTCGAGCAGGGCCGGCAGGTCGTCGCCGTCCAGCGGGTCCGCGGGCGCCAGCAGGTGGAAGAACGGCTCCAGGCGACGGGCCACGGGTTCGAGGCCGGCCCAGGGATGCGCCGCCGCGCCCGTAAAGAGCACCACGGCCGGGGCCGCCGGGTCGCCCAGGTGGTGCACCGCCCGAGGCCTGCCGGCCAGCACCACCTCGGCCACCGGCAGCGGCGTCGGGACGCTCTGGCAGAACTCCACCAGCACGCCGTGGGTCTGCTTCGGGTGGAGGAAGAAGATCCGCTTGCCGTCGGCGCCGGGGCGAGGTTCCTCGCTCAGCGGCTGCAGGCCCAGCGCCCGCAGCCGGGCCATCGTGGCGTCGACGTCGTCCACCTCGAAGGCCAGGTGATGGAGGCCCTCCCCGCGCTTCTCGAGGAACCGGGCCACGGGCGAATCCGGGCCGAGCGCTTCGAGCAGCTCCAGCTTCACCGGCCCGGCGGCGATGAAATGGGTGCGAACGCCTTCCCGCTCGACGGTCTCGGCCTTGTACGGCCGCACCTCCAGCAGGCGTTCATAGCGGTCGATCACGGCGGCGGCATCCCGGACGGCGATGCCGATGTGTTCGAGACGGGTCATGACGGGTGGCATCTGGGTGGGTGGATCTCGGAGGGATGATACGGCGCGCCTCCGCCACGTTCAAAGCGGCCGTCCGGAAAACCGGACCCGTGTGGGGCGTCCCCCCGTCTTATCTCGAGGGATTGTATCTTGCCGCCCGTGTGACGCCAACCCGAAGAACCTGACGCTGCGATGCCATGAGACGACGTGCCGGCCGGATCGGGGGGAGGGTGCTGGTGGGGCTCCTGCTGCTGGGCGTGCTGCCGGCCCGGGCGCAGGACGCCGATACGCTCTCGGCCCGGGAGATCGTGCGGCGGGCCGACGAACTGCTGCGGGGCGACACCTTCCAGGGGCGGTATCGGATGACGGTCATCCGCCCGGACTGGCAGCGGTCGATGGTCTTTGAGGTCTGGTCCGAAGGCACGGAGAAATCGTTCATCCGCGTGCTCGAGCCCGCCCGCGACCGGGGCGTCGCCTTCCTCAAGCTCGGGCGGCAGATGTGGCAATACATCCCCCGGATCAACCGCGTCATCAAGATCCCCCCGTCGATGATGATGGAGTCGTGGATGGGCTCCGACTTCACCAACGACGACCTGGTCAAGGAATCCAGTATCGTGGAGGACTATACCCACCGGCTCCTCGGGCGCGAACAGGTCGGCGAGGACGAGGCGTACGTGATCGAGCTTCTCCCGAAGCCCGAGGCGCCCGTGACCTGGGCGCGGGTGGTGGAGTGGATCCGGGTAGACGATTACATCCCGCTCCGGGCCGAATACTTCAACGAGCGGGGCGAGCACATCCGCACGCTGGTGTTCTCGGACGTGCGCACCCTGGGGGGGCGCCGGCTTCCCGTGCGGATGGAGCTGATCGAGGAGACGAAGCCGGGGCACCGGACGGTCCTGGTGCTCGAGGAGGCCGTGTTCGACCGGCCCATCCCCCCGTCGGTGTTCACCCAGGAGAACCTCCGGCGTCGCCGGTGAAGCGGCCGGCCCCGGAGCCGGTATGACCAGGGCTGCCTATGACCAAGCTGTTCAAACTGGCCTGGCGCAACGTGTGGCGCAACCGCCGTCGCAGCCTCATCACCATGGGCGCCATCTTTTTCTCGGTGCTCATCATCGCCCTGACGCGCTCGCTCCAGTACGGCTCGTACGACGCCATGGAGTCCTTCGCTATCCGGCTCTTCACGGGGGACCTGCAGGTGCAGCGGGCCGGCTACCAGGAGGAGCAGACGCTGGCCTACGCCCTGCGGGAGGACGAGCGCGACTGGGACGCGCTGCTGGCGGCGCAACCCTGGCACGTGGCCCATGCCCGGCGGCTGACGGGCTTCGGCCTGGCGGGCTCCGACGAGACGAGCGCCGGCGCCCTGATCGTGGGCATCGAGCCGGAGGCCGAGCCGGCCGTGAGCCATTTCCTCCGCAAGATCGTCGCCGGGGCGCCGCTGGCGGCGGGGGACGACCACCGGGCCGTCCTGGGCCAGACCCTCGCGCAGAACCTGTCGCTGGGGGTGGGCGACACCGTGGTGGTGATCACCCAGGGCTACCGCAACGAGATGGATGCGGACCTCTACGTGGTCAAGGGCCTCTTCGACAGCGGCTCGGCCGAGATGGACCGCGCCACGCTGGTGCTCTCGCTCGCCGACGCGCAGGCCCTCTTCTCGATGCCGGGTCGCTTCACCCAGCTCGCCGTCCGCACCGACGACTTCCGCCGCGCCGGCCGCTACGCCGAACGGCTCGAAGCCGCCCTGGCCGACACGACGGTAGACGTGCTCGACTGGAACGCCCTCATGCCCGAGCTCCGGCAGATGATCGTGCTCGACAATGCCAGCGGCGCCATCTTTCTGGCGTTCATGCTCCTGCTCATCGGCTTCGAGATCTTCAACACCACCATGATGAGCGTGATGGAGCGGGTGCGCGAGTTCGGCGTGTTGCAGGCCATCGGTATGAAGCCCGGCCAGATCAGCCTGCTGGTGGTGCTGGAGCTGCTGATCAAGGTGGCGCTGGCCCTGGCCGTCAGCCTGGTGGTCACGGGGGCGGCGGTGGCCTACCTGGCCGGCCACCCGATCCCTCTTTCGGCGGAGCTGCGCGAGCTGTATGAGGAGTTCGGCTTCTCCATCGACGCGCTCGTCTTCTCCGGGCGCCCCCGGGTGTTCGTCGAGCCGCTGCTCTCGGTGGCCGCCGTGTCGCTGCTGACCATCGTGTATCCCGCCCTGCGCGTGCTGCGGTTCTCGCCGGTGGCGGCCCTGCGCCGTGCCTGACGTCGTCTACGATCCGGTAACCTGCCCATGAACATCTTCTGGAAGATCGCCTGGCGCAATATCTGGCGGAACCCGCGTCGCTCGTGGGTGCTGGTGACGGCCATCGGCATCGGCATCTTCAGCTTCGTGGGGGCCACGGCCTTCAACGACGGGTTCGCCGTGCAGATGATCAACGCGACCATCGATCTGGAGGGCGGCCACATCTTCATCGCCCGGCAGGGGTACGAGGACAATCCGAGTGTGCGCCTGTACATCGAGGAGGCCGGGGCGGTGGCGGCGGTGCTCGACGGCGAGCCGGGCCTGCGGTACGCCCCCCGCATCACGGCCCAGGGCATGGCCAACAGCACCGAGCGGGCGGCCGGCGTGGTGATCCACGGCGTCGACCCCGCCCGTGAGGCCGGCGTGACGGCCGTGCCGCGCTCCCTGGTGGAAGGCGCCTTCCCGGAAGGGCCGGAGGCAGCGGGCGGTATGGTGATGGGCGCCGCCCTGGCCCGGCGGCTCGGCCTCCGCCTCGGCGAGAAGGGCGTGCTCATGGTCAGCGACGTACACAACGACGTGAGCGCCGGCGCCTACCGCATTGCCGGGCTGTACCGCACCAGCAGCACCGCCTTCGACCGCACCAACGTGTTCCTCTCGATGGAGGCGGCCCGTGCCCTGGTGGGCTATCCGCCGGACGCCGTGACCTCGTTCTCCGTCCGGCTCGACCGGGAGGAGCGGCTCGACGCGGTGGCGGCCCGGCTGCGGGAACGGCTCGAGCCCCGGGGGCTGGCCGTGCGTACGTGGAAGGAACGCTTCCCGCTGCTGGTGCTGGCCATGGAGGCGTACGGCTATTCCGTGGTGCTGCTGGCGGTGATCCTTTTCACGGCCGTCGCCTTCAGCCTCGTCAACGCCTTCCTCATGGTGATCTTCGAGCGGATCCGCGAGATCGGCGTCATGATGGCCAGCGGCATCCGCCCCGGGCAGATCCGCCTGATGCTCTTCCTCGAAGCCGTGTTCATGCTGCTGCTGGGGACGGCCGTCGGCGGGGCCCTCTCGGCGCTGGTGCTCGGCTACTGGGCCGCCCGCGGCCTCGACCTCTCGGCGTTCGCCGAAGGGCTCGGCGCCTTCGGCATCGGCGCCGTCGTCTATCCGTACTTCGACTGGGGACACCTCGGCCTCGGCTATGCCCTGATCGTGGGGATGGTGTTCCTGGCCGTGCTCTATCCCGCCTACCGCGCCGGCCGCTTCGAGGTGGTCGAGGCGCTCAGCCACGTGTGACCATGCAGGATCCCCGCGAGACAGCTCCCCCCGGCCCGGACGCCCCGGCGGCGTCGCCCCCGCTGGTGCAGGTGACGGGGCTGGTGAAAGTGTATCAGGACGAAGAGCACGTCCCCGTGCGGGCGCTCGACGGCGTCGACTTCACCCTGGAAGAGGGCGAGTTCACGGCCATCGCCGGCCCGTCGGGCTCGGGCAAGACGACCCTGCTGAACCTCATCGGCGGGCTGGACCGCCCCACGGAGGGGCGGGTGGTGGTGGCCGGCCAGGACCTGGGCCGCCTGAGCCGGGGCAAGCTGGCCGAGTTCCGGCTCTACAACGTCGGCTTCATCTTCCAGTCGTACAACCTCCTGCCGGTGCTCGACGCCGTCGAGAACGCCGAGTTCACCCTGTTGCTGCAGGGCGTCCCGGCCGAGGAGCGTCGGCAGCGGGTGGAGCGGGAGCTGGCCGACCTGGGGCTGGGGCCGGAGCTGTGGCACCGCCGCCCCGCCCAGCTCAGCGGCGGGCAGCAGCAGCGCGTGGCGGTGGCCCGCGCCCTCGTCTCCCGCGCCCGGCTCATCCTGGCCGACGAGCCCACGGCCAACCTGGACTCGAAGACGGGCGCGCGCCTGCTCGACAAGATGAAGGAGCTCAACGAGAAGCTCGGGGCCACCTTCCTCTTTTCGACGCACGACCCCATGGTCATGGAACGGGCCCGCCGCCTCGTGCGGCTCCGCGACGGGCAGATCGTGAGCGATGAACGACGCGAGGAACCGGATGCGTAAAGGGACGGGGCGCCTGCGACGGCTCGGACGGCTGCTGCCGGTGCTGGCCCTCCTGGCGACCACCGCCGGGGCGCAGGCCCCGTCGTTCTCGGTGCGGGGCTATGCCAAGAACCTGGCCCTCCGGTCGCAGTCGTTCTTCACGAAGGACCCCCTCTTCCTCGACCTCACCCGCCTGCGCCTGCAGGGGCTGGCCGACGGCCCCCGGTGGCACGGCGAGCTGTGGCTGGATACCGAGGCCCTCACCGGCGACTTCCTCACCTCACCGGATTATGCTTTCGGGCAGGCCCGCGAGCGCACCACGCTGACGGACCTGGACTGGACGCTCCTCGAACGGCGGCGGCTGGTGGTGCGCCAGCAGCTCTTCCGCGCGTTCGTCACGGTCTATGCCGGGCGGGCCCAGCTTACCCTGGGGCGCCAGCGGGTGGCCTGGGGGACGGGCTTCGTGTGGAACCCCACCGACCTGCTCAACCCCGTCGACCCGACGGCTATCGAGCGGGAGGAGAAAGCGGGGGTGGACGCGGCCTACGGCGCCCTCACGCTGGGCGCCCTCTCGCGCCTCGAAGCGGTGGTGGCCCCCGGCCGCCGGCATGGCCAGACGAGCGTGGCGGCCCGGCTCAGCGGCACCATCGGCGAGTACGACCTGGCCCTGATGGGCGGGCGCTTCCGCCGGAGCTGGGTGCTCGGCGGCGACTTCGCCGGCTACGTGGGCGACGGCGGGCTGCGCGGCGAGGCCGCCCTCACCTTCCCGGACGCGGGCCGCGCCTACCTCCGGGCCACCCTCAACGCCGACTACAACTTCGCCGGCGGGTACTACGTCTTCGTGGAGCTCCACCACAACGGCCCCGGCACCCGCGACCGCCGCCGCTATGACGTCGGGGCCCTGCTCGAAGGGGTGCTCTTCAATGTGGCCCGCGAGTACGCGGCGGCCTCGGTGTCGAAGAGCCTGTCGCCCCTGGTGGCCTTCAACCTGTATGCCCTGCAGAACCTGAACGACGGCAGCGGCCTGGCCGGCCCGGCGCTGGTGTGGTCGGCCGCCGAAAACCTGGAGGTGTCCGCCAGCGCCTACGTCTTCTATGGCCCCGGCGACACCGAGTTCGGCGCCCTCGAGAACGTCTACTTCGGGGCCGTGCAGTTCTTCTTCTGACGAAGATTCGGGCAATGCGGGGCGCGGGAGAATCATTTCCCGGATCGGGCGTAAGAGAAAGACCCGTCCCGTAATCCGCAGCCCTGTGCCCACCGTGCCCGTACGAGACGCCCGAAAAGTCGCCATGGCGGCCAGCCTGGCCGTTTCTTTCCTGATGCTGGCCGGGAAGATGGCGGCCTACTTCATCACGGGCAGCGCCGCCATCCTGTCCGATGCGCTGGAGTCGGTGATCCACCTCTTCGCCACCGGGTTTGCGGCCTTCAGCCTGTGGTATGCCGTGCGCCCGCCGGACGCGGGTCATCCCTACGGGCATGGCAAGATTGCCTACTTCTCCTCGGGCTTCGAGGGCGGGCTGATCCTGATTGCGGCCGTGACGATCCTGTACTCGGCCGTCCGGGCCCTGATCGAGGGGCCGGCGCTGCGGCAGCTGGACGTGGGCCTGTGGATCCTGGCAGGGCTGACGCTGGTGAACCTGGCCCTGGGGCTGGCGCTGGTGCGGGTGGGCCGCAGGCACCGGAGCCTGGTGCTGGAGGCCAACGGCCGCCACGTGCTCACCGACATGTGGACGAGCCTGGGCGTGCTGGCCGGTGTGGGGCTGGTGGCCCTCACGGGGCTGACCTGGCTGGACCCGCTGGTGGCCATCGTCGTGGCGCTGAACATCCTGTGGACCGCCGTGCGTCTGGTACGGACGTCGGTCTCGGGACTCATGGAGGCTGCCGACACCGCCGACACGCAGGCGATCCTGACCGTGCTCGATCAGGCCGTGGCCGAAGGGCTCATCTCGGGCTATCACCAGGTCCGGCATCGCCGGGTGAACGACCAGCTCTGGATCGAGTATCACCTGCTCTTTCCCGAGGACCTTCGGATCACCGAGGCCCACGAGCGCTCGCACGTGGTCGAGGAGCGCCTGGCCCGGGCCCTCGGGCCGACGCACGTGTATGTGACGGCCCACCTCGAGCCGGAAACGCATGACGAGGCGCACCCGGAGGGACACCGCGAGCCCGCCGATCCCCTTCTGCTCCAGACGGAACGTCGCGGAACCTGACCGGGCGATGGGCTTGAAAGGCCCATCGCTCGAACCCGGCGAAACGGGCACCGGCGGTACAAAAACATTGCGTAGGAAGGGGGAGCATGCCATGCTGCTATCGAAGAGTGCGGAATACGGACTGCGTGCCACGCTGTATCTGGCGACCTTGCAGGAGGAGGGGTATGTGTCCATCCGGGACATCAGCGAACGGCTCGGCATCTCGTTCCACTTCCTGACGAAGATCTTTCAGAAGCTGACGCAGGCGGGCCTGCTGCGCTCGTACCGGGGGCCGAACGGGGGCGTCGCACTGACGCGTGGGCCGGAAGACATCACGCTGTATGACCTGGTGGTCGCCATCGACGGGCCGGAGCTGTTCACCGAATGCGTCCTGGGCCTGCCGGGTTGTGGCGAGCAGAAGCCCTGTCCCTTGCACGAGGCGTGGGCCGCCGAGCGGGAGCGCCTCCGGACGTTGTTTGCCGGCGCCACGCTGGCCTCGCTGGCGACCCGTGTGCGGAACGAGCAGGTTCGTCTGGCCGCCGAAGTCACGTGAGCAGGGAGGCCATCGGGCGAAGGGGAGGTTTTTTGACCGGGACGTCGGGGATGCGTAGCTTGGGGCCATGCCAGCACAACGTATCGCCGTCATAGGAGGGACTGCCGCCGGCCCGGCTGCCGCAGCGGCCGCACACCGGGCCGATCCGCAGGCCGAGGTCGTGCTTTTCGAGCAAGGCCCTCACATCTCCTACGGCGCCTGCGAGATCCCCTATTACGTGGCCGGCACGGTGGAGGAGGCCCGTCGCCTCGTCCACCTGACGCCCGAGCGCTTCGAGGCCACCCGCGGCGCAACGGTGCAGGTGCACCACCGCGTCCTGGCCCTGGATCCGCGTCGCAACCGGCTCACGGTGGAAGACCTGACCCGCGGCGAGGTGCGGCAGGAACGGTTCGACAAGTTCGTCCTGGCCGTGGGGGCCCGGCCGCGCCGACCCGACCTGGCGGGGCTCGATGCGCCGAACGTGTTCGCCGTGCGCACGCTCGAGGAGGCCACCGACCTGCGGGCCTACCTCGACACGCATCCCGTGCAGCATGCGGTCGTCTTTGGCGGGGGATACATCGGGCTGGAGATGGCCGAGGCCCTGCGCGCGCGCGGCGTGCGTGTGACGATCCTGGAGCCGGGGCCGGGCGTGCTGCATACGCTGGTCGACGACGACCTGCGCCCGCTCGTGGAGGCGGTCCTGCAACGGCACGGCGTCATCGTCCGGCGCGAGCGGGCCGTGGGGCTGGACGACGGGCCCGGCGGGGCCGTGCGCAGCGTGCTGACCGACCGGGGCGAGCGCATCGGCTGCCAGCTCGTCGTGCTGGCCATGGGCATCGAACCGAACACGGACCTGGCCGTCGCCGCCAAGGTTCGGCCGGGCGACACCGGCGCCCTGGCCGTCGATGACTGCATGCGGACGAACCTGCCCAACGTGTGGGCCTGCGGCGACTGCGTGGAGGTGCGCCGCGTGATCGACGGAAAGAAGGTGTACCGGCCCCTGGCGCCAACCGCCTTCCGCACGGCCCGCGTAGCCGGGCATAACGCGGCCCGGCGTGGACGCGGCCAGCCGAAGGCCTTTCCCGGCGTGGTCGGGGCCGCAGCCGTGAAGGTCTTCGACCTGGAGGTGGCCGGAGCCGGGTTGCGCCTGGACGAGGCCCGGGACGGCGGCTTCGAGGCGCTGGCCGTCACGGTGCGCCACTGGTCGCACGTGCCGTTGCTGCCCGGCGCCCGGCCCGTGCACGTGCGGCTGGTCGTCGAGCGCCGGCGCGGGCGCCTGCTCGGGGCTACCTGCCTCGGCGAGCGGGGGGCCGCCCTCCGCACCGACGTGCTCGTGCCCCTGCTCTGGGATGGCTGGACGGTCGACCGGATCCGTGACCTCGACCTGATCTATACACCGCCGTTCGCTCCTTCCCTCGATCCGCTCATCGTGGCGGCCAACGAAGCGGCCAAACGGGTCCATCCCTGAAAGAACACCGGCCGGGCGTTGCAGGTGTCGGTGGCACAGGGTTAATTGTATCCCGTACGGACGCGGCCATCGGCGTATCTCGGCCCGTCCACCCCGACATCCCCCTGATCCCGGAGGTCCTCATGGCCATCTACCGTATTCTCTCCCTCGACGGCGGCGGCATCCGGGGTCTGCTCTCGGCCGTGGTGCTCGAGCAACTCGATGCCGCCTGTCCGGGCTGGCGGGACCGGATCGACCTGATCGCGGGCACCTCCACCGGCGGCATCCTTGCCCTGGGGCTGGCCTTCGGCCTCACGCCCACCGACCTGCGCGTGCTCTACTACGACAAGGGAGGGGACATCTTCCACGATACCCTGCTGGACGACCTGCACGACCTCGGGCGCGCCATCGGGGCCGAGTACGACAACCGCTACCTCCGGCGTGAACTCGAGCGCATCTTCGGGGATACGCCGCTGGGTAAGCTCCGAAAGAAAGTGCTCATTCCCGCCTTCGACCTCGACAACGAGGACCCTGATCCGGAGAAGCGCACCTGGAAGCCTAAGTTTTTTCACAACTTCGGTGGCAGGGATAGCGATGCCGACGTGCGCGTCGTCGATGTCGCGCTGTATACGAGTGCCGCCCCTACGTACTTCCCCTCGGTCGACGGGTACATCGACGGGGGCGTGGTGGCCAACAACCCTTCCATGGCGGCCCTGGCGCAGACCCAGGATCGCCGCGCACGTATGCGGGGACGGCCCGACCTGTCCGAGATCCGATTGCTTTCCATTGGAACGGGCACGTCGCTCATGATCATCCGGGGCGACCGGCTCGACTGGGGGTATGCACAATGGGCCCGGCCGCTCGTGCAACTCATGTTCGAGGGCATCGTCGGCGTGGCCGATTATCAGTGCCGCCAGATCCTGGGGGAGTATTATCATCGGATCAGTTATCGCTTTCGGCCGGAAGAAGGCATCGCGCTGGACGACTGGCAAGCGCGGGACCGGCTCGTGCACATCGGGGAGCAGGTCATGCGCACCAACGTGGCGCACGCGGCCCGGTGGCTCGAAAAGCACTGGCTGACGGACTGAAGCCTGTTACGTTTGTGTAACAAATGCCGCCCGTCGAGGCCCTCCGCGGGGGGCGTATGGCATAGCTATGTGATGGTGCCTGCCTTCGTGCAGGGGTTTATGGTGAGGTTTGCTCAGGATTGGGCGGCCGCCCTTCGTGCAGGCAGGGTGAAGCCATCGCATAACTATGTGATTGAAGAACGGGGACCGGACGCATTTCTTATCCTGAAAGCGGCGTTCGCTGCACGTCCTACGTGCCTGTGGCATCACGGTTTTTCTCGGGCACGGCGAACGGCTGACGGGCCTTCGGAATCATATCGGGTCGTACGGTAAGGTCTTCAGTCAGGCGACGCGCCGGATCGCGCGAACGTGAGCACGTATTGACATCGAAACGTAATCGAAGAGTGGACTCATGAGGAGGCTTCACAGGATGGAGGCGAAGGTGTACCGGGGATGGGTGCGGCTGGGTATCGTGGTGATGCTGGCCTGGGGATTGACGGGCTGTGACGATGCCGTCAGTCCCGGGTCCTCGAGCGAGCTGGACCAGCAACTGGAGTCGTTGTTGATCGAGGCGTCCGGGGGAGCCGGGCTGTCGTTCTTCATGCTGCCCGAGCCGGATGCGTTCGACCAGATCCCGCAGGACCCGCGTAACCCGCTCAACGCGAAGAAGGTCGAGCTGGGTAAGTTGCTCTTTCACGAGACGGGCCTGCTGGTGAGCCCGAAACGGCCCGAGGGCAAGTTCACCGGTTCCTGTGCTTCCTGCCATCACGCCCAGGCCGGATTCCAGGCAGGACGCATTCAGGGGATTTCGGAAGGCGGCATGGGCATGGGGGTCCGGGGCGAGGCACGGACGAAGAACCCCGCCTATGCGGACGACGAGCTGGACGTGCAGCCCATCCGCTCGCCCACGGCGCTGAACGTAGCCTACCAGGACGTGATGCTCTGGAACGGCCAGTTCGGCGGGACGGGCACGAACCTCGGCACGGAGAGCCAGTGGAACAACGACGGTAGCCATCCTACCTTCTCGAACTGGCTCGGCTACGAGGGCGTGGAGACGCAGGCCATTGCGGCGCTGAAGGTCCATCGCCTGGCCCCCATCGAGAGCACGCTGGTCGTGACGAACCCGACCTATCAGCAGCTCCTGGCAGAAGCCTTCCCCGAAGGGATGCCGGAGACGGATGAGGAGCACGGCCTTCGCGTAGCGGCCGGGCTGGCGATTGCGGCCTACGAACGCACCCTGCTGGCGAACAAGGCGCCCTGGCAGGAGTGGCTTCGCGGCAAGCGCAACGCGCTCTCGGACCAGGAAAAGCGCGGGGCCATCCTGTTCTTCGGCAAGGCGGCCTGCGTCGACTGCCACACCGGGCCGGCCCTCAACTCCATGACGTTCTATGCCCTGGGTATGCCGGACTTGAGCGGCCCGGGCGTCTTCGGTCCGGTCGAGGGCACCGGCGCCGAACTGGGGCGCGGCGGCTTCACCAAACGGGACGCCGACATGTACAAGTTCAAGACGCCCCAGCTTTACAACCTGATCGACTCGCCCTTCATGGGACACGGTGGCACCTTCCGTTCGGTCCGTGAGGTGGTCGCCTATAAGAACGCGGGCCAGCCGGCCAACCCGAAGGTGCCCGCGAGCCAGCTCGCTCCGCAGTTCAAGCCGCTCGGCCTGACCGAGCAGGAGATCGACGACCTGACGGCGTTCATCGAGAAGGCGCTCTACGATCGGGAGCTGACGCGCTATGTGCCGTCGTCGCTGCCGTCGGGGAATTGTTTCCCGTTCAACGACCCGCAGTCGCGGCAGGAGCTGGGGTGTAACTGAGGTCCGGGTGCTTGCAGCACGATGCGGCTCCGCTCCTTCAGGGGGCGGAGCCGTTTCGTTGATGCGGGGTCAGGAGTCGTCCGAGGCCGCTTTCGGCGTGGTCAGGTTGCGGGGCTGCAGGCCCATCCGCAGCGCCTGCGCAAGGGCCTCGTTGCGCGAATGAACGCCCAGCTTGTCGTACAGCTTCTTGATGTGCGAGCGCACCGTGTCGACGCTGATCGACAGGGAGGCCGCGATGGCCTTGTAGGTGTGCCCGTCGACCAGGCCCTGGAGGATCTCCCGCTCGCGGTCGGTCAGGTGAAAGGGGTCGCACGGAGCGGCTCCGTGTTGCCGGAGCGTTTCCAGCACCCGCCGTGCGACGGTACCCGAGAGCGGGCTGCCTCCGCGATGGACCTCACGGATGGCCTCCAGGAGCGCGGCCGGCGGGGTGCGCTTGGTGACGTACCCGGTGGCCCCGGCCTGGATGGCACAGTGGATCGTTTCGGCTTCTTCGTGCATGGTCAACATGAGCACCTGCACGTGCGGCCAGCGTTCCCGGATCAGACGTGTTCCTGCCACACCGGAGATACCCGGCAGGCCGATGTCCATCAGGATCACCTCCCCCGGGCAGGGCGGCGTCTGTTCCCAGACGGCTACCGCCGCCTCCACCGAAGCATAGGTGTCCCGGCACACGAACTCCGGCGAGGCAGAGAGCATCCAGCGAAGCCCCTCCCGGAAGTCCTCGTCGTCCTCGATGATCGAAACAGGTATCTGGATGCTGGAAACGGGCATGGTGGGGTAGGTCCCGAGCCGGGCAACGTAGTCCGTCCGGCAGCGTCTAACGGGAAAAGACCGGCTGCACGGGATCGGCGGCCGGATGCCGTCCATCCCTCCGGGGACGCCGTGGTGAGAACGGTGGAAATTCTATCGTAGGGATCGGCACGGGGCGTGTCCTCTTGAGCCAGCCGGGACAGGGAGCCCGGGGGGCGTCGATCGAAGTCCGTTACGTGGGACACAATAGGGCGGGGCGGAAAATGTTTCAAGAAAGGTGCGGTCATACGCGGTTCGAAAGGCGTGGGACCGGCAGGGGCTACGGGATCGGAAAGGCGTTCGTCCTGCTGGGCGGGGCCATGATGATGGCCGGGATGGTGGTGCTGGCCGCCGGAGAGAGCCTGGCCCAGACGCCGACGGCCGGGGCGTGGGCCTGGAAGCCCATCGTCACGCAGGCCGGGGTGCGGGTCGACTATCTGTTCTATGCCCGGGCGGATAACTACAACAACGGGGTCGTCATCAAACTGACGAACACGAACGGCTACCCGGTCGCCTTTCGCTTCACGATCGTCTTCCGGGCCGAAGGCGCGGAGGAAGAAGCGTACGTGGAGGGACGGCTGGCCGCGTATGAGGTACGGACGGGCGATACGGCCGGCCTCTTCTGGGTGCCCTTCAAGGACGGTCGCAGCCTCCGTGAGGTGGGGCTGCGCGGGTTGCGCATCAGACCGCTGGATGAGAACGATGGCTGATGGACCTGGAGAGGGCAGCCCGCTCTCCAGGATGAAGCCCGTCGGTACGGCACGCAGGTCCTGTCGCCGTTAACCCGATCTTCCCGGAACGTGCCTTCCGGCGCTCCCGTTGAAGTCTGGCTCCATGGGCGGGGAAAGGCTGTTTTTTTAACCGGATATAGAAGCATGAGCAAGCACGGACGGGTGCTCGTGGCGATGAGCGGCGGCGTCGACTCCTCGGTAGCGGCGGTGCTGCTGCGCGAGCAGGGGTACGAGGTCGTCGGCATCACGATGAAGACGTGGGACTACACCGGCAGCGGTGGGCGCTCGGGCAAGGAGGTCGGCTGCTGCACGCTCGAGTCGATGAACGACGCCCGCGCCGTGGCCCTCAAGCACGACTTCACGCACTTCATCGTCGATATCCGCGAGGAGTTCGGGGACTGGGTCATCGAGCGCTTCACGGAAGAGTACCTGGCCGGGCGCACACCGAACCCGTGCGTGCTCTGCAACACGCACATCAAGTGGGCCGCCCTGCTGCGTCGCGCCGACGCGCTGGGGTGCGACTACATCGCCACGGGGCACTATGCCCGCCTCCGCCACGACGAGGCCACGGGCCGGTACGTCCTCATGAAGGGCCTCGACCCCAACAAGGACCAGAGCTATGCCCTCTGGGGGGTGGCCCAGGCGCATTTCGCCCGGACGATCTTCCCGCTGGGCACCTACGAGAAACCCGCGATCCGCCAGATGGCCGCCGACTTCGGCCTGCTCCGCGTGGCGGACAAGCCGGACTCGTACGAGATCTGCTTCGTGCCGGACAACGACTACCGCCGATTTCTGCGCGACCGGGTGCCCGGCCTGGGCGAGCGCGTGGCCGGCGGTCCGTTCGTGCTCAGCGATGGTACGGTTGTCGGGCGGCACGAGGGCTACCCGTTCTACACCATCGGCCAGCGTCACGGGCTCAACCTGGCCCTGGGGTATCCCGTCTACGTCACCCACATCGACCCGGCCACGAACACCATCACCGTGGGGCCGCGCGAAGAGCTGCTCCAGCAGCGCCTCACCGCCCGGGGGCTCAACCTGATCAAGTACGGCAGGCTGGACGAGGAACGGCCGGCCGTCGGCAAGATCCGGTACAAAGACGAAGGCGCGCCCTGCCTGGTCCGGCAGACGGGCGAGGACGAGCTGGAGGTGCACTTCGCCGAGGCGCGCCGCGCCATCACGCCGGGACAGGCCCTCGTCCTCTACGAAGGTGAGGATGTGCTCGGCGGGGGCTGGATCCACACCGTCGGCGAGGCGGTCGGAGCGCCCGAGGCCTGAGGCAACGCGACGGCAAAACGAAAGCGCCCGGCATCGCACGCGACGCCGGGCGCGGTTGTATGTCAGGGTGGAGGGGTTTCCCGGGTCAGAGCCCGTTCCGGTAGTCGGCCAGGGTTTTCAGCGTTACCCGACGCACCGTGGGCGAGCGTTCGTGCTGCACCAGGTCAGCCAGGCGCTCCATACCGTACGGGTTTTCCAGCGCACGCAGCGCCGACAGGGCCATCAGCCGGAACGAGGCGTCCCGGTCGCCACCATAGATGTCCAGCAGCGGATCCACGGCGGCGCTGAGGTCCAGGTCGGGCCGTTGCCGGTCCAGGTCCAGGATCAGCTGCATCGTCGCCGCCCGGACGCCCGGCCGTGGCGAACGAAGCGACAGCGCCAGATGATCGGCGATGTTTGCCCGCCATACCGGCGAGGGCACCGGCTGCGCGGCCGCCGGCAGCGCCGTCAGACCCAGCAACAGAACCAGCAGAGCGGTGGTGAGACGGTTCATCGGTAACCTCTCGGGTTGTTCACGGATATACGAAGGAGACCGTCCGATCTCCGCCGTACACTACGTGACGAAAGGGCACGGGTTTGCGAGCCGGCTGATAAGCTTCTGTAAAGGAAGCGCTTGCGGAAGCGGTTCCGGGAGGGAAAGCGTTTCCGTACCCCGCCTCATTCCGAGCCGGCTGCCGGGAGGGAGCGCCCGTCGACGAGGGGGAGGCTGAGCATGTTGGCGAAGAAGGCGTAGACGCCGGGGTGGTAGTTTTTCAACTGGCGGTACCAGACGAGGGCAGTGTAGAGGTAAGTGCCCCTGCCGTAGTGCGCCAGCAGGGTGGAGCTGCGCAGCGGCGGCTCGCCGGGATCGTTCATCTCGAAGAGTTCCACGTATGCCGGATCGTAAGCACGGGGGAAGTAGAGCCCACGCTCCTGCACCCAGCCCTCCCAGACCGCCCCGGTGATCTCGTTCGGGCGGTGGAACAGCGGCAGTTCGGGGTGGAGGACCCTCACCGGGGCGTCCTCGCGCGTGACGCGGTCGCGGCCGAGGACGAGCGGATAGGGGGCGAAATGATCCGGGTTCTTCCGCCCCGGGACGAAGGGGTCGCTGGCATCCGGGTTCCACTCGAACGTTTTCTGGTAGTTGACGATGAGGTGGCCGCCGCGCCGGACCCATGCGAGGAGGCGGTCGTTGTGGGCGCGGAGGTCGGGGCGGACCAGGTAGGCGCGGATGTCGACGACGATGGTGTGCAGGCCGTCGAAGTCGCCGTGGGCCAGGGTCAGCGAGTCGAGGAGGACGTGGTCGACGCCGAGTTCGGTGAGGGCCTGGGTGAGCGTGTTGTCGTAGCTCTGCACGACGCCGACGCGCAGCCCTTCCGGTACGGCGACGTCGAAGACGCGCCCCGGCAGCCGGGCCCGGGCCGGCTCGACCGGGCGAAGGGCCGGAGCGATCCGGGCGGTGAAGGTGATCGTGTAGTCTCCGGGGGCGAGGCCCGCGGGCAGGCGGAGCGTGAGTGTCGTGTCGGCCCGACCTCCGGCGGCGGGGGCGAAGGTCGTGGCCGTCCGCCCGAGGACGGCGCCGTCGTCGTCGCGTGTGACGGTGGCTTCGAGCCTCAGGTGCCGGGCCTGCGGGTCGAAGACGCGGGCGTGCAGGGGCAGGTGGTTCGTGCCGGGACGCAGGCGCACGGCCTCACGGGCGGCTTCCACGTGGATGGGCGGGGCAATCTCCAGGGGCAGGTAGCCGGCCGCCAGCAGCGTGTCCGTCCCGGCGGCGTAGAGCGCGTAGACGACGGGCGGGTGGTTCGTGAAGCGAGCGTACTGGTAGACCTTTTTCGGAACGGTCGGGGTGGCGCCGGGGGCGATCCGGAGCGTGAGGGTGCCGGACGTGTTGCCGTCGAGGTGGAGGGTGGTGTCGGCGGCGCCGGTGAAGACCCAGCGGAGGCGTCCCGCCGGCAGGCTGCCGGCCTGCCAGCGCAGCATGACGTGCTGGCCGGGGATGGCGACATCGTCGTCGAGCATGAGCGTTCCCGCCGGGAGAGGGGGGACGCGGCCTGCGTCGATGAGGTAGGTCAGATCCGGGCGGGCGGCGGTATTCGGCGGGAGGTTGCCGGCCAGGTCGGCCGGGTCGAGCGGGGCGTCGGTGGCCGAGCGGAGGAGGACGAAGTAGGTGGCGTCGGTACGGAGGCGGTCGGCAAAGAGGCCCATGCCCTGCGAGGCGTGTTCCTCGATGGCGGCGATGGCCCGCTCGTAGTACGGTCGGCCCGTGGCCGGGTCGGTGGCGCCCACGGGCACGGCCACGTCATAGGCCCCGTCGGCCGGGCCGCGCCAGAGGCGAAGGAAGAGCCGCTTCGGCTGCCACAGGTCGACGCCCTCCTCCCGGAGCTGCTCGGGGTGGTACGACGGGTCGGCGGCCAGCGCGAAGGCGTCGTAGGCGGCCAGGCCCACGGCCTGATGCTGCCCGTGCTGCCGCCGTGGCCCGACGGTGACGGTGTCGTGGTTCGTGAAGAGAACGTCCGGCTTGAGCTTGCGGATCAGGTAGACGAGGCGGGCCGTCACGTGATCCCGCCCGCCCCACATCTCGAACGCCTCGTCCGCCCGCTTCGAGTAGCCGAAGTCGTAGAAGTTGAGGAAGAAGACCTGGGTGCCCAGGTGGCGGGCGGCCCGTTCCGTCTCCTCGGTGCGGACGGCGCCCAGCGCCTCGTACAGCTCCGGCCCGATCTCGTTCTGACCTCCCTCGCCCCGCGTGAAGATGACGCTGTAGGCGACGGCGTCCTTCGCATAACGATAGTACGTGAGCGTGCGGCCGTCCTCGTCGTCCGGGTGGGCGGCCAGGTTCATCACCACGAGCGGGGCATGCGGCTGCGCCCGGAGCGTCCCGGGGAGCAGCAGGAGCAGGAACAGCAGACGGCGGAACGGTTTCATGAGCGGCGGGAGATGGAACAGCGAAGGGGGCAGGGTCGTCCGGTGTACGCTCCTGTGTCATGCCGGCGGCCCGTTCGTTGCAGGGCGGTGCCGTCGTCGATCGTCAACCACAACGTAACGTTCCATGACCGACGCCGAAAAGCAGTTTTTGTTCGACCGGATCCACGGCCGGCGCGTCGACGTGTGGAACCCTGCCGGCCCCTGCGTGCGTATCCCGGCGAGCGCGATGGACTGGAGTGCGGGTTCTGGTGGAAGGCGGGCCCGTCGTGCGGGAAGGAGACGATGCGCAAGCCGGAAGACCAGAGGTCGCTGCGGTGGATTACGTTTTGACCCGGCACGGCCAGGATGCACTGGCAAAGCGTCGGATCCGGCTCGCCTGGCTTGAACGGGCCTTACGCGCACCGGAAACGACAGAGCCTGACCCCGTAGATGCTGACCTGGAGCATCGTCTGGTGCGTATCCCAGAATTCGGTGATCGCGTATTGCGGGTGATCATCAATGTCAGAAAAACGCCACCCCACGTTGTGACGGCGTTTTTTGATCGCAGGAGGACACTTTTATGAAACTCAAGGTGGATCAGCAGGCGGACGCGCTATATTTGACGCTGAGTGAAGCGCCGGCGGCCCGGTCTGAGGAAATCGCGCCCGGTATCGTGCTGGATTATGACGAGCAGGGGCGGGTCGTCGGTATCGAGATGCTGTATCTGTCCAGGCGGGCGCCCGATCTAGACGTGCAGCGGCTCTTGTTCGAGACCGTGCGCAAGGTTGCCTGACGCGGAGGCGGCGCACGGCCCGCGTGTTACCGCATCGCCCCGGTGTACGCTCCTGTGTCATGCCGGCGGCCCGTTCGTTGCAGGGCGGTGCCGT
>CAZKFR010000047.1:0-6178 GCA_964552015.1 uncultured Rhodothermaceae bacterium | reverse complement strand
CGTCAACCACAACGTAACGTTCCATGACCGACGCCGAAAAGCAGTTTTTGTTCGATCTGATCGCAACCCCCAGCCCGTCCGGCTTCGAGGCGGCAGGGCAGCGGATCTGGGCGGGCCGGGTCCGCGCGGTGGCCGACGAGGTGGACCACGACCATTATGGTAACACGTGGGCCCTTCGCCACGGTGCAGCCGGGGAGCAAGCCCCGCGCCTGATGCTCGAAGCCCATGCCGATGAGATCGGCTTCATGGTGCATCACATCACCGACGAGGGCTTTCTGCACGTCGTCCGCATCGGCGGTTCGGACCGGGCCATCGCGCGGGGACGGCGCGTGCGCATACTGGGCGAGCGGGGCCCCGTCGTCGGGGTGATCGGCAACACGGCTATCCACATCCGGGACACGAAGGACGAGAAGGTGCCTGAGTGGCACGACCTGTTCGTCGACATCGGGGCGTCGAGCCGGGACGAGGTGCTGGCACGCGGGGTTCGGGTGGGGCATCCGGCCGTCTACGCCGACACGGTGGAGGAACTGCCCGGCGGGAAGCTCGTCGGGCGGGCGCTGGACAACCGCATCGGCGGGTTCATCATCGCCCAGGTGCTGGCCCGTCTGGCCGCCGACGCAACGCGGCACGCCGCCACGGTGCTGGCCGTCAACGCGGTGCAGGAGGAGATCGGCGGCAACGGGGCCCGCATGGTCACCTACCGCCTGCGCCCGGACGTGGCCGTCGTGCTCGACGTGACGCACGCCACCGATTCGCCCGGCATCAACAAGGCCCAGCACGGCGACGTCCGGCTCGGCGGCGGTCCGGCGCTCACCCACGGCACGGCGAATCATCCGAAGGTGGTCGAACGCCTCATCGCCGTCGCCGAGGCCGATGGCATCCCGATCCAGCACCAGGCCTCCTCGCGGTACACCGGCACCGACACCGACGACGTGTTCGTCTCGCGTTCCGGCGTCCCGAGCGCGCTCGTCTCGCTGCCCATGCGCTACATGCACTCGCCCGTCGAGATGGTCGATCTGGCTGA
Organism: uncultured Rhodothermaceae bacterium; assembly: GCA_964552015.1. Classification (GTDB taxonomy): domain Bacteria; phylum Bacteroidota; class Rhodothermia; order Rhodothermales; family ISCAR-4553; genus Rhodocaloribacter. The sequence continues at coordinate 5,154 of CAZKFR010000047.1, read as the reverse complement.
TGTGGAGCGGTGCGTGCACCTCCTGGCGGCCTTCGCCCGGTCGGTCCGGGCCGATGATGCCTTCCGGGTCGAGATCCTCGGATGACGACCCGTGCGGGAAACGCAGGCGACCGTGTGCCGTATGATGGATCGGTTCGGGAGCGTATCGGTGTCGTGGGACATCCTAGAACGGAAGGAACAAGCCATGAGACGAATATTTGCTGGGGTACTGGCGCTGGCCGTTCTCGGGACGGGTGCCCGGACGGCTTTCGGGCAGCAGGCGTTGCCGGTGCAGGTGGAGGTCGATTATGCCGCTTTCGCCTACGATGAGGCGCAGGCGCTGATGGAGGTCTATCTGGCCTTCGAGGCGAAGGACCTGGTTTACGACAGAGCGACGGCCGGCTTTGCGGCCCGCCTGCCGGTCGATTTCGCACTGTGGCGCAGCACCCTGCCGGGCCAGCCGGCCGCGGCGACGTCGCCCGTGTGGCAGGATTCGCTGACGCTGTCCTTCGTCGTGGCCGACACGAGCCAGATCGTGCCGGGGCAGCGGTTCGTGCATCAGGTGCGCGCGCTGGTGCCGCCCGGCGAATACACGTTGCACGTGACGATCCCGGCCGACACCGCCCGGTCCGAACTCTCCCTCCGCCGGGACGTGACCATCCCCGACTTCGCCCGGCGCGGGCAGGCGATCCTCTCCGACCTGACGCTGGCCACGGCCATCGGGCCCAGCCAGGACCGTGACAATCCGTTCTACAAGAACGGGCTGATCGTCCGTCCCAACCCGAATCAACTCTATGGCAACGGGCTTCCCCGGCTGTTCTACTATGCGGAGGTGTACAACCTGCCCGAGGTGCTGAGCGATGCCGAGACGTATGCGGCCTTCGTGTACGTGGCCGAGGCCAACCTGCCCCAGCCGCTCGAAGGGTTCCAGCGCCGGATCGAGCGCCCGGTGCGTGACCCGGACGTGCTCGTGGGGCAGTTCGACGTGAGTACGCTGCCCAGCGGCTCCTATTTCCTCCGTGTGGCCCTGCTCGATGAGGAGAACGCCTCGCTGGCCGAGCAGTCGCGCAAGTTCTTCGTGTACAACCCCGGTGTCGAGCGCGCTGCACCCGTCGCCGCCGAGGTCAGCTTCGAGACGAGCGAGTACGCGGCCATGAGCGAGGAGGAGGTGGAGCGTGCCTTCAAACACATCGAGATCATCGCCACGGAGACCGAGCGCCAGCGGATGAAAGGGCTCCGGACGCTGGAAGCCCGCCAGCGCTACCTGATGGAGTTCTGGCAGCGGCGCGACCCGAAGCCGGCCACCACGATCAACGAGTTCAAGGACGAGTTCTACCAGCGCCTCCAGTACGCCAACGACCGGTACACCTCCAGCCTGGCCGAGGGCTGGGAGACCGACCGGGGGCGCACGCTGATCAAGTACGGGCTGCCCACCACGATCGAACCGCACCTGTTCGATCGGGGCATGGCCCCGTACGAGATCTGGATCTATAACAACATCCCCGGCGAGGGACAGGCCCAGTTCATCTTTGCCGACCGCAACGGCTTCGGGCAGTTCGAACTCATCCACTCCACCGTGCCCGGCGAGCGGCGGCTGGCCAACTGGCAGGAAGAGCTCCGGCGCGTGAACTGAGCCGCCTCCGCGATTTCGCACGTTTTTTCATGGGCCGTCGTGGCGGTCACGGCCGGCGCCGTTTGTTTCCTCCGGGGTGATTTCGGATTTTCCCGCTCCGGTTGTTCGTCCTGTTATCATCATGAGGATTGCCATGGAGCGTGAGCCGACCTACATCGAGCACCTGAGCCGGCACGAGGGGGAGACCGTCACGTTGAAGGGGTGGCTGTACAACAAGCGCGCCTCGAAGGGGATCGTCTTCTTGATCGTGCGGGACGGCACCGGGCTGGTGCAGTGCGTCGTGCCGCAGGAGGCCGTGGACGAGGCCTCCTGGCAGGCCGCCGACGAGGCCACGCAGGAGAGCGCCCTCGAAGTGAGGGGTACCGTCCGCCGGGACGAGCGGCAGGTGGGCGGCTACGAGGTACAGGCTACGACGGTCCGCCTGCTCCACCGGGCTGAGCATTACCCCATCACGCCGAAGGAGCACGGCATCGAGTTCCTGATGAACCACCGGCACCTCTGGCTCCGCAGCCGCCGCCCCTGGGCCACGCTTCGCATCCGCAACCGGGTCATCATGGCGATCCATCAGTTCTTCCAGGAACGCGGCTTCCTGCAGATGGACGCCCCCATCCTCACGGGCAACGCCGTCGAAGGCACCTCCACGCTGTTCGAGATCGACTACTTCGACCGCAAGGCGTACCTGACGCAGAGCGGGCAGCTCCACGGGGAGGCCATGGCCATGGCCTTCGGTAAGATCTACACGTTCGGTCCCACCTTCCGCGCCGAGAAGTCGAAGACGCGGCGGCACCTGACCGAGTTCTGGATGATCGAGCCGGAGATGGCCTTCTACGACCTCGACATGAACATGCAGCTGGCCGAGGACCTGATCGTCCACATCGTGCAGACGGTGCTGCGCGAGGCTCGTATGGAGCTGGAGGTGCTCGGCCGTGACACGGCGCCGCTCGAGCGCGTGCGCCCGCCCTTCCCGCGCGTCGCCTACGACGAGGCCGTCGAGATCCTGCGCAGCGATGAGACGGCCCGCATGATCGAGGAGAAGATCGAGGCGCTCCGGGACGAGGAGGCCGCGCTGAAGGCCGAGATGGAGGCCAACCGCAAGCGGTACGGGCAGGCGAAAAAGGCCGAGAAGCGCCGCATCGATGCCCGTGAGATCGAGATCCACCGGCGGCTGGACGAGATCGAAGAAGACCTCCGTAACCTCCCGAAGTGGGCCGAGAGCGCGCGTACCTTCGCGTGGGGCAACGACTTCGGCGGAAGCGACGAGACGGTGCTGACCTGGCACTTCGACCGGCCCATCATCGTGCACCGGTTCCCCGCCGTCATCAAGGCCTTCTACATGAAACGCGACCCGGAGGACGACCGGCTCGCCCTCGGCATGGACGTGCTTGCCCCGGAGGGCTACGGCGAGATCATCGGCGGCGGGGAGCGGGCCACCGACCTGGCGTTTCTCGAACAGCAGGTGCGGGAACACAACCTTCCGCCCGAGGTGTTCGACTGGTACTTCGACCTGCGCCGTTACGGGTCGGTGCCGCACAGCGGGTTTGGTCTGGGGCTCGAACGTACCGTCGCCTGGCTCTGCGGGCTGAAGCACCTGCGCGAGGCGATTCCCTTCCCGCGGCTCATCGACCGGCTCTCGCCCTGAGGCGACGCCTCACCCGGGCGGTACACGCCTTGCACAGGGTTGCGCAGGACCGCCCACCGGGCGTTCCTTCTACGTTGGATCCTGTAAACCCGGGAGGAAACCGCCATGAAACCCCACACCCTGTCTCCGTATCGTATTCTTTTCTCGACACTCATGCTGGCGCTTGTCGCCGCTACGACGACGATGGCTCAGGAAACGGATCAACGACGCACCGTCAATGTGAGCGGTGAAGGGGTCGTGCACGTCCAGCCGGACATGGCCGTCGTCCGCTTCGGTGTGGTGACGGTGGACCGGGACCCCGAAGCGGCCCGGCAACAGAACGCACAGGCCGCGGCGGCTGCCATGAACGCGGTGCGGGCCCTGGGGGTGAGTGACCGCAAGATGCGGATGGAGACGCTGCGGTTGCAGCCGCGTCGGGAGTACGACCCGGAGACGCGCCGGTACGAAGAGCGGGGCTTCGAGGCCGTGCGCGAGGTGGTCGTCGAGTTGGAGGACCTCGAGCGGCTGCCGGAACTGATCGCCCGGGTCGTCCAGCAGGGGGCCAACCGGCTCAACGGCATCACCTATGACCTGCGTGACCGCCTGGCCGTCCGGAACGAAGCCCTCCGCCTGGCCGTGACGAACGCCCGCGACAAGGCCGCGCTGATGGCCGGCGCGCTGGGTGCCGAACTGGGCGAGGTGCTGCACATCAACGAGCAGGCCGTCAATGTTCCACGACCGGTGTTCCGCATGGAGGCCGCGGCGATGGCCAAGGCGGATGGGGCCGAGCCGGTGCCGGAAGCCTATGCCTCCGGCGAGGTCGAGGTGCGGGCCGTGGTGCAGGTCACGTTTGCGCTGCAGTAGGGGCCGCGGTGCCGGTGTGTTCGGCCAGCCATTCGAGCAGCGTCGCGAGCACGTAGAGGCGCTGCGGCTCGTTGAGCGTCTCGTGGTAGAAGCCCTCGAAGAGGACGAGCACCTTGTCCTCGGAAGCGATCCGCGCATAGAAGCGGCGGCTGCCCTGGGGGGCGCTCAGCCGGTCGGCGGTGCCGTGGAAAAGAAGGAGCGGGAGGGTGAAGCGTGGGGCGCCCTCCTGAATGCGGCGCATGGCCCGGACGATCTCGGCACCGGTGCGGGCGCGCAACCGCCCCCGGTAAAAGAGCGGGTCCGAACGGACGGCGGCTTCGACGGCCGGGTCGCGTGAGAGCGCCGAGAGATCCAGCCGGATTGTGGGCAGGCAGGGCAGCAGCCGTCCGATGAGCGCCGAGACACGCTGGAGCATCGGGGCCAGGTCGGAGGCCAGGGCCGGGCTGCTCAGGATGACACCGCGGATCCGATGCCGCTGCGGCGAGCGCTCCAGGGCATAGAGGGCCACGACGGTGCCGCCCATGCTGTGGCCCATGAGGAAGAGCGGGGCCTCGGGGACGTCGCGGCGGACGAGGGTGAGGAAACGATCGAGGTCGTCCAGGTACAGGTCGAACGATCGGACGTAGGCGCGGCGTCCTTCCGAGCGGCCGTACCCGCGCTGGTCGTAGGTGTGAACCGCATAGCCGGCTTCGGTCAGGTCGGAGGCCAGGGCTTCGTACCGGCCGCTATGCTCGGCGTATCCATGCACCAGGACGAGGTGGCCGCGGGGTTCGGTTTCGGGCATCCACGTGCGGCTGAACAGGTGCAGTCCGTCGGCGGTGGAGAACGAAACGGTCGAGGCGGGGGAGAGGGGCATGCCGCCGGGTTCCGGGGTGGGTGGAAAGAGGCACGGGGGGACGGAAAGATAGGAAACGGCAACCGTAGGACGAAGGAGGGGCAAAGAAAAAGGCCGGAACGCGTTGCGCTCCGGCCTTTCTGTTTCGGCTGGAAGAAGCTACTGGACTCAGAAGTCCATGCCGCCCATGCCGCCCATGTCGGGAGCCGCCGGAGCCTTCTCTTT
>CAZKFR010000046.1:21571-26892 GCA_964552015.1 uncultured Rhodothermaceae bacterium | reverse complement strand
AGAGCGTCTGACTACGGATCAGAAGGTCGGGGGTTCGAATCCTCCCGGGCACGCCAGAAGTAAGGCGCCGAGTCGATGATCGACTCGGCGCCTTTGCGTTTCAGTGCGGCCAGGGAAGGAGGTGTTCATCGCGGGGCCATGCGGATGGCGCCGTCGAGGCGGATGACCTCGCCGTTGAGCATCACGTTCTCCAGGATGTGCTGCACCAGGAACGCATACTCGGACGGGCGGCCGAGGCGGGGCGGGAAGGGCACCTGCTGCCCCAGTGAGGCTTTGACCTCCTCCGGCATGCCGGCCACCATCGGTGTCTCGAAGACCCCCGGCGCGATGGTCATCACGCGGATGCCGAGGCTGGCCAGGTCGCGGGCCAGCGGCAGGGTCATCCCGACGACGCCACCCTTCGAGGCCGCGTAGGCCACCTGTCCGATCTGCCCGTCGAAGGCGGCCACCGAAGCGGTGTTGACGATCACGCCACGTTCGCCCTCCTCGTTGGGGGCGTTCTCGGCCATGAGGGCAGCGGCCAGGCGGATCACGTTAAACGTCCCGATCAGGTTGACCTGGATGACCCGCACGAAGCTCGCCAGGTCATGCGGCCCGTGCTTGCCGAGGGTCCGCCGTCCGAGGACGATGCCGGCACAGTTGACGGCGCCGTGGAGGGGGCCGAACCGCGCGCGGGCGGCGTCGAGGGCGGCCTGTACGCTGGCCTCCGAGGTCACGTCCGTTTCCACGAACAGCGCGTCGTCGCCGAGGGCTTCAGCCCGGGCCCGGCCGGCCTCGACGTTCACGTCGGCCAGGACGACGCGGGCGCCCTGGGCCACCAGCCGCTCGGCCGTGGCGGCGCCGAGACCCGAACCGGCGCCGGTCACGAAAAAAGTGTTTCCCTGTAGTTGCATCTTCGATCTCCGACTGAGGGTGAAAAAGCGCTTTCGGTGCGGGTGAAGATACGGGCATCCGCATGAAGCGACGGAGAAAAGTAGGGAGGCGGGTCAGGATACGATCAGCACCTTGGCGCCCCGGATCTTCTGGGTTTTCAGGTCGAGGAGGGCCCGGTTGGCGGCGTCCAGCGGGTAGGTCTGTACCTCGGGCCGGATCGGGATCTCGGCGGCCAGCGCCAGGAATTCGCGTACGTCCCGGCGGGTGACGTTCGCCACGCTCTGGATCGTACGCTCCATCCACAGGTGCCGGGCGTAGTCGAGGCGCAGGAGTTCGTCCCGGTCGCGGTCTTCCTTGCGGATGGCGTTGATGACGAGCCGTCCCCCGGGCTTCAGGTTTTTCAGGGCCTCGACGACGGGTTTCCAGGCCGGGGTCGTGTCGATGATCGCGTCGAGCGGTGCAGGGGCCTCGTCGGTCGTGTCGCCAGCCCAGACGGCGCCGAGTTCGCGGGCAAAGGCGCGCTCGCCCGGATGGCGGGCGAAGACGTAGACGGGGGTGTTCGGAAAGCGATGCCGCACCATCTTGAGGACGAGGTGGCCGGAGCCGCCGAAGCCCGTCAGGCCCAGCGCCTGGCCGTCGCACAGGCCGGTGAGGCGGAGCGATCGGTAGCCGATGGCACCGGCACAGAGGAGCGGGGCGGCCTCGGTATCCGTGAAAACGTCCGGGAGCGGGTGGACGAAGGCGGCCGGAGCGACCATGTACCCGGCGTAGCCGCCGTCGGCGTCGCGCCCGGTGGCACGGAAGGACGGACAGAGGTTCTCCCGGTCGGTCTGGCAGTAGGCGCAGCGTCCGCAGGCCGCGAAGATCCAGGCCACCCCGACCCGGTCGCCCTCACGTACCGCGGTCACCCCCGGCCCGAGCGCCGCCACGCGGCCGACGACCTGATGCCCGGGTACGACCGGCAGCGCCGGCGGGGGCGTCCGTCCTTCGATCTCGTCGAGCTCGGTATGGCAGACCCCGCACGTCGCGACGCGGAGGAGCACCTCGCCCGCGCCGGGCTCGGGGACGGGCCGTTCGATCGTGCGCAGGGGCTCCGGGTCATCGGGCAGCCGGGTGATCCGGTCGATGACGAGGGCTTTCATGGTTCGCGTGGACATGGCAGGCATTTGGCAGAAGGCGGGTGGAACGGATAGAACAGGGCACGATCAGCCGGCAGCGTGGTCGACGGAGCGTTTCCAGAGCAGGAGGACGAGCCAGAGGACGAAGAGGCGCAGGGCCAGGGGCAGCGTGTCCGGCAGGTCGACCAGGGCGTGGCGGGAGAGGCGGCGGGCCGGGCGGATCGTGCCGATGGGATCGCCGTCATGGTACAGCACGAAGCGGCGGCTCAGCCAGGAGGCCGGTTCCAGGACGAACCGCGCGTCGTCCCAGACGATGAGGAAGCGCCGTCGCACGGCCCGCGGCTTCTCGGCCGAGGCCACGACGATGCCGTCGCGCAGGAGCAGGAACCGCCCGCCGAGGAGCTTCTCGCGCCGGATGGCGTAGGCGGCCTCTTCGAGCAGGAGATGCCCTGGCTCACGAAACCGCGAACGCTCGATGCGGGCAACGGGAAGCGTGCCGTCAACGACGCGATAATCCCATGAAAAAAGGCTCACCGGGCGGGCATGGAGCATGGGCGAAGGGTACGGCGTTCACAACGGAGTCCACTTCGGTCGGGTATGACGTATACGGTCAAGGAAATATACTACACCTTGCAGGGAGAAGGGGCGCAGACCGGCCGGCCGGCCGTCTTTCTCCGCTTTGCCGGGTGCAACCTGTGGACGGGGCGGGAGGAGGACCGCGCCCGGGCCGTCTGCCGGTTCTGTGACACCGACTTCGTGGGCACCGACGGGCCGGGCGGTGGCAAATACCGGTCGCCGGCCGAGCTGGCGCGTGCCGTGGCCGATCGGTGGCCCGGCCCCCGCGACGGACGCGACCGTCCCTACGTCGTATGTACCGGCGGCGAGCCGCTGCTTCAACTCGATGTGCCGCTCATCGAGGCGCTGCACGCCGAGGGGTTCGAGGTGGCCGTGGAGACGAACGGGACGCGCCCGGCACCGCCCGGCCTCGACTGGATCTGCGTCAGCCCCAAAGCCGGCGCCGACCTGGTCCTCACACGCGGGCACGAGCTGAAGCTTGTCTACCCCCAGCCCGGCGCCCCGCCCGAACGCTTCCACAACCTCGACTTTCAGCATTTCTTCCTCCAGCCGATGGACGGCCCGGACGTGGCCGAGAACACCCGTCGTGCCCTGCGCTACTGCCTCGACAACCCGCCCTGGCGGCTCAGCCTGCAGACGCACAAGCTCCTGGCCATCCCCTGATGCCGCCGGGCCGGGGTTGCTCCATCCCTGCCTTTGCCCCTACCTTGGCCTCCTCGCCAGGGGCGTGGCGGGTACAGCGCCCCGATCTGTCATGGAAGCCATTCAGACGCATCGTATGGACTGGTTCACGCAGGACGATTTCGACCGCTGGCTTGCCGGCGAGCACTTCGAGAGTTATCGCCGGCTGGGGGCCCACCCGGACGAGCGTGGCACCTGGTTCGCCGTCTGGGCCCCGCACGCGGACTACGTCGCCGTCATCGGGGACTTCAACGGCTGGAATCCGGGGGCGCACCCCCTGGAGAAAGTAGGCGGCTGGGCCGGGCTCTGGCAGGGCTACGTCGAGGGAGCGCGTCCGGGGCACCACTACAAGTACCGCATCCAGCGCGGCTATTTTCACGCGGACAAGACGGATCCCTATGCCTTTCGGATCGAAGCGCCCGTGCCCGCCGGCAGTCCGGTGGCGGGCCTGTCGTCCATCGTCACGGAACTGGATTATACCTGGGGCGACGAGGCGTGGATGCGGAGCCGCCGCGGGCCCTCCGGGCTCGGCCAGCCGGTGGCCGCCTACGAGGTGCATCTGGGCTCGTGGCGCCGGAAGCCGGACGGGACGACCTATTCGTACCGCGAGATCGCCGAGCCGCTGGCCGATCACGTCGAGTGCCTGGGCTTCACCCACGTGGAACTCCTTCCGGTGATGGAGCACCCGTACTATCCGTCCTGGGGCTACCAGGTCGTCGGTTACTACGCGCCCACCTACCGCTACGGCACGCCGCAGGACCTGATGTACCTGATCGACTACCTGCACCAGCGCGGTATCGGCGTGATCCTCGACTGGGTTCCCGCCCACTTCGCCACCGACCCGCAGGGCCTCGTCTTCTTCGACGGCTCCACGCTCTACGAGTACGACGACCCCCTGATGCGCTATCACCCCGACTGGGGCACGTACGTCTTCGACTACAACAAGCCCGGCGTCCGCAACTTCCTCATCTCCAACGCCCTGTTCTGGCTCGACCGCTACCACGCCGACGGCCTGCGCTTCGACGCCGTCGCCTCGATGCTCTACCGGGACTACTCGCGCAACGAGTGGCGGCCCAACCGGTATGGAGGCCGGGAGAACCTCGAGGCCATAAGCCTCCTCAAATCGGTCAACGAGGCGGCCTACGCCCGCTTCCCCGAGGTGATGATGATCGCCGAGGAATCGACGGCCTGGCCCAAGGTGAGCCACCCGACCTGGGAAGGGGGGCTGGGCTTCCTCTACAAATGGAACATGGGCTGGATGCACGATGTGCTCGAATTCATGCGGCAGGACCCGCTCTACCGCAAGTTCCACCACGACAAGTTTACCTTCTCGATGGTCTATGCCTACTCGGAGCACTACATGCTGCCCTTCTCGCACGACGAGGTGGTGCACGGCAAAGGGTCGCTCTGGGGCAAGATGCCGGGAGATGCCTGGCAGAAGGCGGCGGGCCTCCGGTTACTCTATGCCCACATGGTCGGGCATCCCGGCAAGAAACTGCTGTTCATGGGCGGCGAGTTCGGGCAGGAACGGGAGTGGAACCATGACGCTGAACTCGACTGGCACCTGCTCGACGACCCGCTTCACGCCGGCGTCTACCGGTGGACGCAGGACCTGTTCTCGCTGTATCGGACCCACCCGGCCCTGTGGAACGATGAGCCGGGCGGCTTCGAGTGGGTCGTCCTGGACGACTACCAGCAGAGCGTCTTTGCCTACCTGCGCACGGACGGGGCGCAGACGCTCCTGTTCGTGCTCAACTGTACGCCCGTACCCCGGACCGACTACCGCATCGGGGTGCCGGGCGAGGGACCGTGGCGGCAGGTTCTCAACAGCGATGCGCCCACGTACGGCGGCAGCGGCGTGGGCCTGGTCGAGCGCGTCGAGGCCGAGGCCGAGCCGATGCACGGGCGCGACCGGTCCATCCGGCTGACCCTGCCGCCGCTGGGCGCGCTGGTGTTCGAAGCGGAGCCGGCCCCGAAAAAGACCCGGCGCGGCACAAAGCGCTCGACAAGCGCAGGGCAGAAAAAGGCGGAAGGAACAGGTAAGGCCGCGTCGCGCCGGAAAACTTCCTGACG
>CAZKFR010000046.1:18803-21471 GCA_964552015.1 uncultured Rhodothermaceae bacterium | reverse complement strand
CAGACCGTGAACCAGGTCGTGATGGGGCAGGAGCAGAACGTGAAGAACAAGATCGAACTCGGGTACCGGTTCGACGTGCTTTCGGCCAGCGACGAGGCCTTCGAGGTGCGCATGACCTACTACCGCGTCCGGTTCGAGCAGGAAGGGCCGATGGGAGCGATCAGCTACGACTCGGAAAACCCGCCGGAGACCGTTCCCATGCAGGCCCGGGGCTTCTCCGCGCTCGTAGGACAGAGCATGACGATGAAGCTCGATCCCATGGGCAAGGTGCTCGAGGTGAAAGGCGTCGACGACATGCTCGAGCGTATGCTCGCGCAGTACGGTGAAATCGACGAGACCATGCGGGGGCAGATCGAGCAGAGCCTCCGGGGACAGTTCGGCGAGGAAGCCATGACCTCGCAGATGGAATCCATGTTTGCCATCTATCCGGAGGAAGACGTGGCCGTGGGCGACACCTGGAGCCGGGAGGTGAGCGTCCGCTCCGGGTTGCCGTTGAAGGTGACGACGAACTACCGCCTGGCCGGGCTCGAGGGCAACCGGGCCGCACTCGAGATGGAGGGGAAAATCCTGCCCGACGCCGACGGGCCGGTCAACATGGGCGGTATGCAGATCGAGTTCGACATCACCGGAACGCAGAAGGGGACGGCTGTGATGGACGTCTCGACGGGGCTGATCGTCGAGGCTACGTCCGAGCAGGAGGTCTCCGGCGACATGGTGGTCAACGACGGGGCCATGACCTGGCCGCTCGTGCTCACGACGAAGACGATGGTCACGATGGAGAAGTGACGTCCTCCTCGATGACACAAAGCGGTGCCTTCTCCGTAGAGACGGGGAAGGCACCGCGTGTTTACGGGGGCCGTGTAAGACGGCAACGACCCTTCGAGAGGAGGACTATGGAACGATGGATGCTGATGGCGGCCGGGCTGTTGCTCGTACTGGCGGCCTGTGGCGGTCCGGAAGATGAGGCGCGCCGGGCGGTGGAGCGGGCCGCCGACCGGTATGAGGCCATGGCCGAGGCCGCCCGGGAAGCCGCCCGCGACGCCTCCGGCGAGGCGCGACGAAGGGCCGAGGAGGCCCGCTCCGACGCCGAGCAGGCCTGGCGTGAGGCCGAACAACAGCGGCGGCGGCTCGAACGCAACCAGCGGGAACGTATCGAGGAGGCGTGGGACCGTGCCCGCGCAGCACGCGACGAAGCCTTCGAAGCGTGGGAAGACGCCTTCCCGGAAGACCGCCGTCCGCTGGAGGAGGCGGTGGAAGAACTGGGCGAGCAGATGCGGCGCCTCGGGGAGCAGGTGGCCGGTGTCGTCGAGGACCTCGGCGACGGGGTCGAGCCGGTCGACTGGCGCAAGCTCCGTGACCTGCTCCCGGATCGCATCGACGGCCTGCGGCAGGTCGACGTGGAGGGCGAGCGGGCCGGTGCCCTGGGGATCCGGGTGGCGTCGGTGGAGGCCGTCTACGAGGGCGGCGGGCGGCGCCTGAAGGTGACGATCGTGGACCTGGGCACCCTCCGTGGCATCGCGCGTGCCGGCATCGACTGGCTCGACGTGCAGATCGACCGCGAAGGAGCTGACGGGTTCGAGTACACCCGCCCGTACCGCGGCTACCCCGCCCATCAGAAGCTGGAACGCCGGCACGGGCCGGACCGGTTCGAGGCCGAGGTGATCGTGGCCGACCGTTTCGTCGTCAGCTACGAACTCACCGGCGAGGACCTCGACGACGATGTGCTCGAGGACGTGCTCGAGGCCGTCGACTACGACGATCTCGAGGCCCTGCACCGTGCCGCACGGCACGATTGACGCCTGAATTCGACAAATTCTGATATTCGAATGACGTAGCCTTTCCGGAAAGGGTGTAGTTTTCGGACAGCGCGGCCTGCGTTCCGACGGGGAGCGCGGCCGCGCATTGCATTTCGACCTTGCTACGAACAGCCTGATACCAAGCACGCATGCGACGGGAAATACATACCTGGTGGAGCCCCCGCCTCAACAAAGACATGGAGATCGTGGCGTACGGCCACTACGGATACGCCGTCCTGCTCTTCCCGACGGCCGCCGCCGACTTTCTCGAATACGAGCGCTTCCACCTGATCGACGCCATCGCGCCGCACATCGAGAGCGGCCGGTGCAAGGTGTACTCGATCAACAGCATCAACCGGGAGAGCTGGCTCAACGACCACATGGACCCGCGCCACAAGGCCATCCGGCACCAGCAGTACAACGCCTACGTGGCCGACGAGGTGGTGCCCTTCATCCACTCGGATTGCCGTGGCGCGGTGCCCATCGTGACGGCCGGGGCCTCCCTCGGGGCGTTGCATGCCGTCAACAGCCTGTTTCGCCGGCCGGACCTGTTTGCCGGCACCATCGGCATGAGCGGGTCGTACGACCTGACCGACTACACCCGGGGCTACTGGGACGAGGACGTGTACTTCAACTCTCCCGTCCACTACGTCGCCAACCTGGAGGATGAATACATCCTGAACCAGCTTCGCCGGAAGCGCATCATCCTGGCGACGGGGCAGGGGAACTACGAGAATCCGGGTGCCTCGCAGCATTTCTCCTGGATCCTGCACACGAAGGGGATCCCGCACGAACTGGATCTGTGGGGCCACGACATGCCGCACGACTGGCCGACGTGGCGGAAGATGCTGCCGTATTTTCTCGGTAAGATC
>CAZKFR010000046.1:16781-18703 GCA_964552015.1 uncultured Rhodothermaceae bacterium | reverse complement strand
CCGAAGGCGTCATCAAGTTCGTCGTGGAGCACCGGGCCGGGCCGCCGTTGCTCTGGAGCCAGGTACGTGAGCTGGCTGCCTGGCGGCGCACGCTCTGGGAGGCACGGCTCGTCGGACAGGACGCGGCGCGATACGAAGGGGCGGGCTACGGCAACGTCAGCCGCCGGCTGGGGCCGCTGGAGCGCCCGCCGGGACGTCGTCGCTTCGTGATTACGGGTACCCAGACAGGCGGGTTGCCGGCGCTGGCCCCGGCTCATTTCGCCGTGGTGGAGGCGTACGATCCGGCGCACAACCGGGTCGTTTCCGCCGGACCGATCCTCCCCTCGTCCGAGGCGATGACGCACGGGGCCGTGTACGATGCCGCCGCAGAGGTGCGGTGGGTGTTTCACGTACACAGCCCGGAGATCTGGCAGCAGGCCCGTACGCTCGGCGTGCCCGCGACGCGCCCCGACGTGCCGTACGGCTCCCCCGAGATGGCGGCCGAGGTGGCCCGTCTGTTTCGGGAAACGCAGGCCCGGAGACTCGGGTTGTTCGTGATGAAAGGGCACGAAGACGGGGTCGTCGCGTTCGGCGCCACGGCCGAGGACGCGGCCGCGGTGCTGGCGCGGTATCACGAGGGGGCCTGCCGGCTCACGCCCTGCCCGGTGGTCTATCGGGGAATCATGGAGGCTTGAGGAACCACGATGCTGGTCAGGCCGCTGGATCGGGCAAAAGAACTCGTGGCCGCCGTGCTCACACCCGGCGACGTGGCCGTCGATGCGACGGTGGGCAACGGGCATGACACGGTGTTTCTGGCACGGCAGGTGGGTGCGGACGGCCATGTGTATGGCTTCGACGTGCAGGAGGAAGCCATCCGCCGTACGCGGGCGCGACTGGCCGGAGCGGGCCTGTCCGATCAGGTGACGCTCTTTGCCCGGGGGCACGAGGCCCTGCGCGAGGTGCTCCCGGCCCATGTACAGGGGCGAGTGGCCGCGGTGATGTTCAACCTGGGCTATCTCCCCGGCGGGGATAAAGGTCGTATCACGACGGCGGTTACCACGCTCCCGGCGCTCGATGCCGCCCTCGACGTGTTGCGTCCGGGCGGCGTGCTGGCGGTGGTCGTCTATCCCGGGCATCCGGGCGGGGCCGAGGAGGCCGACGCCGTGCGGGCCTGGGCGGCCCGCCTCGACGCCCACGCGTACCTGGCGACCCGCTACGACCTGCTCAACCGTCCGAACCGCCCGCCCTGGCTGCTGGCCGTCGTGAAGCACGAACCCGGGCGATCCCGACCGTGAGCCTGCGACACCCGGCATTGCAATCGGCAGGAAAATGAGGGAAATTGCGCCAGCCGATTCGTTTCGCTCAACCTCGGAGAAGCATATGAACAAACGGAATCGTGGGGGCTGGTGGACGCTGGTGCTGGTAGTGGGTTTGCTGGGAAGTGGGTGTGGGATGCTCGGCAAGAGCGCCCGGACGCCCGCCGTCGTGGGAACCTGGGCCTACGTCGTCAAGAATACGCCGCAGGGGGATGCGCCCGGCACGCTGGTCATTACCTTCGAGGACGGACACCTGGGCGGCCGGATGGTGGTGGACGTGCTGGGACAGACGGTGCCCCTCGAGGAGGCCCGGTTGGAGGGAGACGTCTTCTCCTTTGTTGCGCGGGTCAACATCGAGGGACGCGAGACCCCGTTGCGAGGGGAAGCGACCCTCTCGGGCGATACGATGACCGGGGAGGTCGACGTCGAAGGGTTTGGAACGTTTGCCATGACGGCGACCCGCCGGATGGCCGCCCCCTCGGGCGGGTGAGCGCGCCCCATGTGCCTGATCGTCTTCAGCTATCGCCAGCACCCGGAGTATCCGTTCATCTTTGCCGGTAACCGGGATGAGTTTCTGGATCGCCCCGCCGCCCCGATGCACTTCTGGCCGGATGCGCCGGACCTGCT
>CAZKFR010000046.1:0-16681 GCA_964552015.1 uncultured Rhodothermaceae bacterium | reverse complement strand
CATTACTTCTCCAACCGGTGCGGGCGGCAGGTGCTGGCGCCGGGGCTTTACGGGCTGAGCAATGCCCGGCTGGACACGCCCTGGCCGAAGGTCGTCCGGGCCCGGACGCTGCTGGAGGAACGACTGTCCGAGGGCGAGCCCGATCTGGAGGCCTGTTTCGATCTGCTGGCCGACGACACCCCGGCACCCGACGAGGAGCTACCCGCGACCGGCCTGGCACCCGAATGGGAGCGCGCCCTCTCGTGCATCTTCATCCGCGCCCCCGGCTATGGCACCCGCGTCTCCACCGTCATCCTGGTGCGCTCGGACGGGCGGACGACCGTCGCCGAGCGCACCTATTCGCCCGGCGGCGGACCGACGGCTACCTGGACCTTCGAACTCGACTGGGCCCCGGCCTGGACCGGAGGCGGCGGCTGAAACGATTCACACCCGGGCGGGACGATCGTGAACGAGGACGTGCTTCGTGCAGAGTCCATTTTCTGTCTGAACGAACCCACAGGGGCACAACTCGTAAACGTTCGAAAAATCTGTCGGAAGTGCCATGAATGCCATCCAGATCAACGCCGTGGTCCGAAGGGGCCGCGTTACGGTCGACGTTCCGGTTGAAGAGGGGAGGGGCGTACACGTTCTGGTGATACCCCATCGAACGCCGGAGGAAGCCGAGGCCCTGCTACGAGAAGCGGATCGCCTGCGGACGGAAACTACGGCGCGGGCTCCCGGGCCCGAAACGCTGAGACGCTGGATCGAGGAAGGGCGCGAATGATCGTTCCCGACGTCAATGTGACGGTTTATCTGTAGGTGGAGGGTGCCTGCACGCCCGAGGCGCGTGCCCTTTTCCAACACGACGCTGTCTGGCTCGTACCGCCGCTCTGGGAGAGCGAGTTCCTCAACGTAATGTGGCAATACGTACGCCGGGGGACATTCAGCCGGGACGAGGCCCTCCGGCGTTTTCAAGCCGCTCGGAAGCTCGTAGCGGTTGTCGAGGCCCCTCCGGCAGAGCACATATTGCGCCTGGCCGTCACGCACGATCTGACGGCGTACGATGCCACGTATGCCGCGCTGGGTCAGTGGCTCGGTATCCCCCATGTGACGTATGACCAGAAGGTGCTTGCGGCCCGTCAGGGGATTCATCCACGTGACCTGCTCCAGAACGAGGGAGGGACGGTGGGGCCGGCAAGGCCATCATAAAGGCGGCTTCCTGGCCTGGTCCGGAGGCGGCGGCTGAAACGTTTCACGCCCGGGCGGGACCAAACCGGTCCAACTCCTTTTGCGATCTAACCTCTCATTGCGGATGCACTACGAACGACTCACCTTCGAAAACCGGGACGGGCAACGGCTTGCGGCCCGTCTGGACCTGCCCGTCGACGACGAGCCCATCGCCTATGCGCTGCTGGCGCATTGCTTCACCTGCGGAAAAGATCTGCGGGCGCTGCGCCACCTCAGCGAAGCCCTCACCGAAGAAGGCATTGCCGTCCTCCGGTTCGACTTTACCGGTCTGGGCGAGAGTCAGGGGGACTTCAGTGAGACGACCTTCTCGTCGAATGTCGAGGACCTGCTCGATGCCGCCGCCTTTCTGGCGCGAACCCATGCGCCGCCGGCGATCCTGATCGGCCATTCGCTCGGGGGGGCGGCCGTGATCCAGGCCGCCGCCCGCCTCGACACCGTCCGGGCCGTGGCAACGCTCGGCGCGCCGTACGACCCCGTGCACATCCGGCACCTCTTTTCCGGGCACCTGGAAGCGATCCGGCAGGAGGGCGTGGCCCGCGTGACCCTGGGCGGGCGCACCATCACCGTGCGGAAAGCCTTCCTCGACGATCTGGGCGAGCACAACGTCCGCCGGGTGCTGCGCGAGCTGGGGCGGCCGTTGATGATCCTGCATTCGCCGGTGGACCAGATCGTCGGGATCGAGAATGCCGCGCGTATCTTCGAGGCGGCCCGTCATCCCAAGAGCTTCGTCTCGCTGGACCAGGCCGACCACCTGCTCTCGAACGCCGAGGATGCCCGCTATGCCGGCGCCGTCATCGCGGCATGGGCACGGCGGTACGTCGGAGCCCGGCAGGCGGACCGGAAGCACCCCGACCCGGCCGACAACCGCATCGTGGCTCACCTGAACCGCGCCCACTATCGCACGGAGATCCTGGCCAACGGACATGCGCTCGTGGCCGACGAGCCGCGCGAGGTGGGCGGGGCGAATGCCGGGCCCTCGCCGTACGACCTGCTCGTGGCCGCCCTCGGCGCCTGCACCGCCATGACGCTACGCATGTACGCCGACCGCAAGAAATGGCCGCTGGAGGCCGTCACCGTGCGCCTGCATCACCAGAAGGTGCATGCCCGCGACTGCGGCTGCGGCCTGGACGAAACCGTCAACGGCAAGATCGACCTGATCGAGCGGGAAGTCGAGCTGGCCGGGGACCTGGAGGAAGCCCAGCGCGCCCGTCTGCTCGAGATCGCCAACCGGTGTCCCGTCCACCGTACCCTTACCGAGGGGCATGTCGTCGTGAAGACACGGGGCGTCGCCGCGCCGGCGCCGGAACGGGAGGGCCAGACGCCCTGACACCTTCCTCCGGCACCATGTGGCGCAGCTTTGCGGGGAGCGGCGGGATCCCGTCGCCCGGATCGTCGTTGCCGGGAAGGATGATCAACCGGTAGTCCTCGAACGCATGGTTCCCGTCTCTCTTCGCCTCCAGAATTTCCTCAGTTACGGTACGGCGGCGCCCGATCTCGACTTCGAACAGTTCCATGTCGCGTGCCTCTCGGGGCGGAACGGGCAGGGGAAGTCGGCCCTGCTCGATGCCATCACCTGGGCGCTGTGGGGGGAGGCCCGCAAGGCCTCCGACAGCCGCAAGCCGGACGATGACCTGCTGCGGATCGGGGCGACGCGCATGCAGGTCGAGCTGGTCTTCGACCTGGAGGGAACCCGCTACCGCGTGGTCCGCTGGTACGAGAAGTCGAAGACGGGCAAGACGACCAAGCCGGGCCTGGAGGTGCACGTCTACGACCCCGACCTGGCGACCTACCGCCCGCTGACGGCCTCCTCGATCCGGGAGACGCAGCAGGTGCTCCATGGCATCCTGGGGCTGGACTTCGAGACGTTCATCAACTCGGCCTTTCTGCTGCAGGGACGCTCGGACGAGTTCACGAGGAAGCGACCCTCCGAGCGCAAGCAGATCCTGGCCCGGATCCTGAACCTGGAGCGCTACGACCGGCTGGCCGAACTGGCCCGGGAACGCGTGCGACGGGCCGAGGAGGCGATGCGCCTGGCAGAGGCCGAGGTGGAACGCCTCAAGCACGCGCTGGCCGATGAGCCTGCCTGGAAAGAAGAGCACACCCGGGTGCTGGAAGCCCTGAAGGCCGTCGAGCAGGAGCTGGCCGGGCTGCGTGAGGAAGAGAAGCGCGCAGCCACCCGGCTGGCCTCGCTGGAGGCCCGTCACCGGGAGGCCGAGACGCTCCGGCAGTCGCTGGACAGCCTGGCGGCACGGTGCCGGGCCGACGAGGAAGAACGCCGTGAACTGCTGGCCCGCATCCAGAAAGCCGACGAACTCATTGAACAGCGCGAAGCGATCGAACGGGACTACCGGCGCCTGGAGCAGCTGAAAGCCCGCTACGACGCGCTCCTGGAGAAACAGGACCTGTTCATGGGCATCGAGGATCAGATACGGCGGGTGGAGGCGGAACTCTCCGACCGGCGGAGCGAGGTGGACAAGAAGCTCCACGCGCTGGCCGTGGACCGGAAGGCGATGCAGGAGGACCTGGGGCGGTTGGACGCGGAACTGGCGGAACTGCCCTCGGCACGGCGCCGGCTGGAGCAGGCCCGGGCTGACCGCAACCGGTTCCTGAAGATGAAGGCGGTGGCCGAGCAGCGGCAGGCGCTCGACGAGGCGATCCGGGCGGCGGAGGAGGCGCTGTTGCGCGAGCGCGAGACGTTGCGGGGGCGTATCGAGGCGCTCGAGCGGGAGATCGACAAGGCCCGGAAGGCGATGCCGGACGTAGAAGCCCTCACGAAACGGATGCGGGAGCTGGACGCCGAGGCCGAGCGCCTGGCGAAGCTGAAGGCCGAGATGGAAGAGATCCGGCAGCAGGGCGAGGCCCTGAGTCATCAGATCAAGGAGCGGGAGGGGCGGCAGGCGGCGCTGGGGGAGGCCGTGAAGGAGCAGGAAGCCGCCCTGGAGCGATTGCTCAGCCTGGAGGAAGAGCATTGCCCCACCTGCGGGACACCCCTCACCCCCGAGCACCGCCGGGAGATCGAGGAACGGTACCGGGCCGAACTCGCACGCCTGGCCGCCGAGCAGCAGGAGATGACGCACTGGCTCACGGAGCGGGCTGCCGAGCGCGACACCTTGCGCGCGCGCTACCTGGCCCTGCAAAAGACGCTGAAATCGCTCGAAGGGCACGAGGCCGAACGAGCCCGCGTCGAGGAACAGCTCCGCCGGGCCCGGACCGAGCGGGACGCGCTGGAGGGACGGCGTCAGGAGGTGGCCCGGCTGCGTCAGACCCTCGAAGCCGAGGCGTTCGGCGAAGCCTTCCGGGAGCGTCTGGCCCGTCTCCGCGCCCGCCGCGACGCGCTCCCGTTCGACGAGGCCGCCTTCGAGCAGCTGCGCGAGGCAGCGGCCGGCGTCGATCACCTCGAAGAGCGCGTGCGACGCCTGGAAGGACTGGCCGGACGCCGGGATCAGCTGACGAAAAACCTGGCCCAGAAGACGGCCGACGAGGAGGCGCTGCGCCGGAAACTCGACGACGGGAGCCTGTTCGGTGACCTCCAGGAACGGCTCCGGACCCTGCGTCAACAGCGGGACGGGATCGGCTTCGACCGTGCGGAACTGGAAGAGGTTCGCCGGGGCCTGAGGGCGCTGGAGAAGGCCGGCGAGCGGATGAAGGAACTGCTCAACGCCCGCGAGAACCGCGCCGCCTGGAAGGAGGACGTCGCCCGGATCGAGGACCGGCTGGCCCGGAGCCGGGACGAACAGGCCCGGCAGGAAACCCGTCTGAAAGAGATCGAGGCCTCCCTGGCCGGGCGGGAGGCACTGATCCGGCAACAGCAGGAGAAGGCACGGGCCTGTGCCGAGGCGGAACGTCGGCTGGCCGACCTGCAGACACGCTCCGGCGAGCTCCAGTCGCGCCTCGAACAGGCCGCACGGGACCGGGCCGCCCTCCGCGAACAGCGCGAACGACTCCGCGACGCGAAAGACCGCCGAGCGCTCTACCAGCACCTGGTCCGGGCCTTCGGGAAGCATGGCATCCCGTCGCTCATCATCGAACAGACCCTGCCCGAGATCGAGGAACGAGCCAACGAGCTCCTCGGCCGGCTCACCGACGGGCGCATGAGCATCCGCCTGGAAACCCTCAAGGACAAAAAGAGCGGCGGCACCCGCGAAACCCTGGACATCATCATCACCGACGAGCAGGGCAAGCCGAGGCCCTACGAGACCTTCTCCGGGGGCGAAGCCTTCCGGGTCAACTTCGCGCTTCGCATCGCCCTGGCGCAGCTGCTGGCCGAACGCAGCGGCGTCCGAATCCGCACCCTCGTCATCGACGAAGGCTTCGGCACGCAGGACGAACAGGGCGTCGAGAACATGGTGGAGGCCATCCAGGCCATTCAGAACGACTTCGACAAGATCCTCGTCATCACCCATCTGGATCAGCTCAAGGAGGCGTTCCCGGTACGCATCGAGGTGGAGAAGGACCCCACGGTCGGCTCGCGCTTCCAGATCATCGGCGTCTGAGGACCTCCGTGCGCGGGACCGGATGGAATGTGGGCGACGGCTGCGGCGTCTAGGGGGTGTACCATCGAAAAAGAACCCTTGAACCATCCGGGAGAGGACGCCATGAAACAAGGAATGAACTGGCTGCGCGGAGGTCTGGTGACGGCCCTGTTGCTGGCCTTCGTGCTGGTGGGGTGCGACACGACGCAGACCGTCACGGACGACGAGCCGGTGCAGGCCACGACGGCCACGCCGGAAGCCGCGCTGCAGGCCGACCTGCAACTGACCGACGAGCAGGTGCAGACGATCCGCCAGGTGCTGGCCGGGCAGCCGGCCGAGGTGCGGGAGCCCGGCGCGCTCTGGACGGTGGCGGCGCGGTTGCACGCCACGCTGACGGAAACCCAGCGCGCCCGGCTGCAGGAGTGGATGGCCCGGGCCCGGGACGAGGCGCCCGACACGCCGGACGCCGAGCGGCCCGGACGCCGGGGACAACGCGGGCCGGGGATGAAGCCGGAGCGTGGGGCGCGGCCGGAGCATGGATTCCGGGGCCCGAACCTGCCGTCGCTGACGGACGAGCAGCGGGAGGCGCTCGAAGCGCTCCACACGAGCTTCCGGGAAAAGATGGAGGCGTTGCGGGAACAACTCGCCGCGGGGACGCTGACGCGCGAGGCGTTCGACGAGCAGCGGGAGGCGCTCCGGGAGCAGCACCGTGAAGACGTGGCGGCGATCCTGACGGACGAACAGCGGGCTGCGCTGGAGGAGGCCCGCCAGGATCGCCTCGAACGCTTCCGGGAGCACCGCGAGGAGGCCCTGGCGGCCCGCGCCGAGGCGCTCGGGCTGACCGAAGCCCAGCAGGCCGCGCTGGAGGCGCTGGCGGAGCAGCACCGGCAGGAGCACGAGGCCCTCAGGGCCGCCGTGCGGGATGGCACGCTGGACCGTGAAGCCTTCCACGAACGGCTCCAGGCCCTGCGTGTGGCGCACCGCGACCAGATGGCCGAGATCCTTACCGAGGAACAGCAGGAGATCGTGGCCCTGCACCACCTGCTGGCTCGCCGGATGATGCGGCCGCGCGATGGACACGCCGGGGCGGACCGCCCGGGATTCCGCCGGGGTGGACCGCGCCGGTAAGGCCGGCCGGGGTGCCGGGTGCGGCCGGAGCATGGATGCCGCACCCGGTACCCCGCCGCCGACCGCGCCTCGATGCGAGGGACGCCATGACGCTGACCGCCGTGCCTGAGACGCCGACCCGTCCAAACGACGATGCCGACCGGGACCTGCTGGCCCGGGCCCGTGCCGGGGACCGGCAGGCCTTCCGTGTCCTCGTCGAACGTTATCAGGACGAGATCGCCGCCACGGTCGTGGCGATGCTCGGACCCGGTGCGGATGTCGATGATGTCGTGCAGGATACCTTCATCCGCTTCTACGAGGCGATGGGCGACTTCCGCGGGGAGGCCAGCGTGCGTACGTACCTCAAACGCATCGCCATCAACCGGGCCCTCGACGTGCTCCGCCGCCGGCGGCGGAGCCTGGCCCGCTTCATCAGCCGGGACGACGAAGCCGTGCGCCTGCCCGAGCCGGGGCGCGACGGGGAGCAAGACATCGAGCAGAGCGAACGGAACGCCCTCGTGCGCCGCGCCCTGGAGGCGCTCTCACCCCGCCACCGGGCGGTCGTCGTCCTCCGCCTCCTCGAAGGGTACGACACGCAGGAGACGGCCGAGATGCTCGGGGTTCCCTATGGCACGGTGCTCTCCCGGTTGAACCGGGCCCTGAAGAAAATACAGAACCACCTGGCTCCTTACCTGGAGGGCGATCCCTCCGGCACAGGAGCGATACCGACCGGCCGGACGCCATGACGAAACACGACACCGAACAGATGCTGCGCTGGCTCGAGGGCGCCATGACGCCCGACGAACGGGCGGACTGGGAGCGTCGCCTGGCAGCCTCGCCCGCGTTGCGGCAGGACTGCGAGCGCCTCCGTGCCCTTCGGGGCACGCTCCGGGCCACGGTGCGGGAGGACGCCCGGGAGGCCCTGCGCCCCTTCTTCACCGACCGGCTCATGAAGCACCTCCAGCCGCCGGCAGCCCCGCGCCGGGACGACATCTTCGCCGAGGCGCTCGCGGCCCTGTTCCGGCCCGTGCTGGTGGCGTCCATGGCGCTGATCCTCCTGCTCGCCGCCTACAACGTCACCCATGGTGTGGAGGACGCGGAGCGTTCCCCCGCCGAAGCCGTGCTGGGCCTGCCGCCCGTAACGCTCACGAGCGCCTACGAACTGGAACTTTCATCCGCCGAAATCAACCCATGAAAGCGCGAACACGCTCGGCTCTCATCCTCGTCGTGACCCTCCTCGTCGGTGTGGCGCTGGGGGCGCTGGGGGCGAGTGCCCTGTACAACCACCGTCTCGAAAAACTCCGTGAACTGGGGCGTCCCGCCGGCTTCTCGATGCACCTGGAGCGCGTCATCGAGCCGGTCGACGAGGCGCAGCGGCAACAGATCCGGGACGTGCTCGAAGACGCCGGGCGCCGCCTGAGCACCCTGCGACGGGCCCATCAGGCCGAGTACCGGGCCGTCATCGACTCGACCCGGGCCGCGCTGGACAGCCTGCTGACTCCCGCGCAGAAAGAGCGGCTCGAACGGTGGCTCGAACGGGACCGACGGATGTTTCGTCGCCGTCCCGCACCCGGCATGGGGCCGCCGCCCGGGCACCGTTTCGAACGCGCCCCGGCCGGCCCGCCCGAAGGCCCGCCCGACGGACCGCCCGAACGCTGATCCGGACCTGACATCCCTGAGGCCATGAAGAAAATCCTGATCCTCGTCCTCGTCCTCGTGCTGGCCGGGTCCGGCTGGTGGCTCGTGGGCCGTGACGGCCAGGCAGACGTCAACCCCTACCGTTTCGTCACCATCGAGCGGGGCGACCTGGAGGCGGTCGTGTCGGCTACCGGCCAGCTCGAAGCCGTCACCACCGTGCAGGTGGGCACGCAGGTGTCCGGCATCGTTTCCAAAATCTTCGTCGATTTCAACGACCGGGTGCGGCAGGGCCAGGTCATCGCGCTGATCGATACCACGCTGCTGGCCAGCGCCGTCCGCGAGGCGGAGGCCAACCTGGAACGGGCGCAGGCGCAGTTCGAACAGGCCCAGCGTGAGTTCGAGCGGATCCGTGATCTGTACGAGAAGCAGTTCGCCACCGAGATCGAATACAATCAGGCGCGTTACAACTACGATGTGGCCCGCGCCACCGTCAAGTCGGCACGGATCAACCTGGAACGGGCGCAGCGAAATCTGGGCTACGCCACCATTCGTGCTCCGATCTCGGGCGTGGTCGTCGAGCGCAACGTGGATGTGGGGCAGACCGTGCAGGCGAGCTTCTCGGCACCGCAGCTCTTCCTGATCGCCAACGACCTCGCGCGTATGCAGATTCTGGCTTCGGTCGACGAGAGCGACATCGGGCACATCCGCGAGGGGCAGGAGGTGCGTTTCTCGGTGCAGGCCTACGATGACCGGACCTTTTCGGGCACCGTGCGCCAGGTGAGGCTGCAGTCGCAGGTGCAGGAGAACGTGGTCAACTACACCGTCGTCGTGGATGTCGACAACCGGGACGGATGGCTCCTGCCGGGCATGACCGCCACCGTCGACTTTATCATCGACCGGCGGGAAGACGTGCTGAAGGTGCCCAATGCGGCCCTGCGCTTCCGCCCGACCGAGGCGATGATGCAGGCGGCGCGCGAGCGTATGGCCCGGCGACGGGAGAACCTGCCCGACTCGGTACGTGCCCGGATGGCCGAACGCCGGCGTGATGCGGCCGGCGGAGCGGGGCGGGCGTTCGGCGGCAACGGGTCGGCCGCCGGAGAAGCGGCCGGTCGGCGGGCGGCCAACGTGGCCACGCTGTGGTACCTCGACGAGCAGGGGCAGCCGGCCATGCTGCGCGTGCGCACGGGCCTGACCGACGGTCAGTATACGGAGGTCTCGGGGCCGGGCCTCGAGGAGGGAATGCAGGTCATCGCCGGCGTGACGCGGACGAGCGGGGAGGAGGGGACGACCAACCCCTTCCAGAGCAATCAGGGGAGACGGCCGCCGCCGGGCGGGTTCTGATCCTTCGCTCCCTGGTCCAGGATCAACAGGCAGCGCCCGGAGTCATGAGCAAGACACAGCATGGAGCGCCCGACCCCGTCGATGAGGTCATCCGGGTCGAAGGCGTCACGAAAGTTTACCGGATGGGTAAGACCGAGGTGCACGCCCTCCGGGGCGTCGACCTGACCGTCCGCCGCGGTGAGATGATCGCCGTGATGGGTGCTTCCGGTTCGGGCAAGTCGACCCTGATGAACATCCTCGGCTGCCTGGATTATCCCACCTCGGGCACCTATTACCTCGACGGGCAGCGCGTCGACCGGCTCTCGAAACGCCAGCTGGCGGACCTGCGGAATCAGAAGATCGGCTTCGTCTTTCAGGGCTTCAACCTGCTGCCGCGGACGTCGGCGCTGGAGAACGTCGAACTGCCGTTGCTCTATGACCGCTCGGGACGCACGCGGGATGCGCGGGCCCTGGCGCGGGCGGCGCTGGAACGGGTGGGGCTGGGCGATCGCCTCGACCACGAGCCGACCGAGCTTTCCGGCGGGCAGCAACAGCGCGTGGCCATCGCCCGGGCGCTCGTCACGGAACCGTCGATCATCCTGGCCGACGAACCCACGGGCAACCTGGACAGCCGCACGTCCATCGAGGTGCTGGCCCTGTTCCAGGCGTTGAACGCACAGGGCATCACGATCCTGCTCGTTACGCACGAACCGGACATTGCGCAGTACACGCGGCGCATCGTGCAGATGCGGGACGGGCGCATCCTCCGCGACGAACCCGTGCCGTCGCCGCGCGATGCCCGGGCCGATCTCGAAACCCTCGAACCGCTGGAGGTGACGCCATGAACAGCCTGACGCTGGTGCGTGTGGCCATCCGGAGCATCTTCCGCAACAAGATGCGGACGCTGCTGACGATGCTCGGCATCATCATCGGCGTGGCGGCCGTCATCATGATGGTGGCCATCGGCGAGGGGGCCCGCGAGCAGATCCAGAACCGGATCAACAGCCTCGGCACGAACATGATCGTCATCACGCCGGGGGCCAGCAACCAGGGCGGCGTGAGCCGGGGCGCGGGCAGTTTCAATCGCCTCACCCTCGACGATGCCGAGAAACTGCGGCGGGAGAGTCTGTACCTCTCGGCCGTCTCGCCGGTGGTCTTCACCCGCACGCAGGTCGTGGGGGGGCAGGGCAACTGGCGCACCACCATCAACGGGGTCGATACGGACTATCAGATCATCCGCGACTGGCCGCTCGTCTACGGGCGTTTCTTCGACCAGAGCGAGGTGCGGACCATGCGCAAGGTGGCCGTGCTGGGCAAGACGGTGGCCGATCAACTCTTTCCCGGTGAGGATCCGACCGGACAGCAGATCCGCATCCGTAACGTTCCCTTCCAGGTCATCGGCGTGCTGGCCGAGAAGGGGCAGACGGCCGAGGGGAACGATCAGGACGACGTGATCCTGGCCCCGTACACGACGGTTCAGAACCGGCTCAGCGGCTGGAGCCGCATCTTCCAGATCCTGGCCAGCACCTCGTCGCCGGCCGACATCCCGGCGGCCCAGGAGGAAATCCGCCTGATCATGCGGGAGTCGCACGGGTTGGCCGCGTGGGAGGAGGATGACTTCGAGGTGCGCAATCAGGCCGACCTGGCCCAGGCCGCCCAGGGGACGACCGAGGTGATGACGATGCTGCTCTTTGCCATTGCCTCCATCTCGCTGCTCGTGGGGGGCATCGGGATCATGAACATCATGCTCGTTTCGGTGACCGAGCGCACCCGGGAGATCGGCATCCGGATGGCCATCGGGGCACGCGGCGGCGACGTGCTGACCCAGTTCCTCGTCGAGAGCATCGTGATGAGCCTCGTCGGCGGGCTGATCGGGATCCTCGTGGGGGTTGCCGGCTCCGAGATCCTGGGCCGGCTCACCGGGTGGAGCACGGCCATCTCGCCCGAGACGGTCGTCATCGCCATCGCCTTCTCGGCGGCCGTGGGCATCTTCTTCGGCTTCTACCCGGCCCGGAAAGCCGCTGCCCTCGATCCGATCGAAGCCCTGCGCTACGAGTGAACGGTATGGGTCCCGGGGGCGCCCTGCGGGGCGGGCGCTTGGCAGAGCGGGGTGGATGGCGTATACTGCACGGTGTAGTTGCTGGCGAAGCCAACCCACCCGTGATGATGCATCAGACGACCTACGTAGAGCGCCTCGTCAACCTGCTCGATCCCGAAGCGAACCTGTTCCTCAACGTCACGGCCGACGAGGCGCAGGCGGCCCTGGCTGCCGGGGATGCCGAACGGCTGCGGTCCATCGAGGGGCACTTCGCCCTCGTCCACAAGGAGGGCATCACCGTGCGGATGGCCCGGTCCATCGGGCGGCCGATGCGCTATTTCCTGGCCAAGCGCAGCGAGGGGCCGTGCCTGGTCGTGGCGGAACGGATCGACGAGATCCGCGACTTTCTGGCGCAGGAGGGGCTCGACGATCAGTTCCACCCCTCGTACACGCGCATGGTGCCCGCCCATTACATCATCGAACTGCAGCTCGTCGGGTGTCCCGATCCGAACCCGGCCTGCCGCCGTTTCTTTACGCCCGAGAAAGAGGTGCTGCCACCGGACCTGGACGCTATCGGAGCGGCCTACATCGGGGCGCTGGCACGCGTGTGCGACCGCTGGCTCGACCGCCTGCCGCCCCGCGAACCCATCGGCGTGCTCTTCTCCGGCGGGATCGACAGCGGCTCGGTGTTTCTCGTGCTCTACCACCTCCTGCTGGCGCGCGGCGAGGCGCCCACCCGCCTGAAGGCGTTCACGCTGGCCGCGCCGGGCGGGCCGGATGCCGACCAGGCCCACCGCTTCCTCGATCAGCTCGGCCTCGGGCTGTTCCTCGAGGTCGTGGAGGTGGCCCTCGAAGACCTGGACTACCGCGAGGCCATCCGCGTTATCGAGGACTACAAGCCGCTCGACGTGCAGGCGGCCACCATGACGCTCGCCCTCTGCCGTGCCCTCCGCCAGCGCTACCCGGACTGGGCCTACCTCGTCGACGGCGACGGCGGCGACGAAAACTTGAAGGACTATCCGATCGAGGAAAACCCCGAACTGACCATCCGGAGCGTGCTCAACAACCTGATGCTCTACCACGAGGGGTGGGGCGTGGAGGCCATCAAGCACTCGCTCACCTACACGGGGGGGCTGAGCCGCGGGCACGTGCGCACCTACGCGCCTGCCCGAAAGTACGGTTTCCGCAGCTTCAGCCCGTACACGGTCCCGGAGGTCATCGCCGTGGCCGAGGGCATTCCGTTCATTGAACTGACGGGGTGGGATCACGAGCGCCTCTATGCACTGAAAGGCGAGGTCGTCCGGCGCGGCATCAAAGCCGTCACCGGGATGGACATGCCCGTCTTCGAGAAACGGCGCTTCCAGCACGGCGTCGTCGAAGAGCGGGCCTTCCGGGCCCTCTTTCCCGAGCAGGAGCGCGCTTACCGGGCCGCCTTCCGTGAACTCTTTGAAGCGTGACCGGACGCGGCCCATCGGTCGCCGGGGGACGTCGTATGAACCCGTTGCCTGATGCCCGGCCGGGGCGCGCCGAGGGGGATCACGCGCCTCGCTTCGACGACGCGGCCATCGTGGCGGCTCGCCCGCCGAAGGCGCCGGTGGATCCGCGCCGGCCCTATGCCTTTTTCGTCGAAGACGAGCACGCGGCCGCCGGGCGTGTCGAGCCCGTGGCCACGATCTTTCTGACGAACCGGGAGTGTCCGTTCCGGTGCCTGATGTGCGACCTCTGGCGGCATACGACCGATGAGACGGTGGCGCCCGGCATGATCCCCGCACAGATCGACCACGCGCTCGAACGCCTCCCGCCGGCCCGCCACGTCAAGCTCTACAACAGCGGCAACTTCTTCGACCGCAGAGCCATCCCGCCGGCCGATCATGCCGCCATCGCCGAACGGGTGCGGGGCTTCGAGACGGTCATCGTGGAGAACCATCCCCGGCTCTGCGGTGCGGACGTGCTCCGCTTCCGCGATCGCCTCGCCGGGCGGCTGGAGGTGGCGCTCGGCCTCGAGACGGCCCATCCCGCCGTGCTCGAACGCCTCAACAAACGCATGACGCTCGATGACTTCACCCGGGCCGTCACGTTCCTGCGCAACGAGGACATCGACGTGCGGGTGTTCATCCTGTTGCGCCCGCCGTTCCTCACGGACGAGGAGGGGATCGTGTGGGCGCTCCGGTCGATCCGGTTCGCCTTCGACGCCGGGGCCGGGTGCTGCGCCGTGGTACCGACGCGCGGGGATACGGGGCTCATGCCGCGTCTGGCGCGCCAGGGGCTGTTCGCGCCGCCGTCCATGCGGGCCATCGAGACGGTGCTGGAAGCCGGGCTGCGGATGGGCCGGGGCCGGGTCTTCATGGATCTGTGGGACCTGGAGCGCTTTTACGACTGTGCGCGCTGCGGTCCGGCCCGCCGCGCCCGCCTGCATACGATGAACCTGACGCAACAGGTGACGCCGCCCGTGGCGTGTGCCTGCCGGGACCATGAGGCGTGACCCACACCCTGCGAGATCGTCGTGCGTCGATGTGGCGATTCTGGGCTCCGGCTTCGGTGGGAGCCTGGCGGCCCTCGCGCTCGACCGTATGGGCTACCGGGTGGCCGTCGTCGACCGGGCCCGCCACCCGCGCTTCGTCGTCGGCGAGTCCTCCACGCCGGTGGCGGACATGATCCTCCGCGACCTGTGCGACCGGTACGGGCTGTCCCGCCTGCGTCCCCTCTGGAAGTACGGCACCTGGATGGCGACGTACCCGGATCTGATGTGCGGGGCCAAACGTGGCTTCAGTTACTTTCACCATACGCCGGGGACGGATTTCGTCCCGCGAGCCGATCATGCCAACGAACTGCTGGTGGCCGCGAGCAGCGATCTGCCCTCGAGCGACACCCACTGGTACCGCGCCGAGGTGGATGCCTTCCTGGCCGGGGAGGTGCGTGCGGCGGGCATTCCGCTATGGGAGGGCGTCGAGGTGGCGCTGGCGCAGGAGGGAACGCGATGGCGGGTGCGTAGCCCCGGTGGTGGCGTGGACCTCCAGGCGGCCTTCGTGCTCGACGCAACCGGCGCGGCGGGCGTGGTGCCCAGGGCGCTGGGTATGCCGGCCGGGACGACGCCGTTCCGGACGCACAGCCGGGCCATCTACACCCATGTGGCCGGCGTGCCGGCATGGGCGCTGCGTCTGGCTGCCCGGGGTGCGGATCTGAGCGATCATCCGTTTCCCTGCGATCAGGCGGCCCTGCACCACGTCCTCGACGGCGGGTGGTGCTGGATGCTTCGCTTCCGGAACGGGATTGTGAGCACGGGCCTCGTACTCGACACACGCCGTCACGCGGCCGGCTCGGGGGCAGCGGCCGGGGCTACCTGGGAGCGCTGGCTGGCCACCTACCCGGCGCTGGCCGAACTTCTGGCCACCGCCCGTATCGTCGATCCGCCCGGTGGCCTGGTGGCTACGGGGCGCCTGCAGCGCCGCTGGGCGCGGGCCGCCGGGCCCACGTGGGCGCTGTTGCCTCACACCGCCGGCTTCGTCGATCCGCTCCACAGCACCGGCATCGCGTTCACACTCGGCGGCCTCGAGAGGCTCCTGCATGCCTTCGAGGCCGGCCCCGGCACGGCCGCCTGGGATGAACGCCTGGTCGGCTACGAGCAGGCCGTGTTCGCCGAACTGTCTCTGATCGACGCGATGGTGGCCGCCTGCTACGAAGCCCTGCCGGACTTTCGCCTGTTCACGGCAGCGACCATGCTGTATTTCGCCGCCACCATCACGTACGAGCAGGATCGGGCGCGGGAGGGGTTCGATCCGGCGCGGTACCTGTTCGGTGCGGAGGATGCCCGGCTGCGTGCGATCGTCGAGGCGGCGCACGGGCGGCTGGCCCGCATGCGGCAGGAGGGGGCGTCGGCGAACGATGTGCAGGCCTTCGAGGCCTGGCTGGAGGGGGCGCTGGCCCCGTACAACACCGTGGGGTTGTTTCACCCACCCGTGCCGGGCATGTACCATCACACGGTGGCGCCGATCTCCGAGGGGATCCCCGGCACCGGGGCGTAGGCCTCCCATGAAAAAAGGCCTCGCCGGCGTACGTTCCGGCGAGGCCTTCCTCCTGTCGGGTGGGTGGGTCAGAAGGTCAGGCGGAGGCCCAGGAGGCCCGTGCCCAGCACGGCCTGGACCTGGAGGCCGGTCTGTTCGCGCTGGTGACGTCGGGAGAGGATGTACGAGGTGGCCGAGCCGACGGCCGCGCCGGCCAGCACGTCGGTGAGCCAGTGTTTGTTGGCCGCCATGCGCGAGAGGGCGGTGCCGCCGGCCAGCGCTACCAGCGAGGCCGTGTGCGGGCCGGGGTAGTAGTAGAACCAGGCCGTCATGAAGGCGAAGGCGGTCGTCGTATGCCCGGAGGGGAACGAGGTGAAGCCCGACGTGAACGGGTGGAACGCGTCGTGGCCGACGCGCTGGTAGGGCCGCGCCCGTCCGGTGGCAAACTTCAGCGTGTTCGTGATCATCGTGGCGAACAGGACCGACTCGAAGGCCGTGAAGGCCGCATCCTGGAAGCGTACGTCGTCGGTGAGCAACGAGCCGGCGAAGAGGGTCAGCGATACGGCCGGCATGATCGACTTGCTGCCCAGGGGCTCGGTGTACTGCAGTTCGTCCACTTTGCGCAACGGGTCGAGGCCCTCGGCAATGGTGCCATCCAGACGCGAGAGGGCGATGAGACCGGCACCGGCGCCGGCTGCCATCAGGCCGTATTTCGAGGGCACACCGCGCACCAGCGCCCAGGCATCCTGAGCGAGCCAGCGGACGAACCGCCCTTTGCTCGTCGAGCGTTCCAGCAACTCGGCCGGCGAGGCGAAGGCGTACGGCTCGAGGGCAGGCTCCCGGCTCGGGGTCCGGGTGGTGGCTTCAGGGAGGGCTGA